>NZ_JAVDSH010000001.1:0-813673 GCF_031455195.1 Paenarthrobacter nitroguajacolicus | reverse complement strand
CTTGGCAAGGTGGTGCTCTACCAGCTGAGCTACGTCCGCACATGTTGCCTGCCATGCTGATGCGTGGCTTTCAACAACAAACAAGTTGCCTTGTTTTGGTGGGCGATACTGGGATCGAACCAGTGACCTCTTCCGTGTCAGGGAAGCGCGCTACCGCTGCGCCAATCGCCCGTTACCGGGTCCTTCATAAAAGGAGAGCGGACGACGAGATTCGAACTCGCGACATCCACCTTGGCAAGGTGGTGCTCTACCAGCTGAGCTACGTCCGCACATGTTGCCTGCCATGCTGATGCGTGGCTTTCAACAACAAACAAGTTGCCTTGTTCTGGTGGGCGATACTGGGATCGAACCAGTGACCTCTTCCGTGTCAGGGAAGCGCGCTACCGCTGCGCCAATCGCCCATGCATCCAGCAAAAGCTGGAAGACATGGTTTTCACCGAGGTGGGTACGGGATTCGAACCCGTGTATACGGCTTTGCAGGCCGCTGCCTCGCCTCTCGGCCAACCCACCGTGTAAGCAGGATTCCGGGGAATTCTTGCCTTGACAGTGCCTTGCGAGCGGACGACGAGATTCGAACTCGCGACATCCACCTTGGCAAGGTGGTGCTCTACCAGCTGAGCTACGTCCGCAGTGTCGTTTCGGCGGGCAGCCCTTCAGGCATTCCGTCGCTTTCCGACGAGTAAAAACTCTATAGGAGGTTCCTGCAAACTCCAAATCGGACGCTCGCTTTTGACGGCAGAGGCGGCCGGATCCCTGCAATTACGCGGATCCGGGAGAGTTTCACGGCTGTAATTCCACTGTTGTAGTTAGCGGGCGGCGGTGAACTCCAGGCCCGTTTTGTATTCCGGCCGTGGTCCGTTAGTGTTTTCTATGCACCCGGGCGATTGGCGCAGTGGTAGCGCGCTTCGTTCACACCGAAGAGGTCACTGGTTCGAACCCAGTATCGCCCACCAACCGGGAACCCCGCTTGGACTGCTGAGTCAGTCCGGGCGGGGCTTTTTGTTGCCTGGTGAGGTTTCCTGGCCGGTCCTGCCCGTTTCAGCGTCACGAATTCAGTGGTTCGCGCACAAGTCCAGCGTGCACGAACAAGAACAGCCCCCAGCCCCTGAAGAACCAGCGCAAGCGTTCGCGGATCTTGCCGTGTTTGCTCCCGTTCTGGCCCGCAAACTCACCCACCTGCCGCCGGAACTGCTCGAAGCGATCTTCCCGCCGGAGAATTCTGTCGGTCCTCTGTGACAAAGTCTTTATATGACTGCTCCACTGCTTGCCCACGCTACTGACTACGGCCGGATGTACGCCCGCTCTACTACCGAGCAATTCTCCGTGCCATCCATCACCACGGTGATCGGCCAGCACGCCCACGCCCTGGACGGATGGTTCAGTTACATGGGTGCAAGCAGCTTGGCTGCCGACCCCGAGCTTCCTGCGATTCTTGGAAGTCCGGCAAAACTCCGCCAGGCAATCAACAAGGCTTCCAAGGCCGCCGAGCTTTACCGGGACCAGGCTGCCGCCCGCGGTGACAGGGTGCATACGTACTGCGAGCAGGTGGCTTTGCGCGCGATGGGACGGCCGCACCGCACGGAGGAATGCCGGGAAGACCTGGCCGCACACGGCGAGCAGGCTTTCGCGGCCCGGTTCGATGAGTGGTGGGAGCTCTACCAAGTTGAGCCACTGGCGCCGGAGATCACGGTCTGGAACTCGACGGTGGGCTACGCGGGGACTTTGGACCTTGTTGCCCGGATCAATGGGCGCATATGCCTCATCGATTACAAGACCAAGGGGACAACCCGGGATGGGACAGTTAAGGCCCTTGACGACAAAGTAGTCATGCAGCTCACTGCAGGAATGAAGGCCGAAGAAAGCCTGGTGGACCCTGTGACTGGCCAATGGGAACCCTGGAAGTACGGCGACAATCCCATGTTGCTGGCTGTTGCAGTGGGGGAAACTGAAGTGCGGCCGCAACGGGCCAACCCTGAGATCCTTAAGCACCACTGGTGGAAGTTTTGCGCTTTGCGTCGGGTATGGGAAATGTCGGCAGACGTTACTGCCGCCGGACAGGCGCTGCTCCCTATCGCTCCGCCCGTGTTCGCAACGGCCGGAGCAGGGCAAGGATCAGCGGCAGCACTGTGACCTCAACTAAACTGGCCTAGGCTCCGCATCACCCGGAGCTGGGTTTGACGATCGTGAGGACTGACGGCACATGGCAATTATGAGTATCCGAATCATTGGGGATCCGGTGTTGCGCACCGTAGCCGATCCCGTTACTGAATTCGGTCCGGAGCTCGCCAAGCTGGTAGCTGACATGACCGAAACGATGGAGGACGTTGAGGGCGCGGGCCTTGCTGCACCCCAGGTCGGGGTCAGCCAGCGTGTTTTCACGTACCGCATCGGTGGCGTGGAGGGCCACATCATCAACCCCGTCCTGGAAAACAGCGAGGATTTCCAACCCGACGAAGTTGAAGGCTGCCTCTCCATTCCCGGTTTGGGCTTCCCGGTGCGACGCTACCGGGCCACGAAGGCAACCGGAGTGGACCTTAACGGCAACCCGGTTTCCGTGGAAGCCGAGGGCATGTTGGCCCGATGCTTCCAACATGAAACCGATCACCTGGACGGTGTCTTGTACACCGATCGTCTGGAGGGCGAGGACCGGAAGGCGGCTCTCCGGGCCATCCGTAACGCCAACTACCACGCCATCACGGAGCAAACCACCTCCAAGCGCGCCAACACGGTTGGTTCCAGTTTTGGTGGCGGCAGCTTCGGGGTTCCCGAGTGAGGGTACTTTTCGCGGGAACTCCCGCTGTCGCGGTCCCGTCGTTGGACGCGCTTGTCAAAGCCGGGTTCGACGTCGTGGCCGTCCTGACGCGACCGGACGCACCCCTGGGCCGCAAGCGCATCCTGACCCCGTCTCCGGTGGCAGCCAGGGCAGCCGAACTTGGCATAGATGTCATCAGGGCAGCGAAGGTAGACGCGGACACAACCTCCCGCATTGCGGAATGCGCTCCCGATGTTGCCGCCATTGTGGCCTACGGGGGAATCGTTCCGCCCGCAGCGCTGGGCGTTCCCACCCACGGCTGGATAAACCTGCACTTCTCGTTGCTGCCGGCGTGGCGCGGTGCCGCACCCGTCCAGCGTTCCATCATCGCGGGCGACGACATCACGGGGGCCGCGACCTTCCAACTGGAGGAAGGCCTGGATACCGGGCCTGTCTTCGGGACGCTCACCGAGACCGTCCGCCCTGACGACACCGCCGGTGACCTCTTGGGCCGCCTCTCGGTGAGCGGAGCCGTACTGCTCAGCCAGACGCTCTCCGCGATAGATGCCGGACATGCCGTTGCGCAACCGCAGGCCGGTGAAGTGTCTTTGGCTCCCAAACTGACGCTGGATGATGGGCGGCTCGACTGGACGCAGCCGGCTCTTGCCATCAATCGGAGGGCCAGGGGCGTCACTCCCGAACCAGGGGCATGGACCACTTTGGAAGGCCAGAGAGTCAAACTCGAACCTGTGCTGCCACGGCCCGATGTGAAGGACCTGGCGCCGGGGACCATCCGTGTGGAAGCAAAATCTGTTCTGGTGGGAACGGGTTCCCACGCCGTAGAGCTTGGCCGGATTCAGCCGGCCGGTAAGAAAATGATGTCGCCGGCCGATTGGGCCCGCGGCTTGGCAGCACCCGAGAGAGTGGTATTCGAATGAGCGAGTCCGGCCGGCGAGGCCCCAACAACAGCGGGAGCCGGGACGGTGGCGGACAGGGCAACCGCGACGGGCAAGCGAACCGTGGCGGACAGGGGAGCAAGCGCAATGCCCAGGGCCGGGAACGCAACAGGGGACCGCAGCGCGGTTTCTCCACCAATGCTCCCGCACAGCGCACGCGCCGCGCCGACCCGGCGCGACTGGTGGCTTTCGAAGTCCTCCGGGCGGTCGCTTCCGAGGACGCCTACGCGAACCTTGTCCTCCCGGCCCGTATCCGCGAGCACCGCCTGGATCGTCGCGATGCCGGTTTCGCCACAGAGCTGAGCTACGGCGCGCTGCGCGGCCAGGGTACTTACGACGCGATCCTGGCCCGGTGCGTGGACCGGCCACTCGAACAGCTTGATCCGGCCATCCTGGATGCGCTGCGAATTGGCGCGCACCAACTGCTGTCCATGCGTGTGCCTGCCCATGCAGCCCTGGACCAGACAGTTGGTTTGGCCCGTGCGGTCATCGGCGCCGGCCCGTCCGCGCTTATCAACGCCGTGTTGCGCAAAGTCACGGCGCATACATGGGATGAGTGGCTGGATACGCTCCTTGACCAGGAAACGGATGAGACCAAAATCGCCGCCCTGCGCCACGCACACCCGGAATGGATTGTGCGGGCACTGCGCCAGTCTTTGGTGAACCACGGGCGTCCGAAGTCCGAGATCGACGCACTCCTTGAAGCCGACAACGCAGCACCGGTGGTCAACCTGGTGGCGTTGCCCGGACTGGGTGACCTCGACGAAGCGTTCGAAAACGGCGCCACCGCGGGCGAACTGGTGGAAGGCTCCGCCCTCTCAGCCGGTGGCGACCTTGGCCGCTTCGAGTCGGTCCGCCGTGGCACCACCCGCGTCCAGGACGTCGGCTCGCAGTTGGTTGCCCGCGCCTTGGCCGGTGTCACCCTGGACGGTTCTGCGCAGGATGGGGAACGGTGGCTGGACTTGTGTGCCGGCCCCGGAGGCAAGGCTGCGTTGCTTGCCGCCCTGGCCCACCGTGACGGGGCCACCCTCCTGGCTAATGAGCCCGCCCCGCACCGCGCAAAGCTGGTTCAGCAGGCCCTCTCGGCTGTTCCCAGTGAGAGCTGGACCGTGCGGACTGGCGATGGACGCGACGTCGGCAGCGAGCAGCCCGGGGCATTTGACCGTGTTCTGGTGGACGTCCCCTGCAGTGGCTTGGGAGCCTTGCGACGGCGGCCGGAATCGCGGTGGCGCCGCTCACCGAAGGATATTGGCGATCTCGGCCCGCTGCAGCGTGACCTGTTGAAGTCGGCAATTGACGCCGTCAGGCCCGGCGGTGTGGTGGCTTACGTGACCTGCTCGCCGCACCCGGCAGAAACAACCGCTGTCGTGGGCGACGTGCTGGGCAAGCGTGAGGACCTTGAACTGCTCGACGCCGGACTGGCACTCGACCATGTCAGCCTCACCGGCAGCCTGGGTGCCGGCAACGAGCAAACGGCCCAGCTGTGGCCACATGTCCACCAGACGGATGCGATGTTCCTGGCGGTTATCCGCAAGAAAGCGTAGCCGCATACATCAGGCCGCAGCGGACGGGACGTCCGTTGCGGCCGTCCCGCGCACCAACTACCCGAAGGGCCTGCCTTGTCCCAGTGCTGTATCAACCCGAGCATCCTGTCCGCGGACTTCGTCAACCTTGAGGCGGAGTTGCAGCGCATCAGCAACGCCGACGCCGTCCACGTGGACGTCATGGACAACCATTTCGTGCCGAACCTGACACTAGGTTTGCCGGTGGTTGAGAGGATCCAGGCGGTCAGTCCGGTTCCGCTGGACGCGCACCTCATGATTTCCGACGCCGACCGCTGGGCTCCGGCGTACGCTGACGCCGGCGTCGCGTCGGTTACTTTCCATGCTGAAGCGGCCATGGCGCCGGTCAAGCTGGCGCGCGAGTTGCGGGCCCGGGGGGCAAAAGCGGGGATGGCGTTGCGTCCGGCCACTCCGGTGGAGCCCTATCTGGACATGCTCAGTGAGCTGGACATGCTGTTGATCATGACGGTGGAGCCCGGATTCGGCGGTCAGTCGTTCCTTGATATCACTTTGCCCAAGATTCGACGCGCCCGTGCGGCCATCGATGGCTCGGGCATCGGTGTCGCAATCCAGGTGGACGGTGGCATCACCGAAGAAACCATCGTCCGTGCGGCCGAAGCCGGAGCGAACGTTTTTGTGGCGGGGTCAGCCGTCTACGGGCACCAGGACCCGGCGAAGGCGATCGACCGTCTCCGGTCTGCCGGGCAGGCTGCTGCGGCGAACGCCTGACGGCCGTCACGGATGTTACGAAGATGGCTGGGAATAGCCTGGACTTCTTTGTAGTTGTGGCAGAATAACAACACACATACGTGCTCCGGGGTCGGTGTAAGTCCGAACCGGCGGTTATAGTCCGCGACCCGCAAGCCATCAGGACCCAAGGTATTTGGGGCTTGGCGGCGAACGGTTGAATCGGTGAAATTCCGGTACCGACAGTTAAAGTCTGGATGGGAGAAGCACGTACAGTCATGCCGTGGGCGTTCCTTCAGTGACGCCCGGCATTGCGCTGTCGTACACCCCCGGAGTCATCGCGGCTTACTGGGAAGGAACGGCATGGACTTACTGCGATGGCTCTTCGAAGCACAGATCCCCGTTGGAGGATCTGCTCTTGTCTTACGCGAAGTGCTAGGAAACATTTTTGGGCTACTCAGCGCCCTCGGCGGCATGCGCCGAAAAGTCTGGGCATGGCCGATGGGTATCGTCGGCAACATCCTTCTGCTCACGGTGTTCCTCGGCAACGTTTTTGGTGCTGCCGCCCCTGCAACGCTGTGGGGCCAGGCCGGGCGGCAGGTCATGTTCATCGCTGTCGCCGTCTACGGCTGGTACCGGTGGCGCCAAGGCCGCGAATCGAGCTCGCAGGGCCGGGCGATTGTTCCCGGCTGGGCCAGTACCAAGGTCCGCATTGCCCTGATCGGTGCGATGATCGCAGGCACCGCCGCGTTGACTCCGCTGTTCGACGCCCTCGGCTCGTACCCCCCGGTCTGGGCCGATGCCTGGACTTTCATGGGGTCGCTGCTGGCTACCTACGGCATGGCCCGGGGATGGACTGAATTCTGGCTCATCTGGGTCGCAGTGGACATCGTAGGCGTGCCTCTGCTGTTCAGCGCCGGTTATTACGCCAGCGCGGTCATGTACCTGTTCTACGGCTTCTTCACCCTCACCGGATTCTTCGTGTGGTGGCGGGCCGAGAAGCGCGAACGGATCCTCGTTCACCCCGGGGCTGCCCCGGTAGGAGCGGCCCGATGAATGACCGGGACATGCCCAGCATTAGCGCCGAACCCAGCAGCGCCGCCGAACCCAGCAGCGCCGCCGAACAAGGAGCCATGGAGGCCGCACTGGCTGCGGCGCTTCGCGGCCCACGGGGGGCGAACCCGCTGGTGGGTGCAGTGATCCTCAGTCCGGAAGGCGAGCACCTTGCTACCGGATATCATCGTGGCGCCGGAACGGCCCACGCCGAAGCTGACGCCATTTCTGAGGCCCGTCGGCAGGGAATCGACACCAGCGGGACCACCATGGTGGTCACCCTCGAGCCCTGCAACCACGAAGGCCGCACCGGCCCCTGCGCACAGGCCATCATCGCCGCCGGAATCGCCAAGGTGGTTTACGCCGTCGACGATCCCCACGACCCAGCCGCCGGCGGTGCCCGGACGCTGCGGGCCGCCGGGGTTGAAGTCCACTCAGGGCTTGCAGCCGGCGAGGCGCGGGACCTGAACCGGGAATGGTTTGAAGCCGTTGCCGCCAAGCGTCCGTTCGTCACCCTGCATATTGCGCAGACACTGGACAGCCGTATCGCGGCTGTGGACGGCACCAGCCAATGGATCTCCAGCCCCGAATCACTGGCAGACAACCATGGCTTGAGGGAGTTGATCGACGCGATCCTGGTGGGCACCGGAACGGTGCTGATCGACAACCCGCGGCTCACGGCACGCACGCCGGACGGGGAGTTGTCCCAACTCCAGCCACTGCGGGCAGTCATGGGACTCAGGGACGTTCCCGCCGACGCCGCAGTGCGGGGAACCGACGGACGATTCGTGCACCTGCCCACCAGGGATCCGGCCCAGGCCCTGGGGCGGCTCTTCGACGAAGGCGCCCGGCACGTGATGGTGGAGGGTGGCTCGAGCATACTCAGCACCTTCCTGGCGGCCGGCCTGGTGGATGAGTTGATCATCTACCTTGCGCCGACCCTACTTGGATCCGGAACGGCCGCACTCAATGACCTGGGGATCACCACCTTGGCCGACGCCCAGCACTGGTCCTGGGACGACGCCGGAGGCGGAGCTGTCCGAACTTTGGGCAATGACCTTCGCCTCCACCTGCGGTCCACCCGGGCCGCCACCAGCAAGAATTCGGTTCCGCAGAAAGTTTTGCACAGTGAAGCTGCGGAATATCTCACAGGAGGACACTGATGTTTACCGGAATCATTGCCGAACAAGGCACTGTACTGGGCATTGAGCACGAAGGCGATGCCAGCGCGACCCTGCGCTTGAAGGCACCGACCACTACCGACGGCCTACCCTTGGGCGGATCAATTGCCGTCAACGGGGTGTGCCTGACCGCCACACGGATCGACGGCCAGGACTTCAGCGTCGATGTCATGGGGGAGACCCTCGTCCGCACCACCATCGGTGAGCTGTCACCGGGGGACACAGTGAACCTGGAACGCTGCGTTCCTGCCGGCGGCCGCCTCGACGGCCATGTGGTGCAAGGCCACGTGGACGGCGTCGGCGAACTCGTGGAGCGTGAAGCGCTGGGCAACTGGGACCGTCTTCGCTTCGGCGTGCCTGCCCCGTTGGCACGGTACATCGCGGAGAAGGGCTCGATCGCCGTCGACGGTGTTTCACTGACGGTGACAGCCGTCAGCGAAGCCGCGGAGACCGCGCCATGGTTCGAGGTGGGACTCATCCCCACCACGCTGGAGGAGACGGGGCTCGGGGCCAAGCCCGTGGGTGGACGCGTCAACCTGGAGGTGGATGTGCTCGCCAAGTACACCGAACGCCTGTTGTCCTTCGCGCCCCAGCAGGGGAGTACCCGATGAGCGTCCCCACTCACTCCGGAACCTCGGCGAACCGTCGCACCGGCCTCGATCCGGTGGAAGCTGCTGTCGCTGCCATGGCAGCAGGCAAAGCGGTCATCGTGGTGGACAACGAAGACCGCGAGAACGAAGGCGACATCATCTTCGCCGCCCAACACGCCACGCCCGCGCTCATGGGCTGGACCATCAGGTATTCATCGGGCGTCATATGCGTCCCACTGGAAGGCGAGCGGGCCGACGCCCTGATCCTGCCGCCCATGGTGGAAATCAACGAAGACGCCAAGGGCACGGCCTACACCGTTTCGTGTGACGCCGCGATCGGCGTCAGCACGGGCATTTCGGCCACCGACCGGGCCCTCACCGCCCGGATCCTGGCTGACCCGGGGAGCTCACCCGCATCGATCACCCGCCCCGGGCATATTTTCCCGCTGCGGGCCGTTAAGGGTGGAGTGCGTGAACGTCCGGGACATACGGAAGCTGCCGTGGACTTATGTCGTCTCGCCGGGCTTGCCCCGGTGGGTGTGATCGCAGAGTTGGTACATGACGACGGTGAAATGATGCGCTTGGACAGCCTGCGCGACTTCGCCTCCGAGCATGGATGCCCCCTCATCTCCATTGAGGACCTGGTGTCATATGTTGGGAAGGCAGAGTCCGGCACGGCACATCATTCACAGGCAGACGAGGAGAAGCGATGACCGCATCGACAACACGCAGCAGCGACCACACGGACCCCGTTCCGCCTTCTGTAAGCGGCGGGCCAATCGTGCAGCTGCCTACGGCTTTCGGCGAGTTCATCGCCCAGGCCTGGACCGATCATGAGACGGGTCATGAACACCTGGCCGTGAGTTCACCGAACCCGCCCAAGGGCGGCAAGGCACCCCTGGTGCGCCTGCATTCCGAGTGCCTCACCGGAGACGTGTTCGGATCCTACCGTTGCGACTGCGGTGAGCAGCTCGCCTTCGCTTTGGAGCTCATCCACGCTGAGGGTGGCACCCTGCTGTACCTGCGCGGGCAGGAAGGCCGCGGGATTGGGCTGGCCAACAAGATCAAGGCCTATGCCCTTCAGGAAGCCGGTTTCGATACCGTCGAGGCCAACGAGCAGCTCGGCCTCCCGGTGGATGCACGCTCCTACAGTGCGGCAGGCCAGATCCTGGCCGAGATGGGCCTGCACGAGGTCCGCTTGCTGAGCAACAACCCCGACAAGCAAAATCGCCTTGCCCAGGCCGGAGTGTCGGTTGTGGAGATGGTTCCCACCGAGGTTCCATCCCGCGAACAGAACCTGCGGTACCTGCAGACCAAAAAAGACCGGATGGACCACCTGCTGGCCCTTGATGTAGAGCCTGTCAGCAACGGCAAAACCCCGGCAGCACGACCCATTGACAAGAACCACGACTGAACGGATCCACAGAACACCATGAGCGGACACGGCGCGCCCACTATCGACCTCACCACCCTCAACCCCGAGGAAACCTCGCAGCTCAGGCTCGCCATTGTCGCGGCCAGCTGGCACACCCAGATCATGGACGGACTGGTGGACGGTGCGCTCCGCGCCGCCAAGGAAGCCGGCATCGCAGAGCCCACTCTGGTGCGCGTGCCGGGCAGTTTCGAGCTTCCCGTTGCAGCAGCCAGGCTCGCCCCGCACTTTGACGCCGTTGTGGCGCTCGGCGTGGTCATCCGCGGCGGAACGCCGCACTTCGACTACGTCTGCCAGGCCGCGACGTCGGGACTCACCGAGGTCAGCGTCCGCACCGGCGTGCCGGTAGGCTTCGGCGTCCTCACCTGCGACACGGAGCAGCAGGGTCTGGACCGTGCCGGCCTGCCGGGTTCGCAGGAGGACAAGGGCCACGAAGCAGTAACTGCAGCCCTCGCGACGGCAGTAACGCTGAAGCAGTACAGCTAGAACCGCGGACTGGAGGGGATGTGGGTGTGTCTTCACTCACATCCCCTTCGTCATGCAACGCCCCAACAAGCGGTGACAGCCCCCGAGCAAGTAGTCTGGAGGGCGTGAAGAATTTCGAGACGCTGTTCGCAGAACTGAGTGAGAAAGCAGCGACCCGCCCGGCAGGTTCGCGCACGGTTGCCGAACTGGACTCCGGAATCCACGGCATTGGCAAGAAAGTGGTCGAAGAGGCCGCCGAAGTGTGGATGGCCGCGGAGTACGAATCGGACGCAGCCGCCGCGGAGGAAATCTCCCAGTTGCTGTACCACCTGCAGGTCCTCATGCTCGCCAAGGGCCTCAGCCTGGAAGACGTTTACAAGCATCTCTAGCCACGCCACTCCGCGCACCCGTCGCGGAGCCCGCTGCGTGGCCGATGTGCCTGAAACCTCCATTCCAAAAAGAAAGTCTCCCCAATGCTCCGTGTAGCAGTCCCCAACAAGGGATCCCTGTCCGAAGCCGCCTCGGCAATGCTGTCCGAGGCCGGTTACCGCCAGCGCCGCGACTCCCGCGAACTGGTCATGGTGGACCCCGACAACGACATCGAGTTCTTCTTCCTCCGTCCCCGCGACATCGCTGTGTACGTCGGCCAGGGAACGTTGGACGTTGGCATCACGGGAAGGGACCTCCTGCTCGACGCCAAGGTCGAAGCCGAAGAACTGCTTCCCCTGGGCTTTGCACCGTCCACTTTCCGGTTCGCCGGCCCCGTTGGTGACTTCTCCGGCGTCGAACAGCTTGAAGGCAAGCGCCTGGCCACCAGCTACGACGGCCTCCTGCGCGACTACCTCGCCGAGCGCGGCGTGAACGCCACGGTTGTCCGCCTGGATGGTGCCGTGGAATCGTCGGTGCGCCTCGGCGTCGCGGACGCCATTGCCGACGTCGTTGAAACGGGCAATACCCTCAAGGCAGCCGGCATGGAGATCTTCGGTGATCCCATCCTGAAGTCTGAAGCCGTACTGATCCGCCGCTCTGGTTCGGGTGGCGCCGCCAACGGGACCGCCAAGGAAATCGACATCCTCATACGGCGCCTGCAGGGCGTCCTCGTGGCACGCCAGTACGTGCTGATGGACTACGACATCCGTAAGGACCTCGTGGAGGACGCCGCGGCACTGACTCCGGGACTTGAATCGCCCACGGTTTCGCCGTTGCGTGACTCTGAGTGGGTTGCCGTGCGGTCCATGGTTCCCAAGAAGGAAACCAACCGCATCATGGACGAGCTCTATGACCTCGGCGCCCGCGCCATCCTGGTCAGCAGCATCCACGCCTGCCGGATCTGATTACCGCATCCATCGAGCAGAGCCCAGCAGAATTTAGGAGCAGCACATGGCTGTAGCCGTACGCGTCATTCCCTGCCTGGACGTCGACGCCGGTCGCGTCGTGAAAGGCGTTAACTTCGAGGGCCTCCGGGATGCCGGCGATCCCGTGGAACTGGCACACCGTTACGACAATGGCGGGGCGGACGAACTGACATTCCTCGACGTCACGGCCTCATCGGGAAACCGCGAAACCACGTTCGACGTCGTTCGCCGGACCGCGGAGGAAGTCTTCATTCCCCTGACCGTGGGCGGCGGCGTCCGTGGCGTTGCGGAGGTGGACAAGCTCCTGCGCTTCGGTGCGGACAAAGCCTCCATCAACACCGCGGCCGTGGCCAGGCCCGACGTCATCGACGAGATCACCCGGCACTTCGGTTCGCAGGTCCTTGTGCTCTCCGTGGACGCCCGCCGTACCCGCGAAGGTGACGTTCCGACGTCGTCCGGTTTCGAAGTGACCACCCACGGTGGCCGCACCGGCACCGGCATCGACGCGATCGCCTGGGCTAAGGAGGCAGCAGATCGGGGCGTAGGTGAAATCCTGCTCAACTCGATAGATGCGGACGGCACCAAGGACGGCTTCGATCTCGAACTGATACGCCTGGTCCGTGCCGCGGTGAACATCCCGATCATTGCATCCGGTGGCGCGGGGAAACCCGCTCACTTCCCGCCTGCGGTGGAAGCGGGCGCGGATGCTGTCCTGGCGGCCTCGGTCTTCCACTTCGGCCCGGACGACATGATTGCCCAGGTGAAAGCCGCCATCCGCGAGGCCGGTTTCGAGGTCCGCTAGCGTTCTTAAACTGCGAGGGGTCACGTCCGGCTCATCATCCCTTTCGGGATGGGCCGGAGGTGACCCCTCGGTTCGTTTAGAGGCCGATGTCCGCTGACTGCAACAGCGCGACGGCGTCCGGCTGGCCTTCGAAGGTGACCAAGGCCTGGCTGGTGCGTCCGTGGGCGTGCATGAGGAGTTCGCCTGGCTCGCCAACGATGGCAACGGAGACAGGGGCGCGCTTGGCCACGTGCCGGGGGCCGGTGGGCCGAACCAGGACGATTCCAAGGTCTACGCCGCGATACAGGAAAGCGGCGCGTTTGATGAGTTCGTCCCAGAGGGCGTCAGAGTAGGCCTCGTCGAGGGCGCGAGGAGCCCAGCGGTCCCCGGCGCGGCGAATGTCCTCGGTGTGGACGAAGTATTCGATGAGGTTTGACGTCTCGTCCAGCGCCTTGATCTTCAAGGGGGAGAAGGCCGGCGGCCCCGCCCGGAACGTCTTTACGAGTTCGGCGTAGGCGTCGGAGTTCTTCAGTTTGGCGGCCAAGTTGGAGGTCGCCTTCTCGGAGGCCTTGCCAAGGCTGGGGATCAGCAGCCCCAGGCCTACGGCGATCTTCCGTTCGCGCAGATACAAATGCGCAGCAAGATCCCTTGTCTGCCACCCTTCGCAGAGCGTGGGGGAGTCAGGGCCGGCCGCAAGTAGGGTCTCGGCCAGTACTTCTCGGGAAGGATCGACGAAATGCATCACTTGTGAAACTAGCACGATCAGGGCGCTCTTGCGCAGTGGAACCGCCGCAGAATCCGGCTCTCCCCAAAGGCACTAGACTTGATTTGATGTCAGAGCAGTCCGCCCCCAGCCCCTCTCCCGCCGCGGAGCTTTCCAGCGACCCCACGGGTCCCTTGCCGCAGGAGATCGCCAGCGCCCTCAAACGCGATTCCGCTGGCCTGGTAGCCGCCATCGTCCAGCAGCACGACACCCACGAGGTCCTCATGCTCGGCTGGATGGACGACGAGGCACTGCACCGCACCATGACAACTGGGCGCGTCACGTTCTACTCCCGTTCCCGGCAGGAGTACTGGCGCAAGGGCGACACTTCCGGACACGTTCAGTTCGTGAAGTCAGTCGCCCTTGACTGCGACGGCGACGCCCTCCTGGTCCGCGTGGACCAGATCGGCGCAGCCTGCCACACCGGTACCCGGACGTGCTTCGACGGCCGCGACCTCAGCGTCGTTACGGGTCACCGCGACTAAGGCACCCACCACTTTCCACTGACGCACCACCTCAGACCAAAAGGCGGAGAAAATAGCCATGCAGGACCTTGGAATCATCAGCCCGGGCCTGGAAGAGTTCCGCGAACTCGCCGTCCACAGCCGTGTCATACCCGTCCGACTCAAGGTCCTGGCCGACGCCGAGACCCCCATTGGCTTGTACCGGAAGCTGGCCAAGGGCCAGCCCGGGACGTTCCTGCTGGAATCCGCAGCAGTCGGCGGCTCCTGGTCCCGCTACTCCTTCATTGGGTCCAAATCCCGGGCCACCCTGACCACTAAGGACGGCCAGGCCCACTGGATCGGCGAACCGCCCGTTGGCGTGCCGGTCTCCGGTAACCCGGTGGAAGCGGTCCGCGACACCATCGCTGCGCTCCAGACGGACCGCTTTGACGGCTTGCCTCCTTTCACGTCCGGCCTGGTGGGTTTCCTCGGCTGGGAGGCCGTGCGCCACTGGGAGCGGCTGACCTCCCCACCGGAGGATGACCTGCAGTTGCCGGAGATGGCTCTGAACCTCGTTACCGACATGGCCGTCCACGACAATGTGGATGGAACAGTGCTCCTCATTGCCAACGCCATTAACTTTGACGACAGCTCCGAGAGGGTGGACGACGCCTGGCACGACGCCGTGGCACGGGTGAAAGGCTTGCTGGACCAGATCAGCACTCCTGTGGCCCAGCCCGTCTCCGTGCTGGAAACAGCCGCCTTGGACTTCGCGTCCAGCGTGCAGGAACGGTGGGATGAAGCCCGGTACCTGGAAGCGATCGACCGCGGCAAGGAAGCGATCATTGACGGCGAAGTCTTCCAGGTGGTGATCTCCCGTCGGTTCGAGATGGAATGCGCGGCCGACCCCCTGGACGTCTACCGTGTCCTGCGCAATACCAATCCCAGCCCGTACATGTACCTCTTCAGCCTTGAGGATGCTGACGGCCGCGAGTACTCGATCGTGGGTTCCTCGCCCGAGGCCCTGGTGACGGTGACCGGTGAGGAAGTCATCACCCACCCGATCGCCGGCTCGCGTCCCCGGGGCAAGACGGTTGAGGCGGACAAGGCGCTGGCTGCCGAACTGTTGGCAGACGAGAAGGAACGCTCCGAGCACCTGATGCTGGTTGACCTTTCGCGGAACGACCTCTCCAAGGTGTGCGTGGCGGGCACGGTGGATGTCACGCAGTTCATGGAAGTGGAGCGGTTCAGCCACATCATGCACCTGGTGTCCACGGTGGTGGGTGAGCTTGCTCCGCACGCCAAGGCATACGACGTCCTCAAGGCCACGTTCCCGGCGGGTACGCTCTCCGGCGCCCCCAAGCCGCGTGCATTGCGCCTCCTGGACGAACTGGAACCGCACCGGCGCGGCATCTACGGTGGCGTCGTAGGCTACCTGGACTTTGCCGGTGACATGGATATGGCCATCGCCATCCGTTCAGCCCTGCTCCGCGAAGGACGTGCCTACGTACAGGCTGGCGGCGGGATCGTGGCGGATTCGCACAAACCCTCCGAAGCGCTGGAGACAGTGAATAAGGCGGCGGCGCCCCTGCGGGCCGTCCACACGGCCGGATCGCTGCAGAACATCTCGGGCGACTCTGTGCGGGACACTGAAAACGCCGACGGCGGGACTCCGGCACCATGAGCACTGAATCGGCAGCGTCGTCCGCCGCGACAACACCCCGCTGGGCGCGTAAATCGACTTTGGTCCTGGCCATGACGGTCCTTGCCCTCCTGGTTTTTGGCGCCACGACGCAGACCTGGATCGAGGTCCAACTGGACCCGAACGGAGCTTCCAACAGCAACCTCCACGTCCAAGGAAACAAGGCGGCTACTGCCGTGACCGCCTTGGCCCTTGTTGCTTTGGCAGGCGGCTTGGCTGCGTCCATCGCCGGGAAGATCGCGCGCTGGGTCATCGCCGCCATTATTGGACTGTCCGCGGTGGGCATTATCCTGGCCGCCATCACCGTGGTGGTGGATCCGCTTGGCGCCGCCCAGGGTTCCATCGCTGCCGCCACGGGCATCTCAGGTGGGCAGGCCAGCGTCACCGCCACGGCATTCCCTATCCTGGCTATCGTGGCGGGCGCGCTCCTGGCGGTCTGCGCTGCGGTATTGCCGGCAGCCGGACGCCACTGGAAGTCCAGGACCAAGTACGATGCCCGAGCTGGCGGTCCGCAGGGCGGCAACGGGCCGGTGGACGAGATCGACAGCTGGGACAGCCTCTCACGGGGTGAAGATCCCACGTAGTCGGCCATCAAACAGTCTTTCGGGCCGGCGCGGCGCAACATAGGCGCCGTGGCCGGTCCTGGCGTCGGACGATGTCCCGGCCGCCGTCAATAAATGGCAGAATGTAAGCAGTATTCATCCTGAGGAGATTTCACATGAGCAAAACCACAGTGTCCGCAAACCAAGCTGAATCCAAGATGGCGAGCCACTCTGACGCCATCGGCCACGGTAATAGCCCGGCTGCCTGGACCTGCGTGATTGTGATGCTGGTCGGTGCCCTGATTTCCTCCATCGCTTTCGTGATTGCCAGCACCCCGATCTTCGTCGGCGGCCTGGTTGTCATGGTCATCGGCCTCATCGTGGGCTTGGTAATGCGCCGTGCGGGCTATGGAGTTGGTGGCAGCAAGCTGCAGAACAACGGCCACTAATCGTGACCGTTCTTGATGACATCATTGTTGGCGTCAAGGAGGACATGGACGGCCGTCGCCGTCACGTCTCCCTTCTGGAGCTAAAGGAACGTGCTGCCGGCGCAGCTCCGGCACGTGACGCGTGGGCTGCCCTCGGAGGCGCCTCCTCTGTTCGCAACGACCTCAAAGTCATCGCAGAAATCAAGCGCCGCAGCCCTTCAAAAGGCGATCTGGCTCCCATCGCGGATCCTGCGTCCCTTGCGGTCCAGTACGCCGACGGCGGAGCTTCCGTCATCAGCGTCCTCACCGAACAGCGCCGTTTCGGCGGTTCGCTGGCCGACCTCGATTCCGTGCGTGCCGCCGTCGGGACTCCCTTGCTTCGCAAAGACTTTACTGTTGACGAGTACCAGATCTGGGAAGCCCGTGCCCACGGCGCCGACCTCATCCTGCTCATCGTTGCAGCACTGTCCGACTCCGAACTCGCAGAGTTCAGTGCGCTCAGCCACGAACTCGGCATGAACGTGCTGGTGGAAACGCACACCGAGAAAGAAATCGAGCGCGCGGTCGCGGCCCAGGCCAAGATTATTGGCATCAACGTCCGCAACCTTAAGACGCTCGACGTCGACCGCTCGGTTTTCGGATCGCTGGCCGGTTTGATTCCGGCCGAGGCCGTCATTGTCGCCGAGTCAGGGGTCAGGAACGCCGACGACGTCTCGCACTACGCAGCGGGTGGCGCCAACGCCATCCTGGTGGGGGAGGCGCTGGTCAGCGACTCCACGCCGCGCGAACGCATCACTGAATTCAAGGCAGCGGGAGCTGCCGCCATCGCCGTCAGAAACTGAGGCAGTCACTGAATCACGGCGAACAGTCATAGGGCAGCCCGGGCGTGAGCCCGCGGCTGCCTTGTGGCAAGTGGAACTACCCAATGAACTAACTGGAACAGGACGGTGAGACTGATGGTCGACGTGCCAACAGCCGGCTCAGAAGAGAATGTGGCTGACGCATTCCTGCAAGGTGGCCCTTCGCTGCGCAACGCATCGGGGCCCTACTTTGGCAGCTACGGCGGACGCTGGATGCCCGAGTCTCTCATCGCCGCCCTCGACGAAGTCCAGGACACCTTTGAGAAGGCCAAGGCTGACCCCGACTTCATCGCGGAGCTGAAGGACCTGAACAAGAACTACTCGGGCCGGCCGTCGCTGCTGACCGAGGCCAAGCGGTTCTCCCAGCACGCGGGCGGGGCCCGGATTTTCCTTAAGCGCGAGGACCTCAACCACACGGGTTCCCACAAGATCAACAACGTCCTTGGCCAGGCATTGCTCGCCAAGCGCATGGGCAAGACCCGTGTCATTGCCGAGACCGGCGCTGGGCAGCACGGTGTTGCCAGCGCTACTGCCGCGGCCTTGCTGGGCCTTGAATGCGTGGTGTACATGGGGGCCGAGGACTGCCGCCGCCAGGCACTGAATGTGGCCCGTATGCAGTTGCTCGGTGCCACCGTAGTTCCCGTGACCAACGGTTCCCAGACGCTGAAGGACGCCATCAACGACGCCCTTCGTGACTGGGTTTCGAACGTGGAGCACACCCACTACCTGCTGGGTACGGCCGCCGGGGCGCACCCGTTCCCTGCCATGGTCCGCTACTTCCACGAGGTCATCGGTGACGAGGCCCGCAGCCAGATCCTTGAGCAAACAGGCAAACTTCCCGACGCCATCGCTGCATGTATCGGCGGCGGCTCGAACGCCATCGGCCTGTTCCATGCGTTCCTTGATGACGCATCAGTGAAGATCTACGGTTTTGAGGCCGGTGGTGAAGGCGTAGAGACCGGCCGTCACGCCGCAGCCATCTCGCTGGGTCGTCCCGGAGTGCTCCACGGAGCCCGTTCGTACCTTATGCAGGACGAAGACGGCCAGACCATCGAGTCCCACTCCATCTCAGCCGGCCTGGACTACCCGAGCGTCGGCCCGGAGCACTCCTACCTGGCGGACATTGGCCGCGTGACGTACGAAGCCATCACCGACACCGAAGCAATGGACGCTTTCAGCCTCCTGTGCCGGACCGAGGGCATTATCCCGGCCATTGAGTCCTCGCATGCCTTGGCTGGCGCCATCAAAATCGGCCAGCGCCTCACCGAAGGCAAGGACAACCCGTCCGAGGTGACGGTGATCGTCAACCTGTCCGGACGTGGTGATAAGGACGTGGAAACGGCCGCTGCCTGGTTCAACATGCTGGATGAGGAAGGGCACGTCAAGGGCACCACCCTGTCCACGCGTAAGCCGAAGGGACCCAGCGAACGGGCCGCCGAAGCCGCTGCGGACGCAAACGAGGACCAGAACTGATGACTGAACAATTCCCCAGCAAATCGGCTGCCGCCATCGACCGCGCCAAAGCCGAAGGCCGCGCGGCCTTGGTGGGCTACCTTCCCGCCGGCTACCCGACGGTGCAGGAAAGCATCGAGGCCGGCATCGCACTGGCCCGCAACGGCGCCGACCTCATCGAAATCGGCATTCCTTACTCTGATCCTGTGATGGACGGCCCGGTCATCCAGGCCGCCACCACCGAAGCGATCTCCAACGGCTTCCGTGTTGCCAACGTGTTCGACGTCGTAGCTGGCATTACCGCCGCCACCGACGCCGCCGTCCTGGTGATGACGTACTGGAACCCGGTCATGCGCATGGGCGTCGACGAGTTTTCCCGCCGCCTGGCCGAAGCAGGGGGAGCCGGGCTCATCACGCCGGACCTCATCCCGGACGAAGCATCCGAATGGTTCGAAGCCTCCGACAAGTACGGCCTCGACCGGGTGTTCCTTGTTGCGCCATCGTCCACGCCCGAACGCCTGGACATGACCGTCAAGGCAAGCCGCGGCTTCGTTTACGCGGTCTCCATCATGGGGGTCACGGGAACGCGGCAGTCCGTCAGCAGCAGCGCGGAGGATGTCGTGGCGCACGCCCACGCGGCAGGTGCCGAGCGGGTATGCGTGGGTCTCGGGGTCTCCAACCCGGACCACGTCCGCGAGATTGCTGCCTACGCGGACGGCGTCATCGTCGGTACCGCGCTGGTGGCGGCACTACGCGACGGCGGCGTGGACGCCGTCGGGCAACTCACCAAGAACCTCAGCGCCGGCTTGGGCCGCGCGGCTGCAGAAGCCTAGGAAAAGGAAACAGCGAAGCGAATGCAGACCGTCCTTCACGCAGCGGCAATGGTCCCACTGAGTATCCCGAGCCCTTCGTGGTCCGGTTTCGACATTCCGCTGCCGTGGGGGACGTTGCGTATCCACGCTTACGCCCTGTGCATCCTTGCGGGCATCATCGTTGGCCTCTGGCTGACTTCGGCACGCTGGAAGCAGCGCGGCGCGCCCGAAGGGAGCCTGTGGGATATCGCCATTTGGGCCATCCCGTTCGGCATTATCGGCGGCCGTCTCTACCATGTGTTCTCGTCGCCCGACGCCTACTTCGGCCCCGGGTTTGACGGTACTGGCGACCTTTCGTTGATTCCGCAGATTCAACGTGGCGGGCTTGGGATCTGGGGTGCCGTGATCCTCGGTGCCGTGGGCGCCTGGATCGGCTGCCGTCGCGCTGGGGTCAAACTGACGGCCTTCCTGGACACAGCAGCTCCCGGTCTTCTTTTGGCCCAAGCCATCGGCCGCCTGGGCAACTGGTTCAACCAGGAGCTTTTCGGTGCGCCGACCACCCTCCCGTGGGGACTCCAGATCGATCCTGCCAATGCCAACTTCCCGGCCGGCATGCCAGCAGACACGCTCTTCCACCCGACATTCCTTTACGAGTTGCTGTGGAACCTCCTTGGCGTCGGCATCCTGCTGATGCTCGACAGGAAGTTCCACTTCCGCTGGGGTCGCCTGTTCTGGCTGTACGCCGTCTACTACACACTTGGCCGGGTGTGGATCGAAGCCCTCCGGATTGACGATGCAGAACAGATCACCCTCTTTGGCCTCACCACCAGGCTCAATGTCTGGACCAGCATTTTTGTCTTCATCGCGGCGCTGCTCATTTTCGTTGCCCTTGGCCGTCGCGGTCGGCCGGTGCCGGACACGCCCTATTTGAAGGGCCGGGAACCCGAAGAGGTAGTCGAAAAGGAACCTGCCACGGTGACGAGCGTCACCAGTCATGATGTGGACGCATCTGTCTCAGATACTGGTTCGCGTGATAATCTCCGTGATAACCAAAGCGATCCGGGCCACGTTGACGAGCCGCAGGATGCTGCAGGGCACTCCGCCAAGGACACCACGTCCGCCGCGGATGCTACATCTGCCGCAACTGCCGTAAGGAAGGCCCCCGGATCCTCGCCGAAGGCAGACGACACCAAGTAGTCGCCGTCGGTAAAGGGGCAACAGAGTCACCGCTCGTAGGGCCCAGTCCACAGCGTCGTGGCACCCCGGAAACCGGATCGCAGCATACCGATGTTCACTGGTCAAGCCGGGGCCAGAGGTCTGCGTAACTGTTCGTTGCGCTGGATCGGCTGGCCTACAATTCCAAGTACTAGCGCTTTGTTATGCCCGTCACAGGGTAGGCAAGGTGGGGCCAACGTTGTCCCTTCCATACGCACGATCTCGAGGAAGGACGTCTCCCATGACCCATCTTCATAACCCCGGTTGGTCCGAAAATATCGAACCTCAGGGTGCCATGTCTCCGTTCAAGCGCTTTGCTGCGCTCCCGGAGGCCCAGGGTCTTTACAACCCTGATAAGGAGAAGGACGCCTGCGGCCTGGCAATTATTGCCACGCTCCGCGGGGAACCGGGATACGACATCGTGGAGGCGGCACTGACCGCCCTCCGCAATCTCGAACACCGCGGTGCTGTTGGCGCCGATGAAGGCACCGGGGACGGTGCGGGCCTGCTCATGCAGGTGCCGGACGAGTTCTTCCGGGCCGTTGCCGAATTTGAACTGCCTGCCCCAGGTCAATACGTGGTGGGCACCGCCTTCCTCCCGGCCGAATCCCGCGAAGCCGATAACGCGAAGGCCGGTATCGAGGCACTCGCCGCTGACGAGGGCCTGACAGTCCTCGGCTGGCGTGAGGTTCCCGTGGTTGCCGACCTCGTCGGTGCTATGGCGCGTGCGTGCATGCCGTACTTCTCGCAGCCGTTCTTTGCCTCGGCCAACGGTGAGCAGCTCGAACACAATGAGCTGGACTCCCGTGCTTGGCGTATCCGTAAGCGGGCGCAGAACAAGTTCGGCGTCTACTTCCCCTCACTGTCCTCGCGCACCATCGTTTACAAGGGCATGCTCACCACCGCGCAGCTCGAGCCCTTCTATCCGGACCTTTCGGACAAGCGCTTCAAGACCAAGCTTGCGATCGTGCACTCGCGCTTCTCCACCAACACGTTCCCGTCGTGGCCCCTGGCGCAGCCGTTCCGCACCATCGCCCACAACGGCGAAATCAACACGGTCAAGGGCAACCGCAACTGGATGCGTGCCCGCCAGTCGCAGCTGGCCAGCCCCCTCCTGGGCTCCGTGCCTGAAGAGTTGTACCCGATCTGCACCCCGGGTGCCTCGGACTCGGCCTCCTTCGATGAAGTGGCGGAGCTCCTCTGGCTCTCCGGCCGCCCCATCACGCACTCCATCATGATGATGATCCCGGAGGCCTGGGAGAACCACGCCACCATGGATCCGGCCCGCCGTGCCTTCTACGAGTACCACTCCCTGCTCATGGAGCCGTGGGATGGTCCGGCAGCTGTGTCGTTCACCGACGGCAGCCTGGTCGGCGCAACCTTGGACCGCAACGGACTGCGCCCCGGACGTTACTGGATCACCGAAGACGGCCTGGTCATCTTCGCCTCCGAGGTTGGCGTGATCGAGGTAGAGCCCTCCAACGTGGTCAAGAAGGGCCGCGTTGCTCCCGGCAAGATGTTCCTGGTGGACACCGAAGCCGGCCGCATCATCGACGACGCCGAGGTCAAGGCGGAAGTTGCTGCGGCCAATCCGTGGGCCGAGTGGCTCAAGGACAACTTGATCGACATCAACGAGCTCCCCGAGCGCGAGCATGTGCTCCACACCGCGGCATCGGTGAACATCCGCCAGCGCACCTTTGGCTACACCACCGAAGAGCTGAAGATCCTGCTTGGTCCGATGGCCCGCACTGGTGCCGAGCCGCTTGGTGCCATGGGTTCGGACACGCCAGTCGCCGTGCTCTCCAAGCGACCGCGGCTGTTGTTCGACTACTTTGTGCAGTCGTTCGCCCAGGTCACCAACCCGCCGCTGGACGCCATCCGCGAGGAACTGGTCACCTCACTGAAGTGTGCCATCGGCCCGAACGGCAACCTGTTGGATGGCAAGCAGGTCCGCCAGCCGCAGATTTCGCTGCCGTTCCCGGTGATCAATAACGATCAGCTCGCCAAGATCGCCAACATTGAAACGCCCGACGGCGACCGCATCGCCATGAAGGTCCGCGGCCTGTACCGCCCCGAGGGCGGGGAAGCGGCCCTCCGTGCCCGCCTGACCGAAATCTGCGAGCAGGTTTCCGGTGCGATCAACCGCGGCGTGCAGTACGTCGTGCTGTCCGACCGTGACTCGAACGCCCAGTGGGCGCCGATTCCGTCGCTGCTCCTTGTCAGCGCTGTCCACCACCACCTGCTTCGCAGCGCCAACCGCACCAAGACCGCCCTGGTGGTCGAGGCCGGCGACGTCCGCGAGACGCACCACGTGGCTGTGCTGATCGGCTACGGCGCGTCGGCTGTGAACCCGTACCTGGCCATGGAATCGGTGGAACAGCTGATCTCCAACGGCGACGTCGTTGGCGTCACGCCTGAAGACGGCGTCTACAACCTCATCAAGGGCCTCGGCAAGGGTGTCCTGAAGATCATGTCCAAGATGGGCATCTCCACGGTGGCTTCCTACACGGGCGCACAAACCTTTGAGGCCCTGGGCCTGTCCCAGGAACTTGTGGATGAGTTCTTCTCCGGCACCCACTCCCAGCTGGGTGGCGTGGGCCTGGACGTCATCGCCGCAGAGGTTTCGGCACGCCACCAGATGGCGTACCCGGAGGGCGGCATCGAGCACCCGCACCAGCCGCTGCTTGGTGGTGGCGAGTACCAGTGGCGCCGCGACGGCGAACCGCACCTCTTCAACCCGGAGACGGTGTTCCGCCTGCAGCACGCAACCCGCGAACGCCGCTACGACATCTTCAAGTCCTACACCAAGGGCATCGATGACCAGTCCGAAAACCTGATGACCCTTCGCGGGCTCCTCAAGTTCAAGGACGGCGTCCGTCCGGCGGTCCCGCTCGAAGAAGTCGAGCCGGTCTCCAGCATCGTCAAGCGTTTCTCCACCGGGGCCATGAGCTACGGCTCCATCTCCAAGGAAGCGCACGAGACCCTGGCCATCGCCATGAACCGGCTCGGCGGAAAGTCCAACACCGGTGAAGGTGGCGAGGACGTTGACCGCCTGCTCGATCCGGAACGCCGTTCGGCGATCAAGCAGATCGCGTCCGGCCGTTTCGGTGTGACCAGCCTGTACTTGACCAACGCCGAAGACATCCAGATCAAGATGGCCCAAGGTGCCAAGCCTGGCGAAGGTGGCCAGCTGATGGCACAGAAGGTCTACCCGTGGGTAGCCCGGACGCGTCACTCCACTCCCGGCGTGGGACTTATTTCCCCGCCCCCGCACCACGACATCTACTCGATCGAAGACCTCGCGCAGCTCATCTATGATGCCAAGCGAGCGAATCCCTCCGCACGGGTACACGTCAAGCTTGTTTCGGAAGTCGGGATCGGCACGGTGGCGTCCGGCGTTACCAAGGCGAAGGCCGACGTCGTGCTTGTTTCAGGTCACGACGGCGGTACCGGCGCCTCGCCGCTGAACTCGCTGAAGCACGCGGGCGTGCCGTGGGAACTCGGCCTTGCCGAAACCCAGCAGACCCTTATGCTCAACGGTCTCCGCGACCGCGTGGTGGTTCAGGTTGATGGCCAGCTCAAGACCGGCCGCGACGTCGTTATTGCTGCCCTGTTGGGTGGCGAGGAGTACGGCTTTGCGACCGCCCCGCTGGTGGTTTCCGGCTGCATCATGATGCGCGTCTGCCACCTGGACACCTGTCCTGTTGGCGTTGCCACGCAGAACCCCGAACTCCGTTCGCGGTTCAACGGCAAGCCCGAGTTCGTGGTCAACTTCTTCGAGTTCCTCGCAGAAGAGGTCCGCGAAATCCTTGCCGAGCTTGGTTTCCGAAGCCTGGAAGAGGCCATCGGCCACGCCGAGGTACTGGACACCCGCGAAGCGATCAACCACTGGAAGGCCGAAGGGCTGGACCTGGACCCGATCCTGCACGGGCTGGAGTTCGACGACGACGTGCCGCTGCGCAACATGACCGGCCAGAACCACGAGCTGGACAAGCACTTCGACCAGCGGTTGATCACCATGGCACAGGAAGCACTCAGCGACCGTATGCCCGTCAAGATCACCTTGGACGTCATCAACACGGACCGTTCCGTGGGTACGATGCTCGGCCACGTGGTGACCAAGACGTTCGGCGTCGATGTGCTGGCGACCGATACCATCGACGTCACGCTCAACGGCACCGCGGGCCAGTCACTCGGCGCGTTCCTGCCCGCCGGTATCACGCTGCGCATGTTCGGCGATTCCAATGACTACGTTGGCAAGGGCCTTTCCGGTGGACGCATCATCGTTCGCCCGGACAGGACCAACGTGTTCCAGGCCGAACGGAACGTCATTGCCGGCAACGTCATCGGTTACGGTGCCACCAGTGGCGAGATGTTCCTGCGTGGCCAGGTGGGCGAACGCTTCCTGGTCCGCAACTCCGGTGCGACCGCAGTCGTGGAAGGTATTGGCGACCACGGTTGCGAGTACATGACCGGTGGCCAGACGTTGATCATCGGCCGGACTGGCCGCAACTTCGGCGCCGGCATGTCCGGTGGTACCGCCTATGTCCTGGACCTCCAGCCTGAGCGCGTCAACAAGATGGCCCTCGATACCGGTGAGCTCCAACTCCTGGAGCTCGACGCCGAGGACCGCGACATTGTCCACGGCCTGCTCACCAAGCACGTCGAGGAAACCGAATCCGTCCTGGCCGGCCGTCTGCTCGAGAACTTCGACGACACCGCCGCCCGCATCACCAAAGTACTGCCGCGCGACTACGCCGCAGTCCTGCAGACCCGTCTCGACGCCATCGAAGAGGGCCTTGACCCCGATGGTGAAGAAGTATGGTCCCGAATCCTGGAGGTAACCGGTGGCTGATCCACGCGGATTTCTGAAAGTCCGGCAGCGCGAAACGCAGCCACGCCGTCCCGTTCCCGTCCGCATCATGGACTGGAAAGAGGTGTACGAAGCTCAGGAAAAGGGCGTCCTGAAGAGCCAGGCCGGTCGCTGCATGGACTGTGGCGTTCCGTTCTGCCACCAGGGCTGCCCTTTGGGTAACTTGATTCCTGAGTGGAACGACCTCGTGTGGCGCGACAAGGGTGAAGAAGCGATTGAGCGCCTTCACGCCACGAACAACTTCCCGGAGTTCACGGGCCGCCTGTGTCCGGCGCCCTGTGAGGCGTCGTGCGTGCTGGGGATCAACCAGCCCGCCGTCACCATCAAGCAGGTTGAGGTCTCGATCATCGACCAGGCCTTTGAGAACGACTGGGTCCAGCCGCTTCCGCCGACACGCCTCACCGGCAAGACGGTGGCCGTTGTTGGTTCCGGTCCCGCGGGCCTGGCAGTCGCGCAGCAGCTGACGCGGGTGGGCCACACCGTTGCCGTTTACGAGCGCGATGACAAGATCGGTGGCCTGCTCCGCTACGGCATCCCCGACTTCAAAATGGAGAAGGAACAGGTTGACCGCCGCCTGGAGCAGATGAAGGCCGAAGGCACGCGCTTCCGGACCGGCGTCGCCGTCGGTACGGACGTCACCTGGGAGCAGCTGCGGCGCCGTTACGACGCCGTTGTTGTCGCCACCGGGGCTACCGTTCCGCGTGATCTTCCCATCCCGGGCCGTGAGCTCGAGGGCGTGCACTTCGCCATGGACTACCTGGTTCCGTCGAACCGGGCCGTCGCGGGGGAGAAGCCCGAGAACCACATCGACGCCCGTGGCAAGCACGTCGTCATCCTGGGTGGTGGCGATACGGGTGCTGACTGCATCGGTACCGCCCACCGCCACCAGGCAGCGTCGGTGACCACGCTCGCGATCGGCAAGCAGCCGCCGTCGGAACGTGCCCTCCACCAGCCCTGGCCAACCTTCCCCACCCTTTTCGAGGTCGCCAGCGCCCACGAAGAAGGCGGCGAACGTACTTACCTTGCATCCACCGTTGAATTTGTCGGAGAAAACGGCAAGCTCACCGGCGTCAAGGTTGCTGAAACCGAGTTCGTGGACGGCAAACGCCTGCCCAAGGCCGGTACTGAGCGGGTTATTCCTGCTGACCTTGTGTTCTTGAGCCTTGGCTTCACCGGCGCTGAGCCGGCAGGGATCACAGAACAGGTCAGCGCAGAGTTCGACGGTCGGGGCAACGTTGCCCGCGACGGCTACTACATGACGAACACCGAGGGTGTGTTCGTTGCCGGCGATGCCGGACGTGGCCAGTCACTGATTGTGTGGGCCATTGCGGAAGGCCGTGCATGCGCGGCCGCAGTGGACAAGTTCCTGATGGGAAGCACCATTCTCCCGGCACCGGTCGCCCCCACCGACCGGGCGATAGCGGTCTTATAGCGCCGGCAGGAACGTTTCTTTTACTCAATCAGCATGAACTACTTAGGGTAGGTATATGAGACGCGCGAAAATTGTGGCAACTTTCGGCCCGGCTATCTCCAGCTTCGACAACACCCTCGCGGTGCTGGAAGCCGGCGTTGACGTTGCCCGCATGAACATGAGCCACGGCGACTACTCCGTACACGACAACACCTACGAAAACGTCCGCAAGGCTGCGGCGCAGCTGCACAAGCCCGTGGCCATCATGGCCGACCTCCAGGGACCCAAGATCCGTCTGGGTCGCTTTGTTGATGGCCCCCACGAGCTGGCCGTCGGTGACACCTTCACCATCACCACCGAAGATGTTCCCGGCACCAAGGACATCTGCTCCACCACGCTCAAGAGCCTCACCGAGGACGTCAACGTAGGCGACGCCCTGCTTATCGACGACGGCAAGGTGGCGCTGCGCGCCATCGAGGTTGACGACGTCAAGGTCGTCACCACCGTTACCGTTGGCGGCAAGGTCTCCAACAACAAGGGCATCAACCTTCCCGGTGTTGCCGTCAACGTCCCCGCACTGAGCGAAAAGGATGAGGACGACCTCCGTTGGGCACTCAAGCGCGGCGCGGACCTGATCGCACTCTCGTTCGTGCGTGACGCTTCGGACATCACCCGCGTCCACGAGATCATGGACGAAGAAGGCCGCCGTGTGCCGGTGATCGCCAAGATCGAAAAGCCGCAGGCAGTGGAGCAGCTCCACGAAATCATCGACGCCTTCGATGCCATCATGGTTGCCCGTGGAGACCTCGGCGTCGAGCTGCCGCTCGAAGAGGTGCCGATCGTCCAGAAGCGCGCCATCGAACTGGCACGCCGTTGGGCCAAGCCGGTCATCGTGGCCACCCAGGTCCTCGAATCCATGATCGACAACCCGCGCCCGACGCGCGCCGAGGCTTCCGACTGCGCCAACGCAGTTCTCGACGGCGCCGACGCAGTGATGCTCTCCGGTGAAACGTCCGTGGGCCAGTACCCCATCGAAACCGTCAAGGTCATGGCCCGGATCATCGAGTCCACCGAAGTGCATGGTCTTGAGCGCGTCCCCCCGCTGGGCACCAAGCCCAAGACCCGCGGTGGCGCGATCACCCGTGCCGCCGTCGAAATTGCCGACCAGCTGGACGCCAAGTACATCTGTACGTTCACCCAGTCCGGCGACTCGGCACGACGCCTCTCGCGACTGCGGCCCGTCAAGCCGGTCTTCGCTTTCACCCCGGTTGAGCACGTCTGGAACCAGCTCGCCCTTACCTGGGGCATCCAGCCGGTGTTGGTCCCGTCCGTGGGTCACACCGACGAGATGACCGCACAGGTGGACAAGAGCCTGCTGGAAATGGAGCTCGTTGACGAAGGCGACCTGGTTGTCATCGCGGCAGGTTCCCCTCCAGGACAGGCCGGTTCCACCAACTCGCTGAAGGTCCACAAGGTAGGCGACCTCGCCGACACGTCCAAGACCGACGAAGGTTCACGCAAGGAACCCGTTGGCCCGTGGCCCGAAAAGAAGTCCAAAGCCAAGGCATAGTTCCTCGGTTGTGAAAGTGGGCCCCGCCGTTTGGCGGGGCCCACTTTTGTTTTGTCTTAGGCGAATACGACGGCGGCCGCCCACCTCGCGTGAGGTGAGCGGCCGACGTCGTTGTTTTTGCCGCTGGTGTGGCGCTAGTTGACCTGGTTGATGATGGTTTCGGCAACCTCACGCATGCTGAGGCGACGGTCCATGGAGGTCTTCTGGATCCAACGGAAAGCTTCCGGCTCCGTCAGGCCCATCTTGGTGGTCAAGAGGCTCTTGGCGCGCTCTACAAGCTTGCGCGTGGCGAACTGCTCCTGGAGGTCGGAAACCTCGTTCTCGAGCGCCTTGATCTCCTCATGGCGGCTCAAGGCAATCTCGATGGCGGGGATGAGGTCCGCGGGGGAGAAGGGCTTGACGACATAGGCCATGGCACCGGCGTCGCGTGCGCGCTCCACCAGTTCCTTCTGGCTGAAAGCCGTCAGCAACACCACGGGAGCGATGCGTGCCTTGACGATCTTCTCGGCAGCCGAGATGCCGTCCATCACGGGCATCTTGACGTCCATGAGGACCAAGTCAGGCTTGAGCTCCTCAGCCAACTGCACGGCCTTCTCGCCGTTGTCTGCCTCGCCGACGACGTCGTACCCTTCGCCCTTCAGGATCTCGATAATGTCCAAGCGGATGAGGGTCTCATCCTCGGCTACGACAACGCGGCGGGCCGGCTGGCTTGTGGACGTGGACTCCGTCTGTTCGGTCACGGGATCTCCTTGAAAAGGTTCGGCGGGTTCATGTCCATCTTAGTGTGGACTCTTTGATGGCTGGTTTTTGTTGCATCAGCGCGCCCGGTTCTTTGAATCAGCCTATCTGCATGTATAGTAATTTCGCGTGCTGGGAAAGGATCGCGTTGCTCACAGAAGTGAGCAGTCAGCGGGATTTAACTTCCCGGTAATCCGCGCCCGAGTGGCGGAATTGGCAGACGCGCTGCACTCAAAATGCAGTATCGAAAGGTGTGTGGGTTCGAGTCCCACCTCGGGCACTGTATTGTCGCAGGTCAGGGGCCTATATGGCCCCTGACTGTTGACAAAACCCCCAAATCTGTTGACACGGAACTAGCATTTTTATGTGGCTAGTATCCGGAAACGCGTCAAAAAGGACGGCTCTTCGTCCTTCATGGTGGTCTGGCGCGACCCCAAGATCCGGAAGCAGCAGGGCATTACTGTCGACTCCGCGCATGAGGCTGAAACGCTCAAGCGGTTACTGGATGCGAACGGTCAGTCCTTCGAAATCGCGCAGCAGGCACTGCTGGACAACCGCGCGAATATACCCACGGTTGGGGAAGTAATTCAGGAGCACATCGACCTCCTGATCCGACCGTCCAGCGGGACCGTCAAGACGTATCAGACGATGCTTGATCTTCATGTGCAGAAGGTGATCGGGCACGTTCCCGTCGACAAGCTGGATTACCGGATGATTGCCTATTGGGTGAAGTCGATGATGGCCAAGGGCCGCTCACCGAAGACGATCAAGAACGTGCACGGGCTGATCTCTGCGTCGATGAATACCGCGGAGATGCTGGGTTACATCACGCGCAATCCTTGCCGGGGCGTGCAGCTGCCGAGCGTCGAGAAGGCCGAGGACGAAATGATGTTCCTCACCCATGCGGAGTTCGGCCTGATCATGGACGGCATGGGGGAGCGGTACCGGGACTTCACCAACTTCCTGGTCATGACGGGGACGCGATTCGGAGAGGCCACGGCGCTGACCGTTGCGGATATCGATTTGTTGGGCAAGCCGGCGACAGCCCGCATTAACAAGGCGTGGAAACGGGATGGGCAGAACCAGTTCTACATTGGACCGACAAAGACCGGCGCCGGCAAACGGAGCATAGGGTTGAATCCTGCCCTCGTGGAGCTGTTGATTCCCTTGGTGGTTGGTCGCCCGAGCAGCGACCTGCTTTTCACCACCCCCAAAGGGGAGCGGATCGTGCACAAGCTGTTCTGGCATCACTATTGGATGCCAGCGGTGAAAGCAGCCCAGGATCGCGGCCTGCGTAAGAATCCGCGCATTCACGACCTACGGCACACCCATGCCTCGTGGTTGATTCAGGACGGTGTGCCGCTCTTCACGATCTCGCGTCGGTTGGGGCACGCATCGACTCGGACGACTGAGGGCGTTTATGGGCACCTCATGCCGGAAGCGCTGCAGGCTGGGGCGGATGCCACGGAGCGGTCAGTATCGGCGTTCATGCGCTGACGCCGTTGCTTCTTGGGTGTCCTAGGAAGCCATCCGGTTGCGGGCTCTCGTCCCAATGAGCCGAGCGTTGGCGTTGCTTCGCTCACGGACGTCGGGTGCCGCGTGGGAGCTTGGCAATATCTCACTAATCCTGGCGATCTCTGCGATGTGCTCAGAGGTAAAGACGATTTTTCCTTTGCCCCAGCAGGCGTGAGGGAAGCGTCCCGCGGCAGCGCCGTCGCGCAGCCATCCCTCGCTGCATCGCATGAGTGCAGCAGCTTCGGCAGGTTCGAAGAATTCCAAGTCCATGGCGGTCCGATCTTGTAAGTCATTTGACGGTCCATGTCCGCAACTCCGAGGAAGGACATGATCGGATGATGTGACTCGGTGTGCTGATTTGTAACGTTCGCTGGAGGTCACAGGTGGCGCTCGGAGGTGTCTACGACTCGACTAGTGACGGTGAAGTGATTACATATGGAAGAGAGAACCCGAATGCTTAGCAATCTCTGAATTCCTTGCTGATGACGCGATCACTCGTTATCTATCCCTACTCGGTTCCAGCTACCTTGGAGGACAAATGGTCAAGAGCGTCCGATCTTTTCGTGACACCTGGCCGTCTGTGCTTGATTACACCGACCTAGGCCCGTTTGTCGCTTTCTTCGACGATTGGCCGGAGGACCCGCAGCCTCAACTTTAGGCGGAGCGGAGGACTGCAGGGATCGAACACCAATGTCCCAAGTTCATTCGCTCTGTCATGACGCACTCAGGTCGATAATTCTTCTCGACTTCAGCAACTGCGAACGGAACGCACAGACTCGACAAGTGCTTGGGTAGAGGTTATGGCTGTCTGGACCCGGGCGGCCCCTTCGACTTGGAGTCGAGTAGTCGGCCGCAGCCGTTCTTGCGTGCCACATGGGGGTGACGCCATTCGCGTCTTCCACCGCTGGACAACGTACGCTTGCCTCATGCAGGGTGCTCTTTATTTTCCTCACATCGGCGTCCCACGCAGTGCTTGGTGGACCAGGACGCTGCTGTATTGGGATTCAGTTGCCACGATCACTCCATCAAGCTTCCTTGACCAGCCGGCTCTCCATGATGACGTGACACGCGAACTAATACGTAATGAGTTGGTCTACCAGGTCTCGCCTCTTGAAGCAGGGGGCAACTTCCCAGACCATTTTGATTCGTTTCTGGGTTTGCAGGACCCAATCGAGTTGGAGAAACGACGGAATGCCTTCCGCATGGGCTCGATAACCAGGGTTCACATCGACAAAATGATGGTCTATGGACTCGGACTCAACTTACTGGTCACGCGGGGTCTAGCGAGGGAAGAAAATTCTCAATGGGTGTTGGTGGAAACTGCGACAGCTGCTGAGTTCATGGCTGCCCTTGCTATGAATCTATGTGAGAACGCAGGACCGACGGGATGGAGCCGAGGGGCTCTTCCGCAGCATGAACGCTGGGTTCCTGTCACAGATCAACCTGGAATGACCCAGGCACTTTTGTCTGGTTTGAAACCACTGGATCGTAGGGGAGAACCGGGCAACGTGCGTCTACGCGTGGAGGGTGAAGTGCAGATTGGTGAGGTCAGGTCCATAGTTTTGGAGCGTCTCCTCCCTGTCCCAGAGCAACCAATGGACGTGGACGACATCGTACGATTCCGTCGGCGCCACGGTGATCTTTTGCCTCGGTTCAGGCGTTCCATGGAACGTCGTGTGCAAGAAATAGCAGAGATTGAAGACCCGGTCAAAAGGCTTCGGGCCCAGGACGAACTGGGAGACGAGATCCGAGAGCTCACGGAGCAGATGGTCGAATATCTGCGAGAGGCTCGAGTTCAGCGCGTCGTTAAATCTCCGCTTGTGAGCCTCTTAAAACTCATTCCGGGAATGAAAGACACAATCGAGGTTGGCCAGGGCCTACTAAGTGCAAACCGCTCTGATGGGGTCGTTGGTGAGCCACTTGCATATCTGGCCTTCGCGAATGCGGTTTTTGCTCCGGTTCAACGATACGAGATAGATCCTTTGAGTGGGGAGCCTCTTCTGACCGCCATAACCACTCACGATAAGTGGTCCTGACGTCAGACCTGTGACGCAATCTGGTAGAAGTTGCACCACATGCCTGGACGAGCTTGAGATCTGGAACACTTCATCCAGATGGTAGAGATCGTTACGAACCAAAAGAGCTCTGGACATGTCCAGAGCGCGGGCGTTCAATGGACTTGAGGGTTCGAGTGCTCTGCTAGCAACATTCGCGTTGAGCCACCAACGAACTTAGGTTGACGCATCACTGGGGATGCACATGAACAACAACACATATCCCACAGGACAATCGCCTGCCGAACGCGCAGTGAGTGCCTTCGATTCTCTGACGCTTCCTACTCATTTGAACCTAGATAGCCTCGTCGAAGTCGTCGAGCGTCTTCGGCATCGTCCAATACAGATCGAACCTGCCGGGGCTCTGAATGGTGGGTCGATTTGCGGCCTGTGGCTCTCCACCGAAGACGTTGAGATTATCTTGCACGCAATCAGCCCTTCTGGACTTCATCGACAACAGTTCGTCCTGCACGAACTAGGGCACATGGTCTTGAGGCATGACGAACTTGTCGTGCCGGCCGACTACATAGGGGTCCTCTTCCCGAACCTTCCGGCGGGTCTGGTATCTCGTGTGTTGGCCAGAAGCAGCTTCACTGACGACTTGGAAGCCGCTGCGGAATCGCTGGCAGATCTCTTCGCTGCAGCAATCCGAAACAGTGCCAGGGAGCCGCGATCGTTCGAGAAGGTCTTCGAATGATCCAGACAGTCGCCGCAGCTATGATTTGGCTACTCGTCGTTTGCCTGTTGCCTGGGTTCAGGAGACGGCGCGATCACAGCGTGCTGACGGCCGCCATCACGATCGCAGTCGCACTGACGCTCAACATAGATCAGGTCTACTTGGGCTTTGATTCTGTCCTGGGCGGTCGTAACTTCGTGGACCTGTTGTCCAACATATCTATGGTCGTGGGCATCTACTTTCTCTCGATAGCTATCATCCGGGCGGCTAAACCGGACGAGAAGGTCGAGAAACGAGACACTGCTGGCTTAGTTCTCTTGGCCGCGGTAATTGTGGGCCTTGCAGCCAGCTTCAGCGCCGTCGTTACCGAAGGCAGTTCCACTCGTTTCATGGTGGATTACGGTGGGCAGTGGCCCGCTGCCCTCTACTCATCGATCCAGTTCGTTTACATCGGCTACGTGGTCAGCGTTACGGGTGTTACCTGTTTCCGATTTCGCGGCGACATGTTGAGGCCCTACTTCCGCATGGCATTTACGAGTATCGGGGTTGGTTGTAGTTTTGCCGTTCTCCTTGTGCTGCTTGTGCTGGCCATGGATGTTCTGCATTTGCAAGGACGCCTGGATGCTATGCGTGCGGTCTCGCCCATTTATGATGCGGCGGTCGTTGCCGCCATGACTTTCCTGTGCGTAGGTCTGGCCATCCCACCCGTGGCGCGTCGAATTCTCCGCCGTAAACGGTCCGCGACTGAGGCGGAGCTGGTTAGAGACCTAACGAAAATCTGGGAAAACACAACAAAGAAACGGCAAAACGTTCGACTCGTGCGAGACACCGAACTGATCAGCCATCAGGACCAGGCCCAAAGACTCCATAGGATGCTTGTTGAAGTGCAGGACGCACTGTTAGTAGAGCCCGGTTTAGGCAGCTCCTTGGACATCCACGACCTCAATGTCTTGAACGCAGCTGAGAACTACCTGGCGGGGCCGATCGTGCGCCAAGTTCCAGTTCGTCGACGGAAGGGGGAGCAGGCGATATGACGGATGATGCCAGTTCCCCCGAGACCCCACAGACCAGATTGGCACGAAAACTCAATCTCCTACTTGACCTCTACGAGGCCGAGGGATCGGAGGCATTGACCTACCCCGAGATCAATCGGCATATGAGTCAGCGTGGAACGCCGGTTTCCCGCTCCCGCTGGGCCTACATGCGCAGCGGGGACAGTTCGTTGGCGACCGATCCCGTGCTGCTTCGGAATCTTGCAGAGTTCTTTGGAGTGGACCGTGATTACCTCTTGGACGATGCTGGGGAGATACCAAAGCTTGTAGACACTCAGCTGGAACTTCTCCGTACCCTTCGTGAGTCACGTGTGCGGAACTTCGCCGCTCGTCAGTTGCAGGGGATTTCTTCGGAAACCCTGGTGAGGCTCCGCCAGGTGATTGACGAACGCAAGTGGGGCAAGGGGGTGGACGATGCCGACAGCGAAGAGTCGTAGAGCTCTAAAGGTTGGAGTTCTTGCTGCATCCGGGGCTTTGCTTGCAGGCGTCTCCGGTGCAGCATCCTTCGCTCGTCACGTCGTAGTGCCAAAATACAGCCGCCGTGAAGGTCTGGAAGTTCGGGCTTTGCACACCAACGGGGACGGATCCCTAGAGATCGAACTCCCCGCTACGGCACAAACGAGAGCGCCTGGACGATACAGCCTGTGGTTTGAGCAGGGGACGGGCCACGCATGCCTCGGGCCGGTCGTTGGCTCCCACCCTGACCGAAACTCAGTAGTCCGGGTAGTTGAGCGAGTGGACTCGGGGGACCTTGAACAAGCCAAGGCAGGTATCTGGAGTGGGTACGTCTACTCGAAACCGGAGCAGCTTGGTTTGCGGTACCAAGACGTTGAGATTCCAGTCGCCAACGGTGTCGCCCCAGCGTGGAGATTTGATCCGCCCGCTGGCGTCAATGTATCCGGCGGATGGGCCATCCACATCCATGGCATGGGCGGTAAAAGAGCCGGGACACTTCGCGGCATACCGGTCGCAAGACGCCTGGGCCTGAGGTCGCTGGTAGTCTCGTTCCGCAACGACGGCGACGCACCGCCGTCGCACGATGGCCGCTACAACCTCGGCCAAGGCGAGTGGCGCGACGTCGAGGCCGGCATCAACTATGCCATCTCAAATGGCGCCGAACGTATCGTCCTTTTTGGGTGGTCGCTCGGGGCTGCCATCGCCCTTCAAGCCGCGGCCCTGTCACAGGGTTCGTCACGAATAGCCGGGATGGTTCTCGACGCGCCAGTCTTCGACTGGCGAACGACCCTGGCTGCGAACGCCAAGACGGCGGGACTTCCTAGGCCACTTGTGCACTTGGGCTTCACTATTCTTCGGTCCAAACCCCTCCGGTGGGTGACCGGCCTTGCTGAGCCGATTTGTCTCGATTCCCTGGACTGGCTGGCGCGAGCAACTGAACTGGACAAACCGGTCCTCGTACTCCACGGAGAGAAAGACGACACAACGCCCTTCGAAGCATCCAGGAAAGCTGCCAGTCTGAGGCCGGACCTAGTCAGATTGGTGGAGTTTGAATCTGTGGGCCACTCTCTGGAGTGGAATGTCGACTCCGAAAAGTGGGAGCGATCGGTCGAGGAGTGGTTCTACGGGCTCCCGCTGGCTGGCTCTAGTCCTGAATAAGCGGGATCGCAGTCGTAGGAGGCATTTGCACTGAGTACTGGGCCGCTAGGTCAATGAGCTGACACTCGACGAATGAGGCTTGAGCGGAGTAACGCTCGTCGGCCAAAGCCTGAATGTAACCAGCCGCCTCAAGGACGAGGAGATGACGCCGAACCGTCGTCCGAGAAGCTTGAAGCGCTGATGCCAAGACGCCAGGGGTCGACGGCCCACTTCTGATGAGGAAGCGAAGAATCTGGCTCCGTGTGCGGTTCATCAAGATGGATGTCGACATTCAAACCACGGCTCAGGATTGTGGAGGATGCTGGGTGTAGACGGGTCTACAGCATCAGGATACGCCTCATGTAGGTGGTGTAAAAGATTCAACGTGCAGTTGATTGTCTAGTCTCGGTGGTCGCGGAATACTGATGGCAACGAGGCAGCATCTCAAATCAAACGAGGCCGTTGAAAGGGTGGAACATGTCGGCAAAAGACGCCAGCCGCAACGGCGAGTTGTCACCACAGGCGACCCTCGCCCGTCGGCTAAACCTGCTGCTCGACGTCGTTGTGGCCGAGAGGGGATCACCGGTCACTTTTAGGGAGGTTGAAGCCGGCCTCCAGGCTCGGGGCGTCAAGATCTCCAGGGCCAGATGGTTTTACATGAAGGACGGGACTGGACGCCTCGTCAGTGATCCGCAGCTGCTCGCCGCTATCTGCGAGATGTTCGACGTCAATCCCTCCTATTTGCTGAACGGCGTCGAAGGCGACGTTCCCGAACGGATCGACTCGCAGTTGGAGTTTGTGAAGTCTCTGAGGGCAGCCCGGGTGAAGTCATTCGCTGCTAGGACGCTCGGGGACGTCTCGCCGGAGACACTTCGCGCAATCTCCGAGTATCTGAACAAAGACATCGACTTGCACCCGAACGGGGAGCGTGCCGCGGCTACTCCTCCAAGACATACCGGAGATGGGCGTCCAGCAACTCCTTGATGCGGGCAGGATTCGCCGAGTAGCGAGGAGACCGGCCGTGGCGCCGTCCGGCCTCCACATCGACCTCAATGGCGCCGACCTGTTCAAGGGCTATGAGGTGTTTGGCGACGCTGGGTTCGCCGGCGCTGACCGCAGCGACGATGTCCCCCCTGGACGCTGGACCGTTTGCCGTCAGGAACCTCAGAATCTCATTCCGTGAGCGGTTCCCGAACGTCGCCACAGCGTCTTCAACGTCGGGCGACCAGGCGTCGTCGTGAGGCTGCGTGATCCGTGGCATGGCTTCATTCTTACTGAACAACATGCAAAAAGTAAGAACTTGGGTCTTGACGATACTTTAATTATCTTTGACAATAATTTAAAGAAGCTTGTGTTGTGGTCGGGATCGTTACTGCCACGTCGTGTCGCCCCGTCTGGTGACGCTGAAGATATTCGAATCCGTTAGTCGAAGCGGTGAGAGCCATGAGCCTGGAACACCTGGCGGGCAACGCTGAAATAGAGAACTCATCCCCGGTGGATACTTCGCTACTGAGTCCGGTGACACCGACCCTGCGAGTTTCCGTCGACCAAATGATGGGAGCGGTTGAAGGCGTGCGTCGCTACGTCATCTCGCACTTGGCTCGGATCGGCCGCTCGTGCGATGTGGACGATGTCCTGCAAGACATCAGGATGGCTGTCTGGGACGGGGTGGCACGCGGAAACTACCGGCAGGTCCCTGGAGTTCCGTTCGAGGCGTGGGTGCAAGGAGTCGCCGGGAATGTCTGCGCCGCGCACGTCCGCAGGGAACTCGGCCACAAGACGCTTCCGCTGCTTATTGATCCGGGGGAAGGTGAGAGTTCGGAGATACTTCGGCGGCTAACCGTGCTGGTCGTGTCCCGCGATTATGGGGATGCCGAGGAGATCATCGATCAAGAATGGGCACACATGGTGCTCGGGCTGACCCGTGCCGCGGTGTCGACTCCGGTTTGGCGCCTGGCAGTGGGCAGTCTTAGCGAGCCTCGACGGTATGCCCCTCCGTCGCCGCAAGACCGGCGCCGGTGGAATGCAGTCGCGGCGGTTCGGCAGACTGCAAAGACGATAAGCCAAGCGTTGGATGTAGAAGCTGTGCACGACATGCCTGGTCTGTGCCGGCACGCCGTTGCTTGTTTGCCGAGTCCGCTGCTGCGGGGAGTGGCCGAAGGGATCGTTTTGCCCGAACATCACGGCGTCGATCGACAAGCTGCTATAGCCGCGGTCGCCGAGAAGTTCAAAGTCACTGATCGGTATGTGGCAGTGCAAATTGGCACTGCTCGTCGTCTGTATCAGACGGCATGGCGAATCATCCGCAGTTCCATGACTTCGGCTGTATGAGTCACGTTGCTCATTGGCGAGCTGAGCATGAACAGGCTAGGAGGCAAGCATCGTGGAATCCCTTTGGCGCAGGCGAACAACTCGTCGGTGGGTGTTCGGCCTAGCACTGGCGGCCATCCTAGGCGCCCTCATTCTCGTCCTGGTGGCACCGCGGGAGTCCCCATCTACGAAAGGGGCGGGTGTCCCGTCGGCAGAGTCTTCGACGCCGCGGGATCTGCCGAGCATTTCCCCGACTACTATAGCGAAACCAACGAAGTCTGCTCCGCTCGCCAAGGTGCCGGCGTCCAATCCGCCGGTCACGGCCGACTATCGGGCGCTTGCTTCCGCGGCCGCCGTGGCAATCTATAGCTGGGACACCCGAAGTTCGTCCTATTCGGATGTGTACGCGCGAATTCGAGGTTGGTGGTTCGTCCTCCCTGACGGATCAAATCCGTTGGCCGTCCTGGTCCAGGAGTTTGAGGCAACGGGCATAAACGCAGGGTCCTTCGCTTCGCTTGCGGGCCAAGGTGCCTACAGGGCAGCGACGTTCGAATCCATGGCATGCGACGACGAGCTCGTAAAAGTTCGCGAACGCCCGGCTCCGTGGGTGGGGCTTCATGTCTGCACGGTTCGGCTCAAGGTCGTTGACCAGACAGTCAGTAGCACCAATTCATACACAGCGCCCGTCAGTGTCATGGCTAATTGCCCGCCGGCAGCGACCGCCCCGCCTGACCGATGCCAAATGGTCGGGTTCTATGCCTCGACCAGCCGGATCGTCTACTGATGCCGCATCCGGCTTTGGCGATGGCCCTAGTCAGACGCCGAACGATGGTAAGGGCTGCGACCGCCGTCGCCCTCGTCATCGTGCTCGCCCTGAGTGCTGTCTTCGGCGCCGGCGTTTTGGCCTTGACGGGTGACAAGCCGGAATCACCTGTCGGGTGTGTCTCAAGCAGCGGCGCTGTCACACAAAGCGTCCTCGAGAACGGTGGATCTCGTCCGGATGGTCAAGCCGTTGGACTCTCCGCGGGGCAGATTGCTGTGGCACAGGGGTATATTTCCGTCGGGAAGCAGCTTGGCGTTCCTCGGGAGGCGATGGTGATCGCCATTATGATGTCTCTCCAAGAGTCGACCCTCCGGATGCTGGCTAACGCGAATGTCCCTGCATCGTTTCAGTTTCCTCATGACGGGGTTGGGAATGACCACGACTCAGTAGGTTCGGCACAGCAGCGGCCGGCGGCTGGATGGGGAACCGTTGCACAGCTGATGGATCTTTCTTACAACGCACGGGCATTCTATGGAGGGCCATCTGGGCCGAATCAAGGCAGTCCGCGAGGCTTGCTGGATGTGCCAGGCTGGTCCAGAATGAGCAAGGGCCAGGCAGCCCAAGCTGTCCAGGTTTCGGCGTTTCCAGAGCTTTATGCTCGATGGGAATCACAGGCTACAGCCATCGTTGATCTGCTCCAGGTCGTCACCACAGTCCCGATGTGCAGTCCGGCGGAAAGCGCCGGGCCATATCCGGTCTCCGCCGAGGGCTTGTCTCAGATCCGCCAGGACATTTTGCGCGTTACCCGGGCAGGCTTGGGCGGTGCTTACGTCTGGGGTGGAACGGCATTTAAGGCCTGGGATTGCTCGGGATTCGTGCAGTGGATCTATCGGCAGGTTGGAATCGAACTTCCGCGAGTGGAACAGTGGCGGGTCGGGCGAATGACCGATAGTCCACAAGTCGGAGACCTTGTGGTTCAAAACCCGCAGGGCCCATACAACTGGGGGCACGTGGGCATTTATGCGGGCGACGGGATGATGTATAGCGCGCTCAATCCGTCGGCGGGGACACTGCTACATCCAATTGATTGGAATCCAGGTAGCGCCTATTTCGACCTCTTGGGGTCATAGGCGGCCGAGAATGTGGAGATTTGTGATGTTGTCACTGGCTCGGGGTCCAGGCTTATCTTCGTCGTGCACGAATGGCTCGCATGGCGGGGTCATCCCGCGAGGTGAGTTTCGACGCGCGGCTTGCTGAGCGCGACGTAGTAAGCACCCATCCCACTGCGTTGTCTGGTGTGAACGGCGCTATTTGTGAGGTGGGTCATGCGTATGTGCGGTCCCCGATTTTGCACAGGTTGGAGTTGGTGGCACGCTCTCGCGCGACGAGTTCGAGGACTTCTTCGCTGACCTGGTTTGCACGCGAAAAGGATGGCCGCGAGTACTGCGTGGAGTGTGAAGGCTAGGCAGCCGGTCACTCGGTTCAGCTGTGACAAAGACACTCAATCCGTCAGCAACCACCCGAAGACGCTGTAAGCAGCACGGGCCCCGGCTAGACCCCGGTGCCCCAAACGGGCTTTAGGAGTGCCAGTCAATTGCCGAACTTATGGAAGCGGCGAGTCGTTGAATGGAGGCGTCTACAGACGGATCCGATGTTGAGACCGCGGCCGTCTGTCTGCAGATAACTTCATGGAAGTCTTTCCAAGAAATCCAGCAGAAAACCTCGGGAACCTTATCGAGCATCCAGTCGTGATCGAGCCCGTGGTCGCCACACTGCGACAAAACCTTGGTGAGTTCTGCATCGACGGCCTCTTCGAGGCTCACCCGTCCCCGTCCTTTGACGTGAACCGGAGGTTCAACGCCCAGCAGGAAGATCATTGGCGTTCGGGTTCCCGCGTGCAGGAGGGTGGCCACATACTCTCTTGCAATTTGGTGCGGCTGGAAAGCACTTCTCCGAATGCGTTTGGCTTCCACCAATGTAAACGTGTCTTCTGTCGTGAGAAGAGCATCCGGTTGAACGTCTATTTGGCTGCGGACTCCTGGAGGCGCTAGCGGGAGATCGCCAGGGAGGAAATCCAACGTGGCTGCCTCGATGGTCTTGGATAGCAAACTTCTCGCAACATCGGCACCATGGGCTGCATCGATGACCGCTCCCAGAAAACTTCGGCGGGGTAGATGGTCCAACGCAAGAAGCACCTCGGCGCTCAGCACGTTTTCCCGGCCTCGTCCGCCCTGTCGATATCCGACCGCGGATTCCCAGGAGATTTCTTCCAACAAGCGGGGGATTACCGAACCTGACCTACCATCCATCGCAGTCACTTATTCCGCCTTCTATTCTCGGTATCACGGGTGGTCCATACGCCCACTTCGACAGAGATCGCTGCCTATGGTGGCCACCCAAATTGAATATGAGCTCACAGCCCACCCGTTGCAAGGTTATAGGTCCGGGGGGTTCGTGGCTGGGGCGGCTCAATGTGAGCGGTCAGCATCTGGTGGTCCCACCACCGATGGTGGGATTCATTGGAGTTTGTGGGTAGGCCGTAGGTCTTAGGTGCACTGTCTTTCCCGACTTGTTAGGGCATCAAGCACTTCCAGAGATGCCTGTGAAGACCTATGCGCAGTCGTCGCAGACCCCGGTGGCGGGAAGCTGGATCCCGTGTACGACACAAACCGGCTTTGGGCGGGGCAGTTCCTTTGCGGGCCGGACTCGCTTCTCGTACTTGGCAGTCAACCGGGGTTCAGCATCATCCGGTACATCAGTGCAGTAAAGCCTGTAGCAACCCAGCCGTTCAACCGCTGCCATCCGTTCGCGATCCACATCCGTGTTGGTACTTCGCGGCCTGTGGATCGAAGGACTTCATTGAAACCGCTGCCCACGCTGCCGTCAGTAGCGTTGACCACCAGGGCCGTCAGGCGTCATGTCATTGGGCTGTTGATTGATGGTTCTGGGTGCTGCGAGCATCAATAGATGATGCAGTCTTTGGGTTTCCGTGGCGTGCTTTTGGATCCCTCGCGCACGAGATCGGAACACCGCGGGTCACCGCTGCCGGGGTCGATGCCGAAAAACAGCACCCACTCACCGGACGATTGATCGAGGCTCAGGGTTGTCCTGCTTCCGGTAGTTGGGGACAGAACCACACCGAATGTTTCACGGGGCAATTTCCGGCCAAGTCATAGGTGTCCGGGCTTTCCGTCCGCCAGTTTTGATCTCCAAAAGGATCGGTATATGTCGGGGCATTCTTCAAGGTGAAGGTTCTGTCGCTCATCAGGGTGAGGCGGGTTTCTCCATTGACCCACACGCCAGCAAGTTCAGTAGCGGTAGGTCGGGGAAGAATTTTGATACTGCAAGCCGGCATTGCCGCAACGAATAGCACAGCCGCAGCGCCAGCCGTGATCTTGCGAGCCAGGTTGGTTCTCAGCACGAAAATCTCCCTTGGTGTTTCACGGCTTTCAGCGCAAACATAACCCACGGCAGTGCAAAGTCCATGGCGCTCGGTCGTCTCTGGCGCACGATGGATGGTTACTTTGGAGGCTATTCGAGCGTTGGCAACGGTGGTTCGCAGTCCCGATCCAGCAGCACAGGACAGATTCTGCCCGTTCTAGGATGGATGGATGTCCGATGAGATCAAGAAGCATCGGTTCCTGACTATTGAGCAAGTAGCCGAGGAACTGAACGTCTCAGCGAGCCAGGTCAGGGCACTGCCGAGGACCGGGGATCTCCGCGGGATCCAGGTCGGCGGCCGGAACGTTTGGCGCATCGGCGCCACAGACGTCGAGGATTACATCTCTGAGGCGTACAAACTGACTGCGGAGCATATTGCTGCTGGTGACCTCCCGGAGTGACTGCCCTGTTCGCACATCGCAGGTGATGTCAGCGGATGTCCCACACAACACCGGCGAACCAGTCTCCAATATCTGACCTGTAGTCCTCGTCAGCGCCTAAGGGTTCAAGAACGTACGGAAGGGCACGGTCGAATCTGGTGTCGTGGCTATCCAAGCGAGTGTCTGTTTCGGACTCATTCAGGGACGCCCAAAACTCACTTTTGGCTGTTTCCAGGGTTAACGGCGTGCCTTTGCCCAAGTTCCAGTGGGCGTCCGCAGTGTGCAGCACAGACTGCAATTGAGCTGGTGTCTGGAGTTCTTTGATGAAGTGCAGCAGCACCAGCATCTGGGCTTTCCATGGATCAGTAGCTTGTACTGTGGTTACTTGGTCAGCCGCTGCCTGGAGTTCCAGTAAAGTCATGGTGCTGTGAGATCGGAGATTCTGGGTTCGAGCGGGAAGGCGGCGATCTTGCTGAGTTCGGTCTGCACGATCTTCGCGGCTTCCTGGTCACCGTCGTAGTAGTTCTCCCAGAAGCCAGGCGACAGCCACTCCGGCGGTGCGAACTCCAGCACGCCGCCTTTGCCGATACGGGCTTCGCAGGTAGCCGAGACGCTTCCATCCACTGTTCTGAAGCCCCACGAATCAAACAGGCCAAGGCTACGCCCGTCGTCAGTGTGAAGCTGCAGGTCAACACGCCGATCCGGGTACGCCGTCAAGGAGGCAACATATTACTCAGCGTCGATGGTGGGGCACGGACTTGATTTCAGTGTTCCTTTTCGATCGTGGTTCCCTCCGCCTGTCATTCCGTAAGGTGTGCGGCGTCCACATAGAATCAGACGAGTCCTGAGGATCTTCCTCTGTTATTGTCCGCACCATCCTGGGGAAAACTGTGACCACTACGTTTGACGAGCTGCTTGCCACCTACCGTAGCCTTTCGGATTCCGAGCGGATGAAGGGCAGCTACCTCGAACAGTTGGTCGAGCAGTATCTAAGGAACGACGGGGTCCACGCACCTCAGTACACGGACGTTTGGCTGTGGCGGGACTGGCCCGAACGTCCAGCCAACTTCACCAATAAGGACAACGGCATCGATCTGGTCGCGGCCCGTACCGACGGCGGCCTGACTGCTATCCAAGTGAAGTTCTACGCCCCTGACTACAGGATCCAAAAGCACGATATCGACTCCTTCCTGTCAGCGTCTTCGAAGAAGCCCTTCACGAACGCGGTCGTGGTCGATACCACAGAGGGTGACTGGTCGAACAACGCGCTGGAGATGCTCGAGAACCGGCACGTGCCGGTGCAGCGGATCGGACTGGGCGACTTTCGACACTCAAACATTGACTGGTCGACGTACGACCTGACCGCACCTACCACGCCAAAGTTGTTCGACAAGAAGCAACTGCGCCCGCACCAACACAAGGCCGTCCAAGCGGCGCTAAAAGGCTTTGAGGCCAATGACCGCGGCAAGCTGATCATGGCCTGTGGCACCGGAAAAACCTTCACGTCGCTGAAGCTGGCCGAGCGGATCGCCGAAGACCTCGGTCATGCCCGGATCCTGTTCATGGTGCCGTCCCTTGCGCTGATGTCTCAGTCGCTGAAGGAATGGTCGGACGAGACCGAGCAGCCCATGCACGCATACGCGGTCTGCTCTGACAACAAGGTTGGCCGGGTCAAAGACACTGATCTGACCGACGTGGCGCTGCACGATCTGCAGATCCCTGCCACGACCGACGGCACCAAGCTTATTGAAGCCATGAGCTCCCGGTCCTTGGACGAGGGCATGACTGTGGTGTTCTCCACGTACCAGTCCATTGATGCGGTGAGGGCTGCCCAGCAGGCCGGCCTGCCCGACTTCGACCTCATCATTTGCGATGAGGCGCACCGCACCACCGGCGCTACCTTGGCCGGCGACGGCGAATCGCACTTCGTGAAGGTCCACGACAACCAATGGATCTCCGGCAATAAGCGTGTCTACATGACGGCTACGCCAAGGATCTTCAACGACAACACCAAGGACGCCGCCCGCGAGAAGGACGCGGAGCTGTGCTCCATGGATGATCAGTCGATCTACGGGCCAGTGTTCTACAGAATTGGGTTCGGTGAAGCTGTCGAACAGAAACTCCTGACCGATTATAAGGTTCTCGTTTTGGGTGTCGACGAGACTCAGGTGCGGACGACTTTCCAGGATCAGCTGGCCGACAGCAACAGTGAACTGAATATCGATGATATTGCCAAGCTGGTGGGCGTCTGGAACGGTTTGGCAAAACGGAGGGCTGGTGAGTTCCAGGAGGGCTTCGGCCAGGATTGGCAGCCCATGCGACGGGCAGTGGCTTTCAACCGTTCCATCAAGGCGTCCCAAATAATCGAGGCAGAGTTCCAGGACCTGACGCGCCTTCACCTCACAGACCTCACCAACGATGATCCAACGGATGACCTGCGGGTGGAGGTCAAACACATCGACGGCGGCTTTAACGCTGTTCGTCGAGGGGAGAGGCTCGACTGGCTGAAGGCTGATGCTGACGTCATCTTGGTCGATGACCGGACTGCGCCCAGAAATGCCGACGGGTCCTGGCCGAAAAAGGAACAGCCGACCTGCCGGATCCTGACCAACGCGCGCTGCCTGACAGAGGGTGTTGATGTCCCGTCCTTGGACGCAGTCCTGTTCATGAACCCACGAAACTCCATGGTTGACGTCATCCAGGCCGTCGGCCGGGTCATGCGCAATCACGTCGACTCCGAAACCGGTGAGGTCAAGAAGTTCGGCTATATCATCCTTCCGATTGCAATACCGGAAGGCATGTCCACTTCTGAGGCTCTGAAAGACAACCAGCGCTACAAGGTGGTCTGGCAGGTCCTTCAGGCGCTGCGCGCGCACGATGAGCGGATGGATTCTTCCATCAATCAGATCGAGCTGAATAACAAGGCGCCGGAATCGATCATCGTCGACAAGATTGACCTGAAGCCGAAGAAGAAGGATCCCGTTATCGATCCGACTCCCAGCCCGGATGTGGAACCTGGGCCGGCCCCCCTGGATCCAGGGACGCAGACGACCCTGACATTCCCGGTGGAGGAGTGGAAGGACTCTGTCTACGCGAAGATCGTGGACAAGTGCGGCAACCGCTGGTACTGGGAGGACTGGTCCAAAGACATTGCCTCCATTGCCAAGAAGCACATCGACCTGATCAACGATTTGCTCGAAGATGCTGACTCCAGCCACCGCGACGCTTTTGACGGGTTTGTTGCTGGGCTCCGGGAGAATCTGAACCCTGAAATTGACGACGCCCAGGCGGTAGAGATGCTCGCCCAGCACTTGGTGACCAAGCCGGTTTTCGACGCAATGTTCGCTGATTCCAACTTCACCGAGCACAACCCCGTCTCGCGTGCCATGCAGAGCATACTCGACACACTTGGTTCAAACGCCGTGTTTGAGAGGGAAAGCAAAGGCCTGGAGAAGTTCTACGATTCGGTCCGTGCCCGAGTCTCCAAGATCGATAATGCGGCAGCCAAGCAGGCCATCATCGTAGAGCTCTACGACAACTTCTTCCGCAACGCTTTCCCCCGCGTTGCTGACAGGCTTGGCATCGTCTTCACACCAGTTCCGGTTGTCGACTACATCCTGCGTTCGGCCGATGCAGCCCTGCGCCTGGAGTTCGGCAAGACACTGTCCGATGAGGGCGTCTCCATCTTGGAGCCTTTCGTTGGGACGGGCACGTTCCTGACCCGCTTGCTCCAGACCGGGCTCATCAAGCCGGAGGACCTGCACCGCAAGTACACCCAAGAGTTGTTCGCGAACGAGATCGTCCTGCTCAGTTACTACATCGCCGCCATCAATATTGAGACGGTCTACTCGGAAGTGGCAGCCACAGCAGGTGTCGAAACCGGCTACGTGCCGTTCGACGGCATTGCTCTTACCGACACCTTCCAGCTGAACGAGAGCGACGGTCAGTTGGAAGCCACCGGAATCTTCCCGGAGAACCACGCACGAGTTGTTCGACAGAAGAACCAAGACATCCGCGTGATCGTCATGAACCCGCCATACTCCGCCGGGCAAACGAGTGCAAACGACAACAATCAGAATCAGAAATACCCGGCATTGGACGCTTCCATAGCCGGCACCTACGCGAAACTCTCGACAGGTACGAACAAGAACAGTCTCTACGATTCCTACATCCGCGGTATCCGATGGGCCACCAACCGGATCAAGGGCAATGGAGTCATCGCATTCGTGTCAGCTGGTGCCTTCATCGATAGCAGGTCGGCTGATGGGATTCGCAAAACATTCGCTAGCGAATTCAGTCGAATCTTTGTCTATAATTTGCGCGGCAACGCGAGGACTTCCGGAGATGTTCGGAGGCAGGAAGGTGGGAACGTCTTCGGCGAGGGATCTCGATCGCAAATCGCGGTTTGTATTCTGATACGGAACTTGTCGCACGTCGGCGCCGTGAGCATCAACTACGCCGACATCGGCGGTCAATTGACCAAGGAACAGAAGCTTGACACTCTGTCACTTGAGGGTTCCCTGGAAGGAACAAATTGGGTCGCGGTGGTGCCAAATGAGTCTGCCGACTGGATCAACCACAGAGATGACAAGTTTGGACGATTCTCCCCGATGGGGCGTAAGGTGCGGACGGGTGAGACCGATTCGGCGCCAATTTTCACGACGTTTTCAGCCGGTATCAAAACCAACCGCGATGCTTGGTGCTATAACTTCTCAAAACACCAGGTAGAAAGCAACATGGGGCGCATGATCGACTTCTACAACTCCCAACTCGGTCTCCCAGAACAGGTGCTCGACCCCTTGAACATAAGCTGGAATAGATCGCTCCAGACGGACAGGGCTCGGGGTGTCGAGCACGTATACGACCCGCAGTCCATTTCGCTCGCCCGTTACAGGCCGTTCTGCCGTCAGTACGTTTACTTTCGGCGCGAAATGAACGACATGATCTACCAGCAGCACAGGATATTTCCCAAACAGGGCATTCACAATATCGCAATCACGTACCCCGGGCCGGGTCCGAACAGTCGAGGGGGAAGTCCGTTAGTCACTAATCTTCTGCCAGATACTACGGCTCAGACCGTCCAAGTGTTCCCCCTCTACACATACGAGCCCGTCCCCGATGATGAGCTGGCTATCCCCGCGAACGGCGAAGTAATCATCGAGGGTTACCGGCGTCGGGAGAACATCACGGATGACACACTGTCGACCTACGGCGCCTTCTATGAGGATGCGGCCATCACCAAGGAAGACATCTTCTACTACGTCTATGGGCTGCTCCACAGCCCGACGTACAAGGAGACTTATAAGTCGGACTTGATGAAGATGCTGCCGCGGATCCCGAAGGTAAAGGACTTTTGGGGCTTCAGTTCGGCAGGCCGGTCCCTAGCAGAGTTGCACCTGAACTACGAGACTGTGGCGCCGGCCGATCTGATCGAGGTCCGCAGGACAGAACCGCCCGCCGACGTCGAGAGCCAGTACGACTACTACCGCGTGCAGAAGTTGTCTTGGGGAGCCCGGAAGGACCGATCGCGGATTGTCTGCAACGCGAACATCACGCTGGAGGGGATCCCAGCCGATGTGTTGGACTATCAGGTCAACGGCAAGTCGGCCATCGAGTGGATCCTGGACCGTTATCAGGTGACGACGCACAAGGATTCGCAGATCACCAACGATCCGAACGATTACTGTCGTGAAGTCGGAGACCCGCGCTACATCATCGACCTGATCAAGCGGATCGTCACGGTGTCTCTGGAGACCAACAAGATTGTTGCTGGACTGCCACCCTTGGAGATTGTGGAGTAGCGGTGACTGACCACGAGTCACCTTGGGAGTCTTCGCCCTTTGAACGTCAAGCCGGTGATTTTTGGGATCCGCGATTTCCGAACATCCGCTATCCGGGTATTTACTTCGCTGAAATGGATTTGCCTTTTGTGGAGACTATTGAGGCGACTCGACCCGACCGGGATTGGGGGTTGCGAAGCATTGCCGGTGTTCTCGCAGACGGGCGCGAGGTATTGCTATTGGCTCATGAGGGGACGAAGCACAGCTTTCAGGTGGTTCGGGACGGTGACCAGCGTTATGACAGATACACCGGAGTAGGCGCCTTGATTGGGGGTGGGGCCACCTCAACGTCAGAGCAAACGCTGGTTCGTTCTGCAACTCTCCGAGTGCAGAATCTTGCGAAGTGGATGGGCGCGAACTCTTCTGAAGCGGAAGTCATCGGCACGGGCTTCATGAACAGCGTCGACGTTCCAGAAATTACGGCCGTCGTTGACCGGAAGTCGCGACTACTGACGATTGACCTCGGGGCGGAGGTGCCTCTTCGGCAGGCGTTGACCCTCCTGGATGAAGCTCAGTTCCTTGCGCGCAAGGCCATCGGTTGCCTGACTGGTGTTCGTTCGATCGCCCGCGAACAAAGAATCCATACAGCTTCCGGTCAGACGTTCGTATGGAAATATGCCAGGTGGGAAGCGCCGTTGCGAGAACCAATCTCTTCGTCGCAATCTGTTTCGATGGAGCGGTCCGGACCGGCCGGTACTTTGGTCAACAGGTTTCAGCAAGCACGGCAATCGTTGTGGCCCATTGCAGATGTGTTGTATGTGAACCTTCCGTCACCTGACGTTTACTCGGAACACCGCTTCGTGAGTCTGATTTCTGCAGTCGAGGGGGCCCACGCGAATCTTGACGGGGCAATAGAAAAGCGACGCTGGACGGGCGCGCAGGCGACTGAATTCAAGGATGCCCGTGAAGCGCTGAAACTGCACTTCGAGGGAAACGGTAGTGCCGCGATGCGGAGCGAGCTGCTCGTCGGTCTCAAGAACGAGCGGACCTTCGCTCAAAAGTTGAATGATGTCTTCGACGCTGTGGGCGACAACATCGAGGCGAGGTTGCGGATTGATCGGGCTGCTTGGATAAAGCTTGCGACAACTCACCGAAATGTAACGGCGCATGCCGCCACAACCTCCACCCCGCAAAGCGACACCGCTGATGATTCCGCAAAGTACCGCGCGCTCAGCATCGTCGCAGAGGAGCTCCTCCGTCAGTTGTTACTCCTCAAAATGGAGATTGACGAAGAGGTCAGGGAAAGTTCGGCAACCCGGGCCGGTTCCAACCTAAGAGGGACGAGTTTCAACGGGTTCCTGGCGCAGTGAGCGAGAAGCTGTAATGAGCCGCCACCGCTGCGGGCCTTGCCCTGGCACTTGCATACTGAGAAACGTGCTGAAGGCAGCTAACTGGTGGTCACCCGAATAAGCAAACGGTCTCTGTGTGCTTGAAGTGGCTTTGCGTAGGGGCCTTTTGTTGCATGGTCATGGTTGAGAGGCGGAGTGAGCTTCTCGATGATTTCCTTCTCAACCTCTTCTGGTGATGGATGGAGCACCCAGGTCGTACGCAGGTGCGTAATCATCCAGTGTGTCAGGCGCGGCTCGGCTGCTGTGGCCAGACTAAACTTGGTCCGGCGTCGTGGGTCCACGGCGATACCCCGTAGCAGGTCGAGTTCATCTACGAGCAAAGCCGCCAATGAACGGCGGATTGTGGACATCCGGGTCTTCTCCAGATGCATCTTGCCTGCGCGCTCGGCCAGAGTCGTTCTGGCGATGCCTACATACAGTGGCTTGGCCGCATCTACGTCCGGAAAGCCGCTGGGCCAGAACGAGGCGAGGGCGCCGTTTAGGTCCCACCAAGCGTAAACACCCGGCGCGTCGATCTTCATGAGCTTCAGGGGTGGGCTCGGTTTTGCATTGACAAGCTCATCGCGTATTTCCATGCAATCCATGGTCTTGATCGTACCCAGATGCCCGGACGGCGGCTGACCTTTCGGTTCAGACCGGTAATGGCGAATACGCTGTGGAGATTGCACTCCGTTTTGCATCTGGACGAGAAAGGTCATTTGATGTGTTGGTATCGCACTCCCGAAATGCAACTTCATTCAGATGGTCCGGGATATGTAAACCCAGCCAATGCGTAACGAACAGGGGAGGATTGGCATGCATGTGTCACCGAATGACGGGGTCGGGATAGAGCACGCTGTCGAGACCGACGACGCCAGCAAGGCCGAGCAAGAGGTCGTCGAGGATGAACGTGCAGAACTGCGGCAGTTCATTACAGGGCTGAGCCCGGACGACATAAAGTCGGGCGGATGGTTCACCAAGCTCATCTCCAAAGGCTTGAGCTCTTATACGGAAAAGGCCACCTGGGAGTACTTCCAGAATTTATACGAGGGAGTACCTGCGGATGCCATCGTAGATCAAAGGATCAAGATGGCGACTCGCTACGCGGCACTGGAAGGGGGTCTGTCAGCCAGCGCCTACTCGGCGGTCGTGGTGGCCACCTTGGGGTCACTCGGCGGTGCCTCACCGGCAACTGTTCCTGCCGCAGTCGCAACCCTCATGGTCGACGTCGCGTTCATCACCCAGCTCCAGCTGCGGCTGGCTTATGACGTGGCCGTCCTCTATCGGGTCCCGCTCGACCTGTCCGACCCCGACGATATGTGGAAACTCATTCGGGTGGCCTTCACTATCAAGGGCGGGGAGGTCGTGCGTGAGGGCGTGGTCAAAGTAGTACCCGCCTTCGTGCGGCCCGTGATCAAGCGTTTCTATTCAGGGCCGGTCCTTTCCGCCGCAAAGGGTCTGCCTTTCGTCGGGAAGTTCCTCCTGCAGCGAAATGTCATCAAGATTGGCATCCCGCTCGTGGGCATTCCGCTCGCGGTGGTAGTTAACCGCTACACGACATTGCTCGCGGGGCGGCACGCCCAGGCAGTCTTCCGGAACGAAGCGCGGGTGATCGAACTGGCCGAGAACTTGAGCGAGCGGAGTCGTCACCCGCAACTGATGCTCTGGGTCGCATGGATGGTCGTCATGGCTGACAACAAGATCTCCGACGACGAAGCACTGCTTATGCGTCACTTGGTGAGGCTGGTCGAGGAACGTCACCAGATAGTGGATGAAGCGCTTGCCCGGATTGTAGATCTTGACTCTGACGAAGTCTGGCGGCGGCTCGATGCAGAGGGCGGGGATCTTAGTGACGTCCTCGACGCGGCCAGTAAGGTGGCGACAGTGGACGGTCCATTCAACACGTATGAGAAAGCGGTCATCTCCGAGCTGCGAGGTCGGTCAGCTACAGTCTGACATCAGCTTCTCGACGGCGCCGTTCAAGGTCGCTGTGACGGGGCCAGACGCCTTGCCTGCCGAGTGGTGTCCACGGAATTCAGCGTTTTACTAGGGTGCTGGGTGCGTGATTGGCGTCGGCAGTCCTAATTGCCGCAGTCCGCAGCTACAACCCGACCGGGACGATGGGTATCTGAGAAGGGACTGTCCGGGCTTTTGTTGACTCCGGCCCTTAGGCCGCTGTGAGCGCGGTCCGGTTGATTGTTTCATATTCGATGGGCGTCAGTTTTCCGAGCCGGTGTTGCCGTCGCCGTCGGTGGTAGGTTCTCTCGATCCAGGTTGTGATGGCCAGCCGGAGGTCTTGCCGGGTGAGTCACCTCTGACGGTCCAGGATGTTCTTCTGCAGTAGCGGGAAGAAAACCGGGGCAGTCCCGCAGACTGGAACTCAGAGTAAAACACTCGCCTAGCCACTTCCCAGCTCATGCAAATTCCCCTGGGATGAATTTTTTCTGTCCTCTGGTTCTTACAGGAACCGGAGCACTAGTGCAGCCGGAACGTTTGGCATACCCGAACCGTAAGGACGGGAGCCCAGAAGTCAATCGTGCCATTCCCCCTCCGTCCGGGCTGCGAATTCTTCTCGCGTGCACGATTCCACACCAAAATCTGAGGCTTTCGCTCGCACAGCATTGTCGTTGGACACGATGATCCATGTCGGGCCGAACAGGCATTTCTCGGACTCTTGATTCCCGTCCAGGGCGCACGCGATGAGCAACGGGTCCGCCGCACCTTTGTTTGCGTAGAGGTTCACGAGCGCGGTGTCGTCTTCATGCACGGTGGCCATGACTGTCCGGAGGAAGCCCAGCACGTTCGCTGTGGTTGGGTACTCGACGTCCTTGAGTGCATCGTCAGCGTACCCGTCGGCTTCGTGAAGGACCTCGGAAGGGATCCGGCACTGTGTGTGGAAGAAGGCACTTGTTCGCTGCGTCGGCGATAAGTGGGAGAGCACGTTGTTATCGATGAGGTACATCATCTCGTTCATCGGAGTGCTGCCTTCAGCTCGCCGATGTCACTGGGACCGATCCGGTTCAGGCAGACGACCCGGCAGAATTCTCGGGCGGTAAGCCGGCGTTCTTCGACAGCGAGGAGCATCCGCCTGGTCAGCTCACGGCCGCTGTACTTGCGGATCGCATTGACGGGTTTCGGCTGGTTCGTCTGCGTCTTCTTGTTCCGGGCACGAAACTCCCCTTCGAGCTCGCGTAGGTACCCGGCCGCGGTCAGTGGGGTGAGCCTGCCGAGGCGCATGGCCCTTACGGTCAAAGCGCTCGGGGTCACCTTGAACATGTCGGCCATCGTCTTGACGGCATCAAGGTCTTTGAAACTGATTTTCTCGAGCTCGGCCGCGGGCATCAGGATCTCACCGACGATGTCGTACTCCCGCCCCGCGTCCGGGGCGGTGCTGTTCGCGTCGTAACTGACCGGAGCAAAGATTCCGCGGGCGACAAGCACGGTCATCAGCACGACCGTGAAGATCTGACGTCCGGCCGGTTCTTGGAAGTCGCCGTGGTCGCCACCTGTCAGAAAGATATAGGGCACCTTCGAATCGCGCACGGTCATGCCGCTGAAGTGAACTTCGATGAGCTGGGGCATGTAGCCTCTCACGCTCCGGGAGACGAGGATCTGGTTGGCTTCGAGGCGTTCGATGATCAGCTCCAGCGCTGTTTCCTTCTTGCGGGCCTGGCGGATTGCTTCACGGTCGAGCCCGATCGCTTTGATCAGCGCCATCGCGTCTTCCTGAACGGTCGGCCGGGGCTTCCTGAGAAGTCCCACGATCTTGTTCTTGGTGAGTGTGGGGTCGTGCTTCCGGGCCAGATCCTGCTTGCGGAGAAGGTCCTTGACGATCAGTTCCACATCGCGCAGCTTCACGGTCGTCCGTGTGTTCACGGTGAACGTGGTGGGCGCAACACCTTGCAGGAGCTTTGTCGTTTTGGTCCGCAATTGTGCTTTGACGACGGCCGGGGGAGCGAAGAACAGTGGGTGCGGGATCTCGGCTTTCCGGGCAAGCGTCAAGAGCTCGGAGTATTGGATCTTCGATTTCTCGAGAGCGTGGATGTACGGCGCCCTCCCGTTCACTACGGAGTTCTCGAGGAGATCAACGAACACCGACCGGTCAATCGGCACTGATTCGCCCGCAATGATCACATGAACAGTGAATCCCCCAAACATCAGTTCCCATTCGATAGAACAGTCCTTGGCCTGTGTCTTCGCAATGTACACCGTGGGAATCGTGGAAGGGGGTAACCGGCCCGCCACGTTCGGACGTCAGCAGAAACTCGGTTCCGACGGTCATTACTCATCGAGGTAGTCGGGTACGAGCTCGTTGATTCCTTCCAAGAGAAAGTGTTGGGCTTCTTCATGGGCGCGGCGTACTTCGCTATTTGTTTCGAAGTGCTTATCACGTTCGAGTGCAGCCAATGCCGATTGAAGTCTGGGCGCCCCCGCCCTTTCCGCCCCGAACATGGTGGCTACAAGAATGTCCTCCGTGTGATCCTCGCTCGCTTGGCAACGGGGCGACGTCTTCAAGAACCTCACGGACTATCAACTTTGTCATCCCAATTATCCCCCTGTATTTCTAGTCATATTTGGCGCGACGACGCGATTTGTGAGGTGGGTTGCGCCTTTGTGCGATTCGTGATTTAGCACAGGTTGAAGCTGATGAAGGAGTTGGCGACACGTCCTGCCGTGTGATTCTCCCCAACGGGGGCTGACAGGGCCCGCGATGAGAGGATGAGCCATGGCTGTTTTCTCCGAACAAGATCGCGGGCCGATCGACGAGTTATGTGCGCAGTGGCGCCAGCGTTCGTTGAATGGTGATGCTTCTGTACTGTATCCCGATGACTTTCCGGATTCCTGGTCCAAGGCCAGGCTCGACGAGCTGAACACAAGGTTCTGGGGCAACCTTCTGGAGGGTAAGGAGGGCGGCGGAACGTTCGAGAGTAAATGGGAGCAGCAGCTTGAGGGTGCCCCCGTAGAGGTCAGATTGTTGGCCGCGGAGTGCCTGCTGGTGTACTACTTGATCACTCAATCGGTCGGGCCGGCCCGGAAACTGGAGATGATCAACAAGACCATCGGGCCTGATAACCCAGAACTCCATGTGAGAAGCGATAGCGAGACGTACCAGGCACTGCAACAATGGATTGCCCACCCTGGGCAGTACTACAACACCCGTCAGGACCTACACGTGGGCTACTTGATGGACCTGGTTTCGCGGCTGAAACAGAAGCCGCCGGAAGATAGGGCCGCGCTTCTGCACGAAAATCCATGGGGCTTCGCACAGTTCGCCGAGGAAGGGGACCGCCAGAGCGACGCGATGCGCCATGTCGTGTGCCACTTGCTCTATCCGAAGTATTTCGAGCGGATCGCGTCGAGCCAGCACAAGGCGCTGGTTCTGAAGGCGTTCGGCGAACTTGATACCAGTGATGCAGATGCCAGTGAAGACGAGAAATTGTATTCAATCAGGCAGGCGTTGAAGCAACGGCTGTCTGATTGGGATGAGGACCGTCGAGACTATTACAGCTCTGACCTGGAGCCCATTTGGCGACCTGTGACCAAGTCCGGGGACAACGAAGCGCTGGACCCGGCGTTCGCCTTGGAGTTCAAGAAGCAGATCGTCTTCTACGGGCCTCCCGGCAGCGGAAAGACTTATCGTGCGGGGAAGCTGGCTGAGAGTCTGATCCGCACCGCGGCTTTGCAGCGATGGGGCGTTGGCGACTACTTCCGTAGCTCCGACGTCGTCGATCAGGCCGTTGCCGAACATGTGACGCGTCTGCAGATGCATCCGTCCTACGGTTACGCGGAGTTCATGGTTGGGCTTCGGCTGGACGCCGACGGCGGCACCACATACCAACTCGGCGCGCTGCCGCGTTTGGTGGAGCGGATACGTACTGAGCGTGAGCATTCGGGGACGCGTGCACTCCCGCATGTACTGATCCTCGACGAGATCAACCGAACGGACCTGAGCACCATGTTTGGCGAGGCGTTCAGTGCCATGGAAAGGGACAAGAGGGACATCGAACTTGAATTGTTCGCTGAAGGCAGTAAAGGTGAGCCGATCCTCTTCTCTATTCCGGGAGACCTTTACATCATCGGCACGATGAACGAGATCGACCAGTCGGTCGAGGCCTTGGACTTTGCACTTCGTCGCCGCTTTTTCTGGTTCGCCACACCGTATGACGAGGAGGACCTCTACGCGATCTGGAAGGCGCAGTGGACCGAGCAGTTGGTGGCGGTGGACTGGGAGGACGGTTTGCCCCAGCTCGAGAAACTGGCTGGGTGTATCAGCGAGTTGAATGCACGGATCGGCGAATTGCCCGAACTGGGCCCGGAGTACGAACTCGGAGCGGCTGTGTTCGGTGATTTGCCGTACTTTATTGGGCGGGAGTGGCTCAACAAGCGCCATGGACGGAGCAGCGGCAAGTACCTGTGGGATGGCAATGGTAAGCCGCTCGCCCCGCTGCGGTCGTTGTGGGCCTTGTCGATCCAACCTGTGCTCGAGCAGTATCTGGCTGGATCTGACCGGAGAGCCGAGCAGCTTGCTGGGCTCGAAGAGCTCCTGCTGATCCGTCCGAAGAGCTGATTATGGCCTACAAACGAGACAGGAGCAACGCAGCAGGAGTTCTGACGGATCGGCTGGTGATTAATGACTTGACTCCGGAGGCGTACTGGGACCGCCCACTCACTGTTGATGAACAAGTATGGTTGGCCGACATTGCCAAGCTTTCGCCGGAGCCCTACATCCTGAACGCGCAGCTGCAGGTGGACCATGAACCGACGATGGAGCCGATTCTCAGCCGTGACATCGAAGGTTTCCGGGCCAACCGGTACATAGGAGAGATCCGCCATAAGGGCAGGACCCTCGTGATCAATCCTCGCCTGGGCATTGAGACGATCACCGGTTGGATCAGTACGATCCTGAACGTCCAGGTACTCCCACGCACGGCCACGCACTCCAACGACACAAGCAATGCGGTCACTCAACTCCTGGCTGCCCTGTGGCGAGCTTCTGTGCTGACAGCAGGCCAGCACGCTTTACCAAGGGCACAGGCAAACATCAGTTCGCACGCCCTGTCCGTTCAAGGGCGTCTCGATGTTGATGCCACCGCGCGCCGGCGGGCAGCCGGGCACCGGGACTTGGTCTCAACCCGCGTGATGCGGAGCTACGACAACTCGCCGGCCCGCGCTGTAGTTTTGGCGGATCGCTACTTCGACCAGCGGCTGGCCGGAGGCCGGTGGCGCGGCGCCCGGCTCGATGAACAGTTGACCGTGCTGCGGACAGCCACCGGAGCCCGGCCGAAGACTCCGACGCTGCACGAGATCCGGACCGCCCACTACAGCCCGATCACTGTCAAATGGAGGCGGGCGGCTGAACTGTCGTGGCGGATTCTGCACGAGGATCCTCTGGGGGTCGCTGCCGACGACGAGTCAACCTACGGCGTGCTGATCGATGTAGCCGAACTGTGGGAGCTGTTCGTGTTGCACTGTGTTGGACTGGCTTCCAACCAGCCCGTAAGGCACGGAACAACCGACCAGGCCTCTGGTCACCTCGCACGCTCCACAGTCGATCCCAGTCATACATTGGGCAGGCTGTATCCCGATGTCTTGGTGGGGGAGCACCCACTCACGGCACTGCTGGATGCGAAGTACAAGCGACTCGGCGGCATGCGCGGGGTAGACCGTGATGACCTCTACCAGTTGCATGCCTACGCCTCGACGTTCGAGGCGCCGCTCTCGGCGCTGGTCTACCCTGCAACCAGTGTTGACCTACCGTTGGATGAGCAAAACAGCCCTTGGCAGACCAGTAACAGCATGCTTTCGTTCCTGACTTTGCCGACCGAGAGGGATGGCTGCGTCGCAAAGCTGGCGCAATGGCTCGGGCACAGCGATACCTCCCGTTGACCAGCCCGGCTAGCCGGGTCCCACTGTGGGGCAGGCAGCAATCTGGTCCCACTCGAAGTCGCTCGGTTCGTCAATAACTCACCGTAGATCAAGAAAAGACCGCTGGCCTGGATTTTCTGGTGATGGTTGACTGAACAATCGCCCTCCTCGGTGTTAGGCGATAAGCAGTCTGTCGTCTGCTGTCCGGGCCGTGGCCATTAGTGCTAACCGCATCCTCACATGTCCGACGAGGGCCGGGGTTTAACACGGCTCAAGGCATTTGGAATTGTAGCGACTGCCCGCCTCTGCACGGGCTGGGAGGGCCTCAATCGAGTCCTGGTATGCAGATGATCCATCTTTGGGCTGCAGTTTGCATTACTTCGATGCGGCCGAAAACCTCGTGACCGACAACTGAAAATCGTCGCGGATCTTGAGTGTTAGCGACACCAGTAATCTCAAGAGCAACATGTAGGCCTGTATGTGTGCGGCCAAATCGCTAGGATCGGGATTGGTTCCATGCAGGTATCTGTTGCGAAGATCTGGGCCATCACTGAATTCGCTCTTGTTGAGGTAGAAGTTGAAGTAGCTGGCCTCAGCCGAGGTCAGGAGTGTTGAACTGAACGTCAACCATCCCTTGTCCACGAGGGCAAGCGCAGCAGCTGATTCGTCCTCTCCGTAGCGGCCGAACGGAGCTGCTTCATGGTTGTAGATATCATTGAGAACGAGAATCAGCGCTGGCTGGGAGAACAAGATAAGGCCAGCATTGACCGATACCAATTTCTCGGCGATTAACCAATCGACGGGTGCTTTCTGGTAATGATGAAGCGCGTTGTAGGGCAACTCATTCTCTGTAGCCAGCTGGACAAAGCTCCTGGCTCGCAGCGACTTATTTACATAAGTAAGCCTCGACTGGTCGTTGAACAGGAGATGAAGCGCTAGTTCACAGTCGCTGGGTGACTTCATACGCAAGTACTTATGTTCGATAAGGCTGGGGATCTCACTCCACGGCCTTGGCGAAGATGTCATGCGCAGGAGTTCGGGATCGAGTTCGCCCTCGTGACAGTAGAGAGTGAATTGCCTGGCGATACTCTCCATCTCCGCGGAGATGTGGCGGCACCGTTCAAGAAATGAACTGTTCGTGCTGGAAGGGGTGTAGTAGAAGCCCGCTGCGTCATATTGGCTGGTGAGTTGTTCCCGGAAGAACGTCGCCACGACGTCCTCGACCTCGATACGGTTCTGGCGGAGGAACTCTCCGTAAGCATGTGTTCCCTGAGAAGTCAGGGCATCGACGTGCTTGAACGCCTGACCTCTTGGGTACGAGTCCTTTCCCGCAAGTAAGAGCCTTTCGAGGGTACCCATCTGCGTTTTAACCGATGGCATACTAAGCAGCCCTTGACGATCCGCATAACCAACCACGGCGGCGAAGTTTGCGAGCACGGACTCCGGCTCGAGGGTGGCGGACAGATATCTCCCACCGAGTGAGCGCATGTGGGTAATCCCGTCTTCCTCATGCTCGATGTCGTCGAGCACGGGCTCGCGCTGTTCAGGATCGATCCTGATGCCATAACGGTTTTTCACCAGTGTGTTCGTCTCGTCCGAGAACAGCTCTTCGATGAGCCCTTGGTAGCGCTTCTTCGCCTGAAGCCGGATCTTGGGGGTGATCCCGAAGTTGGGATTGTCGTTTGCCTCGGCAATCGCTTGAACGTGATTAGGGTGCGGTGATGCACTCTCGATGTATGCGCGTAAGAGCTGTTGTGAGTCCACGCCACTGAAGCTCGCGGGGAGGTGATGTGTGGTATCGACGTCCTTGATCAGTCGCATTCTGACTAGTAGCCCACCGTGTTGAGCATCGGCGAGGAGCACGTCACGAAGGCGTCGGTCGTGTCGCTTCACGAACCGGGGGTTTGAGAGCATAATCGACAGTGGCATGCCCGATTTCAAAAGGGCGTCGAAAAGTTCCTGTCCGCCGACCCTTTTTGCGACTTCGTGTCTCTCGAGAAGCAGTATCAGATCATCCGCATATTCGTACTCGAAGTCGGCCAGCAGCTGGTCGAGGTCCGATGTCTCGAAGCAGGCGAAGAACGAAGGGACTCGCCTTCGTGACTCCTGCGCTGACTGCGCCAGGTCCTGTCGCTCCTGTTCCGTAAGGGATCGCGGTACGACGTTGTGCTCCTCGAAGGCTAAGGCGTTGTGCAGCTCGAGCGCGTCGTTCAGCGAGTGGACCTTACGGCCGTGAGAATAATCGCGAATCAGCTTGACCGCTTGTTCACTTAGCCATCCGCTGGCGAGATCCCGCGGGCCGTAGAACTTGACCCTTTCAGATGACTCCGAGTGTTCCATTGGCTCATCGTAACTGCAGATTCTTTATCGAACCGCGCTGTTTCTGCCGAGTTCGCTCACGAAATCAGCGCGCATCTGTAGAGCGACGAATCGTTTATGTCCTTCCAAGGGTTTCCGATCCATCTGTCACCCCGCTCTGAGACAGGGGAGTGGGGGTCCAACAAGATCACGGACTATCAACTTTGTCATCATTTACCACCCCTCTGTGTTTCTAACTGTATCTGGAGACACTGTCCGGGGATGGGTTGATCGGCACTCGGTCAGGCAGAACTGACCGAGTGCTCAGCGGTACTTAGCAAGTGCTGCCTTTGTTCCAAGACCCCTTCACTCCCTCCGTGCTGTCAAAGGCTCGGCACTGCCCTATCGCCCAGGCGGAGGTCGGCCGGGGCGAAAGGTCATGTCGTCCCCTCCCTTCACCTCCATGAAGTCGTGAGCTCAATCAGCTCATTCCATTGGACGACGACTGGATGGAGCACCAGATGGTACTGGCAGCGGTGGATCCTGGGATCACACCAAACGCGAATTTTCCTTTTCTTGAGTCCCTCAAGCAGATCGGCGGCGGCATCCTCGTCGGCGCCTTCATCGTGATTGCGATCGTGGCGATCATCGGAGCTGCGATGCTGTTGGCCGGCAAGCTGAGCCAATCGTCGCGCTTGGCCTCCGGCGGTGGGGTGATCCTGCTTTGGACAGGCCCAGTCGCGGCAATCCTCGGCGGCATCAACGGATACATACTCTGGTCGCAGACGGCCTTTCCATTGGGCTTCTAGCCGCTCGCGATCATGCCTATCGAGTGTGACCTCAACGGTTGGTGGCCGCCGGGTTGCGGACTGGTTTCCCAGACCAACGACGGCGTCCAAGGTTCCATCACTGCAATCTTCGCCAACGTCCTTCAGAACATCGCCTCATGGATGTGGGGATTTATCACTGGAGCCTTCAGCGTTTCCGAAGTCGACGATTCGCAGTGGGCAGCCATCGGCGGACTGACCAACTGGTGGGTCATCGTGATGATGACTCCGCTGGTGGTTGTGATGATCCTTCAACTTCTCTCCGGACTGATTAGCCAGCAACCTCGTCGGCTGATCAGAGCACTGGTTGGGGGAGCTGCAGCTGTTCCTCTGGTTGCCGCGGCCGTTTACCTTGTACAACAGCTCACCCGAGTGACCGACTCTGCTTCGACCGCTCTCTTGGAGTCGATTGGGACCGACCCTTACGTCGTGTTCATGCGGCTCTTCGGTTTCGAACGAGCGCCAGAAGGCTCCGAGCGGGAATGGAACGTCATCTCCCTCGCGCCTGGCAACCAAGGCGGCGCACTCGGCGGCGCGATAGTGACCGTAATGGCAGTCATCGTCGTGTGGATTCTGGCGTTCATCCTCATGTGCTCGATGATCTTCAGAACGTTCGCCCTCGCCGTCCTGGCAGCTGTCGCGCCGGTCGCCCTCATGATGATGCCGTGGGCGAAGTCAAAGGCCTGGGCCGGGCGGTGGTGCGAAGTCGTCGTCGCGCTCTTGTTGGCGAAACCTCTGGCAGCGACGATTCTTGCAGCTGCCATCAAGCTGTTTGCGGATTCGACGTCCTTTGCAGGGTTGGCCGCCGGCACAGTCGGCATGGTCCTTGCCTGCGGAGCACCATTGATGGCGCTGAGGCTGGTGAGCTTTGCGGGTGGCGAACTGGCAGCCGCGGCTCAAACCGCTGGCGGCGGCCACGTTCTTGCTCGCAGCAGCAGCGTTACCTCCAGACAGATCAGTCGACAACTCGGTGGCCGCATGACGATTGCATCAATGCTGGGCAGATCGTCACTAGCTCGACCAATTCCCTCAAGTCGCAGAGACATCCCCACGCGCGTCCTTCCTCCTTCAGTGCCCCTGCCGCGAAGCCTGACGAGTACGACGCCGATACTCACCTCAGGTGTAAACGCTTCGGCATCGTACGGAGCAAACTTTGCTCGCGGAGGCGCCGCCAGGCAGGACGACGTGGTGAGCGGAGAGGTCGTCACCGAGCAGAGTAAGCAAGCGTCGTCTGCGACACCTTCGCCGACGGGCCGGAACCCTGCCGCCGGACCGCCTAGGACAAACGCCCCCAGAAACCCTCGGCAGCCCGAAGTGCGAAGTCCCGGCAGCGCGCTGCCCACATCCCAATTGCCGCCCATCAGGCCCAAGGCTTCTGAGGGGCACTTCCCTCCGGAGAAACCACATGACTGAAGATACGCGCGCCCTTGAGGCCGTCAAATTTCCCAGGTATGAGCGTCGCGGCATATTCATGGGTCTGAAGTGGTACCAGCTCGTGTTACTAACCCTCGGCATCCTGACGGCGATCATCGCCTCTGCAACGGGTGGCCCGGTCGGACTGACAACGATGAGTCCCATCTGGCTGCTGCTCATGCTCATGGGGGTGCTCCAACACGCTCGAATCCCGTATCCAATCTGGATCAGCCTCATCACGCTGTTCTTCGTGCGTTTGATCCTGGGCCAGACTCGTTACCTCGCCCGTCCTGAGAAGGCATTGAAAGCAGGGAAGCTCGCACTGCCAGGTGGACTCGGCAGCCTCAAGCTTCAGAGGACCCGACGTGGCGAGTGCTTTATCGTCGACCCTCAGGGTAAGGAAGCGACGGTCGTCTTGCGCTGTACCACGAGGTCATTCGCTCTTCTCGACGATGACGACAAAGCGTGGGCCGCCCAAGCATGGTCGCGCGTGCAAGCTGGACTCGCCCAACGCTCGGACATAGCAAGAATCGCCGTTCAGGATTACACGGTTCCGTATCCTTCCTCAGCGCTCCAGGTCTTCTACGACCACACCATCGTGAAAAGTGGCGGCCGACCTGGCGGCAATTCGTGGGGCGAGTTGGCCTATCAGGACCTGATAGCTGCAGCTGGATCCGCCATGAGCCACGACGTGTTGTTGTCCGTCGTGGTGGATACAGCTAAGTCGAGGAGGCGCATCAAAGAATCGGGCGGAGGGACAGCCGGACTCGAGCGTGTTCTGCGTTTGGAGGTACAGGCAATCACTACATCCCTGGCAACTCATGGAGTCCGGGTGGACGAGTGGCTATCGGAGTCCCGGCTACTTGAGGTGTTCAGAGGTTCCTTTGACCCTGAAACCGTCTCCCGAGGGTCGACTAAGAATGACGGCGACCCGGAGAGTGACCAGCCAGCGGTAAAGCGGCGACTGAGTTCAAGCCCGATGGCCGTGGAGGAGCACTGGACTTACCTCCGCACGGACTCCGGGTTTCATCAGACTTTCTGGGTCGCAGAGTGGCCGCGGCAAAAGGTGTACCCCGGCTTCCTGCACCCGCTGGTCTACATCGGCGACTTCCGGCACACGGTCACGCAGGTGATCCGGGCTGTTCCAACTTTGGAGGCGTTGCGGGACATCCGATCGGCCCAGGAAGCCCACGAAACCCGTCGCAGGATTAATGCCAGGTTCGACCGGCCAACGACACGGGAGCAACGAGCCGAGGAAGAAGAAGTATCGCAACGGGAAGAGGAGATCGTTGCCGGGCATGGCGATGTACGTCCGACGGCCTTCGTGACGATCACCGCAGCGTCCTTGGAGGACTTGGCCCGACACCGCCATGAACTCGAGTCCGCAGCGGCCGGTGCATTCGTTGAACTTCGATTGCTGGCCGGGCAACAATGGGCAGCCTTTATTGCGGGTGGACTGCCCTTGGGTAGGGGATTGCGATGAGTCTCAAGAACCAAGAGGTGACCTATACGCCGTCGGGGACTCGCGCCGAACGCAAGAGTCTCAGGAAGGCGGAAACCGCTGAGTCATTGCCACTTAAGCGCACACTCGGGCAGCGTATCGACGAAGCCTTGGAAAGGCGCAGTGACCGCGAGCGCCTTGTCGGCGACTGGGGGAGCAGGGAACCGCAGTCACTATGGGGACCGCATAGACTGCGGCCGGCACCTCACCGCGCCTCGACCATGACCTTCGCGGCGGCCTACCCCTTCATCACGGAGTCGGGACTTGGCCACGAGGGAACCTACATAGGAACTGACGTCTTTGGTTCGGGAGCCTTTTCCTACGATCCGTGGATTCTGTACGACAAAGGAATCATCAGCGGTCCTTCGATAGTCGTGATTGGCACGGTAGGCACCGGCAAGTCGATGTGTGGAAAATCGCTGGTTGCTCGTTCCATAACGTTGGGACGGAAGGCGGCCGTTGCATCGGATCCCAAAGGTGAATGGGTGCCGGTGGCCAAGGCTGTGGGCGGCAAAGTCATTTCTGTTGGCCCTGGACGCACTGCTCGTGTGAATCCCTTGGATGCGGGTCCGCGGCCCAGCTCACTATCTGACACCCAGTGGAAGGCCGTCGTCCGGCAGCGACGCCGGCAACTGATAGTGGCCTTGGTGTCTCTTATGCGGCAGGGCACACCGTTGCATCCCGTCGAGCACACCGCTCTCGACATGGCCCTGATGGAAACCACCGCGGAAAACTCGACGCCGACCCTCCCTATGGTCCTGGACCATCTGATGAGGCCTTCCGCCGAAACGCTGGCCCTTGTTGGCAAGGACGGTGGAGCGTCAGTCAGTCACTCGCTGCGGCGCACAGTCTCTGGCGACTTGGAAGGCATGTTCGATGCGCCATCTACGGTTGCCTTCGATGCCGACGCGCCAATGATGGTGATGGACACGTCTGCGCTCATCGGCGCGTCGGAGCAAGCGTTGTCTCTCGCCGCTGCCTGCAGCGCCACTTGGCTGGAAGCTGCAGTGACAAACCCCGACGGCGGTAAGCGGCTTGTGGTGTACGACGAAGGTTGGCGGATGCTCGCCGATCCCTACATGTTGGCCAAGATGAGCGAGCAATGGCGCCTTGCGAGAACCTACGGGATTGCGAACCTCCTCATCATGCATAAGGTGGCTGACCTCAATGAGATCGGGGACAGCACGAGCGGACATCGTCAGAAAGCCCTGGGACTGCTAACCGAAGCGGACACACGCATCATCTATCGGCAGAAGCATGATGCCATGCGTCTCACCAAAGAAGCCCTGGGGCTCACAGAAGCTGAGTGCGAGCACGTCGAGAACCTACCGAAGGGCGTTGGGCTCTGGAAGGTTGGAAATCGCTCGTTCATTGTCGCCAACAGAGTGACCACGGACGAGCTGGAAGTGTTTGGCACCGATGACCGGATGCACCTGTGAGGACGAGATCGCGTAGCAGCAGTCCCATGGTCTCCGCTGGACTCTGGGCTTTGACCGGCTACATGGCTTTCTGTCTCTTGGTCCAATCAGCCGCGAAGCTTGCCGGCGCCGGGCTCTGCGGCGGCAGGCCGTCGTCGTTCTTCAACCCCGCTGCAGGCGTAGGTCTGATTGCAGGCCGTTCGGACTGGATTCTAGGTACCTCCCAAAACTGCACCTTGGAAATGGCTGCAGTCTGGTGGATTGTGGGAGTCGTCCTCACGTTGCTTGCGGCGCTCGCAGCCGGGTCGACGCTGGCGTGGAGAACCTGGAAACAGTCCGGCGCGTGGCTGCGGCAGGACATCCTGAGTAGGGATGGCGTCGCTGGCCGGGCAGAGATACTTCGGGACTTCGGAGCCAGAGCGGTTCGCAAGCGTGGGCAATACACTCGCCCGGGCCTCAGCAAGCCGAGCATTCACGATGTTTCGTGGACACTTGGACGCTCTCGTGGGGTGACCATCCATGTTTCCACTGAAGAGTCGATGGTCATTCAAGGGGCTCCTCGGTCGGGCAAAGGGCTGTATGTGGTCATCAACGCGATTCTCGACGCGCCCGGTGCTGTTGTCACCACATCCACGCGAGCCGACAACCTGGTGGTCACGATGCGAGCGCGGATGTCTGATGGACGGCCGGTTACAGTCTTTGATCCTCAGGGGATGTCGGGTCTGCCAACGACGCTGCGCTGGTCGCCGGTACGTGGTTGCGGTGACCCGGATATCGCAACCCGACGGGCTCTTGTGATCACCGCAGATACAGAGATGAAGGGCGAAAATGCTGCATGGCAAAAGCGCTCGCTGATCGTGCTCCAGTGCCTGCTCCATGCGGCAGCTCTGTCAGGGGAGGGAATAGCCGCATTCCGCAGATGGTCGTCCAGCCCAGTGTTGGCTCGGGAGGCGCTGGATATTCTGGGCCGTCCCGGTGCGGCGTTGGGGTGGCAAGCAGATCTGATGGGGATCTTGGAAGACGACCCAAGGAACACCTCCAACTCCTGGATCGGGGTCTCAGCAGCCGTGGCTCCACTCTCATCTCCGAGGGTACTGGCGGCACTGGACCCACAAGACGAAGCTCAAGAGTTTGATCCCAAGAGCTTCATCAGGCAACGGGGGACTCTCTACCTTATTGGGACCCGCTCAGGAGCTGCGGCCGCTGGTCCTTACCTCTCGGCTCTGATTGACGACATCGATAACGCTGCGCGTGAGCTGGCTTTTGTCTCACCTGGAGGTCGACTCGATCCGCCGCTTTCCCTGATTCTCGACGAAATAGCCAATTTGTCACCGTGGCCGGGTCTGCCGGTAGTGCTCTCTGATGGTGGTGGCATTGGCATCTCTACGCTCGTGGTTCTGCAATCGCTCTCGCAGGCGCGGAGCGGATGGTCGATCGAAGAGGCGGCCACCATCTGGGATTCTGCAATCATCAAGGTGATCTTTGGCGGGGGATCGGATGAACGTGACCTGCGCTCGCTGGCGGGCCTGCTGGGGGAGCGGAGCCTCATTCTGAACACTCGTTCCTGGTCGTCTCAGGGCCGTCAGGACGGCGAACAGATCAGGGAGAGTCCGGTTATTCGCTTGGACGAGATTCGGAGGCTGCCGGTCGGGACTGCACTGATGCTCGGGCGCCGGACAAGGCCGATCCTTCTGGATCTCCGGGACTGGCATAGGCGCAAGGATGCTGCTGAGCTAGGAAGGTCGAAGCTGGCGACGGAGCGGGAGTTGGCTGCTGGTCATCTGAGTAGGCAGGCAGCAGACAGCGAGGTTGAACCGTGAGCACTCAAGCGGATGATTCTGACTTCGAGGTGGGGCGTATATCTGACTTGGATGATGAACTAACCGCGGAACTGTTCCGTTCCTCGTTCCAGCCGTCGCCGCGCAATGTGGGGGTCACCCATCGCTGGAGGGACATGTCATCGGCGCAGGCGGAGATGGTGTGGCAGAGCCTCTTTGACTGGGTGCGGTGGTTCGTTGCGACATATCATCTGACGACGTCGGTGGTGCCGGATTGTTGGTGGCGGCACTCGGAGATAGTGGCCGAGCTGTATGCACTTCAGCGGGCGGAAGCAGCTTCTTTCACGTCCGATGACTCGGGATTCGGGCCGCTGGCGTTCCACGAGAGGCTGCCACACGGCGTCGAGCGTCTCCGAACCCACACGCGGACAGCCGGGTGCGTCGGGTTGCAGAGTCACAAGGAACCGGTCATGAGGATCGTGCCAGCCGAGCCGGACTTCGAGGACTGGAAGCTGGGCACCCACCAGACCAGCAGCTGATTCCGTCATGCCGTTGCCAGGTTCGCTCGACATGAATAGGTGATCCCTTCATAGGGCTGTCGAGAAGCACGAAGGATGGCTGTCGTGGCCTCTGCATCTGAACCGAACGCCGACGCAAGCGGGGCTGAAGAAGCCGCCGCGCCGCCGTCGAGCGTTCGCTTGTCACCCGAGGAACGCATAGCCGACCTGACCAGGGGACTTCACACAGCACTTGAAGAAGCCATCGAGTCGCCCACGCGCTGGCAAGTCCTCCTCGATGCCTCTGCAACACTGTGGCGGTACTCCGGGGGTAACGTCGCCCTGCTGATGCTGCAGATGGCGCAGCGCGGTACCCAAGAGCCGACTCTGGTGGCTGGCTACAAGGAGTGGGCTCGGCATGGGCGAACGGTACTGCGGGGAGAACACGCGCTCTGGGTGATCGCGCCCCGGACGGCCTCGATGCAGGAACTGATTCTGGCCGACGGACAGCGCAAGCTCTTGCCGGCGAATCAGACTGCACCTGCTGATGCCGTCAGCAGAGGCAAGAGGAACGTGATCACGGGTTGGCGGGGGCGGGCTGTCTTTGACGTCACCCAAACGGAGGGCACGCCGCTGCTGGTGCCTCGCGCGGATGCTCAAGCTGGGGCGGACGTGGGTGATCTGTGGAGTTCCCTGCGGGATGTAGCGAAGGAACACGGCTTCCGGGTTGAGGTTTCGGGATTCCAACACGGCTACACCAGTGGCTATACCGATTTTGATGCTCGTCGAATTCAGGTTGGTGCCTGGATGAACGACGAGGAGCGGGTGGCGGTTCTCGCCCACGAACTCGGTCACGTCCTTTTGCACGGACCGGACGACCGTCTGGGTCGACTGTATGGGAGCAGCGCGAACCATCGCGGCCTGGCGGAAGTGGAAGCAGAGTCGGTTGCTTACACCGTCCTGCGGGCGCACGGCATCGATCGTGGACCGCAGTCAGCGTCCTATTTGGCTGGCTGGGCCGACGCTGTCATCAGCGCAGAGAAGGACTTGAAGCACGACTCCGCAGAAGGCTGGGTACCGACATCGCGCGTCGACATCGCCAAGTCGGTGCTGGGGAGGGTGACCACGGCAACCAAGGGGATTTTGGCGGTCTCGGATCCTCCTGGGTTCGGAGGGAAGTTCGCTGCCGCCAGTGCTGAGCGCTCTGTGGCGGCTAGTCCGAGCTATGCCGGGGTCCCTGGGCCCAACGCGTCATTGAATGGTCCGGAGATTGCAGGTCCCTGAATGCGCAGATGTCCGTCGGGAGAGGCCCGTCGACTAAGGAAGGTAACCCATCATGAACACAAAGATCCCTATCACTATCGCGGGGAACCTGGTCGCAGATCCCGAACTGACCATCGGGGAATCCGGAACTCCGCACGCGAAGCTCCGCGTTGCCGTGAACCAGCGGATTCAGAACCCAGATGGCACGTGGCGAGATGGCGAACCGGTCTTTCACAACGTGTCTGCGTTCCGGATGCTCGCGGAGAACGCTTCTACTTCTCTGAAGAAGGGGGATCCCGTGACTGTCTCGGGAGAACTTGAGTTCCGTGCCTACGACAAGGACGGCGAACGGCGCGAGGCCCGGCGGATCATCGCTGACACCATTGGGCCGGACCTTCGCTTTGGGACGGCGACGTATCAACGGTCCGCGCGAGCAGTTGTCGAGCCCGAGGCTGCCGTGGACGCCACTGGGCCACAGGCGACGACGGCGACTGGCTGGCCTGCGTACGACGTCACCACGAAGGGGCCGGTGGTGACGTCCCCTTTAGGCGGAGCTCCGGTGAATGACATGACCGTCTGACCCGTCTTCGCCGTTCTGTGCCCACGTCTCGTTCCCTGAGGCGTGGGCATTTTTGGCGCGGACGCCGTATTCGAATATATGTTCTAATCTTGTTGCTATGAGACCAAAGCAAGACTCCATGTCTTTCGCCCGCATGATGGTTCAGACAGATGCCGACAACAGCCACCCCAGACCCGACGACGGCAAGATCGTTGAGCTGGAGCCTGGGAGTCAGCCGCTGGTTCGCGTGGGGGAGATCTACGGTCGAGCGATCAAATACACGAGGACCTTTGGGCTGGTCGAGTGGGTGGATGACCAGCGGGTCTATCACGTTGAGTGGTTCCCGGCTGGGCAGGTTAGGCGCGTGGACACGGAATCGTGGAGGGGGTGGCCGCTGTAGGTTCTTGGTATCGGATTCAGGACATCGGCCAAGCCATACGACTTGATTGAACCGCGGCGGTTGGCGATCGCGACAATTAGGCGAGAGGTGCCCACGCCAGGACATGTTCGCCGCTGATCCGGTAAGTCTCTGGCCACGGAGCGCCCGGTTGAACCTGCGCTGGATCTGGCCGAATCAGGAGAACGGAACCAGGCCAGATGGGCTCCGTGAGTGCTTCTATCCATGCTGGTTGTACGTAGTCGAAACGGTTCCACCTGATGGTGATCCAAGTTCCAGTTGGCTGAAGTGCGTCGACGGTCAGAACTGTGACCTCGGTTGTGGTCCCGCCAGCCGCCTTCAAGTTTTCGATCCGCTTCCATTGTGCTGCGGTTTCGGTTTGCCACTGCCGTCGGGCACGGAGACGTTGGGCCCAAAAGAGTAGGACTACTACAAATAGGGTCGTGAGGGCGACCAGCAACCAAGCCGTGCCGGAAATCGTGAAGCTTAGAACTGTCAGGATCACAGCAAGCACCAGCGTCACTGCGCTCGCAACGATAAGAGCGGGTGAGGCTACTGTCGGCTTGAGGACTGGGTTCATCTGCATACTTGCTCCAGCTTCTAGTTTAAAGCTGCCATCCAGTGCTTGTCAGGCTTATTGGGGAGTCGAACTCATACGAGTTACGGACATCTTTTAGCTCTGGCTGTGGTGTGGCAACTTGGCCGATTGCTCGCTGCAGGTAGTCCCACTGCGCTCGCTGTTCCCATTCCCAGTCCGCTGGAGTCGGACCGAGGGGGAGGGGTCCGCTATTGACACCCCAACGATCCCTGTAGACGGCCACCTCTCTAAGCAACGCGGCCCACTCGAAAGGTTCTGCCCCCGCACCGATGTCCTGGCGCAGTTCTGTGGCCCATTCAGGCTCATCAAGTAGCGCCGCGTTGGCGACGTGCTCCGCACGGCTCCCAATCCGCCGTCGTACCTGGTCCAGCAATTCTGCGAGGTCTAGCCTGTCGACCGACAACAGGTCAGTCAACGGATTGGTAGGCGGTGGAGGCGCCGAAGAGCAGAACCTGCGTAACCGGGCGTGGGCAACGGCGGTCAGGTCCCGTGCATTGGCTTCTGAGCCCAGAGCCTCACTCAAGACCCGTATGGCTCCTGGACGATTGACGTCGCTGGCTCGGCGCCAGGCAGCGACGGCGGCGCCCCAGGCTGGAGATTCGCGCATCTCCTCAGAGCGGCCGGGCATAAGACTGTCGATAGCTTTCGCGAGATCCAAACCCGCAGCGATTTGAGCCAGGTAATCGTACTCGCGGCTCAGACGCTCGAGGCTGTCGGCGTGCTGCCGTTCGAAGTCCCGTACCTCGTGAGCCGTTCGCTCTGCACCTTCAGCAGCAAGGACCTCGCCAAGGATCACCCGCCAGCTCGAACGGGCACTCGGGTCCAGGATCTCGTCCTCGTCCGGATCGTTCTCACTGACGTAGGCCGTGTTGGAGTGCCGGCCCCGGGTCATGCTGACGTACAGCAGTTCCCGCGTGAGGCGGCCGGGGGTTACGACGGTGTGGCCGGTGTCGACAGTGAGGCCCTGGCTGCGATGGGCCGTGGTGGCGTAGCCCAGCTCCACGGATGATTCCACATAACTGCTCGGCAAGAGTAGGGTGGCTCCAGTGTCTTTACGTATCGCGTTTAGAGCACCGTGGCGTCTATCGACTCCCGTGACTTCGAGCAGCGCCCCATTGCGAAGGTACTCACCCCGATCGTCGCGAACGGATCTGTCATTCCGACGGGCGATAACGATGTCGCCACGACCGGCTCGAAGCCCGTCCCGAAGGACTAAAGTACTTTCCGCGTCCACGTCGCCAAGACCTACCCGGTCGGCTTGCGCCCGTTCATTGAGCATTTGGACGGTCTCGTTTTCCGGCGCGATCAGGACCGAGACTAAACCAGACAAGACATCCGAGTGCCACGCGGAGTAAGCACGGTCGACCATTTCCGAGTAGTGGCCATGTCTGATGCGACCTTTGTCCTCATACTCTGCGAGCACGGACGGACGTCCCTCACGCAGCCCGAGGGAGGCTGACCGCTCCCACGGATCCTTGAAACGCCAGATCGTGCTCAACCGTGCTGCTTTCCCTTGCCGATCAAGCCAACCAAGCACACCGCCGGCATCGATGGAATCGAGCTGGGCCGGATCTCCAACCAAGAGGATCTTGGCGCCGGCTGCTGTGGCCTGGTGGACCAGGGCTGCGAGCTGGAATGTTGAGACCATGGAGGCCTCGTCGACTATTACCAGCTGGTTGGGCCGGAACAGCCATTGATTCTGCTCGGCGGCCAGGCGAGCGACCTCTTGTTGAAGTCGACTAAAGATTGGGGCGCGGGGAACGGACGCTCTACGCAGTCGATCGTCCGCCTGGAAGAACCGGTCTGCGCGCTCGGCCGCACCGGACCCACCAGATTCATGCAGCCACTTAGCGACGTTCTCAGTAACCATGCGCAGCTCCGAGCCGAGAACCTCGGCGCTCGCAGCAGCCGGCGCCAAGCCAACAACGCTGCCCATCCCGTGCGCTGCCTCCCATGCTGCTTTGACCGCGCCAAGGGTCGTCGTCTTTCCCGTCCCGGCCGGTCCAACGATGGCGTCGAGCCGGCTGGAGCTCAGCAGGACATCCGACGCGGCCGTCAGTTGGTCATCGTGAAGGGGTGACCCCTGTCTGTTTCTGTATGAGGTTAGCGTTTCAAAGGTGAGATCAACTGGAACAGCCGGGCCGCCGTCGTCGTTCTTCGCCGCCATGACTTCGTCCTCAAAGGTGAGCGTTGACTCATCCGTGTAGAGGCGCGACCCGTGGAAATCGAAGACGCTGCGCCCGGCGAATCGCAGTTCATCGGCGGCATCCGCTGGGACGCCGTAGCGGTATTGGTTGAGTGGCACGGACTGACGCTCTGCCGCTGTGGCCACGGCATCGATCAACGCGTTGCGGTCGTCCGGGGAGGCACAACGGATCTCTGTGCACACACGCTCACCCTCGGCGATCATGTTCCAGCGATTCCAGGTTGAGCGTTTGGCGGCCACACGCTGTCGGGTGACAAGCCCGACGGCGGCAATCCAGTCAGGGGCGAAGTCGCCGAGGCGGAACGGACGTGAGCGGGAGCGCCGGACGGTGGAAGCTACGACGGATTCGGGATCAAAGCCTTTGGCCTTTGCTCTGTCGCGCCACTGTGCGGACAGTGTTCGCAACGGTGACGGCGAAGCATTCTTAGGAGTGCGAGTCGAGAGTGTGGCTTGCTGGCGCAACTTCACGGTGGTCGTCGCCGTCGGCGGAGTTCCGTGCTCAGTGGTCCACTGTTTGACCAGGCTGTCGGTTTCGATGTCAATGAGCCTTGAACGGTTGGAGAATTCGCGGACAAGGGCTTCGGCGATGCCAGTGAGTTGCTGGCTTGGATTATGCGTGTTTTGTGCAGGGGCTCGGATGTCGGTTTCAGTTCCAAGGCTCCTGCGCAAGGCATCAAAAAGGAGCCCGTTGTAGTGCTCGCTGGCGGCGACGACGGCTTTGTATAGGGAACGCGAGTCCAAGGTGACCCATGCGCCGTCCGTGACGCGCTGGACTCTGTTCGCGATGACGAGGTGGGTGTGGAGCTGGGGGTCGCCAGCGCGGGATTCCCAATGGTCGAATGCTGCTGCGATGACTCCTCGAGTGCCGACGTGGGCTACTCCGTTTCGCCCCGATCTCGTGTTGATGACTTGCTCTTCCATCCACGCCAGCGTTGCTTCCACGGCGTCGTGGTGAGTCCGCAGGATCTGTTCTTGGAGAAAGCGGGGGCTGAGGGCCCACAGCGTGGAGACGGACTTCGGGGCGCTGAAGGTGAGGTCGAAGCCGGCGACGGCGTGCTTCGTCGCGCTGTGATTGCTGGGCTGTTGGTTGATCGGCTGCTGCCCGTGGGGTCTCCCTAGCGGTTCCTTGCTGTCGGGGTGGACTGCGTCCTGGAAGATAGCACGTGCGTCAGATTCAGTGACTATGTCTCCGGCTTCTCTGGCGATCCCCTGGAGGCCGTTGCCTAGCCAGCGACCCTGAGGCGTTCCGGTTTTCATGTAATAGCTGATGGTGTCTGGTGGCGCGGGGGAGACGTCGTCCAGCATCGTGGATTTGAACAGGTACTTGAGCCCTGACCGGACGGAGAGCCTGGCGATGGACATCGTCATGGCCGCACTCCCTTACGAGACCTGCTGGGCAGCCAGCCTCGCCGACGGAGGATGTCGAGTGTCACAGGGTCGAGGGCTATGCCCTTAGCACGCGAAATTTGAAGCAAAACAGCCGCCACGCGGGCGAGGTCTTGGACATTGGTTCGCTGGGCACGCTTCAGCCGCAAGACTTCGTTGTGGAGGAGGCCGTTTCTGGTTTCCAGTTCGCCGTAAATGGCATGTAGGCGTTCGAGTTCGGATGACTGCGATCGCAGCTCGGTCAGGAGCCGCTCCATGCGCTGGCCGCTGTCATTTGACTCGCTGATTGTCTCGCATCCGGAGCTCTGCTTGTTCACACCAGTTCATGTGGGCTGCACGCACACCCCGCATGATTTCACGGTCCGCTTGCCTTGGATGCCAGAGGTGTGAAGGGGAGTGGCGGCGCGGTCGCTAGGGAGAGCTCGTCGTTGTCTATGACGTCATCTACGTGGTGGCAATGCAGGCGCATTCTGTTCGTAACGCGACCTATGGTCTGGAACGGCAAACTAAGAACTGTCGATAGCTGCGTTCTGATGCGAGGAAGCCGTTGGCGCTTGGGTGCCGGGCCAAACGCTCCACAAGCTATGGCGTGTTTGTTGGCTTTCTAGGACCAATCGTCCGGACACTCTCTGGACGATAGGTACGGATAGATTCCTTCCTCTTGAGGTTCGGCGGCCCTGTGGTTGAGCCCGATGGAGGGTGATTGCGGAACAGGCTGCTGCGCACTTCCTCAAGACGGTCTGGCCTCGAGGGGCACGACCGTTCCTGACGTCGCCCGACTGAATCCTCAGATAACGAGGCAAACGCCGATAAGCACCCATACGTCTACCTCGAGGAATGGCCAGTCAAAACAGCTGCCGGGGGTAGGGCGCGCAGCTGCCAAGGCAAAGCCGAAGTGTATCTGGGATGCGGCAAAGATCCTTCCAGGCTGGGAGCTTGGGTGACGCTTGGAGGAACTCAGCGACAGAATTTACGGTTTCGAGGGCCATCCTGGCCGTTCATTCTTACCGCGCAAGGGTTATCTTCTCGGTCTTCGTAGCGTTCGTTATCCGGTCACTCTGGTCCGACGGTAGGCACAGGTCTCACGGCCTCGCGACCCACCATGAGAGGCCCTCCCAGCCTGGAGGGCCTCTCATAGCACTCATTCCGCAGCGGAGCCCTTGCGTAGAATCGTTCGCGCTGCGCGCAGCCCGGTCTCGATGGCGCCGTCGACATAGCCGTTCCACACTGTCGCATAATCTGCACCGGCGAAGAGCAACTGGTCGCCCTGCTCGTGGAAGTCTGGAATAGCGGCATACTGGCCCGGCTTTAGGTTCGACCACGTCTCGAGACTGAACTCGTCTGCCGTCCAGTCGTGGCCGTCCACGGCGACTACCTCGACGTCTGGAATCCAACGGCGCAAAGCCGTCTGCACGACATCCAGGTCCGTGATGTCTGCGGCCGTGTTGTCCGAACCGAAAAGGACAACGAGTGAGTCGCCGTCGACGTCAAACTCGTACTGCCCGACGTGGAATGGGGATTGAGCGGGCGTCGCAAATGCGAAGAACGGATCGAGAGGGCCCTTCACTCGCGCCCACACCTTCATGCCGCGGGCCGCTTGCCCGTCTGCCGCCACCTGAGCGGCGGCGCCGGAAAGAGGCGGGTCGAAGGCAATGCGTCCCAGCGTGTTGATGGGCACAGTGACGATCACTGACCGCGCACTGTACTGCTGGCCGTCCGTCGTCTCCACGATCGACCGTCCCTCATGCGCCGTGATCGATGCGACCGTCGTCGACAGATTCAGCGTGGCCGAGGAGTCGGCAGCGATCGCGGACGTGAGCGCACCCATACCGCCCTCGATGCGCAGCGCCGCCGCCGCCTCAAGCTCGGTGGTGACGTCCCAGTTGGACAGCGCCGTGATACGGACTCCGTGAGCACGGCTGATCTCGCGGGGATCTGGGGTCTGGAAGCCGACGGCGAAGAAGGAGCTGACGATCGTGCGGCCCAGCTCGCTCATCTCCAACCCATCTAGGCGGTCCCCGACGCTCTCGCCATCGAGAATCGCCAGCTCCTCGGGCGTGAGAAACGGTCCAGCAGGCGACGGCATAAGAGTGCGCGCGTCTCCGAGCATTTCCTCGAGGCCTTGCTCGAGGAGGCCGAGTGCGGTCTCCTCGTCGAGCACCACCGGCCCCTCATCGGTAGAGACAATGTACCGATCGGCGTTCGGACTGGGGTCAACGGAAAGACCGTACCGGGTGAGCTCCGACCAGACGTGCGGCTGGGTCGGGTGAACCCATGTGCCACCCATCTCGATTCGCCTCCCGAGGCGCTCATCGGTCCACGTGCGGCCGCCGATGCGATCGCGTCCTTCCAGGACGGTGACACTGAGACCCCGCTGGGAAAGTTCTCGGGCGGCGGTCAACCCTGCAAATCCCCCTCCAACGATAACGACATCCTGCTTGAAGGTCATGGCACCCTTTCCTTTGAACTATACAAATGACAAGTTCCAGAGTCCGTGACGAAGAAGCGTGTTGTCAATGGATTCCCTTAAGAACTATCCGATTGACAGGTTGGCTCGTGCGACTACATACTGAGGCCATCTTGGATGCAGCACCATCCTGCCGTCCCGCTCCGCACAAACAGCTATCGAAGGAGATACTGTGCCCGCCTTAACCGAATTTTCGAATCTGCTCTTCCTCGACGGCGAATGGACGCCCTCCGCCGGCGGGTTCCTCACCACCTTCAACCCGGCCACGGGCGACGCCATCGCTGAGATCGCCGCAGCGGACGCGACGGACGTCGATCGAGCGGTCACCGCCGCGACACGCGCACTCACAGGCCCATGGGCTGCGGTGCCCCCGTCCGAGAAGGGACGACTGCTCAACCGACTTGCAGACCTCGTCGAGAGGGATAAAGAGCAACTCGGTAGGCTTGAGTCATGGGAGATGGGTGGCCTCTTCGGTCTGGAGCAGCAACTCTTCGTCCCAAACCTCATCTCGACCCTTCGCTACTTCGCCGGATGGGCGGACAAGGTCAACGGCGAGACCCTGCCGAACGACGGCTACATGGGTCGGCCCACATTCGCCTACACCCGTCGGGAGCCGGTCGGCGTCATCGCCGCCATTGTGCCGTGGAACGCGCCGCTCATGATCCTCGGCTGGAAGCTCGCCCCCGCCCTCGCTACGGGAAACGTAGTCATTGTCAAGCCGGCGGAGGAGGCATCACTCGCGATCCTGCATCTCGCGGGCCTAGCTGCCGAGGCGGGTTTCCCTGCAGGTGTGCTGCAGGTGCTTCCCGGCAAGGGAGCCATAGCCGGTGAAGCGCTCTCGACGCACCCGGGCGTACACAAGGTCTCGTTCACCGGATCGCCGGAGGTCGGACGGCGTATCCTCCGCAACTCCGCGGAGACCTTCAAGCGCACCACGCTCGAGCTCGGCGGCAAGAGCCCGAACATCATCTTCGAGGACGCGAACCTCGAAGCCGCCATCCAGGGTGCCGCGATGGGAATCTTCGTCAATTCCGGTGAGGTGTGTGCTGCAGGGTCACGCATCTTCGTGCACCGCAGCGTGCACGGAGCCGTGCTGGACGGCCTTGCCGGTGCCGCAGCCGCACAGGTTCTGGGGGACCCGATGGACCCGGACACAACGATGGGGCCGCTGGTGAACTCGGCCCAACGCGACCGCGTCCTGGCATATATAGCGAAAGGGGCCGAGGAGGGTGCCGCTCTCATATCAGGCGGCGGCGTCCCTGCAGGCCCCGGATACTTTGTCCAGCCAACAATTTTTGCGGGCTCAAATGACATGACGATCGCGCGAGAAGAGATTTTCGGTCCGGTGGCGACCGTGGTGCCGTTCGACAACGACGCCGACGTAATCCGTATGGCGAATGACAATCAGTACGGGCTCGCGGCCACCGTTTGGACCAACGACCTCAACCGCGCCCACCAGATCTCGGCTGCATTGCACGCCGGGGCCGTCGGCGTGAACGGATGGTCACCGCTCGCCCCGCAGCTGCCGTGGGGCGGCCTGAAGGCTTCCGGTATTGGTCGGGAGCTGGGCTACGAGGGGATCCTGGCGAACACTGAGGCGAAGACAGTGACGATCATTCTCTAGTCGAAGCGGACCAGGACGGAGTCTACGACGTGCAGTACGGCGACGGCCGCACTGCACGTCGAACCGACATCTCAACCATGATCAAAGTGAATACCGTTACGGGGACCAAAAACCGACGCCCTATCCGATCAACCATGATGGGCCTATGGGAAGCAGAGGAAGGGACAATCTTTAAATCATGAGGTGCCATCATTGATCGCCGTCTCAGGGTTGAGCGAAACCCGCCGTGCGAACTGGCCGTCAAGCCGGAAGTTTTGATTACTCGGTATTCGGCGCCACCGTTCATGTGGAGTGTCGTCGTTCCCGTCAAGCACTCATTATGGGCCAAGTCGCGGCTGAAGAACGCCGGGGATGCCCGACCATTTCTCGCACGCGCCTTCGCTCTCGACACGCTCGAGAGCGCCGCGGCCTGTGAGCTGGTCAGGGAGGTCATCGTTGTGAGCGATGACGAGATCCTGATTTCGTTGCTGCCTCTCGGCATCCGAGTCGTTTCAGACCCGGGTGCCGGGCTAAACGCCGCAATCGGGCGTGGGATCGCTGCTTCGACTTCCCCGGCTCGAGCCGCGCTCCTCGGAGACTTGCCAGCGCTGGACCCCATCGACCTCTGCGATGCACTCCGAGCCGCTTCCGCCGTCGAGCGTGCCGTGGTTGCGGATGCCGAAGAGACTGGCTCGACGCTCGTGACTGCTGCACCCGGTGTTAGGTGGGCTTCTGCGTTCGGAGCAGGGTCTTTGGCTGCCCACCGTGCGCTTGGATGCGTTGAACTTGCCCTCCCACGCGACTCTTCGCTGCGCCGGGACGTGGACACATTCGATCAGTTGGACACAGCGACGTCGTTGGGTCTGGGACCGCGCTCCTCGCTGCTGCTTGATCGCCGCGGAGTCAGCCGCGAGCAGCCACCAGCGCTGCCTCTGCGAGAGCCTTCGCCGTAGGCTCATCACGCATCCACAACGGCGTCACGATGCTTCGGATGCCAGCCGCTGCGACGGTCGGTGCGAGCGCAGCATCCTCCTCCGCAAGAAGCCATGCGTCGACCAGACCTCCACGGTCGCGAGAGCCGTAGTGCGAAGCGATGGCCGAGGCATCGGTAGCCACGCCGATCGCTGCCAGGCAGATGTCGGCCATTCCACGCACGACGCGCCCGCCGATCACCGGCGATACGCCGACAATCGGCGCAGAGGTGATCCGCAGCGCGTCACCGATCCCCGGCACAGCGACGATCGGCCCGATCGAGACTACCGGGTTGGAGGGCGCAAGTAGCACGACATCGGCCGCTGCAATAGCCTCCGCGACTCCCGGCGCAGGGAGCGCTTGTCGGATTCCGGGATTGTCGAAATGCAGGGGCTCGAGCGTCGCCCGATGCCGGGTCCACCACTCCTGGAAGTGCATGGTCCGCGTCGATGAACCGTTACGCACTGTGACGGTAGTGTCTACTTCTGTGTCGGTCATCGGCAGGACGCGCGCGCCGAGTGGCCACCTCTCAGCCATTCGAGCGATCACTTGCGTGGGTGTGAGACCTTCCCGCAGCCACCCGGTGCGAGCCAGATGCAATCCTAGATCGAGGTCTCCCAAGGTGAACCACGGCCAGCCAGCGCCCCACTTGCGCAACTCGCCACTGACGTGCTCGCTCTCGCCGGCACGCCCCCATCCGCGCTCGGCGTCATTGACGCCTGCAAGCGCGTACACGATCGAGTCGACGTCGGGCTGCAACCGAACGCCTGAGAGCCACAGATCGTCGCCGGTGTTGGCCACGATCGTAAGTTCAGCGCCGTCGCCCATCGCTGAGCGCACGCCCAGGGCGAAACGTGAGCCACCAACGCCGCCCGCCAGGACCACTACACGTTCAGTCATCGTTCCCTCGTTACCGGACGTCGTTTCGTCGTCCCAGTGCCATGGCAGGTCAGAGGTCTCGCAAGTGCATTCACAGCGCGCGTAGCCGTGGTTCAAGATCGCGTTCGAACAAGGTCATGAAGCGCTCCTGATCGTGGCCGGGAGCATGGAAGATGAGGTGGTTGAATCCCCAGTCCACGTAGTCCTTAATCTGTCTAACGACGGTGTCAGGATCCGTCCCGACGATCCATCGCTTTGCTACCTGTTCGATCGGAAGGGCATCCGCTGCCCTCTCCATTTCGAGTGGGTCGGTGATGTCGTGCTTCTGCTCCTTAGACAATGACAAAGGCGACCAGAAGCGAGTGTTCTCCAGCGCGCGTTCTGCATTCTCATCGTAAGAGATCTTGATCTCGATCATCCGATCGATTTGCTCGAAGGACCGCCCAGATGCCTTGGCTCCCTCTCTCACAGCTGGCACCAGCTGATCGACGTAGAGCTCGCGCCCCTTCCCGGACGTACAGATAAAACCGTCACCCGCGCGTCCGGCGTACTTCGCCACCAGCGGACCAGCCGCAGCGATATATACCGGAATACCCTGTTCGGGAACATCATAGATCGACGCGCCATGCGTCGAGTAATAGTCGCCCTCGAAGCTTGTACGCTCCCCGGTCCACAGCTCCCGCATAAGCCGGATCGACTCCCGAAGTCGGGCGAATCGCTCGCGAAACTCCGGCCAATCTTGCTCTCCCGCGCCGCGAAATCCGGTGGCGACCTCATTGAGCGCCTCTCCGGTGCCCACGCCGAGGAACACTCGATCGGGATTCAGGCATCCCAGCGTCGCGAACGCCTGGGCGATCACAGCCGGGTTATACCGGAAGGTCGGGGTCATCACACTAGTCCCGATACGGATCCGCTCCGTCCGCTCACCGACCGCTGCCGCCCACGCGATCGAGAACGGCGCATGCCCCCCTGAGTACCGCCAAGGTTGAAAATGGTCACTCACGGCGACCGATTCGAACCCATGCCTTTCCGCGGCAACCGCAAGCTCTACAAGCTCTCGCGGAGCGAACTGTTCAGCGGAGGCCTTATAGCCCAGCGTCAGAGTCATCGTTGATCCTCTCCTCGTCCCGCGGCGTATCCCGCCGCGAATCCTTCTTCATATCCAGCCCGATGGGCCTCGTCGGTCCCGATTCGGAACAGATCCCGTTTGGCGTCTCTCACGATGCTCGCGGCACCGGGCAGGTCCAGTTCGCCCACCAGTCGCCCCATTCCGCGCACCACGGCGACAGGGCTCCTACTCAGCTTCCCTTTGACCAAGTCGCCAGCCGCGGCGAGCTCATCACCGACACAGGGCTGAGTGACCGTCATAGTTCTTCCAGCGCTGTCGCGCAGGCCCTGCAGCTTATCGAAGACGCGCACTCCTGCAGCACCGATGGCGACATCGGTCTGCCCATCGCGCCACGGGCGCCCCAAGGTATCGCTGATGACGACACCCACGCGCACGCCGAGCGAGCGGCGAAGCTCGCCAGCGAGCACTCGCGCCGAGGCATCGGGATCGAGCGGCAGCAACAGAACCGTGCCCTCTTCCGTGTTGGAGGAATCCACCCCGGCGGCCGCCCCGACGATGCCCAACCGGTTCTGCACGATGCGAGTCACGCCACCGTCCGGTCGGGTACCAGTGGCGACAACCCGCACGGTCTCTGCAGTGATCGCGTCCTCTCGATCCGCGGCTTGGACAATGCGTCCCTCCGCTTTGGACACGATCTTCGAGGTCACCACGAGGATGTCACCGTCGACCAAGAGCCCACCGTCGGCGTGAAGTGCGTCTTCGATAAGGAGGGCCAGGTCATAACCAGGCTTCACTTCGGGTATGCCAGCCAGGGCCCACACCAGTACTCGATTGTTCATCCTGTTACTCCAAACCCAGAGACATGTCGTGACTGCTCTTTCACTGAAAGGAGCTGCTAACGAGGCGGCCCGCGGCGCCACCATGGGGAATGTGTCTCAGAATACAACGACCCAGAACTCGCGACCTCTGCAATTGGGGCGGGCAACATTAAGAATCCTTTACGGCGAACCACAAGATCACCGTCGCGGGATGGGATCGCGATCGATAAACTCGGCTTTGGAAACCGCGCCTTTGGGCTAAGCGCAACCGTCGCGGCGGTGTCTCTTTGAGAAGTTCTACAACAGAGCGACAGCATCGATTCTGGTCACCTTGCAGTCGCGAGACCATGCACATATCGGCGTGAATTGCTGTTAGTGCTGCATTGACCAAGATATAGGCATCTGCAGTGCAGCGGCCGAGAACGGCGAAGGAGCCTTTTGAGATGGAATGCATTCAACATTCAGGCCGCACTGATCAAGTATCAGCAGCGATCGTCTCGGCTCCATGGCCCCTCCAGACACCTCACCCTCAGATGAACGTCGACGAAGTTGAGTCTCTCCTCAACGCCCAAGGCGATGACCTTGAGGTTCTGCTTACGCGCGCTGGCGCTCTGCGGGACGAAGGACTGGAGTCCGCAGGTCGCGCCGGCATCATTACATACTCACGTAAAGTTTTCGTACCGCTTACGACCCTCTGCCGCGACCGGTGCCACTACTGTGTCTTCGTCGATACGCCCAGCCAGCTGCGACTCAAACGCTCACCCCTGTTCATGTCGGACGAGCAGATCCTTCGCGTCGTCCGCGCCGGGCAGTCGCTCGGCTGCAAAGAGGCGTTGCTGACACTCGGCGACCGACCCGAAAACCGGTGGCCCGAAGCGCGCGCGTGGCTTGACCGTCACGGCTACACGTCAACCCTCGACTACGTCGCGCATGCAGCGAGGCTGATCACAGCCGAGACCGGCCTGCTCGCGCACCTCAACCCCGGCGTAATGACCGCAGACGAGCTGCAGATGCTGCGACCCGTGGCGCCCTCGATGGGTATGATGCTCGAGACGACCTCACGCGCGATTTTCGATGAGCCCGGGGGAGCACACTTCGGCTCGCCCGACAAGAACCCAGAGGTGCGGCTGCAGGTCATTGCGAATGCAGGGGCCGCCGGCATCCCGTTCACGACCGGCATCCTTGTCGGCATCGGCGAGACAATCAGAGATCGAGCTGAGTCGCTCGTCGCGCTCCGCGATCTGCAGACCAAGCACAGGCATATACAAGAAGTTATCGTGCAGAACTTCCGGGCGAAGCCGGGGACGGCGATGCGATCGGCTCCGGATGCCGCATTCTTTGAGTACATCGCTACAGTCGCGGTGGCGCGGCTCGTGTTCGGTCCAAATGCACGTATCCAGGCTCCGCCGAACCTCAGCAATCCCTCCGAGCTCGACCTTCTAGTGCGCGCGGGCGTCGACGACTGGGGAGGCGTGTCACCGCTCACTGCCGACCACGTGAACCCGGAACGCCCTTGGCCGCACCTCGACGACCTTGCGGCGCTTACCGCAGCATCTGGTTTCCGCCTTCAGGAGCGGTTGACTGCCCATCCCGAGTACGTACGTGATGCCAACCGCTGGATCGCCCCCGGGCTGCATACCGCGGTCGCGGCTCTCGCCGACGCCGAGACGGGGCTCGCTGCTGTCTGCCCCGAGCTCACCGTCTCGGGAACTACAAACACCAACGCAGCCTCTGGTCACACCGCGGACCTCGGACACCACGCGACTCCTATTCCGCCAGTGTTTCGCGGTGCCGGCAAGATCGGATCAACATCTTCGCCCGTGTCCGGTACAAGTGGAATCAACTCCGATACCGGAGCGGGAAGGCTCGGCCTGAGGAAGCTGGTTGAGCGTGCGGCCCAAGGGCCCACAGATCTCGACGATTCGGAGTGGATCGCTCTCCTCACTGCGACGGGGGCAGATCTCGAATCGATGATCGGCATGGCCGATGAGGTCCGGCGGTATACCGTCGGCGAGGCCGTAAGCATGGTCCGCAATCGAAACCTGACTTCGGCTCATCTGCGTGCAACGCCCAGCGGCCCCCCCGAGTTCGGCCTCTTCGAGGCCGCCGCAATCGCACGCGACGCCGTCGACCTCGGAGCGAGCGAAATGTGCTTGCAGGGCGCGCTGCCGGCATCGGAGGATCCTAGCCTCTACGTCGAGCTCGCCCGCACGATCGCTGAAGCGACCCCAAATCTGCACCTGCACGCGTACCGGCCGCAGGACATAGCCGATCTCTGTGACCGGTCAGGGCTGCTCCTCAACGACGCTCTCGCGGCGCTAAAGGCCGTCGGCATCTCAACGATCCCAGGGACAGGTGTCAAGGTCCTGAGCGAGCGCGTCCGCGCCGAGATCGCACCGGCCGACCTGGATATCGGGAGGTGGACAGAGATCGTGAAGGCGGCGCATCGCGCGGGCCTGCGCTCGAGCTCGGTGCTCTTCTACGGTCACGTCGAGACCGCCTCCGAGCGCATCACGCACTTGCGCATCCTACGCGCGCTCCAGGACACGACCGGCGGTTTCACCGAGTTCGTCCCTATCCCGCTTCCCGGCTACGGCGTCCCGTTGGTCGACGGACGCGCGCCGGTCGACGAGCATCGCGCTATGGTCGCGGTCTCACGGCTCTTCCTCGCGGGCAGCATCCGTCACATCCAGATCCCATGGACCCGGCACGGTGTTGATCTTGCGATCCATCTGTTGCGCGCTGGTGGCGACGATCTCGGCGGCACGCTAATGGACGGGCGTGTCCGTCCCGACACAGGTGTAGAGCAGGGCCTCGAGTTCCCGTTCGCCGCAGCCGCGATGCGCACCGGCCGGATCTTCCGACCGCTCCGGGAGCGCGCGACGGACTATCGCGAGGGGAGGACATGATCCGTCTTGCGGTCGAGGTCGCGGTTGTCGGGGCCGGGTTTGCGGGGCTCGCGGCGGCCATGGAGCTTCGGGACGCCGGCCATGAGGTCGCCTTGTTCGAGCGTTCCGACCGCGTCGGCGGCACTTGGCGCGACAATACGTATCCCGGAGTTGCGTGTGACGTGCCATCGCACCTTTACGGCTTCGCGCGGCATCCCGAACCGGGCTGGTCTGCAACGTTCGCGCCGGGGGCCGAAATCCAAGCGTATCTTGAGCGTGTCGCGGCGCGCGAGGGTCTCAGCGTCACTTTCGACGCCCCGCTCCAGGGCGCGGATTGGGATTCGCATTCGGCGTCCTGGCGTCTGAACTTTGGCGGCACCGCGCCCGCCCAAGTCGATGCCGACGTGCTCGTCCTTGCTTGCGGGCGCCTGACCGAGCCTCGTATCCCGGCCATCGAGGGGCTCGAGGCCTTCCGCGGTCCGATCTTCCACTCCGCCCGCTGGAACCACGACGCCGACCTCGAAGACAGGCACGTCGCAGTCGTTGGCTCGGGAGCGAGCGCTGTCCAACTCGTGCCCAGTCTCGTGCGGACGGCGTCCCACCTCACCCTTTTCCAACGCAGCGCGCCCTGGATCGTTCCGCGCGGCGGACGGGCGTACCTCGAGGCCGAGAAGGCCCGCTTCGCGGAGTATCCGGAGGTGCTCGCTGTGCTGCGCGCACAGCTCCACGCTGAGGGTGAGGCCCGGTTCGCGGCCCGGTCGGGCGGCCCGGCAACTGCTGACGCAGCACAGCAAGCGCGGGCGCATCTTGAAGCCCAGGTCGCCGACCTGCGGCTCCGCGAACTGCTCACACCAGACTATGCGTTCGGCTGCAAGCGCGTACTGCTCTCGGATGAGTTTTACCCCGCCTTCGCATCTGGTCGGGTCACTCTAGAGCCGAGTGCACTGGCGGCCATTGACGGGGATGATCTGGTGGCGGCGTCTGGAACCCGCTTTTCCGCGATTGATGCGATCGTTCTCGCCACTGGGTTCCAGACGACGCGCCAGCCTTACGCCCGATTGGTCCGCGGCGAGGATGGCGTGACCCTTGAGGAGCACTGGGCTAAGGGCATGACCTCGTTCGCCTCCACCGTCATCGCGGGCTTCCCGAATCTGTTCGTGCTCAACGGCCCGAACGCGTCGCTCGGGCACACGTCGTCGGTTCTCATACTTGAGGCCCAGGCCGAGTACGTCGCTGACGCACTAGGCCGCCGCTCAAACGGAGGAGTTCTCCGAGTGCGGCCCGAAGCCGAACGAGAATACACCGCGATGGTCGACGGGCGAGCGGCGGATACACCATGGCTCACCGGCGGTTGCCGCAGCTGGTACATTGACGAACGCTCGCGCCGCTTGACTCTCGTCTGGCCGGGGACGGTCGCGGACTTCCGCGCGATGCTTTCCTCAGCGCGCGGAACAGAATTCGAGCCAACCGCGAGCATGACGGACGTACCGGCGCTGCCCGCCCGGTGAGGACGAACAGCAGCATCGCGCTCATTGGCTTCGGCCACCAGGACGCTTGTACCGGGATCTGGATTCCTCAGGTCGTGCAGTCGTCGAGGAGCGGGCGGCCGTTCGGCCTCCGTCAGGCCTGCCAGCAGGACCCGCACCACCGCGGTCGCAAACGCCGGACAAAGAAGTCCGTGGTGCTGCGACGCTCATGAGGCGCGGGGTAGGAACCCTCGCCACGTCGACCATGTCAGAGCCTTGCAGGACTGCAGTTGCTAGAGGAGTGGCTGACCTAGCGCTTCCGCCGTCCCACACGTTTTCGCACCCGGACATACGCGCACACGCTAGCGGCTCCGGTATGCACAAGAAACGGCCAGCGGCCATCCAAGGGAAGCCGGCGCGGCGTGCGAATTCCGCCACCCCGGAGCCGCTCCGGGGAACCTCCTAGCCTAGGCTCCGGGCCGACGATGCGCCCTGGGTGACCGATCGCGAGCACGCTGCCATGGATTTTGAACTCGTCCGGGTTGAGGCAGACAGCCCTGCAGACAGGCGAGGACCTGCGAATCGGACGCCTCGTTGAGCTCCCAAGCCGACCCCGAGGCTTGAGGTCGCACCACTCAGGCTCTTCGCCGTGCCAGCTCGCTTCTCACCCGTCGAAAGCACGTCATCGTCCTTAGTCTCAGATTCCGAGGCTTGCGTTTGCTCCGAGCAGGTCCCAGTAGCGGCGTGTACTGATGACTTTGCCGTCCTTGATCTCATGGATGTCACAGAAAGGGATTCGTGTGGACCGTCCGGTGGGTGGGATCTCGCCGTTGGGTGTGGCGAGCGGCCCTTCGTGTACTCCGACGCCGTAGAATTCCGCCGCTACAAAGCCGTCGCCGGCGTGAATGACCAGGTTTTCGACCTGACCGCGGGGGAACGGCGTGTTGTGTGCCTCATAGTTCTCGATCTGCCCGGCCCGTCCGACGTAGGTCTGTGCGGTGGGAACGTTCACCCAGACAGCGTCGGGCGCGAATCCGTTCAACCAGGCGTCAAGGTCGCGCGTGTTGTAGCTGGCGTACATCTGGGCAACAAGGTCATGCTCGGCGGATGACATCAGGACTCCTCTGCTGGGGTTGCGGATATGCCGGTTGGGCCGTCCTGCACCGTGCCGGTGCAAGGGCGCGTTAAGACTCAATCTGCATTTCTCATACTTGTCAAGCGAATAGTTTGAACGAATTGAAGCGATGCTCTACCGGATACGCTGCGTTGGACGTTGCAGTTCGCCGGTGGTGCCGTTCGCAAATTTGAACCATGTGTGACTTCGGATGGGTAGTGACTGGTCATTGCCCCTTGGACGTCTTCGGCCAGCCGCCTCTCATTGTCCGCGAACTCTCCTGGGAGGGTTCGCTTCCTCCGTGCGCTTCTCCCGTATGGTGACCTAGCCGCACGTAGGCTAGTGCCTGGCACTTTGGCACGAACGCGGAGGCACGTCGATCTGTATCTTTGTGCGCTGCAATTCATACGCATCATGTAATTCGGAGGGCCGGATGATGCCGACGACGACTCATGCGGCCATCTGGGTCAACCCAAGCGGTCGACCTCTTGTTACTGCGCCGACGAACTCAAACGGGCTGCGCTATACCCCCAGCGTCATGTACCACGCGACCTTCGAAGACAGTGCGGAGGACCTGAGTATCGCCGATGTCGTCCACGGGGATCGAAAAGAGATCACGGTCGAGCACGATAAAGTCGGCGGACTTTCCGGGCTCGAGGGTTCCTTGGCGGTGGGCAAGTCCCACTGCTTCCGCCCCGGCGATCGTGACCGCTCGCAACGCGAATTCGAGATCCACGGATTCCCCGTCCCGATGCAGCATGCCCTGGATCGCTGGAAAGAGATTCGGATTCGGGGTGATGATCCAGTCCGAACCGACTGTGAGCGCGGCACCAGCTCGCCGTAAGCTGTCGAACTGGTATCCGCCGCGTACGATCTCCGCGAATTCCGGGAGGTGCCACACCGCTGGTGACATCTCGGCTATCACGCCGAGTTCGGCGAAACGGCGGTGGTCCGCCCCATCCACGAAGGTGCAGTGGGCAATCTCATGTGACGTACCATCGTGGCCGTTTGCCTCGCGAACTTTTTCGTAGGCGTCTAGCGCTGCTCGTGCAGCGCCTGCGCCGGCGCAATGCACTTTCACATGCAGACCGGCTGCATCGAACCGCTTCAGCGCTTCGATCAGATCTTTCTCTTCAAAGAGCAAGGCGCCCTCGTCAGGATGGCCGTGTTCGTCGAGACGAGCATCGGTGAAGTGAGGAGGCGTCGGGGCGCCGTCCAACCAGAGCTTCACAAAGCGCGTGTCAACGTGGGCTGTCTGGTACTCCGCGCGGTCTTCAATCAATCGATCGAGTTCGGCGACGGAGCCCATCCCAAAGCGTTCCTCACGCCACACCAGATGTGCCGCTACGCGAAGAGGCAGAAGCTTTTCTGCGTCCAGGGCGCGGAGTGCGAGCAATTCCTGGCGGGTGGCGGAAGCTTCTTGCAGAGAAGTGATCCCGAAGGAATTGCACTTCCCAATGGCCCAAAGCAACGCATCTTTGTAGACTTCGTCGGCGTAGTCTGGAATAGCACGCAGCACGGGCCACGTGGCGGTCTCAACGAGCTCACCCGTCAACTCACCGGTGTCCGGACGACGCACGAATCGTCCACCGGCGGGGTCCGCCGACTCGGCAGAAAGGCCTGCAAGTTCGAGAGCCTTGCTATTTGCGAGCCCGTGATGAATGGAGGAGTCCCAAAGAAAGACAGGCCGATCTGGGTATGCCTCATCAAGAAACGTCTTGTCTGGGGCTTGACCGGTGAATGCAAGCGAGTTGAACTCACCACCCACGATCCACCCGTGCGACTCGTCCGCCATTGACAGGCAGCACTGCTGCAGATCGTGGACGATCGTTTCGGGGCCGGCCATGGACGTGAGACGGGCTTCATGCCTGAACTTGAGTCCGCTGAACAGAAGATGCGTGTGAGCATCGTGAAGGCCGGGCATCGCCATCCGACCATTAAGGTCGGTAACGGTGGTCTCAGCAGTCGACGCGGCGAGGACATCTGCATTGCTGCCAACTAATACCAGTTCCCCGCCGTCCTCCAGCAGGGCTTCCGCCCAGGGCTGCTTTGGGTTCACTGTATATATTTTGCCGTTGACATATGCATGCGCCATCTTGATTGGCCTCCTTGCCATCGATCTCGGCCAAATCGCCGTGACTACGGCTCCCGAGGTATAGATCTTAGATTAAGGACAGATTTGCGCCACAGCTATGAGTGAGATCCCCGAGTCCCGTACGAGTTTTCCCTCATACGGGATGCTGCGATTTTTTGCGTAGCCCGCGCACGGATGCCATGGCGCGCGACTCCCCCAACCACGACTGCAACACGATGGAGGGTGCGGTTGAGGTTACAAACCTCGTACTTCAAGTCGTGATCTCGCGATGTCGTTGGTCAAGTTGCGGAACCAGATCGCGGAGCGAGGTGGCGTACACGGCTGCCTTCAATCGCCTTCGTTGTGGGTTCGACGTGCCGGCCGGCCCAAACGGAAGCTGGCTATTTGAGCCTGGCCCGAGGCTTGTTCGTCTTTTCAGGCGATAGCTGCGGCCGACCTCTGCGACTTTTACGAGTTCGGGGCATCCTGCGACATCTTCTACAAATGTTCACTCGGGCTCTAGGCGCTTTCGCTGGTTAACGTCCTCTTGCTCCATTCTCTCCGCCGGCAGGTGGCTGGGTAATCAATAACATCCGGGTAAGGGTAACCCTTAGTCTCTTAGGCTGCGTCTCGTTGACCCCTTCGAGGAGGGCGGCATAAAGTCCTAAAGAGGCCGGACTTGGAGGAGTTTTGTGGAGAACTGAGGCTGGCGAATCTGAGCCGGTGGTGTACATCGTGGACGACGACGTCGAACTGTGCGAGTCGCTTTCCTGGCTTCTGGATTCGGTGAGCATTTCGTCCGAAAGCTTCAATGATGTGCAGTCGTTTCTCGCCGAATTCGATCCGGAGCGCCCAGCGTGCCTCATCCTCGACGTCCGGATGCCGCGTACAGGCGGGTTCCAGCTCCAGGACAGGCTCAATCAGCTTGGGTCCCCAATCCCGGTCGTGTTCGTCTCAGCCCATGCCGACGTGGCGATGTCGGTGCGTGCATTGCGCAATGGTGCGGTGAACTTCCTGGAGAAGCCCTACGACCCCCAGCAGATGTTGGACGCGGTGCAGGAGACGATGGGTCTGGCGACTGAGCGCTTCGCGAAGGCCGCTCTACGGGAGGACGTACTGAGGCGGCTCAAGTCGCTCACTCCGAGGGAGCGGGAGATCCTGGGGCTCGTGATCGATGGCCTTCCGAGCCAGAACATTGCGCGACGGCTGGGAACCAGCGTCAAGACGGTAGACGTGCACCGAGCGCGTATCCGGGTCAAGTCGGGCGCTGACAGCATCGCCGCCCTCGTCCGCGACGTCCTCAGCAGCGGAGTCGACATCAGTCGGTAGCTTTAGGGTCGCCTCTGAGGCGGGCGGCGAAGGCGTATCAGTATTATCCGGGCTTAGGACGGAATGCGACGGACCTCGATCGTTGGGCGTTATCGGGGCATCCCATCCATGGGTTAGAAGAGCTCGAGGGTAAGACGCGCTGTACGTGCCAGGGAGGCGCAGCCGCCTTTTGCTCGTTCGAGGCCTTGTCGCTGGACAAAAGGGCAGTCTTCGCGGTGCTCGGTGATACTGGCGATCACCCTCCCCGGGTCGTTCCTTGCCGCCTCGGCCCTGAAGCTGATGCGGTGCTGCGGAACCGCCACGCGAGTCGGGCTCGAACCTGCCCGTAATTGGGTACGAGGTGCTCTCCGGCCAGCACGGAGAGCAAGACCGCATCACAGTGGTCGGGCCTACGACGTAGACGTGGCTCACGGAGGGTAGGGGCGAGGCCCCCTCCTATCGAGACGTTCGAGGCGGAATGACTTGTTGTTCTGGCTTCGCCGACGACCCGAACCTGGGCAGTTCCAAGTGTCCGCGCTCCTTACTACTCTGTTCATGTCCCACCGTGGGTCAGCGCATGAACAGCCCTCCATTGATGTCCCAGCTCGCACCGTTGACGAATGCGGCTTCAGGGGATGCTAGCAGAGCAACGGTAGAGGCGATGAACTCAGCCGAGCCCAGCTGTCCAACGGGTATGTTAGCCATGACCGCCGCCAGCTTCTCCGGTGGGACGGACTCGTGCACGACGGGAAGGTCGAGCGGCCCGGGCGAAACCGAGTTGACCGTTACTCCGCCGGCGGCGAGGTCGCGGGCGAAGACTTTGGTCAGCGTTGCCACCCCGCCTTTGGCCGCCGCGTAGTGCGCTCCGGTGGCCGTCCCGCCGTTCTGGCCGGCCAGGGAGCCGATGTTCACAATGCGTCCGTACCCGGTTTCGCTGAAGTAGCGACCGAAGACCTGGCAGCCGAAGAACACTCCGTCCAAGTTCGTCGAGACAATCTCGCCGAAGTCCTCCGGTCTGATGTCCATAAGGGACTGGACCTTCGAACGCCCGGCGTTGTTGACCAGAACGTGGGCGGCTCCCCACTTGCTCACCGACGTGCTCAGAGCTTCCTCGAAGTCTCCCTTCCGGCGCACGTCGAGCACTGAGGCAGCTGCGGTCTTCCCGGTCGGGTCCAACTCCTCGACGAGTGCCCTGAGAGGCTCTATTGTGCTTCCCGAGGCGAGGACGTTGTAGCCGTGGGCGTGGAGTGTCCGGGCGATGACGGCGCCGAGGCCGCGGGTTGCCCCTGTAACGACGGCGGTTTGCCGGGTTGCTCGGGCAGTGGTGACGGTAAGATGCATCTCAGTCATTCGGGCCGCCTAGAGGAGGAAATCGGACGCGGTGACCTAGTCGTCGGAGTTGACCGGTCAAAGCCGGTCAGGACGGAGTAGTCCGCCCTCGGTTCTGTCGTCTCTGTTGTCATGGCTTTTCTCCTTAAGTGTTGGGGTGCTCGGACCGGAGGCCCGGAAGTTGGGTGTCGGCCGTGAAGAGACGTTCAGTGCTAAATGCCTTGATCCGTGCCGATGTTTCGGAAAGGTCAAATGCCGCCTTCACTCGTGCGACGGCACAATGCACGCCCTCGGCCTCTGTATGCGAGATCTGGTGCATGATCCAGCTCCCCGTGGCGATGGACCCCTGGACGTTGATGCGGCCCTCGCCCAGGAGGTGGGCGTTGGCAAGCAGGGGCCCTGCCGGGAGGCGGCCAGTCAGCATGCGCAAGATGGATTCCCTGCCCGTGTGCCGTCCGAACTTCTTGCTGTAGTCGACGCCCACGCCTTCCCAGGTGGCGTCGAGGGTGAAGAGGTCACCGAGCTCTGCCAGGTCGACATCGGGCTGGGGGACGTCGCATAGCTCCATGTACCTGGCCATGACCCAGCGGACGGAGTCGGTGGCTTCGAGGCTTTGGAGGCGGGACTCGAGGCCAGTGACGCTGGTCTTCTCGCCTGCTGTAACGCGCATGGTTATTCCTTCACGCCTACGCCGTCGAGGATGACGAGCTCGCGGCCCATCCTGGCCTCGATGTGGGCGAAGGTCCACAGTGCGTGCTCGTCGTCGACCATCGTCGCCCTGAAGAACCTATGCAGAATAGGGTTCGCAGGGGTTGCGCTGTTGCGTTTTCGTTCATGTCGTTTCCTGCGTGCGTGTCGTGTTGCTCATAGGAAGCCCGGTACCGCAGGGGGCAGACCCATCAGAACCGCGCCGGTCGCGTCATACATCCCGTCGCCGAGGAAGGCGTGCTGGGTGACCACGGATGCGTCCCTGAGGTAGTCCTGCAGCGGGTGCCCGTCGTAGATGGCGGCCGTGCCGGAGAGTGAGTAAGCGCTGTGGACCGCCCGTGCCCCCGCTTTGGCGGCGTGGGTCGCGGCAAGGCGTAGGAGAGCTTTTTGCTGGTCGGTGGCTGCGCCGCGCGACACGACCGTGGCGTACGTCTCCTCGGTGATCTCGTAGAAGAAGGACCGGGCCGAGCGCAGGTCCGCCTCGGCTTTGGCAAGGTCGATCCGGTAGTAGGCACGATCTGCGAGCTTGGGCGCGTTGGTGATTCCGGTGCGTCCGCTGCCCACCCGCAGGGAATAGTCGAGCGCTGCGCGACCGAGGCCGACGTTGACCACGGCGAGGACCTGGGCGGCGTAGGCGACGGTGGGGTAGTGGTAGAGCGGCTCGTCGACCGTCGGCTCCCCGCCTCGGACAAAGGTCCATTCGGGGGCCACGGCCGCTTTCTCGACGACGAGGTCGTGGCTTCCGGTTCCGCGCAGGCCGATGACGTCCCAGTTATCCTTGATCGTCACCTCATCGGGTCTCAGCACGGCGGTTAGCGGTTTACCATTGCTAGCCTCGCCGCCGCGGATGCCCACGCCATAGATGTCGGCTCCCTTGCTGCCGCTAGCGAACTTCCATGTACCGCTGACCCGGTGGAGTCCGTCGACGATGGGTGCATCGTGCACCGGAAAGAGACCCCCGGCAAACGCCAGGTCGGGCCCTTCCCTGTAGAGTTCCGCCTGGGTCTCCATCGGCAGGGCCGCCAAGTAGACCAAAGCCGCACCGAAGCTGGCGACCCAGGCAGCGGAAGCGTCCACCGTTGCAATCCGTTCGATCGTTCGCAGGAACTCGGCGGGCGGCAGGGCGTCCCCACCGAAGCAGCGGGGAGCGGCAGCGCGGTAGATACCGGCTTTCTTCAGCTCAACGACGACGTCCCGGGGGACGTGCCGCTGCTGTTGGAACTCTTGCCTGCGCTTCTCGATCAGGGCCAGAACGCTGCCAAGCGCGTCTGTTGTAGCCTCAGTGGATGTCATGCAGATCAAACTATTTCCGGCATTACTGCGCTGCAATCCGTGCTTTTCCTCGCCGACAGCAGGGAAACCCAGCTGGGACTGAAGAAATCGCCTATTCAGGTTGGCCGTACGGAGGGTAGAACTAAACAACATGAGCACCACCGACCTCGGACCCGCAGGCCCAGATGCTTCCGCCATGCTCTCGGCCCTCCAGCACTGCATCCTCGTCCACGACGCGAAGACGAAGGACATTCTCTGGGCCAACCCCGCCGCCTGTCGCATGCTCGGCTTCACTCTGGAGGAGCTCCTGCCGCTTAAGGCACCCGATATGAGCGGCCGAGCGAAGGAATACAGCCGTTCCATCGGCCGGCGATGGCTTCAGGACGCCGTCGAGCATGGCACAAGCAGCATCGAGTGGATGTACCGCACCCGCGATGGCGTCGACATTCTCACAGAGGCCATAGCCGTGAGCGTGGATCTGGCCGACCGCCCCGTGGTGATGGTCGAGTTCCGCAACATCGAGCGGGAGCACGCACTAAAAGCCGACCTGGAACAGGCTTCGGCACGGCTGCAGACTTTCATCGGCAAGATGGGCGAGGGAATCCTGGTCGTCAACCCGGATGACCGGATCGCCTATGCCAACGGTGCAGTCGAAACCCTCCTTGCGTTGACGTTAGGCACCGCTGTGGGCACTGCACTCCATTCGTTGTGTGTGGCTGAGTCGGTGCCGGTCCTCGACGCTGCGCTCAGGGCCGCCGCATCCGGCCAGACCCCGACGTGCAGCCTCCAGCTGAACTGCCGGGACGCAGGGCCGCGGTGGTTCCGCGCGTCGCTGTACGCTATTGACCTCAAGGGCGACCTGTCGGGAACAATGCTCTTCCTGCGGGACATCACCGAGCAGGTCGAGGCGCAGACCGAACGCGAGCGGGATCTGGAGCGCCTGAACTATCTCGCCCGGTATAACGTGATGGGAGATATGGCCATGGCGCTCTCGCACGAGCTCGGACAGCCCCTCGCTGCCGCGACCAACTTCGTCGATGGGTTACGCCGTCGCGTCGAGAACGGCAAGGTCGAGAAGGACGGCCTCCGCCTTGGGCTGGAGAACGCCGCGAGGCAGCTTGCCCGGGCCAACCAGATCCTCAGGAGCCTGCGCGGGTACGTCGGCACCCTAGAGGCCTCGGAGCAGCACGCGGACCTCAATGACATCGTCCAGGACTGCCTGTACTTCATGGAGCTGACGGCCGAGCGCCACCGGGTCGAGATCTCGGTGCACCTTGCTACCCGGCCGCTTCCAGTGCTCTGCGAGAAAGTCCTGATCGGACAGGTGATGGTCAACCTCTGCCGCAACGCCGTCGAGGAAGTTGCGCGCCTGGAACCCGACCGACGAAAGGTCATAGTCGAGACCGCCGTTGACGACCAGTCGGCCGTAGTCCGGGTCATCGACAAGGGTACCGGTCTCGGCGGATTCCCCGGAGGGCGGATCTTCGACGGGGCCTTCACCACGAAAGAGAACGGCAGCGGCCTGGGGCTTGCCCTGAGCCACCGCATCGTCACCCGTCAGCGGGGAAAGATCGGTGCCGGGGAGAACCCCGAAGGCGGGTCTACCTTTTGGTTCGGCCTCCCGCTGACAGATCCGAACGAAGGGCCCGAGTGCGCTGAGGAGAGCTCTGTCAGTTGATGTCTGAGGGGTGGTGGGCCAAGGGCGTGACATGGATGTCCATGTAAGGGAAGAGCGGCAAGGCTGAGAGAAGGTCGTGCAGCTCGTCGTTGCCGGCGACGTCAAAGACCGAGTAGTTGGAGTACTCGCCCACGACCCGCCAAATGTGCGGCCATCGGCCCTCGCGCTGAAGGGACTGTGAGTAGGCCTTCTCGCGGGCCTTGATCTCCTGGGCGAGGTTCGGTGGCATCTCTGGCGGGAGGTGTACGTCCATGCGGACCATGAAAAGCATGCTGGGTTCCTTTTTCTCAGGTGTCCTGGCGGTAATGGGCGAGCTTGCCTTGGTCGATTTCGGCACCGACGCCAGGACCCTCTCTAACGCGGATCACTCCATCGCGGATCTCGATCGGCTCGACCAGGAGGTCATCGGCCATGTCGAGGAAGTTCGACAGCTCCCCGGCCCGCCGCTGGGTGGCCTCGTGCGCCGCCCCGAAGGTGACAGTTGCGAGGCTGCCAACCTGGGTGTCGATCTGGTTCCCCATGGTCACGTCCACTCCGAGGCCGGTGCACAGGGCGAGGATCTCCTTCGCCTGCGTGAAACCGCTGCGGGCGGTCTTGATGCACACCGCGGTACAGCCACCGGAGAGGAGTTCCCGCGCTACGTCCCCGGGGGTGGGGACGGACTCGTCGCCGACAACCGGGATCGGGGACAGCTGCACCAGTCTGCGCCGGCCCATCGCCTCCGCTGCGTCGCAGGGCTCCTCCAGCAACGAAAGACCCATTCCCTCGGTGCGACGCAGCACCTCCAAGGCCTCGTTTGCGCTCCAGCCGCGATTCGCATCCAGGTAGATCTCCGACTCCTCGCCCAAGCCCTCCCGCAGAACCCGTACGGCCTCGATGTCGAGGGAAAGCGGACGCCGGCCGGTCTTGAGCTTGAACGTCGTGACTCCGTACTCTTCGCGGAACCGCAACGCTTCCTCAAGTAGCTCAGGTGCGGGTCGGAAGCCGAGCATGTGGGAGACCCGCATCTGCTCGGCGTATCCGCCGAGCAGCTTGTGCACGGGCGCGCCCAGGGACTTGCCGATCAGGTCCCACAGGGCGATGTCGACCGCGCCCTTGGCCGTGGGGTTGTTCACCGTCCTTGACATGACCCGTTGTGCTTTCTCTCTCTCCAGCGGGTCCAGGCCGATCAGCTGCGGGGCGAAGATGTCCCTCATCACCGAAATGATCGACTCTTGGGTCTCCCCGTAGGTATAGGGCCGCGGCGGGGTGTCCGCGATCCCGACGAGGCCGTTGTCAGTGTAGATCCGAACCAGCACATGCTCCGCGGCGTGCACCTCTCCGCTGGCAAAGCGCAGCGGATGCGTGTAGGGAATCGAGTACGGGATCGCCTCGATGCGCTCGATCTTCACCTCGCCCCCTGCCCTGCCGCTGGATCGCAGGACCAGCCCTCCCATGGCGAAAAACTAGCCGCGCCGCACATCAGATGCCCCCTGATGTCCTCCGGAGGGAACGGCACGCCGCTGAGGTCAGGGTCAAGGGGAACAGCGAGGCGTCGAAGCAGGGGCGGCATGATGTGCGATCTCCAGCGTTTGAGGGCAAGGGCGTCGAGCCGATTGACGGCGTTCGACCATAAGGGCCAGGGTGGCGGGGCTCGGCAGACCAGTCGCGGGAGCCCCGCCGGTTCGATCAGTCTTCGGGGTCGAGGCGGAAGTCGTAAGTCGTGACACGGCTCTGGCCGTCCTCCTGCTCACGCACATCGAGCATGAGTTCGGGCTTAACGGCGGAGGCGATGTCATCGGTGTTGTGCGGGTCCCCGGGGAAGTACAGCTGGGAGGTGATCATCTGATAGCCCGGGGCGGAGACCTTCAGATGGATGTGGGCCGGGCGCCACGCGTGCCAGCCGGCAGCGGCGATCAGCTGCCCGCAAGCCCCGTCCGTGGGAATCTGGTACGGGGCTGGCTGGACCGTGTTGATCTGGAAGCGGCCCTCGGCGTCGGCTAGGACCGTTCCGCGCAGGTTCCACTCCGGCAGGCCGGGTGCGAATTGAGAGTAGAAGCCCAGATCGTCGGCGTGCCAGATCTCGACTTTCGCGTCCTGAATCGGCGCGCCGGACAGTCCCGTGATCTGACCTTGGAACAGAAGCGGCGTACCGGGCTCGCTCTCCCGCATGGGAAGGCTGGCGGGGGTGTTTCGGGCTGGCGAGTTCGGCACGTAGTAGGGTCCTTCGATCGTGCCCTTCGAGCCGTGACGGCTGGAGTTCGCGACTTCCTCAACCGAGTGCTCGACCCAGACGTCGAGGAATAACGGCCATTCGCCGTCTTCGCCGACCCTGATAAGCCACGATTTGAGGGCGTTGTACTCGTCATAGGTGACCTGCTCTTCGAAGACGGCATCGTTGATGGCCTTGATCACGCGGCCCGCGAGCCGGGCCACACGTTCCTGGCTCGAGGCCGCGCCGATCGTCTTGTTAGCCCGGAAACGGGCGGTCGCTTCTGCCCCGGCCTCGGCTGCGGTGCCGGCCGACTCTGATGCCACGCTGGATTCAACACTCATAATGACCCCTCATTTCTAGCAAATGATTTCGCTCAGTAATGTGAATCACGCTATTCCTGCATTTGCAGCCTTCCAATCGGGTCTTCCTCTACGAATTGGGAAGGAAGCCTGCGTTCAATAAGGAAATTCCCTATTTGAGGCGCGGCTTAACGCGCTATAAACAGCAACGGGTCGAGCCCCAATGCTGTTACGCCGCATCCGTGTGCCCGAATGTTCCTGACGCCAGTTTCAGTCAGCCGTCTATGATCTGTGATTGGTCGGTGTGCTTGAGGCCTTCGGGCTGGATTCGAGGCCGTAGCCGCACTTCTTGGCTTCCCCGAGGGGGATGCGTGTCAACTAGGGGGTTGGACGCTGATCCAGACAGTGCCGGCTCGTTATTAGGTCGGGCTCGAGCCGTCCGGCGAAGGGGATGGGTAGACTCACCTGCTCAAGTCAAGGTGGCCCAGAACCGCTTCGGCAGAGTGAGCACCAAAGCGGCCACTCCCGGTTGGGGCCTAAACTCGCGCAGGATGTTCTGTTGGTCACGGTCGCCACGACGCTTTGAGAGCCGCAAGTGCCTGCTGGACGGACTCGTTGGACACGTCGCCGACGCGGCTGCTGGTCATGACGTCGGAAGCGACTCAGAACTCGTAGACCTGATCGAGTTTGCGAGAATCGCTCCCGCATATAGGGAAAGAAAGAGCCTCGACATCTACCCCGGCGAGTGCTCTGTACAAGCCAATCTGAGAAGACTTGCAAGAGTTCAGAAGTGGCTTAAGATCGACACCCTGGCCGCCTATTAGCTGAGCAGAAATTCGAGCGCTTGATCGCCGGGCCGCTCAGAGACTTAGGCCTACTTTTCTTCCGCGGCGGTTTACACCTCGACCCCGAGGTTGGACCGCTCCGGGTAGGCCACTTCGCCCGTCACGTTGTCAGAATCTCGCTTGGTTCAAACGAGTCCTCCGCATTGTCTCGACTCGCCCTGCTCAACTGACCGAGAATACTGGTTTCGTAAAGCAGGAGCTTGAGGCACCTTGCTGCTAGAGAGTGGCCTCAGCGGGAGGCGAGGTCGCGCTCGGTGATCGCGCCCTGCGGGACCTCGTCAGACAATTCGATAGTGAAGGAGCCTGGACCGCTTCGTGTCACGAGGATGCCGCGCCCGGGGTTGTAGAGTGCGTGTTGGATGGCGTCGTCGACGAGACGGTCGAGCTCGTCCTCGAGGTCTGCGCGGCTTTTGATCTCCAGCGTCACCGCGAAGTTCTGTGTCATGATTCTCACTGTCTGCCTCTTTCTTTATGGCTCGTTCTGTCGCCGAAGCCGGCGCTCACCCAGAACCACCGAATTTGGGGTGGTGGCGTTGCCGGGCGTCTGGACGCTTAGCTGTTGGTTCAGGGATCCTCAATGCTGACCGCGCAGCGAGGCTCAGGGCTTCAGCTTGCGTGGTCGATGTCGTACGGGATGTTCGAGGCAGCGCCCTCGCGGAGTGGTGCCTCGTGGGACGCGATAACCTCCGCCAGTTCCGGGGAGGAGAGGACAGCGGGTTCGCCGAGCCAGTCGTGGTGAGCGAGGCGCCGGGCAGCGACGGCCTCTCTGCTCTTCATCGCTGCAGTCCCGTCTGAAATGGTCCCAGGCCCTCGCGGGCGAGGTCATGGAGCATCTGATAGTAGCTGGAGAGGGCGAGAGGCGCGATTTGGTGCAGGTCGGCGATCGTAGCATGAGGTCGGTCCACGCGGTAGAGGGCCAGAATGGCCCCATCCTCCTGCGCGTCGCTGAGGGTGCGGTATGCCTCTATACGGTGGCTGGCTGTCAGAGCCTGGGCGTATCTGCCGAGGCGCTCGAGGGGTATGAGGTTGCCTGCGTGCTGCCAAGCGAGCACTACATCGGTGGTGTCCATCGTGATCCCGATCCAAACGATCCGACGCTCAGCGGCCCCCACGTCCGCCTTGTTGATATGTTTGACTTTATACCTTCAATAGTGAATGTCAATAGACATTCATGGTTGAATGTATAAAGACCTTCACTGATGTATGTCTTGGAGTGAAGTGGAGAGGGGTAGGGCCATGGCCAGCTGGAGAGAGCAGCTCGCGTTCGCGCCGCTGGGGAGCGTCGAACGAGGCGAAGAGATAGGGAGGCGGCTCCGTCAAGCGATTGAGCTCGGAGTCCTCGAAGACGGCTCCCAGCTGCCCAGTGAAGCTGATTTGGCAGCCAGGATGGGCGTTGCACCCTTGACCCTTCGCGCTGCTCTGGCCAATCTTCGGCAGCAGGGTCTGATCGAGACACGGCGCGGCAAGCGGGGCGGAAGCTACGTGAAGATGGATACTGGCGATGATCGCAGGGTCCAGCGCGAGACGCTCGGGGCCTATACGCTCGCAGACTTGTGCGACATCCGTGAATGCCGAGCTTTCCTCGCCGGCACCGCCGCATCAGCCGCAGCCGATCGGTCCCAGCAGATTGCCGTGGGGCGTCTGGCCGCGATGGCTACCCGCGTGCAGGCGGCGGCACAGCCGGCCGGGCGAGTCCGGGAGGACAGCAGATTCCACATCGAACTCGTCGCGATGGCGGGGTCCGTGCGTCTCACCAGACAGGAGATGGCCATGCAGGCCGAGATGGCGCCCCTCCTCTGGGCGGCGGCACCGGGCCATGGAGCCCGGGCAGCCGCGGAGCACGCCGTGATCGTCGAGGCCATCCGTGTCGGCGACGGAGCCACAGCCCGCGCCCTTGCCGAGGCGCATGTGCGCCAGGACATGGATCTCCTCATCGACCAGCGGATGTCCATGGACTCGCCTCCCACGGGGTCCCCCTCAGACTCCGACGCGGAAACCGCGATCTCGGCCATCGAAGACTTTGCCCTCAGGCTTCACTCGACAGCTTCCGCCGCGATCCACGCCATTGAGCAGGCCGTCCACGCTGAGCTCGGCCGCGGCACTCTCCCCAAAAGGGACAGGATGCCCGAGGTCTATACCGCAGCCCGCCGGGCCCTGCTGAAGTTCGCGCCCGAGGTCTACGGAATGGGATTCGTCTGCGAACCATCCGCCTCCAGACCCCCCATGGCCGAATGGTGCTATATGCCGGACGGCGTCGAAGAGCCCCGGCATCTGGACCCGGACATCGAATTCTACGACCTCTCCACCGCCCCTTGGTGGCCCGCCGACGACGCCGACGATACGGTCAGGATGAGCTATGCCTACATCGATGCCAGCGGCACCGACGAGAACGTCATCACGTTCAGCAAGCCGGTCCTGAGCCATGGCACGAGAGTGGGTGTCATCGGCCTCGACGTGCTCCTCAGGCAGATACAGGAAGGGTTCGAACCCTTCCTCCGGTACCTACCCACCCCAGCCTGCATCGTGGATCAGTGCGACGCCGTCATCGCAACCAACACCGGCAGCCTCTTGGGACGCGCCCGGCGCCCATCTCACCAGACGCGACGGCTGCACGCCCTGCCCCAGGTCCCGTGGAAGCTCTTGCTGGGCTGAGGTTTGTCTGCGGCAGGAATGGGTAGGTGTCACGCTGCTTCGATCCTGTCCAGTGCTTACCCTGGGATTTGAGTTGCGCAACCTCCTCATGGATCCAGTTACGGCTGGCGACTTGGAGGACTTCAGTCTGCACCCAAAAGCCAACAGTTGCGAAGACCTCCGTGGAGCAGTTGGCTAGGCTGTACCCACAGGCACCTGGAGGTCTTCGCTGACCTCGGTTCGAGTCGAACCGAGGTGTTGACTCAACGTCAGCGCATCGCTAGGAAATGCGGAAGCACCTTCTCCCCTAGCAGGTTGATGTAGGAATCGATCTCAGCTTGGTGGAATGGCATCCCGAAAGACAAGTGCGTGAGGTTGGCTTCGTCAGCCATGGCTTCGATCTTCTCGATCACCTGATGTGGCGTTCCGTAGAGGGTGAAGCTGTTGAGAATGTCGTCCGAGATCAGCTCGCCCGCTGACTCAAACTCGCCAAGCGCAATGTGCGCGTTGATGCGGTTGAGAAGGTCGACCTCCACCACGAAGTCACTCATGGGAGATAGCAGCTTCATTGAGACGGCAAGCATGGCGCGAGCTGTGGCTTTCGCCTCGTCGGCGTCTTCCGAGATGGCGAAGATGGGCTCCATTTCAAGTTGTGCTGCCTCCGTTTTCCGGTCGACGGACTCTGCTCCGCTGGAAATCTGGCGCCGCAGTTCAGTCGCGTACCCCGAATGCCACAAGCCCCAGCTGAGAAGGCGGTCCGCGTGGGCCCCGGCGACACGGGCCATAGCCGGGCCCCAGCCGCCAATCAGGACTGGGATTTCGGGCCGCACGGGCGTCCACGCCAGCATCGCGGCTTCCGTCCCGGTGAAAATTTCCCCGTTAAATGGGGTCTCGTCATTTCGCCAGAGCCGCTTGGCAAATTGAATTGACTCTGCAACAGCCTGAAGGGACCTCTTGGGATCCAAACCCAGCATTCGCTTGAATTCTTGAATGTGGCCTCGACCAATGCCGAAGAAGGCACGGCCCCCCGAGACCTCATCGAGTACTGCGGCGTTGGATGCCAGGATCGCCGGATGGCTGGTATGGGGATTGCTCAGTGTGATCCCGAGTTCGATACGCGTTGTCTCCTTCGCCGCCAACATGGCTACGGGATAGCCAGGTTTGAACATCATGTCGTCGGTATAGGCGAGCGAGTCGAAACCATAGGTGTCCGCTTTGCGAGCCCACTCCAGGCACTGTTCCACAGGAGCTTGGGGGATTATAGCGAGGCCCATCTTCATTTTCTGGGACCTCCTTTCGTAGAGGCTTGCGTTCTCACGCATAAGGGCAGGAACGGGTGGTGCATACGTGCATCGTAAGGGTGGATGTCGGTTAGGTACGGGTCCGACGGTAGGCATCGAGAGCAACGACCCCGGCGATGATAGCGAGCCCAGCGGCCACTAGGTACGCAGGAAGGAAGCCGTCCACGCTGGGAGGACCATCGGGCAAGCTGAACGATGCGAGCACGACTGCCGCGACCGGCGCTCCGAAGCCTGCCCCCAGGCTCGTGGTGACGGCCGTGAGGCTCATAGCCATGCCGGCCCGGGACTCCGGGACTGCAAGCTGAAGGACGCCGATTGCGGAGGTCCCGAACGTTCCGAAGCCGAAGCCGAAGATCACGAAACCGATGATCACCTCAAGCATTCCGCCTTGGAAGAAAGCCAACCATGCGAGCCCCGCTGCTGCAGCCAACGCGCCAATCCCCGTGCCCAGGACACCCCGACCTCTTTTGAGTCCGTTTGCTGCAAGGGTGACACCGATGACGTGAGCTGCCGCTTCCGGCAACATCGCCAGTCCCGCCTGCAAAGGAGAGAGGCCCAAACCGTATCCGCCGAGTTCAGGAGGCATCTGCAGGAATGTAGGCGCCAGAACCAGCCAGATGAAGAAGACGGCGTTGATGAGGAACAACCCCGCGACGACACCGCGCACTGCCGGATTCTTGATCAGCTCGCGGTCGAAAACCGGCATCGTTGTCTTTCGTTCGTGCGCAACCCAGACGATCGCGACTACGACTGCTGCGGCAGCGATGAGGAGGATACGCCAATCAGTCCATCCCCATGCAGGGCCCTGGGCGAACGCCAAGAGCAAAAGTACAACCGCGGTGCTCAGCAAGATGGTTCCCAACGAGCCGGCGCGCACTAAGGGATCAACGTCTTCGTGGTGGTCCTTCGGGACGAAGACAACCAGTGCGATCAGGAAGAGCGCGAAGACACCGGCGTTGGCCCAGAAGAACTGCTGAAGTGTCAGCACTTCGAGCGCGAGTCCACCGATAACGTATCCAACAGCCAAGCCCACGCCGCTTCCGACAGTGAGAGCGGCAACTGCGGGTGCAGCGTATGTGCTCTTCAACTGCCGACGAACCATCGTCACTCCGATGAACGAGGAAATTCCTCCGAACCCGATGAGTGCTTGTCCCACGATCAAGCCGAAGAGGTTATCGATGATTGCGCACAAGAGCGCGCCTACCACCAGAGCCAGGGCTCCAACGAGCAACATGCGCTTGTCGCCGCTGCTGTCTGAAAGTCGAGGCAGAATGACGGCCGCGACCGCCCCTGCGATTGACGCGATGGTGAGAGTCCACGAAACTTCCGCCAAACTCGCGTTGTACTGACCCATTAGGCTGTTGAGCAGCGGGGAGAGCGCAACGGAAGCTCCGATCGCGAGACCGCTCCCCAGGCCTACTAGGAGGATCAGCAGCGCTGCCCTTCCGCGGGAAATGAAATCCCCTTTGTGTCGCGCGACATTCTTGGTATCTATCTCGGGTAGTTGAGTCTGGGACATCTGTGGCTCACATTCTCGTCATCGAGTTGTTGCGTTGGTGGGGGAGTTTTGGCGCTCGGTCGCCCGCACAGTAATGACGGTGGCACCGTCGGCTGTCGCAGGTCTGCGGCCAAGGCAGTAGCGGCGTTTCGATTGGGGATAACATCCAACCGCTGGCTTGGACTGCTGTAGCTACGACTAAAGCCCCACAAATGGATCTTGTCAAGTGGATAGTTGTAGGTAATTTGGACCCGACGGCGACAATGATGCCGGTGAGGATCGACAGGAAGGCCACCCGGGCTGATATTCTGTGCGACCACTCCTACCGGCAGCGCCCGAACCGTGCTGCGATGGAGGCGCGCGAGAACCCGTTTTTACGGACGCTGACGGTGGATTTTCTTCGCGCTGGCAACTCGCACCCCGGCCTCCAACGCTGCCGTAACGCGCTGCTTGACGAGGGACGACACATTCCCGCGAGCGACGCTCCACGACCTCAGACATCCTGCGGCCTGGCTCCACGCCAAGGGGAAGTCCCTCCGGAGGATGCCCGCGTACGCGTCGACGGCGATGACACACGACCCCTACGCGGACCTCTTCGACGATGACTTTGATGAGGTTGCGACCCCCTTCGCTGTCCAGGCGGCGAAAGAACTGGTATCCAGCTGAGGTCAAACGCCGCTGGTACTTGGCTCCGTTGAACACATGGATCAGAGAATGGGAGGTACGCGCCGGGTCTGGACCCGTTCGAGAAGGGGTCCATCGTTATGGGAAGATTTTGCCAAAGAGATTGTTGTTTCAAAATGCGCTCGATTCTGTTGGATTTGTCGCCTTCTCCCAACCATCTCCTCGGTGACGATCCGCACGGGGTCGAACCGGCATCCGTTTTGATTCACGACACGAAAGGACACTCCGATGCGAGAAGTCCCGTATGGCGACGGCCGCCAGGCGCTCCTCGCCTCTGCGATCCAGATCGTCGCCGACCAAGGATTGCGCGGTCTTACATATCGATCCGTTGCCGCAGCAGCCGGCGTGACTCATGGTTCCGTTCGCTATCACTTCGGCGACTGGGCAAACCTCGTGGAGGCGGCTCTAGAGTATTCCGCCCGTCAGAGCATCAGCGAGACACTCAGCCAAGCGGATGATGCTCGGGACATTTCTGAGTTCGCAGCCGCGCTCGGCGCCGCCGTAGCCGAGAATCCTGCGCAGCAGCTGTTTCAGTACGAACTCGCCCTGGAATCCCGGCGGAGACCGGAACTTCTCTCCGTTATCGAGCGTGTGTACGCGACTTATCGAGCCGCCGTCGCGTCTTCTCTGGAGAAGTTCGGTATCGATGACCCCGAGTTGACCGAGCTCGCCTTCGTTGCCATCGACGGCATCGTTTTTCATCAAGCCGTCTTCGGCAGCCAGGAAAGAACGCAGCGTTTGCTTAACACCCTGCGCGAGGTCCTCGCAACACGGCAGACCGACGGGCCAGATGGCAAGAACTATCCAATTGACAAGTCCCTGCATTCCGTGGAATCCTGACCTCGGGCGCTGATCGCGCCGACGGCAGCAAGAAGGCGGTGCGAGATGAGTCCCCTGTCTATTCCAGACTCTCCCTCAGCGGGCGTCGGCGCCGTTCCGCTCGTGCACATCATCGACGACGACGACGCATTGCGAGATTCGCTCGCGTTTTTGTTGCAGAGCGTGGGGATCGAGGCTCTCGTCTATCCCACGGCGACTGCATTTCTGGAGGAGTTTGACCCGAAAGAGCCCGCCGTCGTCGTTGTCGACATAAGAATGCCAGGGCTCAGCGGTTTTCAGCTTCAGGACCAACTTATGTCGATCGGCTATCCTGCGCCGGTGGTCTTCTGCTCAGCGCATGGAGACATTCCAACCTCGGTCCGTGCGATGCGCCATGGTGCCGTGGATTTTCTTGAGAAACCGTACGACCCGCATCGGATGCTCGAGCTGCTCCAACGGCATTTGGCATCCTCAGCGAACCGCTTTGTGGAGCATGAGGCTCGTCGAGAAGTAGCGGAGCGAGTGTCCGACTTGACCCCGCGTGAGCGCGAGGTTCTCAGGCTCGCCGTAAATGGCCTGCCGAGCCAGCGCATCGCCCAGATTCTAGGCGCCAGCGTCAAGACGGTCGACGTCCATCGCGCACGGATCAAGTCGAAGACCGGTGCGTCGAGTCTTGGCGCATTGACTCGCGACATCCTGCTTCATCGCGTGGCGGTCTGAATCGGCGGATTCATAGACCCTTGCCGATGAAATACAGCGTCGAGGGCCTTCGGCTCCCACCCATCATCCGGCAGGTGCCATTCAATGCCACGACCCGCGGTACAGGCAGAGCGAAAGAGAAGACCATGCCGCCCCGACCAGGCGCACATGCCAGATTGATCCTGTTGGCCATGATGCCATGACTCAGCACGAGCCGATCCCATTCAGCCTGCTCGCGAACGGCTCATCAAAAGGCCGTGCCCTTCCTCTCCCTGCGCTTGCGCCACGACAACAATCTCCAGCGCCCTTGCACCCGGACGTCAAAACCTTCGCGGCCAATCCAGATATGACACCGAGCCGAGAGTGCCCTACGCGAGGAACTCGGTGCACATCAAGGGCTCCTTGGCTGACCTTAACGTGTCCGCGGCTGCCGCGGTGCGGCGAACTCATCCTCCGAAGAAAACAATGAGCGGAGGGCATTGAGCCGGTTCGACCCGCCGGCGACACGGAAAGGCCGGCGGGAGAGCACTTCATTCGTCCCGACATCTTCCTCGCACATACCTACTGAATAGCCATATTCGAGATACGAACACTTATACGAATAAAGAACTCTTGGTGTTCTGGTCGGAGGCGGTGCTCGCCGGCCATGGCTGGCTTGGCTTCAGGCTCCCAGCCCATCGTTCACGATGTGAACCTGGCGCTAATCAAACCAAAGAAGGTATGGACGATGCTCATTGTCAATGACTCGGTTGGCGCAGCTGTTGCGGCCATCAAGGACGGGGCTACGGTTATGATCGGCGGGTTCGGCGACGCAGGGCAGCCGTTCGAACTAATCGACGCGCTGCTTGAAACTGGCGCCACGGACCTGACGATTGTGAACAACAATGCCTGCCAGGATGATCAGGGCCTTGCGCTCCTGATCAAGGAAGGCAAGGTGCGCAAGATGATCTGCTCGTTCCCGCGGCAGTCCGACTCCTGGAATTTTGATGCCAAGTAAAGTGCCGGGGAAATCGAGCTGGAATTGGTCCCGCAGGGCACCTTGGTAGAATGGATCCGCACCGCGGGCGCCGGGATCGGTGGTTTCTTTACGCTCACCGGCTATGGCACACTGCTAGCCGAGGAAAAGGAAACCCGGATCATCGATGGTCGCGGCCAAGTGTTGGAAACACCACTTCGCACCCACGTTGCCCTGATCAAAGCCCTAAAAGGCCGATGCCAAAGGCAACCTTGTTTACCGGAAAACCGCCCGCAATTTCGGACCAATAATGGCCGCCGCTGCGAAGCACACCATCGTGCAGGTTTCCGACGTCCGCGAAACCTTCGGCTGCACCATTGAAGAACTCCAAAAAATCGTTCCGGTGCCCTTCGCGAGAGCCCTGTCCGCGTCAGAAAGGTAGTGGAACTGTATCTCTAGCAGTCCCCGCCCTGGGCTTCTTTCCGCCTTCGATGGCGGTGGGGTGGGGGCTGCTGGGGCGGGTGGCCATACTGGCGGGTTGTGTAGGCTGCAAATATTCGCGGGGTACAAGTCAGCGGCATGGACTTGGGGAAGTCCATGCCGCTGCTTTGTTCAGTCTTGTAAAGTGCTGCCGCTACGGTGAGAGTTCTTCCAGGACGCGGCCTTTGGTTTCGATGGCGAAGAAGATGGTGACGAGGCCAGCAATGAGGGCAACTGCTGCGAACACGGTGAAGACGACGCTAATGCCGTAAGTGTCCACGATGTAGCCGACAAGATTGCGGCCACCGCTATCGACTTGATAGTCAACCCGGATACCGCACCCCGGATCCGGCGTGCCACACCCAGCCTGACCCCGCGACAATCCAGCGGCACTCCGGTCCACAACGCCGGGCCAATGCACCACTGACCAATGAGGAGACCGGCGCCTATAGCTCGATGTTCCGCCAGGTACTACTTGCCTCTCGGGCTGCGTGCTGAAGGCCCAGGCCAAAGATGATGAGCGCCGCGCTGCGGAGGACCATCGCGGCTATGAATAGTTAGTCTTTCGCCGGAAGGAAGATCCGCGGTGAAGAAAGACCCGCGGGGAAGGAACGGTCCCAGCGCCAACGCGAAGAACGGCAGAATCAGCGCCGGCCACCAGTCGAAAGGCATGACGGAAGAGGGACATAGATACAACGCCGAATGCAAGCCAGAGCAGGACGGCGCCGCTGCATTAACTGACGCGAGTACTTGGATGACACGGAGGCCGCCGATCTCGCGACCGCCGCCATCAACGGAGCATCCATTCCGCGGGCCTTCCAATGCAACTATGCAATTGCATACCAGCTGACCGGCCGCGGGGGGGCTGACATACGGTGAATCACCCCTTTGTTCGCCGCGGCTGAGTCGTCTGGCATGCGTCAGCACCCTTAATCCTATTGACACCAGACTTATGCGGATGCATAGTTTAGTGGGCGTGATCTCGCCCACTTTCGCATCCCTATCTCCCGAAGGAATCTTGATGCCTCAACATGTTTTTCACTCTGAAATGAACCACCAATCTAGCGAACAGTTCGAGGCCGGACAGGTCCAGTGGCTCCGAAAGCCCGGCGACGGTGAGCGCGGGGAACTCTCCTGCGGAGTCTGGACGGTGACACCTGAGGATGCGCCAGAGCCAACCGACTTGGAAATTCACCAGGACGAGACGCTATACATCGTCTCCGGCCACCTGCGCGTAGAAGTCCTTGGCGGTCAAACGTTGGAACTGACGGAGGGTTCCATGGCTTCCTTCAATCAAGGCGCCAAGACCCGGTGGACCGTTTTGAAGCCTACAGTCGAATTCTTCGTCTACAGCTAGGGAGGCGGAGAGTTGACGAGCAATTCTGAAGCGGTCTTGCAGGGCGCTGAGACCGGCGAAAGGCAGCAAACCTCCCTCCGCCGCGGCACGATTGGCGTTTTGGGCATCATGTTTTTTGTCTTTTCCGCACAAGCTCCGCTGACGGGGATTGCCGGGGCGACATCCCTCGCTTTCGGTCTCGGCAGTGGCGCTGGCGCGCCCGGAGCATACGTTTTGGTTGGCCTCATCATCTTGGTGTTCGCCGTCGGTTTTGTGGCGATGAGCCGCAAGGTTGATACTCACGGCGGATTTTATGCCTACGTGTCGGCTGCCCTGGGACGCCCAATGGGCGGCGGGGCGGCATCGCTCGCCGTGTTGACATATGTGTCGGTTCAGGCAGGCATGTACGGCCTCTACGGAGCGTCGTTCTCGACTTTGCTGGCTAGTTTGGGAATTGAGATTCCTTGGTGGCTTATCGTTCTCGCCACTGTGGCCCTGGTTCATTTCATGGGGACCAGGAATATCGAATTTGGTACGCGCGTACTCGCGGCGCTTGTGGGGTTGGAGTTGATGATTGCTCTAGCTTTCGGCTTCAAAGTTCTATGTAACGGGGGAGGTCCCGAAGGCCTGAACTTTATGGGCAGCTTCGCGCCCGACGTGGTGGCTGCCGGTGCTCCCGGGGTAGCCATCGTCTTTGCCGTCGCTTCAATGTATGGTTTCGAATCAACTGCGATTTATTCCACGGAAGCCAAAGATCCTCGTCGTACGGTGGCACGCGCAACCTATTTCTCAGTCTTCGCCATCACGGTCTTCTTCGCCTTCATGACGTGGATGATTACCAGCTACTACGGAGCGAGCGAGGTTCAGGGTGCGGCTTTGACGGCTCTCGGATCGGGCGACTCAACCTCCTTTGTCTTTAACGCCCTCGTGAACACACTAGGACCGTGGGCAGGACTTGTTGGCCAGGTTCTCCTACTGACGTCTCTGCTGGCCGGCGTAATGGCACTGCATAACAGCGTCAACCGCTACTTCCACTCCCTTGCGTTGCACGGCACCCTTCCCGCGGCCTTGGCTCAGACAAACCGTCACCTCGCGCCATCCGCCGCCGCACTGGTTCAATCGAGCGTAACGCTGCTCCTCGTGGCACCGTTCGCGATACTGGGGCTGGACCCGGTACTCACCTTGTTTTCCTGGGGCGGCGGCGTCTCGGTGGCCGCACTGCTGCTGGTCTACTCCCTGACGTCTCTGGCGGTCATCGTCTACTTCCGGCGCAACCGGCAGGAACGGAGGGTTTGGCAAACAATCCTTGCACCCTCCTTGGCCCTCATTCTTTTGGTGGGACTACTGGCCTTGGTCTTTGAAAATTTCAGTCAGCTGACTGGAGGGGGCCAAGGAACGACCGTGGGGGTACTCCTCGCCATAGTTCCCTTATGTTTCGTTCTCGGCGTTTCCCTCGAGGTTTTCCAAGCACGAAGTTCCCGACGAAAGGCTGTTGGCAATGACTGAAACGGCGGCGGTTCTCTCGAGCGTGAGAACCGCCGCCGTTCCCCGTTGCGAGAGCATTGTCTTACTTGGGTCGTACGTGCAACGAGCTATGTCAGCGGCCCGCGCATCATCGACGGTCAGGTGGACGCCGGAACTTGGAACTCTCGGCCCGTCATCGGGCGGTGATGGGGCTTCGGCACCGAAGCCATGCACCTCCTACCCTGGGCACTAGGCATCCGCATATATTGCGGTTGAGAAATGACCTGCAGACCAAAACGGCTAGGAGATGAGTCCTCGCCAGCATTAGCCCCGGTCGAGCACATCGAGCAGGGTCTGAATGGAGCTCATGACTTCTGCCTGGCTGGACACCGTCAGCTGTTGGAGGACCAGACCATCCAGCGTTGCCGCGACGGCGCGGGCTGCGGCACGGTCCGCGTTATGGCCGAAATGGGCCAGGAAGTGTTGGACGTCGTTCACGTAACTTCCATAGAGACCCGCGGAAATTCTCATCAACTCGGGGCTTCGGTGAACCGCAAGAGTCATGTAGTACTGGAAGAGCTGCAGATTTGGGTCGGCCGCCACCATGTCAGTGAACGCTTTAGCGAATCCCCCCTTACCGGCGCTCTCTAGAATCTGATCGGCAAAACTCCGTGACTGCTCCACTACCCATGAGGTGGCAGCTTCCAGAAGCGCTTCCTTGGTTCCAAAATGGTGCAGGATAAGGGTGTTATTGACCCCGGCCCGTTCCGCAACCTTTCGGTAACTGAGAGCGTCCAGCCCCTGCTCTGCAACCACATCCACGACGGCACGGATGAGAGCGTTGCGGCCTTTTCCATACTTGATATGGGTTCCTTGCTCCCGTAAATCCGTCGTTGTCATACAAGGATCGTATCTCGGGAGGAGAAAACTATGCAGTCACGGACAGGCGCGTTTAGTGCTGGGCAAATGCTTAGCTGACACAGGGTGGAGCCCGTTAGGGCGCCGCCCAGCCCAGCGTTCCGTAGTAACCGTCGTGGTCAGCGACAGTTAGATATGTTTCTTGGTTCGTCAACGGGTGATATCCCGACAATTGAAGCACTCTGGTTTTGGCGATGGCAGCTCTGTTGGCAGTTGCTAATCTTGGTCGCGTGCTGGGGGCCCCTCGCCGTGAACCTATATGGAGTCGAACCATCGCAAGTAAGTCCGGGAAGATGACTCGCCGGAGTACAGCAGAATAAAGTCCTCGCCTGGTAGCAGCAGCATCCGGGGCACCTCATGCCTGCAGCCGGGCACCGGAAGTCACCGCTGTTGACGACCACAGCTTCCCCAAGACAGTCCGCGGCGTTGGTCGTGGATGCCAGAAGAACCGTCGACGTACCCTCCGAGACTACCGCTGCCCCCGGCGCCGTCACCGTGAAATCCCCGGGCCGCCTCAGTTCCGGGGTATCTAGAGAGGCGTTCGCTCAGCGTCTGTGTGTAGACAGCCGATAAATCCGCGGTTGTCATCCCTCATGCCTGCAAATTTTTCCAGCCCCGAACTCGCTTAAGGGGACCTTTAGGGGTTGCAGTCTTTGTTCATTCCCGTCGGCAGGCCAGCCCGGGCCCTCACGACTCCGGGTGGCCTGCCTGACGGACCTTCCGATGCGGCGTTAGCTGTTTTCGCGGGTGAGGACGATGTCGAACCTGGTGCGAGCCCAAGTTATGTTTCCCAAGTCCCGGCCGTCCGGGGTAGGGGTCCCAACAGGTTGTTGTTCGAACTTTTTGATCAGGGATTCCTTCACGCCGAACACAGAATCTCCGACCTCCAGCTGCGGATCTCCCTCGACAAAAATGTGCGTGACGAGTGTCCGGTAGCCGGGTGCCATGACCATAAAGTGCAGGTGGGAGGCCCGAAACGGCGAGCGGTGCACGGCCTTCAGCATTTTGCCCACCGGCCCATCGTGGGGAATCGGGTACGGGGTGGGCGTCAGGCCCCAGAACCTGAAGGCCCCATTTTCATCGGCCAAAAGCCAAGCCCGCCCTGCAGTGCGGCCGTCGGCGTACTGCACATCGTAGAACCCGTCCTCGTCAGCTTCCCAAACCTCAATGCGCGCACGGGGCACAGGATTGTTCTCAGTGTCTCGCACGGTGCCTTCAACCCAGCAGGGTTCGCCGGCTGCACCGCTGGCGATATCTCCGCCCTGTGGTATTCGCGGGGCATCCTCGGTGAAGAAGGGTCCAAAGACAGTGGACTCCGTGGCGTTGCCAACTGCTTGGTTATTAACCGCAATGGTCTGCATGGAGGCACCCAATACATCCGAGAACAGAATGAACTCTTGCCGCTTGTCGTCCGTAATGTGTCCGGCGGCGGTAAGAAAGGCGATCGCTGCGTTCCATTCGTCCTCGGTCAGACGGACTTCGCGGATGAAGGCGTGCAAGTGCTTCGTCAGGGACTGCAACAGCTGTTTTAGCCGCGGCTGATCACAGTTGTCGAAGGAGGCAATAACTTGTTCTGTGAGCTGCTGCTCAATCTGCTGTTGCTCGGGGCTGATCGCGGTCGTTGTGGTGTTGGTCATCGAAGTCCTTCTCGTGTTTGTTTCGCAGCGGATCAAAGCGCGACCGGGGCAGTTATCGCCGGAATCGAGCCATTCAGGGCGTTGGCGAGAAGGGTAGAAATGTCCTCCACGTCTACCGGAACCGGGTTAGAGGCCGGGGTGGCGGCGACTATCCGTTCTGCGGCCTCGGGAATGTCGGCAAGGGTGAAACCGTAGTCCGCGAGTTGGAGCGGCGCGTCGATTTCCGCATACAAGTCCCGGAGTGCTTCCAAGGCCATCGCGGGCCCACTAGAGGCATAGGCCCCCGAGCGACCGTCCGGACTCACATTCAGGCTGTCCTTACCGTCGGTCCTCGCAGTATGGCTTAGAGCCGCGGCTAGCCTACCGGCCAGTTCGGGAATAGAAGGTGCATTGAATGCCAACACGTAGGGGAGCACGGTGGCATGGGTTTGGGCGTGCGGCAGATCGAAAGTGCCGCCGAGCACATGGCAAATCTTGTGGTGCAGTCCTGATCCCGCCGAGGCGAAAGAAACTGCCGCCAGATAACACCCATATAGCGCCTGCTCCCGGGCCGCGATGTCATCGGGATCGACAACGATCCCCCGGAGAGCCACATTTAGAGCCCGGGCCCCTTCAAGGGCCAGTGCCTGATTGATTGGGTCTGTGCGCGGAGCCCATAGTGAATCAATGCAGTGGGCCAGGCCATTGAGCCCGGACGCGATAGACAGTCCCACGGGCAGCGTCTTGGACAGATCGGCGTCATAAACCACCGTACGTGGCAGCACGCGACCGTCGACCCCCGTGCGTTTGGTGCGATCCTCGGTCAGCCCCCAGACGTTGGTGGCTTCAGACCCGGCGTATGTGGTGGGCACCGCAACGATCGGAATCCCGGTGGCCAGAGCAACTGCTTTGGCCAGCCCAGTTGTGGAGCCACCCCCAACCGAAAGAATGACGTCGATATCGTTCTCCGCGGCCGCCTCGCGGGCACGCAGAGCCACGTCGGCCGGAACATGCTGGACAACCTCGTCCCATAGCAGGGCTGGGACAATGGACGCCGTGACAGCTTCTGCCAGGGTCCGCTCTGGGGGTGCGGCGATGACCATCGCCTGTGTCGCACCAAGTAGGGCAAGTTCCGAAGCCACATTTTCGGCGGCCTGACCTGTGCCGAACAGGACACGTTGCCCTAGTGTTTCGTGCGTGAACTCCATTGTCATGACATAACTCTTTCGAAAAGGAACCTGCGGATATAGCAGGTGTAGGGGTGTAGTCCGGGAGACCCTTTGGTCGCCATTGTCGGATGGAGCCGTTGTCCGCCAACTTCTGGTAAGAGACATCATGTCAAGGCCTCGATGTTGGCGTGCCCTGGCTGGTCGTCCTGTAGGAACGACGAAGCCGACCGTTTTGGGCGCGCTGTGGTTGATGCACCAACGACTCCTCGAAAACCTGGCACTGCGCTTGGTCGTCCTCAGTCGGGGCGCATTTTTCATGAAAAGGACATGGGTTTCTCACGTTCAGCTAGCGGATATGTCGGAGGTGCGAGGGCAGAACTCCCTCCCCTTTACTCTGTAACGCCGACCGTAGACCGTTTGGAAGAACGGATGTAGGCCACGGGTTGGAACCAGTTCTCCCTTTTTATTGGACGGACAGACCGACCGCCCTAGCGCGGTTTGGTGAGCGAACCGGAGTGCGTTGGTAGCCGTAGACTTGGGCTTATGGACGAGTCAACGGTGCAGCCACCCAGAAAGGGGGGAATCTCTGCATCGTCAGAGCCCGAGGACTCAGTGCTGAGTAAGGTCCGATTGCTCCTTGACGCCTTCTCCGGAAGTGTTCACACCCTCGGGTTGACTGAGCTTTCGCGGCGTTCCGGCGTCTCGAAAGCCAGTACCTTCCGCCTAGCCGAACAGCTGGTTGGGCACGGGCTGCTGGTGAAGACCCCAAGGGGGTACCAGCTTGGTTGGTGGCTCTACGAGATGGGACAGCTCGTGCCGGGCCCATCCAGACTTCGCACTGTCGCCCGCCCGACCCTCGTGGACCTCCGGGCTGCGACAAAGGCGCTTGTGGTGCACCTTGCCATACCGCACGGCGACGACGTCGTGTATTTGGACCGCATTGGCGGGCGCCGCGAAATTGCGATCCTTGCCGCCGTAGGCACGTCTGTACCTGCCGACCAAACAGTGTCGGGACGAGTGCTCCAGGCCTACTGGATGCGCGATGATGATCCGGCAGTCCCGGACGATCTTCGGACGGAGTTGGCGATGATCCGCGACCGGCGATGGGCCAGCGAACATGGTCTGGTAGTGCCTGGCGCGAAGACCCTGGCCGTCCCGGTGCACTCGCCGGCCCGTTCACACGTTATTGCCGTCATCTCAGCAACAGTCGCCGTTGGCCGCTCGGACGACCTTTCAACACTCAGTGCGTTATGGGGCGCCTCAGCCGAGATCTCCCGGGCGTTGCAGCGGACGCCGGTTCGCTGAACGAACCGGCACGGCGCGTAGACACCATCGGCTCGCCTAGCCTCAGTGAAAGTCCTTACCGTTCCGCCTATCTGAGTTGGACGAGTACCACTTATTGAGGGAGTACAAATGGTTGATCACACTAACGATCTCGCCGGTCTGCAAAGGCGCGTGGAGGTCCTTGAAGCAGAAGCGGATATCCGTCGTCTGCAGGCGCGGTACATGTTCCTCTGCGACACCCCCGTTCCTGAGGCTCACGTGTCCGATGACTCGGCGCGCATCGAACTCATCCTCGAGCTATTTGCCGAGGACGCCGTGTGGGAGGGCGTTGGGGAGTATTACGACAACCAGTTTGGCCGGGCGGAGGGCAAGGCTGCCATCAAGAGTCACTTTCAATCATTTTGGGCTGAGGACCGGAATCCCTCACTCCTGCTCAACGCGCACTACCTGACTTCGGAGCAAATTCACGTAGACGGCGACACTGCGACGGGGCAGTGGATTCATATGCAGCCCTGGCTCTATTCCGATGGCACGGCTCTGCTTCGTTCAAGCCGGTTGAACAACGCATTCCGTAAGGACGAAGGCGTGTGGCGCTATACGCGAAACCGCACTGAGAACGTCTTCGTAGCTCCCCTGCCGAAGAACTTCGCGGACGCGTTTCCCTCCGCGTCAGTGCTCATGAACGAGTAGGTTGCAATGTCCGGCCGAAATGGGATTTACGACATCCCGGTGCATCCGCTCGAAAGCGCGCCGGTTGTGCACATCGTTGACAACGATGAGAAATTTAGCAAGTCACTGGCGTACTTGCTAAGTAGTGTTGGGATTGATGCTCTGACCTATCCCGATGCGGCGACCTTTCTCAACGAGCTCGACGAGGACGAACCCGCGGTTGTCATCCTTGAAGCTCGAATGCGTGGCCTCAGCGGGCTGCAGCTGCAGGAACATCTCGCAATCAAGGGGTATCCCGCACCCGTGTTGTTTTGTTCCGCGCATGGAGACGTCACCACGACCGTCCGCGCTATGCGCTGCGGGGCCGCTGACTTCTTTGAGAAGCCCTACGAACCGCAGGTCATGGTCGAGGCGGTCCAGCAGCAGGTCACTGTAGCTGGGCGCTCCTTTGCTGCCCGCGACGAGCAGCGGGCACTCGGCGCACGAATCCAGAGCTTGACGCCGCGCGAACGCGAGGTGCTCCGGTTCGTCATGGAGGGGCACGCCAGCCAACAGATCGCGGCCGCATTGGGATCCAGCGTAAAAACGATTGATGTACACCGTGCACGTATCAGGGCCAAAACGGGTTCAGACAGTCTTGGACGCCTCGTCCGAGACTGCTACCTGCACCGCGTTAGCGTCTGATCTGCTCTTCCACCCATGCAGCGCCGGCCAGAAGCTGTGCTTCGGCGCCGGGGGCAGCGACCACCTGCAGCCCCAAAGGCAGACCCTGTCCGTCCCTCAGCCCCGGGATGGCCGTTACGGGCAGGCCAAGTGCCTGCCAGGGTCTGCTGAGTAGTGGGTCGCCGGTAGCGGAGTGGCCATCCGGAGCGGCACCCAAGGCACCGGGGCCGAGGATTATGGAGCTATGACCGATTAATTCGCGGATTCGTGCGCTTCCCTGTCTGATCAGTTCACGTGCGTCTGTGTAATCTGCATCCGAGACATGGCTCCCTCCCACCAGAAGTTCACGGAGTGCAGTACTGAGCTGGTCAGCGTGCTCTAATTCCACGGAACGCTCACGGGCGGCCTCGTAGGCCATCACGACCGGGTGTGCCTCGGCCAATTCCGCTATCAATTCGTTGTCACTAAACTCAGATACCTCGGCACCGGACGCTGCCAGCATGTGTCCGGACCGTTGGACAGCCTCGGCCATGGCGTCCGAGACGTCGCCGATGTTTACCTGCCAGAGCAGGATACGCGGGGGAGAGGGCGGCGGTACGCGCTCGCCAGACAGAGCTGACCATGCGACAGTTAGATCGCTTACGCCAGCGGTAAAGAATCCGTGGCTATCCAGGCTTTCGGAAAGGCCGACGACGCCGTCCGTGGGAAACCGTTCGCGGGTCAAAACCATCGCCGCAACTCCGCAGTAGGACGCCGGGCGGATCACTGAACCTGCTGTCTGCGAGCCGATCGCGAGGGGGACTTGACCTGCTGCAACGGCAGCGGCAGAGCCGCTGGAGGAGCCGCCTGGAGTATGGCCGGGGGCGGCCGGGTTATCGGTTGGCCCCGGGGAGAAGAAGGCGAATTCCGTAGTGACCGTTTTTCCAAGAGGTGATGCGCCTGCCGACCGCCAGGCTTGCACGATCGCGGCATCGGTTTCCGCCGGATCGTGATTCTTACGAAGTGACGAACCGCACCGTGTAGGCAGCCCGCGAAGATCGATGATGTCCTTGACGCCGATCGGCACTCCACGTAATGATCCAGATGATCGCACCGGGACGGCTGGAGCGAATTCCACCCAGGCTCGCACGGTGTCCTCGGTGTCCGCCACACGCCCGCGTGCACGAGCGTAGACCGACTCGATGTCAGTTCGACCGGTCCTCAGGGAGTGGACGAGCTGGGCGAGCGGCCACGGCTGGAACAAATTCACTCGTTATCCCATTCGACTTGAGCGAGCCAGTAGTCCTGGCCAACTGGGCTGACAAGGTGCCGCCACTCGGATACCCGCTTGAGCGTTGGCTCGATGCGGGCGGTCGCCTTATCCGCCGAGTCGGGTCCGTCCTCGGGCACACCCCAGTGCACCCAGTTAAGTTCGTTGCCGTCCAGGTCGTGCGTGAACAGGTCGACGTGCTTCCAGCCGTAGCCAAAAGTGTCATTGTAGCACACCAGCGTCATTCTCCGCTGGTCGTCGGGGGTGTCAAGCCGAAGCATTAGCGGCCTCCTTTACGGTCGTCATTTTCGGAATGATCGGGAAGTGAAACGGCGGCGTGCCCTGTGGTGTCCAGCCGGGCCGCAGCCGGTGAGGGAGCCCAGGTCGCAGCATCCTGTGCCGTGGCATAGGCGGAGATGATCGTTGCCGCCCGCTCCAGATCGCTGATCGCGCCTTGAATACCCACAGAAAGCAGAAGTCGGAAGTCCCTGTTGTCCGATGCATCCGGTTGGCATCCCATGGACAACGTGTGTATCCGAACGCCTGCGAGATAGTTTTCGGCGCAGGCAAGGGGCACCGCGAGGGCATGGACAAGCTCTTCTGAGCACGGTTGCGAGGATCCATCATGGGCCAGCATATGGCCAGACTATGGCGGCGCGGCCGCTTGGGGCAGTCGTAGTTTCCCCTCCATTACTAAGGAAGTCCGTAGCCGCACTACGGTCTTCCCGCATTCCGGACCCGGGACACTGTCCATACGCTGAAAGAGACGCTCCAACCGCCAAATCGGCGGCAACGTGGAGCCCACGATACGGATGGGAGGCATGCGATGACCGCCGAGTTCACCGAAGAAAACATCTACAAGCTGGAGCCCAAAGAGCTGGTGCTCGATGATCGCGTCGCCGGGCGGATGTATACCGACCCGGAGATCTTCGAACAGGAGATGACGAAGATTTTTGAGCGCACCTGGGTTTGGGTGGCGCACGTTAGCGAAGTGCCGAGGGCCGGCGCCTTTAAGTCGACCTACGTCGGCAGGCAGCCGGTGATCGTCTCACGGGACCGCAAAGGCAACATTCATACACTTCTAAACCGTTGCCGACACCGGGGTGCAACGGTTTGCGAAACCCGGTCGGGTGTTGTCAACGGATTCACATGTCCCTATCACGCCTGGTCTTATGGACTTGACGGCACTCTGCGCGGCATCCCCTACCCGGACGGCTACGAAGGGATCATCGACAAGGCCAGCATGGGCTTGAAAAAGCTGCGTACCGAACAGTACAACGGAATGATCTTCGCAACCTTCAACCACGACATCGAGCCATTGGAAGAGTTTCTGGGCGATGTGAAACTTTGGATCGATCGTTTCATGGCCCAAGGCGCCGGCTACCCGCTGAAAGTGTTAGGTACACATAGGTTCACGTTCAAGGGCAACTGGAAGATCCAGTTGGAAAACACCACAGACGGCTACCACTTCCCCATCGTCCATCGGTCTTGGATGGCGACAGTGGACAGCGAAACCGCCGACATGATGAGTTTCATGACCGACCCGGCCGCGATAACCCACGTCCTTGGCAACGGCCATTCGGTGATGCAGATGGTGCCAGAGCATTCTGATCTGAGCGCCGATGACGGCACGGAACCTCTCCAGGAACGATTCGATGGACTCGTCACCGATCTGCGTGCCAACGGTGTGGCGGAGGATGAAATCCGTAGGCTTGTCTACTCAATGCATGGTACCGGGTTCAATTTGAACCTGTTCCCGAATGTTTCGATGTCTATCTCGTTCTTCCGCACCCTCCGTCCGATTTCCGTCGATGAAACGATCATTGAACACGTCGCAATCGGACCCGACGGACCCCCGGAAATTGTGGACCGCGTTAATCAGGAGCGTATGCGCGCTCATGAGAACTTTCAAGGTCCGTTCGGGTTCGGCACCCCGGACGACGCCGAGGGCTGGGACCGCGTTCAGCGTGGTTCGGTGGGAGGTCCCGAACTCCCGATCATGGTCAACCGTGGATTGGCCAGGGAGACAAGGTCGGCAGAGAACTGGCCGACATCACATGTCACCGACGAATCAGGGATGCGCGCCGCCTATAACAAGTGGAAGGAGATGATGAGCGATGACTGAGTCAGCTGCCACGCAAGTGAAGCCCGGTGCTTGGCTCACCGGACGGAGCACATACAAGCGACCGCTGACCTATGCCGGCGTCTCGAGTTCTGATCCCCGCGTTGTCCGCGCCATTGACCTCATCAATTACGAGGCCGAGCTCTTGGACCGCAAGAATTATGAGGAGTGGCAGGAACTCTACGCCGGCGACGGCATTTACGTCATCCCAATCAATCCGGAAACGGAAGACTTTGCCAGTCACTTGAACATGGTGTTCGACAACGACGAATTGCGTCGCGCCCGCGTTGTGCGTCTAAGCGAGGGATACGCAATCTCGGCCGTCGATGCGGCGACGACCGTACGTACTGTTGGCAGATTCATCCCTGCCCAGGTCAGTGACAGCGAGGTTCTGCTGCGCGCGGCACAGGTCGTTGTGGCGTACAAGCGTGGGACACACCATGTTTGGGCCGGCGACGTGGAGTACAGGGTTCGTTTCGGAACAACTCCAAGCGAGGACCGGCTTGTTCTCAAAGTGGTCCGGCTCGTCGATGCCCAGGACGTGACCCCGGCAGCGGGATTCCTGCTGTGACCGGCGTCGTAGTCAGGGTCGCCGAGATTTGCGAGGAAACCACCACCATCCGTTCGTTACGCCTCACGCATGAGGACGATCGTCCCTTCACGCCCTTTGAAGCTGGAGCGCATGTAGACATCACGGGACCGACCGGCGTTCTGCGCCAGTACTCACTGTGCAGCGCTCCAGGTGACCCGTCCTCGCTATTGGTCGCGGTCAAACGCGAACCGCAAGGAACCGGAAGCACTGCACTTCACGAAGTGAAGGTCGGGGACCGTTTGCTCGTTGGGAAGCCGCGAAATCTGCTGAAGATCGCTGAGGAAGCGGACCGGCACCTGCTAGTGGCCGGTGGCATCGGTGTCACACCGCTGCTTTCAATGGCCTACGACTTGTTCTCGCGTGGGGCGGAGTTCGAATTGCACTACTTCGCCCGTTCCCGCGAAGAAGCTGCATTCGTGCACTTTCTTGAGGAGCGAGCGGAGTTCCGAGACTTTGTCAGGTTCCACTTCGGTACCCGACGGGAGAGCCGGCCACAGTTGCTTTCTGAGATCTTCGTCGGCACAACTGCGCGTACGCATGTTTACACGTGTGGTCCGGTCCCTTTCATGGAGCAGGTGGAGAAGACCTTCACGACGGTAGCGAGTCCCGAGAACGTGCACATTGAGCACTTTCACGGAACAGAGATCGACACCAGCGCTGACACCGCATTCCAAGTCGAACTGGACACTGGAGAGAAGTTCGACATCCCAGCGGACACGTCGATCCTGACAGTCCTCGAAGCCAACGGCATCGACGTCTTCAAGTCCTGCGAAGAGGGTGTTTGTGGCTCCTGCGTAAGCGGTCTGCTTGAGGGTGTTCCGGATCATCGCGACAACTGCCTGTCAAAAGCCGAAAAGGAATCGGGTACACAGATCGCCCTCTGCGTGTCGAGGTCAAAGTCCCCGAAACTCATCATCGAGCTGCTCTAGGCATCGGATCGGGACAGGATGCGCTCGAGCTCTGGAAAACAGAAAATACCGGTTCCCCCTTACTCAGGGGAACCGGTGTTTTCTGTGCGAGCTACGCTCCGGCTTTCTCCATATCGTGTTGATTCCCAAAAGCACGGACTGGATGGCGGGCAAACGCAATGAATTGCGCAAAGGCGGCGGAAGATAGCGCGCAGACAGGGCTTGGCCGTCCGCATAACTTTAATGACGAACGGACAGGACCGCATGCACTGCTGCTCCAACTCATTGCAGCGGCATGCGTCCCTCAGAGGGGCGACGCTTTACAGACGTAACTGTGCGGACGCTTAGCATCTGGCAGACCCGCAGACCAACCTTTCATGCGTTGGTCTTTCGACGGAGTGCTTAGCATCCCTCTCCATTCACAACTATTACGGGAGATCAACATATGAATACCCAGGTTCAAACCCGGACCTTTGAACACCTCTTGGACGTGATCCAGCCCAAGGCGGGAGGCCGGGAGATTCATGATCCCGCGACTGGTGCTGTAGTTGGCTTGGCGCCGGAGCACAATATAGATGATCTTCAGGCTGCCATCGCGGCGGCTCACGCTGCCCAGCCGGGATGGGCACTCCTATCCCATTGTGAGCGCTCGGAGTACCTCAACCGAGCCGCCGATGCTATTGAGATATACGCAGAAGCCTTGGCCGAACTGCTCTCCCGGGAGCAGGGAAAGCCACTGAATGGAGCCAATGCCCGCTTTGAAGTACAAGGCTGCATCGGCTGGTTGCGGGCTACCGCTGCCATGGAAGTCGGGCCCGAGATCCTCATCGATGAAGGGGATACTCGGGCTGAGCTCCATTACAAGCCTTTGGGTGTCGTTGGTGCTATAGGCCCGTGGAACTGGCCGATGATGATAGCTATTTGGCAGATAGCGCCGGCCTTGAAGATGGGCAATTCAGTAGTGGTAAAGCCTTCCGAGTACACCCCGTTATCGGTACTGGCTTTGGCCCATGTTCTCAACACCGTTTTGCCAACTGATGTCATGCATGTGATTTCGGGGGGTAGCGAAGTCGGGGCGGCCCTGACCGGCCACCCCGGGATCAGCAAAATCATGTTCACCGGCTCCACAACCACCGGTAAAGCCATCATCCGCTCTTCGGCAGATTCCGTGAAGCGCTTGACTCTCGAGCTGGGCGGGAACGACCCCGGCATCGTCCTACCCGACGCCGATCCCGCGGCGATCGCCCAGAATCTGTTCTGGGGTGCGTTCATCAACACAGGCCAGACCTGTGCGGCGCTTAAGCGCCTATACGTTCACGAAGACATTTATGATCAAGTTGTGGACGCCCTAGCCGATGTGGCTACCCGGGTCCCCATGGGCATAGGGCTGGACGAGCGCAACATGCTTGGTCCGCTGCAGAACAAGGTTCAGTTTGACATTGTGAGCCGCCTGGTCGAGGCTGCCCGTGACTCCGGTGCTCGCATCGTAACTGGAGGGAACCCGGACCCAGACCAAGCAGGATATTTCTACCCAGTAACACTAGTGGCAGAGATCGACAACAATAATCCCCTCGTGAGTGAGGAACAGTTCGGACCCGCCTTGCCCATCATCAAGTACAGCAGTGTCGAGAAAGCCCTCAAGATGGCCAACGGGCTCGACGTAGGACTTGGAGCGTCCGTGTGGTCGTCGAATATAAGTACTGCGCGAGAGATCGCGAGCAAAATCCAGGCGGGCACTGTATGGATCAACAAGCATGCAGTCGCGGACCCCCGCGTCCCTTTTGGCGGAGCCAAGAGTTCAGGCTATGGTCTCGAATTTGCACTCGAGGGCCTCAAGCAGCTCGGCCAGCCACAGGTCATTTCCTACTGAAATCAGCACCTCGTCTGCGATGTGCTGCCCGATCTCTTGTTCGGGAGCTCGTTGCAGTTCGCGGTGTGCGAAGCTACCGTCCACCTTGCGGCAGAAAAGCATGACTACCGGAATAGCCATTTCGCCTTCCTGCCCCCCAAACTCAAACTCACAGGAATCGCCATGAAGAATGCTGACGCTGCCACTCAGGTTCTGATCCGCAGTCTCGAAGACCAGCGCTATCAGGCAGTACTTGATCAGGACTATGAACGATTCGAGGCCTTGTGCCACGCCCGACTCGTGTATTCGCACTCTGGTGGGAACCGAGATTCGTTGGAGAGTTATATGAGCAAACTCCGCAGCGGTAGCCTCCGCTACCACCGGATTGATCGCTCGGTCGAGGATGTCCTAATCGTCGGAGGAACGGCGCTGGTTGTGGGTCACATGAATGCAGAGTTAAGTGTGGAGGGGCACGAAAAAACCCTGAACAACAGTTCCCTTGCGGTGTGGGTGAATGAGCTGGGCGATTGGAAATTCATCGCATACCAGCCGACGCCCCAGACAACCGGCAGATTGAACTAAACCGTTGGATGATCGGGTAGCAGCGGGGGATTCAACATTACTCCCTGGCCCCTGGCGGTCTGACATCACGCCCGGCTGTCCCTAGCTGCCGTGGAGGGGCTGGTTCCCATTCTCCCGACGGCGCGTGACCCACTTCTAGTGACGGTCTGAAGTAATAGCGATGCGTTCCCTCGGCATACAAGGCGACCGCCAAGTGTCACCCAACTGCCGACGCAAAGAAAGGTGCCTTCCCCATGGCCGACCCACAGCAGTCTCCGCTTGACGTGAAGACACTGAATCAAGGTGAGCCTGTCTTCGTGCGCAGCATACTGCGCAGCTATAGCGCAGACATTGAGGTGGTCGCTCCCGAGCTCAACGTGGTTTGGGTCAGAGAAAAAGCCACCTATGAACGCAAGCTTCTGCTTATAGGCGAGGACTGTTTATACAGAATGTGGCCGGACGAACATGACGACGCTCGCGCCCCCACAATCAGCTATCAGCCCCCCGCAATGAGGCTGTACAGCTAAGCGCATCTATCGACCCCCACGGCCTAAAGCGCGGTGGCCCTCAACAAGCAGTGTTAAGCACTAACGGTTGTGTTCCCGGACGGATTCCAGCCATATTCTTATCCTTCGACCGTGTTTGCCAGGGTGACGACGGTCAATAGGATCAAGCTTTGCTCGCTTCAGGCCACTTTGGCGCCGAGGGAATGCCGCGCAAATAATCCAGGGAGCGTTGTCGCTGATGTCGCAGCGTTATGCACGTTCCCTTGTCTGGGTCTCAGACCACGCTCACGCCCAGGGCCTTCGTATCTCTTTGGCACTGCCGAGGAACTCCGGGGAAGGCGTGGCTAGAACGAAGTTCCTACGTTTACAACGGCCACAGCATCTGGTCGGTCTGCTCCAAGAAGCGGGTCGGATGGGCACGCCGGGCAATGCCGACGGCCGGCCGGCAGCACTCCGACTGGGTGTCATGGACGCTTTTCCGATGGACTCGTTGGTTTCTCGCTGGATCCGGAAACACGTCACCGCCAGTCCTCGCTGTGTTGGAGCGGTCCGAAGGGGCCCGATTTCGGTCTCGCCGCTTCGCCGGAGCGACCCGGCACCATGGGCCGATGGGCTCGTTGGACCAAGTTGAGCCCGGGCACGGACAACCCGCGAATGAAGTCGCTCTACTCACTGTCGTGAAATATACGTTCAAAGCGGCAGAACGGGACGCCGGACAGGTCCTCCAGGATGGTTTCGACGACGTGGACCGAGTGGACCCGCCACGGGCCGCCGCAGGCGGATACAAGGATCATGACACTCTTACAGCGCCCTAAGACCACGTGTCAACGAACCGAAAGGATATCCCACCCCGGGTCCGCTGCCACAACGGGCTCCAACATCTCGTGCCTATGGTGAAGTAGAAATTCGTGTCTTTGGTGAAGCCCGACCCAGGGGGATGCAACAAGATCATCTATACCGAAAGCTGGACTGGCGCTGCGGCTGTCATGTGAAGACTGGACGCGTCCCGCCCTGCTTAACAGCCAGGCCTTTAGTGGATGGGAATTGAAGGGTGCAGAGTATGCGTTCATTGGTTTCTTTCAATTTCGGAGCGACCAAGGCAACTTTGCAGGTCACGAATAGTTGGCTGCTGGCCAAAGCAGGAGCACGCTGCAACGTCCCCGGCTCGGGACAAGGATGCGGTCAGCTTTCCCATGAAAAAACTTTTGAAACCGGCCAAGTAGCGGAGCATATTCCTGGTCAATGGCTCGGCCCTGACTGTGGTCTGTGCCGAGCGGCACAGACCACAGTCACGCCTCAGCGCATGAAAACCCCGCCGTTTATATCAAGCGTGGCGCCAGTGACGAATCCGCTGTCGGGCCCGACCAAATAGGCCACAGCCGCGGCAACTTCCTCCGCGGTCCCGACCCGTCCTGTGGGAAGCGAGCGGCCCGCTTCAGCGGCATCCGCGTCGCTGCCCATGGCAGGTGTGCGAATCGCAGCGGGGCTAACAGCATTAACCGTCACCCCATGGGGGGCAAGCTCGCGTGCGAAGATTTTTGTCAGTACGAGAGCTCCAGCTTTGGAGGCCGCATAATGCGCACCGGCGACCAGGCCTCCCTGCTGGCCGGCGAACGAGGACATGTTAACGATCCGCCCCCACCCCTTCTCACGCATGGCTGCGCCAGCGAGCTGGCAGAACAGAAGATAACTGCGAAGGTTCGTGCCCAAAACATCGTCCCACTCGTCAGGAGTGATCTCCCAGACCGATGCGCGCGGGGTGCGCCCTGCGTTGTTCACCAGGACATCGGGGGGGCCCCATGCGGCCGTCTGATCGGCGAAGCAACTCCGCACCGACTCAACGTCGGATACGTCGACGGCTATAGCCCGGGCTGTCTCTCCAGTCGGGTCGAGCTCGATCGCCAGGGCAGCGGCCGCCGTCGCGTTCAGGTCTGCGAGAGCGACATGAAGTCCGTCAGCATGAAGCCTCCGGGCAATGGCCGCTCCAAGCCCCTGCGCGGCACCCGTAACCAATGCGGTACGAATAGGATGCTCGGCCACGCTTACTCCGCCCCGAAGAACAGTGCACGACCGAGGCGAGCTTCGATCTTGTAGTAGTGCCACAGCAAGCGGTCGCCGATCGGCGTCTCACGGATAATATTGGCGATTGACCGCACAGCATCGTAGCTTGGGGCCTCTAGAAGGATATAGGCCGTCCAAGGTGCGGCACTTGAAGGCCCAACCTGTAGCGTGTCATCGTCGAAGGTCGCGAGCACACGAACCCCGAAGCGGCCGGCCAGATCAGAGAACGCAGCTTTGGTCGTCTCAAAAACCAACTTGCGCTCATCAGCGTCTGCAGCGAAGAAGGGATCGCGGACTCCGACGCAGATCATCGCGCGCATGGTCTCCGGGCTGCTCATGCGTGCACCTCTTCGCGAAGGCTTCCGTGAGTAGGAGCTAGTGCGAGTCCGAGGGAGCTGGCCGCGATGAATTCGTGGGCGGCGCTGGAGGACACGGGCATGAACCGTCCGGCCTGCACGTCGCGCCACATGCGCTCAAACGGCAGGGAACGTACGTATGCCGCGCCCCCGACCACATCGACCAGACGCGTGAAGACCTGGACGGCATTGGTCGTGCACACATGCTTCACCATCGCGCTCTGGGCAACGATTTCTTGGAGGTCAAACTCCTCGTAGTACTCCGGTGTGCCGAACTGCACTGTGTGGCGGTACAGCAGGGCGCGAGCACTCTCGATGAGGATTTCGGCATCAGCGATCGCATCCTGGGCGCGGGCATCGTCGATCAGTCCGCGTCGGCGCACCTGCTGCTTGGCCCAGTCGAGCGCACCCGTTGCCAGACCAACATATACAGCCCCGAACGCCGGCTGGGAGGAGCCGAAAACGGTCTCGGTGACCGTTGCGTCGAGGTAGCCGACAGGGAAGGAATGCACCACATCGGAGTCTGGGACAAAAAGACCGTCGAACTCCAGGTCGTTGCTTTGAGTCGCCCGCATGCCCATCATGTTCCACACATTGTGGACAGTGATCGCCGGGTCGTGCAGGTCAATCTTCATCATCAACAACTGGGGACCGTTCTCGGGATCCTCATAGCGCGCCGTAGTGGATGCATGGGTGGCCACTGCCGAGTTCGTGCCAAAGTTCTTGCGCCCCGTGATGCGGAATCCACCTTCAACGCGTTCCGCCCGTGTGCGAGCATCGGTCATCAGGTTCGGCGTTCCGAACTCGCTGGTGATGGCAGCCCAAATCAGACGGCCCTCAGCGGCTTCGCGCAACAGCCCTTCGAGTCGCTGATTCTTCGTCTTTCTCCACACCGCAGACCACTGCGCCAGCGGAGTGAAATGCATGTTCACGGCCAGGGCGGTCGCGGCGTCCGCCGACGCGATGCGCTCGACAACCGGGATTACCTCGAACAAGGTGGCCCCGAGGCCACCAAGCTCCTCCGGGACGGACAGGTTCAGAAGACCCACCTCACGCATGTCCTCGTAGTTCTGGAACGGGAAGGTGTTGTTCAAGTCATTCTCAGCTGCCCGATCTCGGAACCGTTCAACGAGTTGGTCAGCCAGGGCGAGAAACCCCTTCTGGCGGTCAGTGTATAGCTGTTTCATGGCTACGCTTTCTTCTCCGTGGACGTCGATTCGAGGGGGGCGTGGATCCCGTAGGCGCGGGATCCATAGATAAGGGTCTTTGTGTCGTCGAGAGTCTGGGCATCCACGACTCGGCCAACAATCAGAAGGTGGCTGCCGGCGACCAAGAACTGCTCGGCGTGGCAATCGAACGATGCTGCCGCTGAGCTGAGGATCGGGGATCCCGTGCGGAGCGATCCCCATTCCGTACCAAACTTGTATCGGGTACCGGGACCGGACGCACCAGCGAAGTCCTGGGCGATATCAACATTGCCTGTGGACAGCACGTTGACGGCGAAGCACCGGTTGCTATGCACGGCATCAGCTACCGGAGCGCCGCGATAAAGCCCGATGACCAAGGTAGGCGGGTCAGCAGACACTGACATCATCGCGGTGACTGTTTGACCGAAGCGACCTGCGGTGCCGTCGGTAGTGACCAAGGTTACTGCCGCCGTAGCTTTGCCCATGCCGGCGATAAACCGGTGTCGGATTTCCGTACCGGACACAGGCGACAATGCAAGCCTGTGAAAATCGGCGTTAGGTGCCACGATTCCTCCAAGTGATCTGGGTTACTCACTAAGTCTGTCGGCAGCCAATTCTTTAATCAAATAGATAGTCCAGTTGAAGTATATTGATTAAATGTATTTAATGGGCATATGTCTTCGCGCCCTGACGTTACACTTGCCCAGCTTGAAGCGCTGATCGCCGCGGGCGACGCCGGAAGCGTCAGCACAGCCGCCGCCATGCTCCACACGTCCCAGTCGAACCTCTCGATTTCTCTAGGGAACCTCGAGCGAAGGCTCGGTGTAGAACTACTAGTACGCCACCGCTCAAAGGGCGTCAGCCTCACTGCCATTGGACGGAAGATTTCGATTCGAGCGCGCGACATCCTCGAGGCCGTACACGGGCTTCAGGACGCCGCCCGAGGAGAGCTGGACGAGTTGGAAGGCGAGGTTCGGATCGGATGTTACCTGCCGCTGACTCCGTTTTACATCCCTCGACTGATGGCCGACCTCCGGGAAGGGTCGCCGCACACAAGACTTGCTATCACAGAGGGCAGCCAAGACGTTCTGCAACGGGCCGTCTTGGACGGAGAATTGGATCTGGCGCTTGTATACGACCAGTCACTGCCGGACCAACTGGACTTCCATCACCTGGCCTACGTTTGGCCGTACGTCATCGCCGCTCCCGCTAGCGAAATTGGAGCGAGCGAGCAGGTGAGTCTTCTAGAACTTTCCGCTTACACGATGGTCAACTACGAGACTGCGTTCACGGCCGCCCGGTCACTGGACCTCTTTCGCTCGGCAGGAGCACCTCTGCCCGCGGAAGTGCGTGCGACAAGTCTTGATTCAGTGCGAGCCCTCGTGGCCGCAGGAGTTGGCTTCTCTATCCTCAATCAGCGCTGGGGAACTGATCTCACCGCCGATGGCGCACGTGTCGTCTCCATAGAGCTGAGCGACCAGGTCACCCCCCTTGGGTTGGGAGTGCTCACCCGTCCCAGCACCCGCAGTGCTAAGGTTTCGACGGTCATCTCGCTCCTCGGCGCACATGCGAAGGAGCGCCATTCAGCCCGAGAATAGGAAAGCGGGGCCGACTTCAGGAGCACCGACAGATTGGTTCACCCGTCGGCGCCACGCTTGCCCCGTCCACCCTATGGTTTAGGCCAGAACCGCAAGAGCCACAACCAAGCCAAATGGCGCCTTCGTCCATCACCATGGCCAAGATGAGGGCGCTACAAACGCCGCTCAGACGGGCACGATCACCCAGTTCAACGGTTAACGCGGTTGTTAGCTCCATGCAGTGTCAAGGAGACGCGGGTTTCTGCGCCTCTCCACAGAGCCTCTCGTTTCGTTTTGCTGGATGGCGAACCGTACGCGAGTGGAAGAAACTGCATGGGCCCGATACGGTGTGCGGGTCACGGCGGTGCGGAGGGCCTGTGTTCCGAGGAGTCCGAAACCGCCTCCATGCAAACAAACCAGGACCGAACTGACAGCAGCCAGGCCACGTTTCCCGAATCCATGGGATACCCCTTTGACGAAGCAGATTTTCGGGTGCGGCTGGTTGGTCCACGTGGGGGCAGGTGACCTCTGCCCCCCACGCGGGTCTTGGTTCTAGGCGAGAGCAGGGGTGTCCCACAGGTTCAGGACAGTGCCGATGTTCTTATCCTCGGCCGTGCGGTAGAGGTCGGTGGCCCAGGCTACGTCCTCGATGGGCATTCCTCCGACGGAGTAGAGGATGATTTCATCGTCGTCCCGGCGTGCCGGGAGCTTGCCTGTCGCGATGTCCGCGATCTCTTCGATCTTCGACGCCGGGATCTTGCCTTCTTCCAAGAGCCCGAACCAGTGCGATCCCGGGATGCCGAGGATCTGGTAGGCGGTGGGGCCGTATTCTTCGAGCCACGCCTGGTAGAGGCCTTCAGCGTCGATCACCAGTCGCGCGCCGCCTTGCAGGAAGTCGTCATCGAAACGGGCGGCGGCAGGCAGCAGCAGCAGGGCCCCGGGCTTGATGGCATGCTTCGGGAAGTACGGGAAAGCTACGCTGCCGGCGGCGTCGGTGGAGGTGGTGGCCATGACGACGTCGGCCTCGGCGATGGCCTCTTCGATGGTTACAGCGGGAGCGACTTCGGTGAGCTGGGGGAAGGTGGCCTGGGCCCAGTCAACAAACGCCTGGGTGCTGCCGGTGCTGCGGCCTTTCACGTAGAGGGTGTCGATCGACGGGCGCAGGGCCAAGGTGGTGGACAGAACCGACCGGGCAATGACGCCCGGACCGACGACGGCGGCGACCTTTGCGTCCGCTTTTGCCAGGTGCTTGACGCCGACGCCGGGGACGGCGCCGGTGCGGTAGGCGCTGAGGAGGTTGGCGCTCATGATCGACAAAGGGGCGCCGGTGTCGCGGTCGTTCAGCACGAACACGTGGATCGAGCGGGGGAGGCCCTTTGCGCGGTTTTCAGTGTTGGAGCCATACCACTTCACGCCGGAGGTGCCGAAGCGTCCACCGAGGTAGGCGGGCATGGCCATGAAGCGGCGGTCGGGTCCGTCTTTCGGCATGCCTGCGAACTCGGGTGCTGCCGGAAAGGTAATCATGGCACCGTGCGAGTTGCCGTTCTCGCCGGCCATCCGGTAATCACCCTGACGCAGGAGAACGAGGGCTTCTTCCATTACGTCAGTGCAACGGACGAGGTCGGCTACACCGGCCTCGATCATGTCGGGCTCGCTGAGGTAACGGAAGTTGATTTGAGTAGACATAGGAATCCTGATTCTTGACGGGGAACAAAAATTAGTAACTGCGAGTAAATGCTGGTGCCGTCACCCATTCGTCCAGCGAATGTTTCCGGCGTGCTACTTCTTGTGATGATGCCTGGCTTCAGGCGAGGAGGGTTTCGAGGGCGTCGGCCAAGGCCTTCGCCCCGGTCTCGGCGTCTTCGTCCAGCACGTGTTCTTCGGGGGAATGGGAGATGCCGCTGGGGTTGCGCACGAACACCATGGCGGTGGGGACGAATGCGGAGAGGATGCCTGCGTCGTGCCCGGCGCCGGTGTCCAAGATGGGCGCGTTGGGCAGCGCTTGTTGGAGCTGATGTAGCAGGCCGGTGTCGAAATGGACGGTGGGGGACAGTGATTCTTCCGTGAGGCTTACGACGCAGCCTTCTTCGGCGGCGATCCGTTGTGCTTGCTGGTGGATGCTTTGCACGACTGCTGCTGTTACGGCGTCGTCGGGGTGGCGGACGTCGAGCCAGAAGTCTACGCGGGAGGCGATGACGTTGGTTCCGCCGGGGACGGGCTGGAGCCTGCCGACGGTTGCGCGCGCGTGGGCTTGTTGTAGGGCTGTGTCGCGGATGGCCACGACAGTACGGGATGCAGCGACCATTGGGTCGCGCCGAGCGGCCATGAGGGTGGTGCCGGCGTGGTTGCCTTGTCCGTGAATTCTCAGGCGCCAGCGTCCGTGACCGAGGATGGAGGATGCGATGGCGATGGGCTGGTCGAGTTCGATCAGGCCGCGGCCTTGTTCGACGTGCAGCTCCACAAACTGCCCTATCTGGCCCAATAGTTGATCGTCGCGGCCAACGAACCGCGGGTCCAAGCCGTTGGCCTTGGCGACGGCAGCGAAGGTGTTGCCGCCGGAGTCGCGGAGGTTACGGGCCTTGTCGGGGTCGATGGCCCCGGTCATGAGCCGGGAACCGAGGCAGGCGACACCGAAGCGGGAGCCTTCCTCTTCGGGGAAAACTACCACGGCGAGCGGTCGGGTGGGGTTGGTTCCGCGGCTCTTAAGAATGTCTAGGGCCACCAGCGCAGAAGCAATGCCGAGGGGCCCGTCGAAGGGGCCACCGCCGGGAACGGAGTCGAGGTGGCTGCCGGTGATTAATGCGTTGGTCCGGTCCTTTTCGGCGGTATCCCACCAGGCCCAGATCGCTCCGTTCCTGTCGGCTTCCACGCTCAGCCCGCGCTGGGTGGCCTCGTCGATGAACCATTCGCGCAGTTCCAGTTCGGCGGTGGAGTAGACAGGGCGGGTGTAGCCGCCGCGCACCACGTCCTTGCCAATGGTCGACATGTCGGACAGCAAACCGGTAACTGTTGACGGCGTCTTGCTTGGCTGGGCGGTGAGGCTGCCCGTGGTTTGAGTAGGCATTAGCGGGCTCCTGCTGCGATGGCCCGAGCGGCGAGGCGGAACTGTTCGGGGACCGGTCCGATGCCGGTGGCGAGGTCCGCGGCGAATTGTCCGATCAGCGGGGCGAACTTGGCGCCGTGCCCGGAGCAGGGGGAGAGGATGGTGATGCCGTCGGCGCGGTCGATGATGAAATCCTCGGTGGGGGTGTTGGTGAACAGGCAGGTGGTCTCGGCGTATGGTTCGGGCGTAAGCCCCGGGAGGTATCTTTCCACGTAGTCAATGACACGACGGCGGTTGACTGGGTCGATCAGACCATCCTGGTCCGCGGCCGAAGGCAGGATCTTGCCGCCGTTGTACTCGGCGACCTTTTGCCCTCGGAAATTTGCGTCGCTGCCGCCCGGAAGACCGTAAGCCTGCCAGCCCTCACGCTTGTGGATGAACGTGGGCCAAGTTTCGTTTGAGGACTGGTCGGCGTAGGGAAAGTGGTAGGCCTGTTCCTGTCGCACCTCGATGTGGGGCATGCCCGCAAGGTAACCGGAGGGCAGGGACAAGGAGTCGAGGAGCTGGCGGAGCCAGCCGCCAGCCGCGACGATCACGTTCGCTGCCTTCACCGCACGGGCATCCTCGGAGGTCAGGATGTAGTCACCGGCGGCGCCCTTGACGGAGGCGACGGCCCAGTCGTTGTGGAGTGCCGCACCATGGGCCACTGCTTGCGCCACCATGGCATCAACGGAATCGTGCGCGTCGATGACACCGGCACCTGGGTGCCACAGAACATCGGTATCGAAGGCGATTTGACCCCAACGACCCTGGGCTTCTGTGGCGGTCAGGAGTTCGTGCTCGATCCCATGCGAGGACAAGGCAGCCGCAAGGCGCTCGGGCTGTCGGACGGCACCGTAGTCAACGGCGCCGGTCGGAGTGATGAATTGCTTGCCGGACAGGCGAGCCAGTTCGTCCCAGCCGTTCTTCGCTTGCAAGACCAACCCGGTGTAGAAAGCGTCCGGGTAGGCGTAGCGGAAGATTCGGGCTGAGCCATGGGAGCTTCCGGCGTTATTGGCCGGGGTGGTCCGTTCCAGCAGGGCTACGTCGTGGCCGCGGGCGGCCAGTTGCCAGGCCGTGGCCGCGCCGGCGAGGCCGGCTCCGACAACGACGTATTCGAACGATTCCATTGGGGAGCTCCTGTGCTGAATGACCGAGGTTCGGCGGTGAACCCAGTTACTCACCACTCGGCGGGCGGCGTCCAATATCATTTATGAAAGGATTGTTATCGTCAATTGAAAGAATGGTCATGGAACTCAGGCAACTGCGGTACTTCCTCGTGGTCGCGGACGAACTTCACTTCGGCCGGGCAGCCGAACGCCTGCACCTGACCCAGCCTCCGCTGACCGTGGCCATTCGGCGCTTGGAAACCGAGTTGGGCGTCCAGTTGTTCGACCGAACCACTCGCCGCGTCGCTCTGACTCCGGCCGGGGAGGCGTTCAGGAATCGGATCCAAGCGGCGGTCATGGAATTGGACGACGCAGCAGGAGATGTTGCCAGTGTGGCGGCAGGCCTGAGTGGTCGGATCAGGGTGGGATTCGTCAGTTCCGCAAGCTACACCACCATCCCCGAAGCGATCAGGGCCTTCAGGGAACTGCGTCCCCGGGTCGAACTGGCCTTGAGACCGCTCACCAGTGGCGAACAGTTCGACCAACTGCTCGACGGCGAGCTGGATTTAGGTGTGGTCCGCGACCCGGGTGAGGTACCAGGCCTGACATTGCAATTCGTCAGCACGGAAGAGCTGGTTGCCGTCATGCCGGAAGCGCACCCATTGACGTCGTCGCGGGCGGAGATTCGACCAGAGGACTTTGAAGGCGAGCCAATGATCCTATTCCCGTACCGCCTCATGCCTGGCTTCGTAGCACGGGTACTTCGGCTGTTCGATGGAGCAGGGCTGTCCCCGAATGTGATCCAGCAGTCCATCCACCAGGAAACCGTCCTCGGACTCGTGGCTGCAGGGCTCGGTATCTCGATCCTCCCTGAGTCCGTAAGTCGCTTCCAGATGCCGGGCGTGGTCGCCAAACGCATCACGGGGCACCCCCAGACGTCCCTCTTCGCGGCGCACTTGGCTAACCCTTCTCCTGCCGTCGACGAATTCCTGCAATGCCTTCAAGACGCGGAACACGTCGAGATGCGAAGTAAGACGGCCGAAAGTTTATGCGGATGAAATTTACACTCGTGGATTATTAACAGCCGTCTGCGATGCCTAGGATTGGCACGATCACCGCCCTGCTCGCCAGCCGACTGGGCTGCTCGGATCCGAGTATGTCAAGAAGCTTGTCGAGTTCAAGAAGGACAATGCGCACCGGAAACTGATCACGAAAAAGGGGAGCCCCAAGGAGATCGAACTGAAGATGCGCCAAAAACATTTGCGACGCGGAATCGGCACCCTATCTCTACGCAACGAGCTGAAACAGCTAAGGCGGCTTCACGGACGGGCCGCAGGTCGAACAGACCTCCAGCCCAACGCCGTAAGGGCTATAGGCCTTGACCGGCCACGCTTGGCGCGACGCTGTCTCTCTAGACAAATCCCGGCTATTAGCCGTTATGGTCCGTCTAGGCCGTCAATCGGCTGCTCTGTGTTGGGCCATAGTGCGTCCTCGTTTTCGGTATCCCCTGAAACGAGGACGGGGCATTCTGTCGGGGGGAAGTGTTCATGGAGTCGAGAGCAGGCGCGCTGTACGACGGAGCGGAGCCAGGTATTTGCTGGGTCTTCTGTCAGCGACGGATGCCAGTACATGGCCTCGATGAGTGAGGCCTCAAGTTTTTCCGAAAATTCGAGCACCGCGATGTTTGCGCCGCGTTGAGCTTTTATGGCGAGCATGCGGGGCACCAGGGCCAAGAGGTCTGTTCCTTCGACCAGGAGCGGCAGGGAAAGAAACCCGGCAACGACGGCGGCTACTTGGCGTCTCAGACCCCTCGATTCGAATAGTTTGTCTGCGGGCGTGCTGATGCCTTCTCCGAAGTAGCCGACTGCGTGTGGAACGGCTACAAGGTCGTGCAGTGACAGGCGAGGTGATTGAAGGATTTCATTGTTCACATCCGCGACCGCCACAAAGTTGTCCCGGAAGAGCTGTTTGGAGTCTCCTTGCATGCGGTAGCCGGTTGGGCCCACGAGGAGGTCTATTTTTGTGTATTCCGCCATAGTGCCCTGGAGCCCGGATGTGGGTACCACGTCTACGGTTATGTGGGAGGCCTCTTCCTTCAGGATTCCACGCAACGGTCCGACGATGAGCGCGGCGGCGTAGTCAGATGCGGCGATGACGAATCCACGTTCACTCGTCGCCGCATCGAAACCTGAGCGAACGCGCGTAGCTCGTTGGACGTGCAGAATGGCTTCGTCAATCAGCGGCACCAGAGACGTGGCGAAGGGTGTGAGGTCGTGGGTGCGGCCATTGCGGACCAGGAGTTCGTCGTCGAAATGCCGCCGGAGTCTGGACAGCGCGGCGCTGGTTGCGGGCTGACTGAGCTGGAGCCGATCGGCTGCCCGGGAAACGTTCCGGAGTTCAAGTAGAACCTGAAGCTGTGGCAGGAGATTGAGATCCAGATTTTTCATCTCAGCATCTTATCGATGTATCCATTCAACAAATAGTCCCTATCAAGCATTCGCCCTTCTTCAAATACGTGACCTGAGTCATGGTTGTATCAGGAAGCGAACAAAAGCGTTCCAGTCATCAGCCTTCAGAAGGAATTCATCGTGGAAACTCCCCTCTCCCATCTTGCCCACCTCGAAATCACCGCTCCGGACGTCGACGCCTCGGCCCGGTTCTACGAGGGGAAGTTCGGTATGCGCATCATCGACCGCGTGGATGGCAACGTGTACCTGCGTTGCTGGGGCGACTACTACCGTTACAGCCTGGTCATCACGGAAGGTCCCGAGGCATCCTTGGGTCGGATGGCGTGGCGCACCAATTCCCAGTCCGCGCTGGAAGCCGCAGCAGCCCGTGTTGAAGCAACCGGCGTGCAGGGCAGCTGGACTGCCGGTGGCCACGGCTTCGGCAAGGCCTACGAATTCACCGGCCCTTACGGACACCACATGCGCCTGTTCTATGACGTGGAGAAGTTCGTGGCCGAGCCCGGCTTCGAGTCCACCTACCCGGACCGGCCGGAGCGCCGCAGCAGCCACGCTGCCGCGCCCAGGTTCCTGGACCACGTCACGGTAGCAAGCTCTGATGTCCGTGGATTCGCCAAGTGGCACAACGAAGCCCTGGGCTTCCGCATCATGGCGTTCGTGGACCTGGACGAAGCTCCCATCACGGTCTTCTCCGTCCTGACCACCAACGAGAAATCCCACGACCTCGGCGTCGTGGCGGACACCTCCAGCCGCCCGGGCCGCGTCAACCACATCGCTTTCTGGGTGGACGCCACCGAGGACCTGCTCCGCACCGCGGACGTCATGATGGAAAACGGCACCCCCATGGAATACGGACCCTCCATCCACGGCGTTGGCGAGCAGAACTTCCTCTACTTCCGCGACCCCTCAGGTCTCCGCGTCGAGCTCAATTCCGGCGGCTACCGCAACTATGTGCCGGACTGGGAAGCCAACACCTGGAAGCCCTCGGAAGGCTCCAACAACTTCTACAAGAACGGTGCCATGCCGCATTCCATGACCGAGTCCTTCCCGCCCGCCGAAGGCTTCACCGCAACGGAAGAAGGTGCTTCCGCTGAAATGAAGGAAGCACTCCTGAACCCCTACGCGAAGCAGGGCCGGGGCTAACCCAATGTCCAACGCAACATACTCCCTGATCCGCTTTCAGGAACCCGGCGACACTAAAGCGAAGGTCGGCCTGCTGGTCGGTGACCGCGTCCTGCCCCTGGACAGTGACATCAACTCGCTGATCCAGCACTGGGCAACCACTGAAAGCGAGCTCGACCAACTGGCCGCAACGGTTGGCGAGGAGACATCTCTGGCGCTGTCCGGCGTCGAGGTCCTTGCCCCGGTTGAACCGGCGCAGGTCCTGCAGACCGGCGCCAACTACCGCAAGCACGTGATCGATCTGGCCGTGGCCCACCGGGAAGCCGGCCAGGACGCAGAGGAGGTGCGCGCGAAAACCGCTGCAATGATGGACCAACGGGCAGGCCAGGGAACCCCGTACTTCTTCATCGGCCTCCCGACGGCGATTGCTTCAGCCACGGACGATCTCACCCTGCCGGGGTACAGCAAATCCCACGACTGGGAACTTGAACTCGCTGCTGTGATCGGTAAGGAAGCGTTCCGGGTCACCCCGGAAGAGGCGCTTGACTACGTCTTTGGGTACACCATGGTCAACGACATCACCACGCGCGAGTACGTCTTCCGCAAGGACATGCCCGCCATCGGTTCGGACTGGTACCGCGCCAAGAATGCACCGGGCTTCCTGCCCACCGGTCCGCTGCTGGTGCCTGCCAAGTTCTTCGGAGACCCGCAGGATGTACAGGTCACGTTGAAGCTCAATGGCAAGGCCATGCAGGACGAATCGACTCAGGACATGATCTTCGGTGTCGCCAAGCTTGTCAGTGAAGCATCGCAGATCATGCCCTTGCGACCCGGAGACCTGGTCCTTACAGGCAGCCCCGCAGGGAACGGCCAGCACTGGGGACGGCTCCTCCAGGATGGCGATGTCATGGAAGGCACCATCACCGGACTGGGCACCCAACTCATCCACTGCAAGGACGAAGAGTGACCACTGAAGCAGCGAAAGCTTCCTTGATCCAGCGCTCCGACCCGCTGGCCAGCATTGCTGCGGCTGCGGGGCAGTTCAACAACTGGGGCCGCTGGGGCGAAGACGACGTTCTCGGAACGCTCAACTTCATCGATGCAGCGAAACGGGTCGAAGCCGCAGCGCTGGTCACCACCGGGGAGGCCTTCTCCTTGTCCCAGCCCTTCGATACCAACGGCCCCCAAAAGGGATGGCGCCGCCGCACCAACCCCGTCCACACCATGACCGACACCGGAGTCGATGCCGAACGCGGCAACCAAGGATTCCCGCACGGCTTCGGCGGGGCTGATGACGTCATCGCCATGCCCTTGCAGTGCTCTACGCAGTGGGATGGGCTTGGGCATATCTTCGATCGGGGTAAGGCATGGAACGGCAGGGCCGCAGGCGATGTCGTCACCTCCGAGGGCGATCTTGTCACCGGGATTGAAACCGCCGCGGCGAAGATCGTCACCCGCGGCGTGCTGCTGGACGTAGGCCGGGCCCTGGGCGTAGATGGGGAACTACCCGATGGCTTTGCGATCACCCCGGAGCACTTGGAGAGCACGATCGAACGTCAGGGCACCAGCTCCGCTGTTCGCCGCGGAGACATTCTGGTAATCCGAACCGGGCAGTACACCCGGGTCCGCCGTGAAGGCTGGGGTGACTATGCTGGTGGGTCCGCTCCGGGCCTTTCCTTCACTACGGCGGCGTGGCTGCACGCCTCGGAAATCGCGGGAATCGCCACGGACACCTGGGGATTCGAGGTCCGTCCCAACGAGTTTGAAGGTGCTTTCCAGCCCCTGCACCAGATCGCCATTCCCAACCTCGGATTGTTCCTGGGCGAAATGTGGGACCCGGACCCGCTCGCTGAGGCTTGCGCTGCAGACGGCAAGTACGACTTCATGCTCACCGCAGCGCCACTCCCCATCACGGGGGCTGTCGGCTCACCGGTCAATCCCATCGCTGTTCGATAGCAGTCCCTGCAAAACGCAGCACAATAGGCAGTAACGCCGTCACCATAAAGGAGTCAAAGATGGCAGCAGTACAAAAGGTCGGAATCGTCGGAGCGGGAGCTGCGGGACTGACCGCCGCCATCCTCCTCGCCGACGCGGGAGTCGACGTCGAGATTCTGGAGAAGGCCGCCGAGCCGCAGACGCTGGGTTCGGGCATCACCTTGCAGGGCAATGCCCTGAGGATCCTGCGCGAACTCGGCGTCTGGGAGCAGGTGAAAGCAAGGGGCTACGGCTTCAGCACCCTCGGACTTCGGGCTCCCAATCCTGATGGGACCGTCCTGGCTGTCCTCGAGGACATCAAAACCGGTGGCGACGACCTTCCGGCAACGCTCGGAATGTACCGGCCGGACTTGACCGCCATCCTCCGGGACCGGGCTCTGCAAGCCGGCGCCCGGATCAGTTATGGCAAAACAGTCACCGATATAGCGGACGACGGCGGCAGCGTCACCGTCCGCACCAGCGATAGCAGCACCTCGGACTATGACCTCCTGATCGGCGCCGATGGACTTCACTCCGCTGTCCGCAAGGCTATCGGCATCGACGTCGAACCCCAACCCACCGGCATGGGCATCTGGCGGGCCTTCGTCGAACGGCCTGAGGAAGTGGTCCGGACCGACCTCACCTACGGGGGGCCGTGTTTCATCGCCGGCTACTGCCCCACCGGACCTGACACCATCTACGCCTACCTCGTGGAGAAGGCCCAGGAACGCAAGCAGGAAGACGGTCCCAGGGTGATGGCCGAACTCGCCGGCGCCTACGGCGGCCCGTGGAACGAGATCCGCTCAAGCCTGGACCATGGCGCGCGAATCAACTACACGTGGTTCACCTCGCACCTCGTGGAGGGTCCTTGGAACCGTGGACGCACTGTGATCATCGGCGATGCAGCACACAGTTGTCCGCCCACTGTTGCTCAGGGTGCAGCCATGGCGTTGGAAGACGCCGCGGTACTTGCGGAGCTGTTGATCGCAGCAGACCACGTCACCGAGACCCTCTGGAAGGAATTCGAGGACCGTCGACTGGAGAGGGCAACTGCGGTGGTGACAGCGTCCGTCCAGCTAGGCCAGTGGATGTTGGATGGCGTCCGAGATGCAGACGTCCCCGGCCTCATGAACTCGCTCTCCACCATGCTCAAGGAACCCGCATGAACAACTCCGCCAGCAATCAACACCCCACAGTGGATGTCCACGCGCACGTCCTGATACCTGCTCTCCAGCAGTTGGTGGCCGAGAAAGACCCGCAAGGATTCAGCGACCTCCAGGCACTGGAAGTTAAGCGAAACGGCCCGGAATCCATGGCCAACTCCGGCCGCATGATCAAAGAACGCTGGCCACAGCTCACTGACCTGGAACGTCGCCTGGCGGACATGGACGCCCAAGGAGTGGACGTGCAGCTGGTCTCGCCCTCGCCGTCGCACTTCTATTACTTTGCCGGCGAAAGGCTGTCCTTGGAGCTCGCCAAGCAAGCCAATGAGGCGGTTCGCAGTTTCGTGGACCGCGCACCCGAGCGGCTCAACGGCCTTGGCCTCGTCCCCCTCCAGCACCCGCAGCACATGGTCGAAGCCCTGGAACATGCCGTACTCGAGTGTGGACTCCTAGGCGTGGAGATCGGCTCCTTTGCTGCCACGCCGGCAGACCCCGAACACAGCACCGTTGAACTCTCCGATCCACGGCTGGAACCTTTCTGGAGCCGGGCTGTGGAGCTGGGCGCGATCGTATTCCTGCACCCGTTCGGCTGCTCCCTGGACGAACGACTGGACCGCTTCTACCTGGCCAACACCGTCTCCCAGCCCGCAGAGAACGCCGTCGCGCTGTCCCACCTGATTTTCAGCGGAGTCCTGGACAGGCACCCGGACCTCAAGATCCTCGCCGCGCACGGGGGTGGTTACCTGCCCACCACCATTGGCCGATCGGACCACGCTTGGAAGGTCCGCCCCGAGGCGCAGCGGTGCGCCGAACCGCCGTCGACGTATCTTCAGAGGATCTTCTTCGATTCCCTGGTGCATAGCCCCCGCGAGCTGCGCGCCCTCGTTGAGGTGGCAGGTCCCGCGCAAGTACTGCTCGGCTCGGATTACCCATTCGACATGGGCGCCGGGGATCCTGTTGACGAAGTCCACGCAGCCGGGCTCCCCACGGCCGACGCCGCCAGAGTTCTTGCCGGCAATGCCGCGGCCCTCGGCATCACTGCCTCGGCAGCTCTCGCCGCCCGCCCCACAGCCTAAGGAAGAACACATGGTCAAGATCGCCCGCTGGACTTACGACGGCGGCACTCACGCTGGGTTCGTGGATGACGGCAGTTGCTTCGGGTTGCCGGAGGGACAAACCGTTAACCACTTGTTGGGTGCCGGATTGGCAAGAACGCTGGAGATCGCCGCGGAAACTCTTCGCGGCGCACCTTCGGTCGCCCTCGCAGACGTACAGTTGCTGGCACCGCTGGAACCGGCCACCATCCGGGACTTCGTGGCCTTCGAGGAACACGTGGAGGGGGTCCGGAAAAGCATCGACGGCGTAGCAGGCGTGGTGGCCGAATGGTACGAGGCACCCACGTTCTACTTCACCAACCCCCACACGGTGACAAGCACAGGCGAGGTGATCGGCATTCCGGCGGGTTGCAGCGAACTGGACTTCGAAACCGAAGTAGCCGCCGTCGTCGGACATGTACCGGGCAGCGACGGCAGCAACCTGTCCGCGGCAGATGCCCACCGGCACATCTTCGGTTACACGGTCCTCAACGATTGGTCGGCGAGGGATCTCCAGCGTCGTGAAATGAAGGTCAGTCTGGGCCCCTGCAAAGGCAAGGACTTCGCCAACACCCTAGGGCCGTGGATCGTGACCGCCGACGAGTTCGAACACCTGCATGACGACGAAGGCTTCCTGCCGATCTCCATGGCAGTTGAGGTCAATGGCGAACAGATTGGCCAGGATCTGCTGTCCAACATGGGCTGGCCGTTTGCAGAGCTTGTCGCTTATGCATCACAGGACTCAGTGGTGCGGCCCGGCGACGTTCTCGGATCCGGAACCTGCGGCAGCGGCTGCCTCGCTGAACTCTGGGGACGGAACGGATCCAAAACTCCGCCGCCACTGAAAACCGGCGATAAAGTGCGGATGTCCGTGGAGGGAATCGGAACTATCGAGAACACTGTGGGGAAGCGCCGTCATGGAGATACGCGAATCGCCGCCCGCGTCAGCCCCCGCACGCGCGTTCTGTAGCAGGACGAAACATGCTCGAATCCGGGCAGACTCTGGACGTTGCCTTGACAATGTCCATGAACCAGCTGCCTCGTATTGATCGCAGCTGCTGTTGCAGGCTCTCCCCGGCGTTTTTCAACTGGCAGCGGGACGTGTTGATATGGGACGAGGAGCACTCCGGCTAGATTAATGGCGTGAGCTGCCGATTCCGGGCTCCCGGACTCGTGGCAGTGGCCAATCAAGGTAACCACCAAAGCTGCCGACGGCAAAACCGATGTCCAAGGGTTTACTCTTCCTTCCCGTGGATCATGAGGCCACCCCTTAATTGCCCGGTTATTACGATGTCCATGGCGGACCTCAGATCCGCCCGGCTGATACTTAGCCAAGATCAGCATCGGTCCGCCCGATCCCAAAGTGACTCTGCAGGTGAGGTCCTCTCCAAGGGTGTTCCCTTCGGAAATTACTGCCGGAGCAAGCCATTTGTGTTCTCGTTCGAGCCGCCAGCCAGGGGCTTGCGGGTCACAGAAGTAAACCGGGATGAGCGTCTGCCGCGCGAAATCCTTGTGGCATGCCATTTCAGTGCCCTGATCCCATGTCAGGTCTTAGGTGTGCGCGGCCCGCCTCGACCAGGTAAGTAAATAGGAGTGTCGCGCGGTGTGCAGGGACAGCCACGATGACTCGAACGTCCGGGTGGCATTGCCGTCAAGCGCGAACGTGTAGTCGATAGTCGGGGCGAGACTAGGATCAGTCCCGAGGCCTGTAACAACGACGTCAAACGATGAACTTGAACAACGTCAGGAGAGACCGCGAGGCCTTTTACTCATGTCATGCTGGTCACCGCGCACAGGAAGCACCCTAGGGCGCGGCCGAATGCGCCACTGGCCAGCGCGGTTGCGAGACAACGAGCATCGGGAGGTCTTCTAGACTAGGCCTTGTCCAAGGACCTGTAGGTGTAGTAACGGAACCTCACCTGTCCGCTTCCAGTGGCGAACAGGGCTGGGCGGAGGCTCAGGAGCTCGTCCGCGGTGTTGGTGTTGTAGCCTGCCACATTGAAGCGCAGCCCGTGCCGGGTCCACTCCACCCCATCGGTGCTGTAATGCATGGTGACGATGTTGTTGTCGTTTTCAATCTTCAGGTGGATGGTCTGCGCCGCCGGAGCAGGCTCCCGCCAGTAAGGGATGGCCCGGCCTGCCCGGTAGCTTGTCATCGCGGCCCCGTCGTGGCCCATGCCGCAGTACAAGCGGTCGCTGTAATACAGGAGAAGTCCCCCTTGGGCTCCGTCAAAGAGTTCCATCGAGACGCTGATCTCATAGCGGCGGTCTCCGGCGGTGCTGGTCAGCGGGGGACTGTCCGACGGGTTGGTCCCTGAGGCCTGGAGTACCAGCCCGTCATCCAGGGAAATGCGCTGCTGCTCGCCAACGGCGGGGGCATGGAAAGACCATGGAATCCCGAGCCGCACGTTGGAAAAATCGTCCGACAAAGCGATCCCGTGCTCCTGGTCACCCTGCAGCGAACCCGCCGGGATGGGCGTCGGCATTGGCTCGGTGAGGTCGCCACCCACGGCACGGGGCCACCCGTCGTCGCCCCATTCGATGGGTTCCAAAAGAATCTGGCGCCCCAAGGTCACAAAGCCATTCTCGTAGCCGTGGTAGATGCTCCACCATTGGCCGCCGGGTCCTTCGAACAGGGTTGCATGGCCCTTGCTCCACCACGGTTCTTCCTCAGTCCACGTCCGGATGAGGGGATTGCGGGGGTGTTCTTCCCACGGGCCGTGAACCGACCGTGATCGCGCCACCGTCACCATATGTCCCGTGGGCGGACCTGAGGTCCCGCCCACCGCTGTGGTCAGGTAGAACCAGCCGCCGCGCTGCATCAGCTTGGGACCTTCGAGGGCGTAGGCCTCGGTGATCCATTCCTCCGGGTAACGCCAACCGTCGTACACATGCTCAATGTCGCCGGCTGTCGCCAGTCCATTGGCGCTGAGGCGGACACGGCTGACGCCACTCAGGAACAGATACCGGTGGCCGTCTTCCCCCACCACATGGCCGGGATCGATGTGTCCGGCAACGCCGATATCCACCGGCTCACTCCAGGGCCCGGCCATGGACTGTGCGTGGATGACGTAGATCAGCGGTGGAGCGGCGGGATCCGGTGACGCCGCCGTGGGAATGACGGGTATGTAGATGTAATAGGTGTCGTCCACCTTGCACATATCCACGGCAAAAACATTTCCCAGGGGATCCTTCAGTGCCGGTCCCAAGGGCTGCCAGTTCAGGAGGTCCCGCGAGTGCCAGATGATCAGGCCGGGCGAGGATTCGAAGGAGGAAAAGGTCAGGTAGTAGTCGTCTCCGTCGCGGAGAATCGCAGGATCGGGGTGGTCCCCTGCGAACACCGGGTTGAGGTACGTTCCATCGCCCCGATCGGCGCGACGCTGTCCCTCTGACAGGGCAGTGGGTGTGGCATCCTTCATCAACATTTCCTTCTTCATCTCCATGGTTGGGATCACGCTGCGTGCGATTGGCTGTTGCCTGTACCGCCTACGACCGCGATGGCACTTTTGTTGTTGGCTGACTCCTGGACCGCGTCCAGGACGCGCTGGACGTTCAGTCCGTCTTCGAACGACGGCGATGGCTGGCTTCCGTCCCGGACCGCCACAAGGAAGTCCCGGACCTGGTGGGTGAAGGTGTGTTCCCAGCCGATGATGTGTCCTTGCGGCCACCAGGCCTCGAGGTAGGGGTGCTGCGGTTCGTTGACCAGGATCCGGCGGAAGCCTTGCTCGCGGACCGGGACGGTGGCGTCCAGGAACATGAGCTCGTTCAGGTTCTCCAGATCGAACGTCAGTGATCCGGCCGAGCCGTAGATTTCGAGTTTGAGGGAGTTCTTCTGGCCCGTGGCCACCCGGGAGGCCTCTACGGAAGCGCTGAGATTCCCGGTCAGGCCCAGCGTGGCCCACACAGCATCATCCACCGTCACTTCCTCAGGGCCGCCGGGCCCGGGGCGCTCGGCCACAAAGGTCCGCAGGGTACCGGTAACTTCCATGACCGCCTGTCCGGTGAGGAATTGGATCTGGTCGACGGCGTGGGAGGCGATGTCTCCCAAGGCGCCGGAACCTGCGGTTTCCTTGCGCAGCCGCCAACTCATGGGGGTCTCGGGATCGGCGAGCCAGTCCTGGAGGTAGGCGGCCCGGACATGGCGGATGCTGCCGAGGCGGCCCTCGGCGATGAGTTCTTTGGCAAGTGCCAAGGCGGGGACGCGGCGGTAGTTGAAGCCGATCATGGACTGGACTCCACGCTTGCGGGCTTTCGCGGCGGCAGCGGTCATGAGTTCGGCTTCGGCCAGGGTGTTGGCCAGGGGCTTTTCAACCAGGACGTGCTTGCCGGCTTCGAGTGCGGCGATGGCGATTTCGGCGTGCATCCAGCCGGGTGCGCAGATATCGATGATGTGGATGTCATCGCGTTCGATCACCTCCCTCCAGTCCGTGGCGGACTCAGCCCAACCGTACTTGCCGGCTGCATAGGCAACCTGGATGGCGTCCCGGCCTACCAGGACTTTTTGTTCGAAGGCCGGGACGTCGAAGAAACTTGCCACGTTCCGCCACGCATTCGAGTGGGCCTTCCCCATGAAGGCGTAGCCGATAGCGGCCACACCCAAGGGCCGGGCCTCTGGTGTGTGATTCATGGCTGTCCTAACGGGTGGTTGGTGGTGTGGATTCGCACGGGACCCACAAGTCCGGACTTCTGCAATGGCGCATCCGGGTGGAAAATTTCGGATCCAGGTCTTGTGCTTTTGCCCTGCGCGGCGTCACCGGCCAACCTGTTGGACCAAGTGTTGGTGACCTCGACGCGGAGCCGATTGAGCCCGCTGCGGATGGCTTCCGAGGCCGTCACCTGGAACGGGGACGTCCAGGCTGTGCCCAGGGGCACGTCATTGAGCCAGACCTGGGCGATGTCGCGTACTTCTCCCAGATCGATCACGTACGTTGCCTCAGTGCTGGCTGACGGCACCTCAAAATTGTGGCAATAAACGGCTGTCCCTGAGAAATACCTGATGTCGCTATCACCGTGGGCAAACGCGCCGTCGCCGGCCCACGGAGCCACACGATCAAGGGTCAGCGAACCCGGGTCACGCTCAAGGTCACGGAAGGTCAGTTCCCACGGTCCTTGAAGTTGTACTGTCCTCCGAAGTCCCGCTGACGCATGGAGGGCCTGGGTGTCCCCGGACACAACCCCGCTGGCGGTGGTGGAATCGTCCGGCCGCAGCAGCACAAAGGCGGAACCGAAGGGGGGCAAGGTGATGTCCACTGAGGTGTGGCCTTCCGAGTGGCGTGACGGAAGGGGTGTCCGCGAAACCTGGCAGGCATCCCAGAGCTCTGCGGAGCCTGAGCTTGCACGGAAGGTCGCGGTGATTTTCTCGGGACGTTCCCGTTGATTGCTGATGAAATACAGTTCCCCATAAGGAGTGGTCCTGTGGATGGCCGGCAGGCAGTGTCCCTCGCCGGCGTCGAAGCTCCAGTCGGGTGTCATTCCGAGTTCCTGCAGGGCCGCAGGCAGCAGCTTGCTGTGATGGATGTCCCCACCATCCAGCAACCGGCTGTGACCGCCGTTCCAGATCTTGTCCGCCGCTGTCCGCCACGCCAAGGCGTCGTCCCCATGGCTTGGCGATCCTTCCGGTCGTTTCCCGATCACTGTTGCGCCGCCGTCGAGCAGTTCCTGGAGACGCCGCAGCATGGCCAGGGTCATCCGCTGGCTGGTGCCACCCAAATAGAGGGCTTTGTAGCGGGTCCCACCGCTGCTGAGGAGCGCACCCGCAGGTGTCACTGTGATGTGGTTGCTGAGGCCATCGAGGTTGATGAAGTCAAAGCCATATCCCTGGGGGACCTCTGCGGGGGCATCACCGAAGACCCCGGTGACCGGCGACTCCTCGCCGTAGAAATAGGCGATGTCAGCAGCGTAGGTACCTTGCTGCAGAAGCTGGCTGCAGCGTGCCAGGTAGTCAATCCACGGTCCTGCCGCATGCGCCCAGGTTTCATTGCGTGAGAAGGACTGGCCCAGGTACGGCGCCAGGGTGATTCCGGGTTTCTCCACACCTGAGGGCTGATGCGGGGACGTGTGGATGTTGATCAGGTTCACGCCCAGGGCAAACTCCATGTCCACGATCGGCTTGAGGATGGCGGGTGTGTAGCGGAAGGGCTGTCCAAAGGCAGTCATCGACTCCGCGCCTGTCCGTGGCTTGCCGTAGACGTGCGAAACGGAGGCCGCACCCCTGAGATCCGCCACGAAGGTTGGGCGCGGTCCACTCTCCGGCGGGTAGCACCACATGGCTCCCATGGGAACGTCGGCATGCGAGCGCATCTCCAGGTCGTCACCCAACTGGGGCCGGTGATCCTCCAGGGCCTCCGCGTAGTAATCCATTCCATGGCCGGCGGCGATTGATGCGATGGTTCCGTAATGGTTTTCCGCGAGGAGTTCGGAGATGGTCCTCCGGAAGTCCCACAGGAAAGCGTCACTTTCCCGGGTTCCTTCCATCAGGATTCCGGTCAGTGCCGGGAGCCATGGCAGGAGGCTGTACCCCCGACGGGTCTGAAACTCGCTGAGCATGTTGTGGGTCCAGTTCTGCGGCCCGGACTCGATGCTGTCGCTGAGGAGGGCATCGATCCCGGCCAGGGCCTCCGGTTCTTCGCTCAGGGCGTCCCGGAAAAAGCCGAGGTACGTGTGCAGATAATCCGTTACGTGGCCGGCGTCCAGTTTGTCCACTTCCAAGCCGGTTGCTTCCGCCGCTGCCGGGGCGTTGACATGTCCGGTGAGTGAATAGCCCAGCCTGAGCACGGTCCAACGTCCTGCCGGCGGAGCCCAGCTGAGTATCCCGTCGGCGTTAACGTAGCCGGTGACGTCCACTACCTCATCCACGGGCACGGCCTCCCGGACGTCGGCTGGTTCAGCTTCCAGCGCGTAGTAGTCAGCAACGGGGGCGAAGCCGGCTTTCTCCTCAGCGCGGGAGACCCGCGAGCCGCCGAACAATTGGAAGCACGACACTTTGACGCCGGAGCCGGCACTGGGAAACGTCAAGGGCTTGATGCCTGCGGCAACGGGGGCGCTGCCTGAAGGGGGCGTGGTGATCACCAGCCGGAAGTAGCGGGCCTCTTGTGCGGGGAATGACAAGGAGCGGACTGGAGCCTTGGTTCCTTGGAAATCCGCCACCGGCCAGAACGCCTGGTTGTCATTGCTGGCTTCGAGCACAGCCTCCGGGAGGGAACCTCCGCCGAATCCGACGAACGCAGGGAGTCCCACACGGGCAGATGTGACGGTCACCGGCTCTGAGTAGTCAGCAGTGATGGTGATCCGTGGGCTGGCATCGATCACCACCGGTGGCCAGAAGGTGCCGTCAGCCAGGTCTTCGAGGCCCGGACCGCCTGTCACCGTTGAGCTGCACGTGATGGAGGCGGGAATCAGGGAGCGGTGGCCCTCCTTGGCGGGGAAGGCCAGGACAGCGATGTCCTTGTAGAAGTCCGGTATTTCCGCCGTGACGTGGCGCGTTGCGGCGCAGGGGACGTCCTGGAAAGGGCCTGAGGCTGCGGGTGGCGTGGGCAGTTGGCAGGGGAGGTGCGCTGATTCGATGACGGTGGTTGACCACACCACTTTCTTCATCCCGGCTTCCGGTGCAACCCATGGCCCACCCGTGGCACTCCAGCCCGCTGAGGTTGCCACTGACAGTTCCATGCCCAGTCGCTTGGTCTGCGATGCCGCCCTGCGCACAGCTGACTGCCATTCTTTGGAGAGGAACTTCACTGGCTGTTCCACCAATGCCGGTGCCCCAAAAGAACCGAAGAACATCTGGACGCCGCCTGCGCCTATCCCTTTCAGCCACGCAAGGTCGGCGTCTATGCCGTCTTCATTCACATTGCCGTCCATCCAATGCCACCAAGCCCGCGGGCGGGCAGCATCCGGGGGCGTGACGAATTGTTCGAACAACGGAGCGGGATCGGTGTTCAGCGGCGCCGGTCCGGTGGTTCCGCTCCAGGAGCGCCGGGTAACTGGTGGCGTGGACATAGTGTTGTTCTCCAGGCTCTGAGGCAGAAGCCGTATGCTTTCCTGCCTGGGAAGTGAGATGTAACATATGTTCTACAGGAACAAAAGTGGAGAAACAAGCCGTCGCAGCTCTGGAGGCCGCCGTGAATACCCAACCGTCCCCGCAGGACGCATTCATCTATGCCCGGCTGGTCAACCTCGTTAGGACCGGGGAAGCGTTGACCCGCCCTGCCTTGGAGCAGGCCACTGGGTTGGGCAGGAAGCTGGTGGCCCAGCGCGTCCAGCAGGCGATGGCCGTGGGGCTGCTTGAAGACGGTGATTTCGCGCCCTCCGGTGGTGGCCGCGCGCCCAGGCAGCTCCGCTTCAAGGCCGACGCCGGGCATGTTTACGCAGGGCTGATGGGTGCCGGCGAAATAAGGGCGGCCGTGTCGGACCTGGACGGCGCGCCGGTTGCAGCGATGCACCGCGACTGGGACATTTCGGAGGGTCCGGAAGCCACCATGGACCAGCTGCAGGACATGTTTCAGCGGCTTGCCAAGCGGACAAAGACGCAGCCCTGGTCAATCGGTGTAGGAGTCCCGGGGCCGGTCAATTTTGGTACCGGACAGCTGGTGGCACCGCCGATCATGCCGGGCTGGGATGGTTTCAGCGTCCGCTCCTGGCTGCGGGAACGCTACGACGCCCCGGTGTGGGTTGATAACGATGTCAACCTCATGGCGCTAGGCGAGTGGCACCGTGGACACCCTTCCGATCGGCGCGATCTCCTCTACGTCAAGGTGGGCACGGGCATTGGTTCCGGCCTGGTTTCCGGAGGGTCCGTGTATCGCGGCGACACGGGTGCTGCCGGCGATATTGGGCACGTCAAGGTCGGTGACGATCCAGGCCTCAACTGCCGATGTGGCGAGACAGGATGCCTGGAAGCAGTAACCGGCGGGTGGGGCCTGGTCCAGCAATTGACGCCGGTTGCCTCGAGCAGCCCGTATCTCTCGTCGCGATTGGCTGAAAGGGGAAAGCTCACTCCCGAGGACATCGGCATCGCCGCATCGCGGGGGGACAGCCTGGCCTCGCGTGCGGTGGTGGACGGCGCGCGCACGGTAGGCGCAACGGTGTCGAGCCTGGTCAACTTCATCAACCCCGGCGTGGTGGTGGTGGGCGGCGGCATGCTCCGCAGTGGCGAGCAGGCGTTCGAAGCCCTGGCCGAGACCGTGATGAGGCGGAGCACCAAGCTGGCGACGGAGAAGCTGACCCTGCGCACTGCCTCCCTGGACTTCCAGGAAGGGGTGGTGGGGGCCAGCCTCATGGCCGTAGAGCAACTCTTCGCCCAGTCCGCGCTGGGGTTGTGGATTGAGCAGGGATCGCCGTTGGGGCAGGCAGCGAACCTTCACCGCTTGGCCGCGGGCCACTGACGAACAAACAATCACCGGCTAAAGTGACTATTGACACATATGTTCCTACGGAACTAAAGTCTGTTGCAGGAGCAAAGCTAACCAGCACCGTTTAGTTGTTCCCCCTTTCCTCTACCCCGACAGCCGCCGCCTGGATCATCAGGTGATCAAGCGAAGCCTGGGGGTCCTCAGTCCCAATGGAGCAGACATGAAGAGAAGAAGTTTCCTGACCTCAGCAGTGGCGGTGTCCATCCTGATCACCGCTTCCGGCTGCAGCGGAGCCCAAAGTGGCGGATCGGCTGCCTCCCAGACCGGCTCGCTGTCGCTGGGCGTGGTGCAGGTTCCTACATCGTTCGTACCGGGCGAGATGCCTGCTGCAGGACCTGAAAACCACTACTACCAAGCTGTCTATGATTCCCTGCTGAACCTGGACGAGAACGGTGGGCCCGTCCCCAACGTGGCAACCCAGTGGTCCTACGACGATTCCCGTAAGAACCTCACCCTTACCCTGCGGGACGACGTGAAGTTCACTGACGAGACACCCTTGGACGGAGAAGCCGTCAAGGCCAACCTGCTCAAGGCAAAGGCCGGCAAGGGCGAAGCCGGGTCATCGCTGAAAGCCCTGGACACCGTTGAAGTTACCGATGCCACCCACGTGGTCCTCAAGCTCAAGGATCCGGATCCCTCCCTCCTGGCAAGCCTGGGACGGTCCAGCGGATTCATGGCAAGCCCCAAGGCGCTGGACAGCGCAGACCTGAAGACCAACCCGATCGGCTCCGGTCCCTACGTCCTTGACCAGAGCAAGAGCACCGCCGGAGACAAATATGTCTTCACCCGGAATGCCAACTACTGGCAAAAGGATGCGTACCCCTACAACGAAGTCGATATCAAGCTTCTCGAAAACTCTGCCGCGGCATTGAACGGCCTCCGCGCCGGCCAGCTCCAGGGCGTGGCTGCAACCACCAACGATCTCGCAAAAGGCGCAAAAGACGCCGGAATGAACGTTGTCTCCTACACCAACGGTTCAGTTCAGGGGATCTGGTTGTGGGATCGGGAAGGCAAAAACACCCCGGCTTTGGGGGATGTCCGTGTACGCCAGGCGATCAACTACGCGATGGACCGCGATACCATCCTGAAGACCCTGGGCGATGGACGTGGCACCAAGACGGCCCAGATATTTGGGCCCAACACCGGGGCTTACGACGCCTCACTCGACAATACCTATCCTTACGACGTGGAAAAGGCCAAGAAGCTCATGGCCGAGGCCGGTTACGCGTCAGGCTTTTCCATGAAGCTTCCTGACTTCTCCCCCGTGTACCCGGGTGCGCAGGCTGCGATGACCGAAGCCATGGCAGCAATCGGGATCACGGTCACTTACGAACCGATCACTGCTGACCAGGTGGTGGGAAGCATTATCGGTGCAAAGTGGCCCATGAACTTCTTCAGCCTCACCTCGGCCGGAGCGTGGGACTCCACACAGTTGGCCGTGGCGCCGGATGCCTTGTTCAACCCGTACCACGTGAACGATCCCAAGATTGTGCAACTGCTGGACACCGCAAGGACCTCTGACGACGCCGGCCGGGACAGTGCACTGCGTGAATTGAACAAGTACGTGGTGGACCAAGCCTGGTTCGCGCCGTGGTACTTCGAAGAAGGTGCCTACGTAACATCCAAGGACGTCAAGACCTCCGGCCAAGCCAACGTCACCGTCCCGCCGCTCTACAACTTCGCCCCCGCCAAGTAGTCCACTGGCGCCGAGCTGGCAACGATCACGTCCATCATCACACTGAGAGCCACTCATGATAACGTTCCTGTTCCGCCGGCTCGGCGCCGGCCTCATCCTGGTCTTCGCAGTCTCCACACTGACCTTTTTCCTCACTGCGCTGGCGGGATCCGATCCCGCCCGCCGCATCCTGGGCAACAACGCGACCCCTGCACAAGTAACGGCCAAGAATGCTGAACTCGGCCTGGACCAATCGGTCCTCACCCGTTACTTCGACTGGCTGGGATCGGCCATCACCGGCGATCTTGGAAAGTCTTGGGCGAGCAATCAGCCCGTCACCAAGCTCATTGGGCAAGCATTGCCGGTGTCGCTGTCCGTGGTGATTGCCGCCGTCGTCCTCACTGCAGTGGTCAGTGTCGCCCTGGGCGTCGTGGCAGCCGTCCGCGGCGGCTGGTTGGACAAGGTTCTCCAGACCATCTCCATCGTCGCCTTCGCGGTTCCCAACTTTTTGGTGGGAATCATCCTTTCCCTGGTTTTCGCAGTCCAACTGAAGATGTTCCCGGCCTTGGGATACGTCAGCCCGTCCGATGATCCGGGTCAGTGGTTGGCCTCCATCACCCTCCCGGCCTTCGCCCTGGCCATCGGGGCAATCGGAACCGTGGCAACCCAAACGCGCGGTTCCATGATCGACGTTCTTCAAAAGGACTTCATCAGGACCCTGCGCAGCAGGGGACTCCCTTCACGAAGCATCCTGATCAAACACGCACTCCGGAATGCCGCCCCGGCTTCCCTGACAGTTCTGTCACTTCAGTTCATCGCCCTGCTGGGCGGCGCCGTGATTATTGAGAAGGTTTTTGCCCTGACAGGTGTCGGCAATCGCGCGGCCTCTGCCGCGGGCCAAGGTGACGTGCCGGTGGTACTGGGAGTCGTGGTGGTGATGGTGGTCCTGGTGGTCATCGTAAACCTCCTGGTGGACATCCTGTTGGGCTTCCTCAATCCGAAAGTACGGGCATCATGACTGTGACCAACATCCAGGCCGGCGGTCCGGCCGTGAACCCCAATGCAGCACCTCGAGCCGGCGTGGTGCGGAGGCTTCTGAAAGATCCGATCGCTGTGGCTTGTTTCGTTTACCTGGTGCTGGTGGCAGTGGTGAGCATTGCGGCGCCATTGCTCACCTCCGCAAGCCCGACCGCCTCACAGATCGCCAACGCCCTGGCGCCGGCCGGACCCGGTTCCCCGCTGGGCACGGACGGTGTGGGACGCGATGTCTTCGCCCAACTGCTCTACGGCGGCCGCACCAGCCTGACGGGCTCCCTGATTGTTGCCGGTGTGGCAGTGCTCCTGGGCCTGCCCGCCGGCCTGATCGCCGGGTATTACAAGGGCTGGTTTGATGGTGTGGCGAACTGGCTCAGCAGCCTGCTGATGGCCGCTCCGGCAATCGTTGTCCTGCTGGTTGTTCTTGCACAGTTCGGGCGCAGCACCGAACTGGCCATGACAGTTTTTGGCGTGCTGATAGCTCCTGCGGTTTTCAGGCTGGTGCGCTCATCCGTCATCGCTGTCCGCGAGGAACTCTACGTTGACGCCGCAAGGGTTTCCGGCCTCAGCGATGGCCGGATCATGGCCCGCCACGTTCTCCCGGTGGTGATCGCCCCCACCATCATCCAGATCTCCCAGTTGGCCGGAATAGCGGTTGCCATCCAGGCCGGCCTGGACTTCCTTGGCCTGGGCTCGGCAAACCAGGCCAGCTGGGGAGGCATGCTTAGCGACGCTTTCCAGAACATCTACACCAGTCCGCAGCTTCTGCTGTGGCCCGCGATCGCCATCATTTGCACAGTGACGGCCTTCAGCCTCCTGGGCAACGCGCTGCGTGACGCAATGGAGGGCGGGTCACGGGTATCAAAGGCCCGACGGCGGCGCCAGCCTGCGCAGGTCAACGGCGGTACCGCTCTGGTTGAGGCCGCTCTGGATGGACAGGCTGGGAAGGCCGACGAGAAAGCACTGCTTGCGGTCCAAGGCCTGAAAGTGAGCTACCCCCAGGCCGATGGTTCAGAAACCACGGTGGTGCATGGTGTTGACCTGTCGGTGCGCCGAGGCGAAATCCTGGCAATCGTGGGGGAGTCCGGCTCCGGCAAGTCCCAAACAGCGTTCTCTGTCCTGGGACTGCTACCCGTGAACGCTCGGACATCCGCCGCCACCATGACCTTTGATGGCAAGGACCTGCGGGGCTTGGGTTCCGGCGCAATGAACGCCCTGCGCGGAAAGCGGATCGGGTACATCCCCCAGGAGCCCATGTCCAACCTCGACCCCACCTTCCGCGTTGGCGCGCAGCTCACCGAGCCCATGCGGCACCACCTGGGTTTGTCCCGGGCCGCCGCGAAAGCCGAGGCCTTGGCGCTCCTTGAACGCGTGGGAATCGCAAACCCCCGGCGCGTGTTCGACTCCTATCCGCACCAGATCTCCGGCGGCATGGCGCAGCGCGTCCTGATCGCCGGAGCGGTCAGCTGCAAGCCCGACCTCTTGATCGCCGATGAACCCACCACGGCCCTGGATGTGACTGTTCAAGCCGAAGTCCTGGACCTGATCCGTGAACTTCAATCTGAAGGCAACATGGGAGTCATCCTGGTGACCCACAACTTCGGTGTGGTGGCAGACCTGGCCGACAGGGTGGCAGTCATGCGCCAGGGACTCATTGTTGAAACGTCCAGCGCGGATCAACTCTTTGACAATCCCAGCCACGAGTACACCCGGGAGCTCCTGGCGGCATCACTGGAGTCCACGACGCCCTCCGACGCCGTGACCATGGATTTCACCTCCCGGGAAGCCGTCACCCCAGCACTCCAGAAGGAGCCCCAGCCATGAGCGAGCACCTGGCATCCGCAGAATCAACGGCCCTGCTGGCCATTGAAGACCTGGTGGTGGAGTACCCCTCCAGGACATGGCGCGGGCGTCCCTTCCGTGCCCTGGACGGCGTCTCGCTCACTGTAGGACGCGGAGAAACCGTGGGTCTGGTGGGTGAATCCGGCTCAGGTAAATCCACCCTGGGACGAGCCGTCCTGGGTTTGGCCCCGGTCACCAAGGGCACCATCACGTTCCAGGGCCGCGTCATTTCCGGCGTGGACAAACGTGCGCGTCGGCAACTCAGCAAAGACATCCAAGTGGTCTTCCAGGATCCGTACACTTCCCTGAACCCGGCCATGGTGGTGGGGGACATCCTCACGGAGCCACTGCTGGTGGCCGGAACATCCAAAGCGGAGGCGGAAAGGAAAGTGGGTGAACTCCTGGAAAGGGTGCACCTGCCTGCCGACTCCGGCCGGCGGCTGGCACGGGAATTCTCCGGCGGACAACGGCAACGCATCGCCATTGCGCGGGCGCTGTCACGGGATCCCCAGCTGATTGTCTGTGACGAACCCGTGAGTGCCCTGGACCTGTCCACACAATCCCGGGTGCTGGAGCTCTTCAGCGAAATCCAGGAATCAACAGGCGTGGCGTACCTCTTCATTACCCACGACCTCGCCGTCGTCAGGCACATCAGCCAACGGGTGGCCGTCATGAACCGCGGCGGCATTGTGGAGCAAGGGCCTTCCGCCCAGGTGACGTCCACCCCGCAGCATCCTTACACCCAGCAGCTCCTTCTGGCGGCACCGGTTCCCAACCCCCGCCGCCAGGCTGAGCGCCGCGCTGCACGCAAGAAACTGGCGGAGTCCATGAAAGCCGCATAGAAGGTGGGCTTTGGCTCCGGGCGAATGCGCCCGGGGCCTCCGGCTCACGCACCACGGCATCCGCCGTCCACTCCAGCGACGAACACCCTTGGGGCTGATTCAGTGCGCTCAAAAAACCCAGGAAAGACCACCTCATGACCAGAGAATTCCCCTCACACGTGGATGTTGCCATCGTGGGCAGCGGCCCCACCGGTGCAGCATATGCGCGCATCATCAGTGAAGAATCCCCGCAAACCCGCATTGCCTCCTTTGAAGTTGGTCCCCAGCTGACGGAGCGCCCGGGCCTGCACGTCAAGAACATTGCAAACCCCGAAGAACGCGCCTCGGCCCAGCGCCGCTCGCAGGGTTTGGAGCCGTCCCTGTCGGGTGCCCCGTCCGGAGAAGTGGACGGTCCTCCCCGGCTTGTCCGGCCCGGCACGTACCTCCTGGACTCCGGCTACCGCCAGCCCGGAGAGGATGGCCTGCCGGCCGCGGCCATGTCCAGCAACGTTGGCGGCATGGGGGCGCACTGGACAGCTGCCTGCCCACGTCCCGGCGGCCAGGAACGGATTCCCTTTATCCCTGACCTGGATGACCTCCTCACGGAAGGCGAACGACTCCTTAAGGTCAGCACCAGCGCTTTCGCCGGCGCGCCGCTGGCTGATGAGGTCCGGCGTCGTTTGTCCGGTGCCCTGGACCCGGGCCGGCCCGCTGACCGCAAGGTAAGCGTCATGCCCCTGGCTGTGGAAACCGGCGACGACGGTTCGGTCACCTGGGCGGGATCGGACGTGGTGTACGGCGAAGCCGGCAGGTCCAACCCACACCACTCGCTCTACGCCGATGCCTTGGTGACACGGGTGCTGGTCGAAGATGGACGGGCCAGGGGTGTGGTTGTCCGGGACATGCTCTCCGGGGACGAGCACACCGTGCACGCCGATTACGTGGTGGTGGCTGGCGACAGTTTGCGGACGCCCCAGCTGTTGTGGGCCTCCGGAGTCCGCCCCGAAGCTCTGGGCCGCTACCTCAACGACCAACCCCAGACCGTTTTCGCAGTCCGGCTGCGGGACATCCCCGAAGCAGCGGTGACCTCCACGCCGTCGAGCGGTACCGCCATCACTCCCCAGAGCGGGGTCAGCTGGGTCCCTTACACCGATGAAGAACCGTTTCACGGCCAAGTGATGCAGCTGGACGCCTCGCCGGTGCCGTTGGCCTCGGCTGATGTGCCGGCCCCGGGATCCATTGTTGGCTTGGGCTGGTTCTGCGCGAAAGACATCCAGGCCTCCGACCGGGTGGCTTTTGACGATGACCGCGTGGATGCCTACGGCATGCCCGCCATGAGCATCCACTACCAGCTGACGGACCGGGACAAGGAGTCCATCGCGGCTGCGGGAAGGTCGGTCCGGCGCGCGGCTGCAGCCCTGGGGGAGCCACTGAATGCCGATCCCATCACCCTCCCTGCAGGAGCCTCGTTGCACTACCAGGGAACAGTCCGGATGGGACAGACCCCTGACGGGACCTCTGTTTGCTCGCCCGAATCCCGTGTCTGGGACGTTGCAGGGCTCTATGTTGCGGGCAACGGAGTCATTCCCACCGCAACAGCCTGCAACCCGACGCTCACCTCCGTAGCACTGGCCATCCGGGGTGCACGGGACATTGTCCGTGCCCTCCATGCCGAAAGGAATTAGCACCATGTTGGAACGAAGCATCATTCAAGGCCGTGGATTCAAGAACGTTGAAGAAAACGGTCGCATCACCGGCTTCCAGGTTGTCCTGCGCAATCCGAACTACCGGGGCACGGCGGCCAGCTTGCTGGACGGCGTCGAGGTCACGGTGGATGGTGAGCACTGGGACTCGCACGTGCCCCTGTGGACGCTTCAAGGGCAGACCCACACCTTGGACTCACTGAAGGCAACCACGGATGTCCGGTGGCAGCTGGACGAATACGCAACCATCACGGTACCCAAACCGGGAGGCCTCTCGGCCGGCGTCCACACGATCGAGGTCACCATCTACCTCCGCCGGCCCTATTTCCCGCCGGCAGTCTCGCGTTCCGCCTTCCCCGCTTCTGCGCAAGCCACGATCGTCCCTTCCGTCCCCACCGGGGGAATCCGCCACGCTGTCTCCACGTACAGCTATTCCGGTGACATCTACACGTCCATGAGCTTGGAAGACGTGATGGCGGATATTGCCGACATGGGGGCCACCGGCATCGAGATCCTGGGCGAAGGGAACATCCCCGGTTACCCCACGCCGGATCCCGCATGGATCGACCACTGGCACGCTATGCTGGAGCGCTATTCCCTGACTCCAACAAACTATGGATCCTGGATCGACACTGCCATGTGGCATGACCGGGACCTGACCGAGGATGAGGGAGCGGCGCAGCTGCAACTGGACCTCAGGCTCGCCTCGCAGCTGGGCTTCAGCTCCATCCGTCCCAAGTTCGGGGTGACCTCCTTCCAGCTGGATCCGCATCCCATCTGGGAAGGTGTGGTTGAACGGTCGCTGGACCTGGCACAGGAATTGGACATCGTCATCTGCCCCGAGATCCACAGCCCCACACCCATCAAGCATCCGGTAACGCAGGGTTACATCGATTTCATCGAGCGGACCGGCTCCAAGCACTTCAAGCTGCTGGTGGATACCGGCATCTTCCAGACTGCTGCCGTGGATGACGGGCATGAAGGTATTGAAGTCGAAGACGGCAAGCGGCCCGCCTTCCTGGAACCGCTGGCAGTCCCCATGGCTGACCTGGCTGGGATCCTTCCCCACGTCCACTTCATCCAGGCCAAGTTCTTTGAAATCGATGAAAACCTGCATGACCTTCATGTGCCATGGGAAGACATAGTGACGACCCTCCAGGACGCAGGATGGGAAGGGTGGCTGTCCAGCGAATACGAAGGCCGGCGTGAGCCCTACCGCGGACGTGAACAGGTGCGTCGCCAGCACGCGCTGGTCCGGCAACTGCAGGCCAAGCATGGGTGATTCTCCCTTGCGGTGGGGGTTGGCCGGCACCGGAGGGATCGCCCGCGAATTCGCGGGCGCCCTCGCCGGACTGGACGGCACCATCATCGCCGGAGTGGCCTCCCGCAATTCCGGCGCCTCTGCCGGGCTGCGTGACCTCCACGGCGTTGGGAAATCCCACGGATCCCTGGAGGACCTCGCAGCGGATCCCGATATCGACGTGGTGTACATTTCCACGCCGGCCGGTCTCCACAAGGAACACACCATTACGTTCCTTGAAGCCGGGAAGCATGTGCTGATCGAGAAGCCTTTCGCTCTCAACCACGCCGAAGCCTTGGCAATCGTTGAGACGGCCCGGCGCCGTGGCCTCTTTGCGATGGAAGCCATGTGGTCGCGGTTCCTGCCTGCGTACGTCAAGCTCCGGCAGTTGGTGGACAGCGGGGCCATCGGGGAGGTGCGTGGGGTTGAAGCCAGCTTTGGCTTTCCCATGCCGTCGGAGGGACCCGGCCGGATCAGCCGGGTGCACGACGCCCGCATGGGTGGAGGAAGCCTCCTGGAGCTGGGCGTCTATCCCGTCCAACTGGCCCATTGGATGTTGGGGCGCCCCACGGATGTTGCGGCCAGTAGCCAGCTCAACGATTCAGGTGCGGACCTTGATACATCCGCCCTCCTGTCGTTCTCCCGCGGCACCGCAACGATCCGGTCGTCCGTGACAAGTCCCCTGCCCAACCAGGCCAGGATCCTGGGTTCCACGGGCTACATCAGTTTACCCGCACCGCACCAGTGCCCCCAGGAGGTGGGCCTCTCCGTGTACAACACCCATGGGCCGGGCACAGTGGAGGAACACCTCTACAAAACGCCCATTGAAGGGCCGGGACTGCGGTACGAAATCATGGAAGTCGCCCGGCAACTTCGCGCCGGGAAGCAAGAAAGCCCGGTCATGCCGTGGCAGGACACGTTGGACATCATGAAAACCATGGACAGGATCCGGGCATCACAGAACGGGTACCAGCCGTTGAATAACGCCACCTTGCCCACAAACCACAAAAAGGACTAATTCACCATGTCATACCCGAACCCTGCAGCCCAGGAAGAAGTCACCTCCGGAGGGAACCTCCCGCGGCTTGAGCGGACTGGCGGGCACGTCCGACTCATCGTGGACGGAAAGCCGTTTCTCTGCGTCGGCGGAGAACTGCATAACTCCAGTGCATCAGATCGGAACTACATGTCTCCCGTCTGGGAGAAGCTGGCAGCGGCCGGTATCAACTCCGTGATAGCTCCGGTGACATGGGAACAAGTGGAATCGGTGGAAGGGCGTCTCGATTTTTCGGTGGTGGACGGTTTGGTGCAGGACGCCCGGTCCGCCGGGGTCCGTTTGGTGATGATTTGGTTTGGGGCGTTCAAGAACGCGCACTCGACCTACGCACCAAGCTGGGTACGTGCCGACCGTGTGCGCTTCCCACGCGCGGACAAGGGTACCCAACCCCTGAAAACACCCTTTTCCTATCCAGGGTCCATGCCGAGGCCAAGTCTCTCCGTCTTTTCGCGAAATCTCTTTGAAGCGGACCGGGCTGCTTACACTGCGCTGATGCGCCATGTGGCCATGATCGACCCCGACCATACAGTCATCATGGTTCAGGTTGAGAACGAAGTTGGCATGTTGGGCGCCGGAAGGGACCGCAGCGCCCTGGCCGAGACCATCTGGAATGCGCCGGTTCCCGAAGCGCTGTTCACAGCGGTATCTGAAGCACCGGATTCTTTTGACCCCGAATTAGTGCGCGTATTCAGTGCGAATGCAGGCCTTCACAGGAGTTGGGCTGACCTCTTTGGTGATGACCACCCGCTTGGTGAAGAGACTTTCATGGCGTGGGGTTTCGCCTCCTTTGTGGGTGGCTTGGCGGCGGCTGGAAAGGACATCCTTCCGCTCCCTGCGTATACAAACGCTTGGCTCGGACCCCAACGTGGGCAGGAACTGCCCGGCCAGTATCCCAGCGGAGGACCAACCGCACGCATGATCCCGGTGTGGCAGGCTGCAGCGCCAGCTATCGACTTCCTGGCGCCCGATATTTATGTGCCCAACTCGGCAGAAATCATGCGCCAGTATGCTTCGGACCGGAACCCGTTGTTTATTCCCGAAGCGCGTTTCCGCGCCGGCGATGCGTTTCTGGCAATCGGCGGCTTCGGAGGCCTCGGCTACAACGTCTTTGGTATCGAGGAAGGCAGGGAAGGCAACCAGTTCAGTACGGCAAGCCGGATCATCAAAGCCCTCACCCCGGAAATTGTGGATGCACAGCGCGATGGGCGGATTATCGGTTTCGCGCTCGAAGACGACATCGAGTCCGTCAGCTCGGAACTGGCCGGCATTACCATCACCGTCCGAAACGCCAGAAAGCTGCTTGAAGGTATGCTCCTTGACGCTGGCGTGAGGGTTCCGCCTGCACCGGAACTTCCTGGTGAAACGGTGGCCGCTACCCATGGCCCTACTCCCGGAGACGGCCGACCCTTGGGAATGGTTCTTGCCATCAACTCCACTGAGTTCGTCGTGGTGGGCCAGGGAGCGCAAGTGGACTTCCACAAGCCTGGAGCGGACGTTGAACTCGATTCAATCCGTGAACTTGTGCTGGGCGATGCCGGGTTGAGTGAAGGCCGGTACATCAACGGGGACGAACGTCTGGAGATCCTCTCCGCTGAGCACATCAGCGTGGTCAAGGTCCGCCTGTTGGCTACCAACAACTGAGCCACCGACTGTGACAGAAAAGAGCTGACGATGACAAAGAAGACCAGTGTGGTCCAGACGACCTACGGGCAGGTGCAAGGTTTTTGGCGGGATGGTTCCGCGGCATTCCTGAACCTGCCTTACGCCAAGGACCCTGTAGGTGCCCTGAGATTCGAGGCCCCGGTACCTCCGGACAGTTGGAGCGGCATCCGTTCTGCCTTGGAGTACGGTCCCACGCCCCAGCGCAGGACACCCTCAGCGGCAACCACCATTCCTGAACCCAGCATTCCAGGGACCGGAACGCTCAACCTGAACGTTTTCACTCCTACGGTCCCCGCCGGACCCGGGCACGAACCTGGGCGCGGACAGGGATTGCTCCATCCGGTCCTCGTGTGGATTCACGGCGGCGGTTTTGTCGGTGGTTCCCCGGCAAGCCCGTGGAGCGACGGTGCGGCGTTCAATCGTGACGGGGTGGTTGTTGTGACCATCTCCTACCGCCTGGGGTTTGACGGCTTCGGCTGGTTGCCGGACGCACCCCTGAACCGAGGCATGTTGGATTGGATTGCTGCCCTCAAATGGGTACAGAGCAACATTGCGGCTTTTGGGGGTGACCCGGACAAGGTCACCATTGGCGGGCAATCCGCAGGAGGCGGTGCGGTCATGTCGCTCAGGAGTTCCCCGCTGGCTGAAGGGCTCTTCTCCCAAGCATTAATCATGTCCGGCGCTCCGTTGACTGTGGACATGGAGGCCGCCAAGTCCACCACCGCACGGATTGCTGCGGCCCTGAACGTGCCTGTGAGCAAAGCCGGTTTCCAAAGTGTCAGCGAGGAAGCCGTGTTGGACGCACAGATGGTCCCCTTCCCCGAGTTCTCGGGCAGCGCGGCTGAGCAAGCGTTGGGCAGGGCGCATTTTGTCACAACCAGCCTCGTCTTCGGTCCCATCACCGAGGACGTTGACGCAGTCCTGGACGGTGGAGGTTCCGTACCCACCCTCGTGGGAACCACCCGTGATGAATTCGCCGGTTTTATTCGGCCCGCAGCCAAGGCAGTTGATGTACTGCCGGCCACCCAGGCGCTGGAGCGCGTTGGGGCCAGCCCGGACGTGGCAGCGGAGTATGCGGAGCGCTCAGCAGGAACGCCGACTTCCCGAATCGTGGAGAACTACCTCAGTGATCTGACCTTCCGCCGCTTTGTTCCGCAAGTTGCCGGGCAAGCCACCGCGCCGGTGTGGACTTACCAATTCCAGTGGGAACCTCCGGCCGCGGGATACTCCGGGCACTGCGTTGACCTGCCGTTCGCTTTTGGGCTGCTCGACGCCGACGGGGTGGAAGCCGCGCTGGGGGCCAACCCGCCCGTAGCACTTGCTGATTCCATGCACGCCGGGATCGTGGGCTTCTGCAAGGACGGCAACCCAGGCTGGACACCGTACGGAGAGCACGGGACCACCATGATCTTCGACGACGTTTCGGGGGAAGCCTCATCGGATCCTTACTCACTCTCGCGGTTGTTGACAGCTGACGCCCCCGGCCGGACGTCATCTGCAGCTGGAGGCCGGGCAAACGCATGAAGGTTCGGACCATGATGAAACAACAAGCAAGCCCGGAGCAGATCCTTGCGGCCATGAGCTTCGAGGAAAAGCTGTCCCAGCTCCGGATCGTCTGGAAGCCCAAGGATGAAGATTCCCAGCACCTGGCAAGGACGGGGGCCGGAGCTCTTTTTTGGCCCGCGGATGCGGCGAAGACCAATGAGCTCCAAAGGATTGCCGTGGAGGAAAGCCCCCATGGCATCCCGCTCCTGATCGCTTTGGACATTGTCCACGGCCAGTTCACGATTTTCCCCACACCGCTGGCCCAGGCTGCGAGCTTCGACCCGGACGTGGCCGAGGTGGATGCGCGTGTCTCGGCGGCGGAAGCCCGGGGCACCGGCGTGAATTGGACGTTCTCTCCCATGATTGACGTTTCCCGTGATCCCCGATGGGGAAGGGTGGTGGAGGGCTTCGGAGAGGACCCGTACCTCACCGGCGTCTTCGGAGCAGCCAAGATCCGGGGCTATCAGGGCCAGGACTTGTCCTCGCCTGGATCCATTGCGGCCTGCGCCAAACATTTTGTGGCCTACAGCGCGGCTGAAGGTGGACGGGATTACAACACCACAGATGTTTCCATCCAACGGCTCAGGAACGTGTACCTTGAGCCATTCCACGCTGCGGTGAAGAATAACGTGGCCTCGGTGATGGCCAGCTTCAATGCCCTTTCGGGTGTTCCCATGCACGCGAACAGGCAGTTGCTGACGGATGTTCTGAAAGATGAGTGGAAGCATCGGGGAATTGTGGTTGCCGATGCCGGCGGCGTGGGTGAACTGGTGGAGCACGGAGTCGCTGCGGACATGGCCGAAGCCGGACGCCTGGCGTTGTCTGCAGGGCTTGATGTGGAGATGGGCGGGGCCCTGTTCAGCGGGGACATGCCCATCATCACCGAAGGCGACGTTGACCCACGCAGGATTGACGACGCCGTGCTGCGGATCCTGAAACTAAAGCAGGATCTGGGGCTGTTCAACAATCCCTACGTGGATGAGGACGCAGCGCCCGTGACAGCAGGAGAAGAACAGCGCGAAAAGGCCCGGGAGGCGGCCGTGCGTTGCACAGTGCTCCTGAAGAACGATGGACAGGTCCTTCCGCTGAAGAAGCAGGCAGGCCGTGTGCTGGTTGTTGGTCCCTACGCTGACAGCACCGACCATTTGGGGGCATGGGTCCAGTACTTTGCCACCCCTGCCCGAAAGTCCATCGTGGAGTCCCTGGGAGAAGCGCTCCCGGATGCGGAAATCACCGCTCTTGCGGGTGCTGACTTTTACGCGAGCGACCCCGCGCGTCAGGAGGAAGCGGCCCGGGCCGCCAAGGACGCGGACATAGTGATAGTTGCAGTGGGTGAGCCGAGCGCGCTGTCAGGCGAAGCCAGTTCCCGCAGCGACATTACGTTGCCGGGTGACCAAACGGCATTGATCCACCGGATCGCTGAGACAGGCACTCCCTTCGCGGTGGTGCTTATGACCGGACGGCCACTCATCCTCAGCGACTGGATTGACGAGTGTCCTGCAGTGCTCCTGGCCTGGCACCTTGGGACCGAAGCCGGCCCGGCCATTGCCGACGTCCTTATGGGCAAGGCCAATCCCGGCGGCAAACTCCCTATGTCATTCCCGCGGTCTGTGGGTCAGATTCCGGTGTACTACAACCACGAGTCCACTGGCCGGCCCGCCCGACATGGCGGAACCCTGGCCAGCGAGCAACCCGATGTGGGGCTGACGGGTCCCAACAACACGGATGACTTCTATAAGTCCAAGTACCTGGACCTTGATCTAGGTCCGTTGTTCGACTTCGGATTTGGGCTCAGTTATTCCACGTTCCATCTTGAGAGCACAGCTGCAGGGTCGGACACAGTGTCTTTGTCATCTCTTAAAGAGGGCGGCACCGTAGACTTCATCGCGTCGGTCCGCAATACCAGCAACGTGGATGGTGACGAAGTGGTTCAGCTGTACATCACGGACGTCCAGGCCTCCATCACCCAGCCGGTACGCAGGCTCCGCCGGTTCACCCGGGTCCACGTTCCTGCGGGACAGAGCCGGGAAATCCCCTTCTCACTGTCTGCCGATGACCTGGGGTTCTGGACGAACAAGGAAGCCGGAGAGTTTGTACTGGAGCCAGGGGAGTTCCGGGTCACGGTGGGGGATGGCTCCACCTCCCAGGCGCTAGCGTTCACTGTGACGCATCACTGATCACTCAAGGAGCAGACCCCCCAACCCGCGGTTTGTGCGAAGGCGGATTTGTCTGATCTTTAGGAGAGTAGTCGGACTTCTTCGTCGCCGATCAGGATTTGGAAAATAAAGATCGTAGTTAGATCCGTCCAACAAAGGAGTCAACGATGGCAGCATTACAGACAGTGGGAATAGCCGGAGCCGCGTCCCCTTCTCCCAATACCTTAGCCACCACCGTTCAAGATGACGGTGTTTCGACTGGGTAGATTTCTCGCGATTGCCGTGAGTCGTGCAATCTCTTAGATCCCAGTGCTACCGACAGCCCTCCGGTATCTGATGCTCATTTCTTCGAATAGCGGTTGAGCCGATGTAACATGACTCACCTTTTAATGACGGCTGTTTGCAGGGCTTTGGATTCTGGAGTCAGCAAATCAGCATCCTCCTGTAGGGCTAGAATAAGCGCGGCATGGACTACGGACAATGTCTCAAACCTCGGGCCAGCGAGTAATTGGTCTGATGTTAATGGCAAGCCACAGTTCCGTCCGCGTCTGGAGGGCCTCGAGTGGCTGACCGAGCTGGGCCTCGATTTTCCGCAGGCGGGCGCGGAGAGTGTGTCTGTGTATGTTCATCCGTTCGCAGGTTCCCTGCAGGGAACAGTTTTCCTCCATCCAGGTCCTCAGGGTCGCGAGCAGTATGCCTTCGGGGTCTCCTGCTTCTATGGGAGCCAGAATGGCGTCCGAGAAGGCAAGGGCCTCTACCGCATCTACCGTGTCGGCAAGCCAGTCAAAAATGATTCCTTGGTTGAACGTAATGGGCCGTCCAGCCACGGCACTTGCATGGACTGCGGCCAAGGCCTGGGTGCGTGAGACAGCAAGATGACCTGGTGTCACCATGGCACCGACTCCTGCCGCCAGCGGGTGCAGAAGTCTCTCGAGACTGGCAAGCACCGGATCTTCGTGCCCAACAATGATTTCAACGTAACGTCCTTGGATCCGGGCCATGCCGCCACGGAACAGGAGGGCTGCTTCGGCCACCAACTGGGTGATGTCCTCCCCGCCTGGATCCACGACGACGACGTGATACAGCTTGTCGGCAAGTCCTGCACTTCGGAGTTTGGATCTGGCTGCAGCTTCAGTGCGAGCGCTCAGGACGGCCCCGACAACTTCAGCCCGGCGTTGCCTTGAGGGCTCGTCTGCCAGCCAGAGGCGTTCGAGTTCGAGTCCCAGGAAGGACGTCAGTGCGGCCAGATCAACGGGGACCATGGGAGATGTCCCCGCAATGAGTAGGCCTCTAGGCTTGGGAGAACCGAGTGCGGTAATGGTCACGTCCGCATCAGGAATGCGGATCGGGGTCCGCGGCTTGTGTGATTGCAGAGCCAGTTCGGGGAGGAGAGTGGGGTCGATGTCGAGATCGTTCGCGCTTCCGGCAAGGACACGGCCTAACATGTCAGCTACCAGAACCGGCACTCCCGTTTGCTTCTTCCACGCGGCCACTATTCCCGATACGCCTTCACCTCTGCCGACTGCTGCAGAAATCACTGCAAACAGGTCCACTGACGCCTGAAGGGCCAAGCGCTGTTCTGAAGCGAGAGCCATGTAGACCGCGCGCACTACGGTACTGGACGATACATCCGACGCGACACTTGCAAGGGTCACGTCGGCTGCATTGCAGGCCGAAATAAGATCTGGAGGAATTGCGCTGAATGGCATGTCCTTCCCGATGCGCAGCACCAGGATCGACGCCCCGCCTGCACTGACTTCTTCGACATAAGCGCAATAGGTTTCAGGAGTGAGCATGCTCCCTTCGGTGAGAAGTAGTTCACCGCCGTCGAGCAGTAGACCAGGGCTCAGAGAGTCCGAGGCCACAGCACCGGTGACTTCCTTGCCTCTTTTCGATACCGCTTCAGATGACGCGATGGTTAGTGCCAAATGGCCGTCCCGAAGGGACTGATATGTAATTCCCACATCTCAGTATCGCCCATCTGTACAGATAGAGTTCATCGACTGTACGGATCGGCGATTGTCGTTAGGTGGATCACCTCATAAATTAGGGGAGCGCCGGGCGGTTGTAGTGAAGCCAGCGCGACTCCCAACGGCTCATCACGGCCATCCGACGTCTGAAAGGTCACCATGACAGGGACAACTCAGAACCAAACAGTGCCGAAGCTTCGCAGCGGCACCATTTCCACCCGGCATCTTGTCTTTTTCGTTTTGGCCGCAGCGGCTCCGCTCACGGTGCTGGCAGGCTTTGCCCCCATCGCCTACATGGTCGGTGGAGAACTTGCACCTCTTGGTTACCTGATAGCCGGACTTGTGTACCTATTGTTTTCCGTGGGTTTCACCACCATGAGCCGATATGTGCAGAACGCGGGTGCGTTCTCGGCCTACATACGTAAAGGTCTGGGACCGACGGCCGGTTCCGGAGCGGCCTTGCTCGCCTATACGGCCTACACGCTGGGTCAGATGGGCTTCTGCGCGGCAGCCGGACTGTTCGCTTCGAATGCCCTGCAGCAATTTCTTGGACTTTCTGTCCATTGGGGCATCAGCGCGGTGGTCATCGGACTCGCCACCGGTACGCTTTCTTACTTTCAGGTTAATATCGGCGCCCGCGTCCTTAGCGTCCTTCTCCTTGCGGAAATCGCCATCCTCTTTGCCTTAGCTGTAGCTGTCTTAATGCAGGGAGGGCCCAATGGGTTCAGTTTCACTGCACTGGATCCGGCCACTTGGGACATCCCTAAACTGGGCTCGCTCCTGGTCCTCTCGTTTCTGGTCTACGTAGGCTTCGAGCAAACAGCCGTCTACGGCGAGGAAGTGAAAGCACCACGTACAACAGTTCCCAAGGCGACCTATCTTGCCGTCGCACTTCTGACGATCATCTACGTCTTCATGTCATGGATCATTCTCATGGCCATAGGACCGAAAAATCTCGACCAAGCCCTCTCCGGAGACCTTTCGACCATCGTATTTGACGTGAACACCGGCTATCTTGGCGGAGCTATGACATCCATCATGCAGCTGCTGGTGGTAACCAGCTTCATTGCCGGCGTTCTCGCTCTGCAAAACGCAGGAACCCGCTACCTGTTCTCCATGGCCCGCGACGGTCTCATGCCTACACGCCTCGCCCGGGTTGACGCCCGCACCGGCAGCCCCGGCCAGGCCGCCGTCGTACAAACCACGATAACTGTTGTAGCGATCATCGCTTTCGCCCTCATCGGGCTCGATCCGTACAAGCAAGTAGTTCTCTGGACAAACACCCCCACCATCCTTGCCGTGCTTCTTCTGCAGATCGCAACGTCCATCTCCGCTGTGGTCTACCTCCGGAAGGCCCGGCACCAGGAACGGCTCTGGAATCGGCTGATCGCGCCCGTGTTATCCGCAATAGTCATGACCTTCGTTCTGCTCCTCATTCTGACTCAGTTGAATCTCCTGACTGCTTTGGGCCCCGTGGGCAACGTCCTAATCTGCGTTCCTTTGATGCTCGCCATCATCATCGGCCTCGCCACGGGCCGCAATGCTAAGACCCGTACCACCAGCGAAATGGAAGTACCAGCGTGATCCGGATGGAAATCCCCTCCTACCCCGACAGTCGAACCGCCATCGATGCCCCGCAGAAGGGACCCCGTATGGCGTGGTCAATTCCGGGTTTCGCAGTTGAACGTCCCTCCGGGGTAGCGGGAACGGCTGAAGGCTGGTGCTACACAGACCGCTTTTCCTACTTTCCCGGTGAAACAATCAACATCCATACCCACTCCACTGTCGCGTCATACACCCTGACGCTCGTACGGGACGGAATCCACCAGGAGATGGTCTGGAGCAGCGGGAACCTTGAGGGAGCGGCACACCCAACGCCGGCCAACGCATATGCAGTTGGCTGCGGTTGGCCGGTAGCGGTAACGGTACCTGTTTCCGATCATTGGAAACCGGGGTTCTATCTGCTGATCATGAAATACGAGCACGAAGGACGCGTGCATGAAAGAGAACATTTTGCGGTTATCAAAAGGTCCCGCTCTTCTGAACCTGCGCCTCTGGCGTTGATCCTGACCACCAGCACGATGCTCGCCTACAACGATTGGGGAGGGGGAAACCACTACCGAGGGCTTGGTGATGACCCTTGGGAAGATGTACCGTCAGCTCTTTCCTCAACGCAACGTCCCATCGCCCGGGGAATGCTGCGTCAGCCGGAGGGAGCGCCACGCAGTTCCAACCCCAGCACCCCTGGCCCTGGATATGTGCCGAGGCACCCTGCATACGAGTACGCCCATGCGCATGGATACTCCCGGCACTACGCCGACGCCTTCTGGGGAACGTACGAGCGTCACTTCGTTCGCTGGGCCGAGAAGGAGGGGTTCGAATTGGACTACCTCACTCAACACGATCTCCATGAAGATCCCCACGTTCTGGACCCATACTCTTGTGGCGTCGTGGTGGGCCACGACGAATACTGGACGCACGAGATGAGGGACGCCGCCGAGGGATACGTGGACAGGGGCGGACGCCTGGCCAGGTTTGGTGGGAACTTCTTGTGGCAGGTGCGATTGGAGGACAACGGACAAACCCAGGTCTGCTACCGGACCCCGCAAGAGGATCCCCTCACCGCGTCGCAGCCTTCGCGCGTGACCACGGCCTGGGATGCGCCGGTTGTGGGGAGGCCGGCCGCACGCACCTTCGGCCTGACCGGACTCGGCGGCTGCTATAACCGCTACGGCGCGGCTGCCCCTCGTTCCTCTGGTGGTTTCACCGTTTACCGACCACGTCACTGGGCCTTTGCGGATACAGATCTGCACTACGGGGACGTTTTCGGCGCTGCCCCCTTCAACATCGCAGCCTTTGAATTGGACGGCGTGGATTTCACTTTCCGAAAGGGAATGCCTGAACCGACGTTCGTCGACGGAGCTCCTGAGACTCTGCAGATCATTGCGATGACCCCGGCAACATTGGGCGAAGAGGACGAATGGGACGGCGCAGTGCCCCTCGGAGCGCCAGTAACCGAATTCCTTGACGCGATTGCAGCGATCTACGGCGACGACCTGCCTGAGCGCTTCATGGGCGAATGCTACGGGGCCGGAATGATTGCCACCTTCACGCGGGGGTTGGGAGAGGTTTTCACAGCCGGAAGTACCGAGTGGGTGAACGGGTTGCGTCTCTCAGACCCCTTCACGGAGCAGATCACCCGCACCGTCCTTAACCGCTTCATCGAAACCAGCACGGGCAGCGACGACCAAAATGCAACAACTTTCTCGAAGACAACAGCCTAGGAGATACCCACATGCAAAGCTCTTCCATTCACCAGATCCACGTACTCCTTGAAGGACGGGGCGTTTCCGTGGTGCCCGATTCTTCGTTGTATTCCGATTCCTCCGGCGAATGGTCGGAGGCGGAGCACCACGCGCCGCTTTCCAATACACGTTCGCAGGTAGCTGCCTGGGAAGGTCAACCCGGCTGGGTCCGCATTGACAACTGGCCCTACCACGAAGTGTGCGTCATTCAGGAGGGGAGGGTAGCTGTAGAGGACACCGCTGGACTCCGCCGCGAGTTCGGCTCAGGCGAGGCTTTTGTTATTCCTGCCGGTTTCAGCGGAATCTGGCACACTCTTGAACCCGCTCGGAAGATCTTTGTCGGCATTGTTCCCGATACTAAGCACAAGCCGTAGTACGCCTGCAACCAGTCAAAGGAAAGTCAATGTCAACAGACGCTGCCCCGCACGCTCCCAACCGTAGCCGGTGTATCCAAGACCCCACAACGACACCCTCATCAGGACAAGCCGCAGATATGGCGTGGTCTCGTCCCGGAGGTCTGGTTGAAGTCCCCGGACTGGGCCAGGAGCTGGAGCTGTGGTGCTACGCGGACTCGTTCGACTACGCACGGGGGGAGACGGTGGGCCTGAAGGTCCATACGACGGCGCAGAATTTCAACATACGCATAGTAAAGGATGGGTCCCGGCCTGTCACAGTTTACGAGCGGCATGGCATTCCGGGGCAAGTACAGACGACCCTGCCGGAACCCTACGAGCGTGGTTGCGGTTGGGAAGACACCCTCAAGTTCGAACTTGGACGGGACTGGGAGCCGGGTTTCTACCTGGTGATTCTGACTGCCTCCGCCGACGGGCGCGCCAAGGAGCATGAGGGCTTCTTTATTGTGCGGCCGGACTCACCATCGGACGTTGATTTCCTTCTACTCCACACCACAAGTACCTTGTTGGCCTACAACGACTGGGGTGGAGGGAACCATTACCGTGGGCGGGAAGATGGGCACCAAAACGACGTTCCGTCGCCATTCTCATCATCCCAGCGTCCACTGGCCCGGGGCATGTTGAGAAAGCCGGAGGGCGCTCCGCGGAACATCCACACCGACACGCCTGGCCCGGGGTGGATACCACGCCACGAAGCCTATGAGTGGGCTTGGCACAATGGATATAGCCGACACCACGCCGACGCGGGTTGGGCAACCTACGAACGGCCGTTCACTGTATGGGCCGAACAACAGGGGTACACGGTGGGGCATACGACGCAGAGTCGGCTGCACCGGAATGCCGCAGAATTGGACGGGTACGAGTGCGTCGTGATTGTGGGGCACGACGAATACTGGACGTGGGAAATGCGGGACCATGTGGACGCGTTCGTTGACCAAGGCGGGCGGCTGGCACGATTTGCCGGCAATTACGTCTGGCAGGTCCGTCTGGATGGGAATGCCACCACCCAGACGTGCTACAAGATGCCATTCGCGGACCCGTATATTGAAACGGACATCCGCCGGGTGACCACCATGTGGGACTGGGAACCGATCGGACGACCGGGGGCTGAAACCATGGGCCTCAGCGGAGTCGCCGGCTCCTACATCCGTTATGGTTCAGCCTCCCCCCGTGCCAGCGGAGGGTTCACGGTGTACCGCCCCGAGCATTGGGCGCTGGAGGGCACAGATCTGTACTACGGGGATGTTTTTGGCGGCGCGCCGATCTGCATAGCCGCTTTTGAGGTCGACGGCGTGGACTACACGTTCCGTAAGGGTCTACCGTACCCGACGGGCGAAGGTGGAGCGCCAACCAACTTGGAGATTCTGGCGATGACACCTGCCGTGTTCGGGGCGGAGGATCGGTGGGACGGAAAGGTTCCCATCGGCGCGCCGGTGAATGAGGTCACCAATCTTCTCGCGGAGGCATATGCGGGCAATCCGCCTGAGTACCAAACAGGAACTGTAAGGGGTGCGGCCATGGTGGCCACCTTCAAGCGTGGATTGGGAGAGGTGTTCACCGCAGGGAGTACAGAATGGGTCAACGGGCTGATCGGTCGCGATCCCTTCACTGAGAGAATCACCACCAACGTTCTGGACCGCTTCATGGCACGCAACAAAGTACGCGTTCGGGACATCCAGGGCAGGCACGCATGAACGATTCGTCTGAACCAGCCTCGCTCGAGGCGCCGGAAGCGCCCGGACTCCACTATGTGGCCACCCTTGAGGTGGACGTAGACGAACCAGTGACCATCGGGAAGACCGTCGACGGCATCCGCAAGGTGGTCCCCATCCGGGGCGGAAGAGTCTTCGGACCAGCCTTCTCGGGACGGATCCTTAGCGCCGGAGCTGACTTCCAGCAGTACCCAAGCGAAGACCTAGCCTATCTCTCAGCGAGCTACATTCTGGAGCTCACGGACGGGCATCGTATTTTGGTGGAGAATCATGCCATAAGGACAGGTTCACCCGCCGATCTTGCGGCCCTGATGGACGGAGGGAAGGTGGACGCCAACAACATCTATTTCCGTTGCTGCCCAAGACTCACAGCCGAGGTGGAAGGTCCCTACAACTGGATCAACAGAACCATGTTCATCGGCTCCGGCCAACGTCAGCCCGAGAGCGTCTTCATCTATCTGTTCCGCCTTGCTTGAGGCGGGCGAATGCGCTCTTGAGCAATGTTGGTTTCCGTGAGGCTCGACAGAGCTGGGAATCTGTGAGGGCTTGAGTTAGGGGATTAGTCCCAAGCGTGGGTACAGAGTATCGAATCCTTTGATGAGCCCTCCTTGGAGCGCGTCTGCGAAGTGTCCTGCATTGGGGACTTCTTGGTATGCCGTTGCCATCCCCGATTGTGTGGCTGCCTGGTATAGCTTTTGGGCTGCTGGTTTGTAGGGGGTGTCGTTCGCACCGACGGTAAAAACGGCGGTGGTGTCTTTGAATCTGGTTTTGGTTAGAAGATGCGTCGGTTTTTGCGCGTCGTAGGCGGCTTGGTTTCCGTTGAAGAGGTCGTTGAGAGTTGCTTTGGGGTTTTCGGCTCCGGGGAATTCCTCGCCGGAGATGCTGAGGATGTTCCCGAAAACGTTCTGGTGTTTGGCTCCGAGGGATACAGCGCACTGACCGCCGTTGGAATATCCGGCGATCGTCCAGTATTTCGGCTCTTGGAGGATGTTTAGCTGGCTTTTGGCGTAGTTCACGACGTCTTTGATGATGTACGTTTCCACGTTGCCGTACCGGTCTGTGTCCAGGCAGCCGGTGTCGTTTTGGCCGGGGCCGATCTGATCGGCAACGATCACGATTGGTGCCAGTCCTTTGTTCTTTCCGGCGAATCCGTCCAGAACTGATGCGATGTCTGCGGGGTCGGGGTTGCCGGGTTGTCCCATGAGCATGATGACCAGTGGCAGCTGCGGCGGGTTGGTTACTTGCGCGGCAGGCGGCAGGTAAATCCCCGCGTCACGGGCAACAAATCCGGAGACTGTTGCGGGGACGTGCTTCTTTCCTTGGAGTCCCTTATCAGGCATGTCCGACGGGGGGCTCCAGTCGGTCCAGAGCGGTCCAGCGGGCACGGCTGACGGACTTGTTATCTCCGGGAGTCTAATTTCTTTGGCGGTTGATATGCCCATCAGCGATCCAAGCGTGCGGTTTAGTCCGATGTCGGCGTTGATGCCCAGTCCAGCCGTCACCACAAAGACAACTAAGGAGATAGCGGCCGTTATTTTTCGCCAGAGTTTGCTGTGGCGGAAGTTCAGAGCCGCGAGGGCCAAGGAGCCACACAGCGCCGAGACCCACAGAACTGCAATTGTGTTGAATCGGATGCCAAAGACGTTGAAGACGTCCGTGGCTAGCCACACGGGAAGAATTCCGAGCAGAGCTCCTAACCCACCGGCGAGGGCAGCGTGGGCGATCCAACGTGTGATTGTGCGCAGCAGCAACACGACGAACAGCACTGCGGCGATGGTGGTCGCCGTCGCTGACGCGATCTAAGGCTTGCGCGGCCCGCTGTCGTATCGCATGAGAAAAGCATTACGTTGGGGAGCACCCCGTGTTCGATGAGGAGCTCGCAGACGTATTCGCGGGTGCGTGATTCAGGCAGGTTGTCAAAGGTGTCGTGGCTGATTTTAGGTGCGGTAGCGAGGTTACGAAGTCAGGCCGTGAGGTGCTTTTGCCGGATCCAGGTCATGCCGCTGTTGGCCCGATTTATTGACTTCAGTGCAGCTGCCAGCGGAATCAGTTCCTTGGCCATGGATCCCGTGGCCGGGTTGATAATCAGGTTGTCTACGACGTCTAAGAGGACGCAGGTCCAGCAGCGTCCACCGCTGTAGAGTTCGTCTTCGGCGCCGCAGCCCTCGCAGTCGATATTACGCCGGATGCCCGAGCAGTTGCGGTATGCCGGCCACTCATCAATATTTCCGGGCAGGACGCCTTCGTGGCCGCATTTGCGGACGCCGCGGGTGCGTTTGGCCTGCTGATAGCAGCAGCCGCAGACTCCGCCGTCGGGCCAACACACGACGGTTTGGTGGTGCTGGCCGCCGCGGCCGCAGAGGACTGGCCAGCGGATCGGGTCCTACTCACCATCCCCAGGTGTGATGAGTCGGACCCGTTGTGCGATGGGGTTGCCTAATTGGATGCCGAGGTCTTCTCTGCGTTTCGGGGCGTTCGCTGTCGGCGCGGCGCGCATCTCAACGAATGGCTCGAACAGGTCGTTGGGGGTGCAGTCCGGAATGTCGCAGAAAGCTCCGAACGTTCTGGCCGAAATGCGCGCCGGTGTGGCCGTGACCAACAGTTAAACCTGGCTTTCGGAGAGGTTAATGCCACGAGACTTCAGAAGAGGCATCAATTCGGTGGTTTTCACAGGTTCCGCTTATTCATCAGGGCTCGCAGGTTCCAGCGGTAACCAATCCGGCGCTGTTCAGGCATCTAGGTCCTCCAGGTTCGCAATGCGACGCGCAATCATCTGCTGCACTGTTTTCTGTTTGAAGTCGGACGATACCGATGTGTAGAGACCGGTGGCGGAGGCGTAGGAGTGGCCAACCTGCGTCTGCACGAAGGTCGCGTCGTAACCGGCTTCGATCAGGTGCTCACGTAGGAATGCCTGAGGCAGTGCAGGCCCAGCTCCTAGGGCAATCCGACGGCATCCCGTGCAGCAGCGAACGCATCCCCGAAAGAACCAAGGGACATCCGGGCACCACGCTCGCTCGGCCACAGAGCGGAGGAACGATCAGCCGTCGGGAAACGCTGCCGCATCCCACCGGACGTCCACGACTTGAGCTGGTCCACGACCAAGTCGAACTCCGGCACGGTCAGAACCGTACGTCGCCTGGGCCCTAAACCTGCCGTTCCTTTGGCGAACCGAATCTGGACAGCTCCGAACTGGCCGTAACCGCTGACGTGCGGGTTCGGCCCGAAGTTTTCGAGGTCGAGCATGGTCATTTCGCGCCGGCGCAGCCCATAGGCAGAACAGACTTTGAACGCCAGTGAGTAGCGGAACAGGGGCAGCCAGCGTTTGCTGCCGACAGCGTATTCGCGGTCGACAAGGTCATCGATGTGGTCAAATAGTCGCAATCACTGGCTTCAGGACTCCCATGCCCAACAAGGCCGCTTGACCTGCGGGAACGCCTGATTCGCCAAGAGCGGGAGTTTTTGCAGCTACTTCTACTCCCGTTGTTTTAACGCCGCTAACGGATGTTCGGTAAACCTGTTCTGACTCGGACGAATTGGCTTAGGGCATGTCGAGGCGGGCTTTGTAGGCGGTGGTCTTGTTCGTGTTCCAGCCTGCGATGATTCCTGCGCCGAGCATGTGGTCGGTGAGTCGTGCGAAGCGGTATCCGGGGTCGGTGTCGAGGGCGAGTTGCATGTATTGGTGTGCTTTGGAGCCTCGGCCTTCCCACCAGTTGATGTAGCCGATGGTGGTGAGGATTGGTGCTGCGTGTTGCGGGCTGGTTCGGGTGTAGGCGTGGAGGAGGAGTTGTTGGGCCCATTCGATCCGTGACCATTTGGGCGCTGTCTCCGTTTGGGCGAAGAGGATGTGTTGGGGTGGTTCGTCGATGCCGGGGATGTCGGCCATGAGCCGGTCGCGGATGTGGGGGAACTGGAAATTCGCGATGAGCGCGGCGCAGTCCTCGTCGCTGGGGAAGTCATTGCTGTCGAGCATGTTCGTCCAGAGTTGGCTCGCTTGTAGTGCCGCTTGATGGGGTGCCAATGCGCGGATGGTAAGCATGCAGATTTCGACGGCGGTGGCGTGGTCAGCTTCGTGGGTCGGTGTGGGGAGGATGATTTGGTTGGTGGGTTCTATGGTGCTGCCGCGGTAGATGAATTCGGCGTTGACTCGGCTGTATTCGGTGGTGCTGATGTCTTGGCCGGGTTCGGTGTCGTAGGGGGAGTAGGTGTCGTCACCGACGAAGATCCCGTCGCGTATGGTGATGCCGTTTTCGGCAAGGACCCCGGTGAGGGCGGCGATGGTGGCGGCGTGCGGTTTGGGCCGGCCGGGTTCGCTGTGGTGTGAGGTGTAGAGGGCGAACACGATGCTCGTCGTGCTGGTGTCGCTCGTGAGGTAGCTGCTGACTGTCCTGGCGTAGGGGAGTTCTGTTCCGGGGTGTCGGGGGAGGTCGATGCGGAGGGTGGCTCCGACTTTGCCTTTGTCCAAGGTGATGCAGACCAGGCTTTCCTTGGGCCAGAACCCTAGGGTGTGCCCGATAAAGCTCAGCAAATCTGCTGGGTCCTTGATTGTGAGCGCATTCATCGTCCTTTTCCTTTGTGCGTGCGTTGAGTCTTTGGTCTTGTGGGCCGTTCTGATAGGGCCTGTGCGCTGGTAAGGGGCTGGAATGCCCTGGGCAGGTCCGGAAAATTCGGAAGGGTCCAAGTTGCGGAGGCCCGCCGAGCGAAGCTTCCAGATCGGCGATAGCATGTCAGCGGCCGGTTGCGCGGAGGGCCGTCCAGCAATGATCGAAATATCGGAATGACAAACAGCGTTGTTGCTTTTGGCTATTCATTGGCAGGCTGAGGTGGGGCGTCATGACGTGAGCGGTCAAATTCTTCGGCATATGCCATCGCTTGGCGGGATCGCTGTGCGGACGCGGCCGGGGCTGCTTCCGGCCCGACATATGCGCCGTTATCGGCCAGAGGGAGTCAGACATGCAGCTCTGGACGTGGCGGATGTCTGACTCCCCGGCCAGTCCATGGTTGGCGGGTCGCCAGGTACGCCGGCGTTGGACGGTCCAGCACCACATCAACGCCCGCCTGGGGGGCGTGGAGGCCTGTGGGCTCAGAGGTGGTTGGCCCGCCGGAGATCCCAAAGACGCCATGCGTCACTGGTCATCAGGGTTGCCGCTCCGACGGTTTTGCCGAGCTCCTCGGCCGTTGTCGTGAAACCGCGCAACTCACCGCCGGCAGTCTTGGTTGGCCGTTTTCGTCCCTCAGCGCATGCGTTCGGCGAGCTGGTCGAAGAACTCTGCCACCATCCTGTCTGCGTCGTCTTTCATCAGTTCGGCCCCGCCAAACCGGTAGACCTCGTACCCGGCGAGCCTTAGCCGTCGGTCCTCGGAGACCATTTCGCTGTAGAGAGCTGGGCTCGCCAGATCACCGTTCGCGTAATGCTGCTTCCCGTCGACTTCGAGGACCACACGATGCCTGTTGGAGAACAAGATGAGGAGTCCATCCGCTGCCGCGCCAATGGACTGCCGCTCTGGCCTGCAGACCGGCGAGACAACTGAGTCGCCGGATCAAAGTGCAGGTACACCTGGGGGATTAGCGCGGGGATGTCGAATCCATTGTCCTTGTAGCGAGCCGCGTAAGCGTCGAAGACGCGAAGCTCGACCGAGTTGTCACCCAGCGACGTCCGAAGGCGGTCGTGTAGGTCCAGGCCGACATCTCGCTGTGACACATTGTCGGTGAGGCCCTGTCGCTGTCGCCACCATTGAATGAGATCGCTGTAGGTCAGGCCATCGGCAGGGATTGGCTGGTCATAGACGAGGCAGTATTCGCCGTTGCGGACAATCTCGATGTCGTTGTTGAGGGCATCACGCAGCACGAGCTCGGGCTTGGGCCCGTTCGCTGCGAAGATAAGGTTCTTGGCCGGCGTGCCGACGCCTCCGCCACGATCGTGCTCTGCGAGCAGAGCGGTCAGGGCGGCGAGGCGCAGTTCGGTCACCTCGAGATCGCTGACCATACGGCGCGCCAAGGCCACTAGCCGGGGTAGATCCCAGCCTTCGGTGTACCCCTTGATGACATCGCGCTTAGTGTACTCGTTGTCGCTAGGCTGGTGATCCGTATTGGGCCACGACAGCTTGAGCTCTTCGGCGAGTACAATTTCGAGGTCCTGGCGCGTGTAGGTGTAGATGAACGCTTCTTCGATCGCATTTCGGAATAAGCGCGACGACACCCTTACTGGCGCCTTCGGGGCGTCGGTGACAGTCCTTGTAAAGAAGTCGAATCCGCTCATCCCACTATTGTCCCCGCCGTCGTCGACAGCCAGACCCACAGTGTGAGCTGTGTCGGCTATCGCAACTGGCTGACCTTCTCGTAATGGTCCGCAGTCCAGTGGCCGTCGTAGAATCCCCGGTCGTTGCTTTGGTGAATCCGGTTGTCGATCGTGGGCAAGGCGAGGATCGAGTTGCACAGCGGCGTCAGCGCGTCAACAACGATAGTTCCGAGATGGGCGAGGATCTCGATCTGACCGGTCGAATGCCCGAGCAGCAAGGGAGCCATATCGCTCAGAACGCGGTCGGCATCTTCCTTGGGCACACCGAAGTGGACGCCGCCTTCCACGTTGGCGTAGTACTTGACTACTTCGATGACGGTCAGTGGGCGCCCCCGGACTAACCCCACCGTCGCCCCAATGAAGTGTTTCAGTTTGGGGAGTGCCGGGTCCTCAGGTCGGCCAACCAGCTCTGGTCCGCCGAGCCGGAGGAGGTACGGCAGGTCTGCGTCGTCGCGGCCCCTGTCAGGAACGGTCCACTGTCTGATGCGGAACTCCGTCGGCACCTCCGGGCGAGCGGCCCGAACAGTGTTGAGAAGGGGACTGGCATCAATGAGGAGCTTGCGCAGAAGGGGTGCAATCCCAAGCAGCTCGTATCGGCTCCGCCCGCCAGGATCCTCGCTCCGCCGTCGGATATCGGCGACTGTCTCGACGAATAGCCATTCGGCCAGTATCGTCTCGGGGCCTATCTTCGGTGCCATTGTGCCATCTTCTGCTGGTGAGACGGATCGCGGTCACCGTCTCTGCTGTTGACCGTCGGAACCAAGTGTATGCATTTGCGGGGTGGCGCGGCGCCTTCCTGCATGCCGCCTGACTTATCGAAAACCCGAACTTTCGAACGGGGGATGGTCCAAGACCGTGCTGACCGAGATTGGCCCGGTCGAGATTGAGGTGCCCCGGGATCGGGACGGCTCGTGAGAGCCGGTGATTGTGCCCAAACGGAAACGGCGTCGGGATGGGATCGACCAGATCGTCCTCTCACTGTCCGCACGGGGGCTGACGACCTGGGAAATCGCCGCGCACTTCGAGGAGGTCTACGGGGCCAAGGTCTCCAAAGACACCATCAGCGGCATCACGGAGAAAGTCTCCTCGGAGTTGGCCGAATGGTCGGCCCGGCCTTTGGAGCCGCTCTATCCGGTGCTCTTCGTTGACGCGGTCGTGGTTAAGGTCCGTGAGGGGCAGGTGCGCAACACCCGTTCTATGTCGTCATGGGCGTGACCGTGAACGGGGAGCGGGAGATTCTGGGGATCTGGGCCGGCGACGGCGGTGCAAGTGCCAGGTTCTGGCTGCAGGTCTTCTCCGAGCTGAAGAACCGGGGCGTGGAGGATGTGTTGATCGCCGGCTGCGATGGGCTCAAGGGCCTGCCGGAAGCGACCACGACCACGTGGGACCGGATGGTGGTGCAGCAGTGCATCGTGCACCTGATCCGCAACAGCTTCCGCTACGCCGGCCGCGAGCACCGCGAAGGCATCGTCAAGGCGCTCAAGCCCGTCTACACAGCCCCGTCCGAGCAAGCGGCGAAGGACCGGTTCGCCGAGTTCACCGCCGAATGGGGTCAGTGCTATCCGGCGATCGTGCGGCTCTGGGAAGCCTCGTGGGCCGAATTCGTGCCCTTCTTGGAGTACGACGTGGAGATCCGGCGGGTGCTCTGCACGACGAACGCGATCGAGTCGATCAACGCCCGTTACCGAAGGGCAGTACGCACTTTCCAAACGAGACCGCTGCCGTGAAATGCCTGTACCTCGTCACCAGGGCTCTTGATCCCACCGGCGGCGGTCGGGCACGCTGGGTCATGAGGTGGAAGCCTGCGCTAAAAGCGTTCGCGATTACCTTCGCGGGCGCGTTCGAAAGAACCACTCAGTAGTGAACGGCGCCGAACCCCACACAGCGTTTATCAGACAGTCCCTCCCTCGTGCCTCGACGTAGTTAGGGAGCAAGAAAATTACGCCTGGAAGCTGGATAAGAACGACAACTCACTGGATGAGCCGGTAAAGGCTGACGACGATGGCGTCGACATGGCGCGGTATGGGTGACCACGGTTCTAGGCAAGAAGGGAGCGTTCTGAATCCGATCGCCTTGGAGGTCAAGACGGCGGATTCGATTTGCCCCGTGGCTCCGGCTTGCTTTTCTGAGCCTCGGTGGGCGCCGTCGTGGGGACCATCATAGTTTCGATGACACGGTGTACAGCTGCCGTTCGATCTGAGGGTTCCAGAGTCGACAAAAGCCGTTCAGCACCGAGCATGCGGGAGAACTCAACGGGCTGGAGGAAAAACTGGCGAAGCTGCGCGGACGCTTCAGCCTGAGCCTTCATAAAGGTGACGCCAATGTAGGAGCCCATGGCTGCGCCCGCAACTCCGATCACACCCGCCGCTATGGAAGCCGTTCCGTTGACGGCTAGCGCAGCCGCCACACCAAGAAGGATGACGGTGACGAATCCACCAATCATTGCCCACCGACCGGCTCTGAAGCTGCTCTTCGCCTGGTCCATGGCGATCTCGTGGTAGTAGTCGATGCGCCGCTGATTCGCTACCCAAAGATCCGCTAGGTCGAGGTTTCCCGCATCGGCGTCTTTCGCTAGTTCTTGCTCTTCGAATTGTATATTCTCGACTATTCCAAGTCTGCGTAAATTCACAAACTGTCGCTTCTGCGCTGCTCCCTCAAGCGGTCCAAGGGCCGCATATATAGCACTCGCCGCGAATATAACAGTGGTCAACAGCGTAATCTGAAACGCAGGGGATATGTTCATGTACTGGAACCAGGTGGAAAGAAAAATCCACCCAACTATCAGAATCATCGTAAGGAGTAGAAAGCATACGAACAGGATCTGTTGCTTCTTCTTGTGCCGCTTGTACTCAGGTGTTTGCCGCCAGAGTACCTCCATGCTCTCGATGTACGACGAGTACTCTCGATGCGTCACGGATAGACTTCTGCCGTAGATGATGCCGTCTGCAACACCGTCTCTGTCCTTTGCCATGATGCACGTCTCCTTGATCACCGACGTTTTCCTCGATCTTACTCGGCAACACTTCATGCAAAAAATGTGCCGCATGTAGTGCAGCGAAATGATAGGGCTCTTTCTGTTGACAGGGCTAAGCGTGCGCCTTAGGTTAAATAAATTGCGTTGTAGAAAGATGCCCGCCTGTTATAAGTTGACTGCATGTGATAGCACAACCAAACCTTCCGATTGAGATTATCCGGCGCAATTCTTGGGAAGCATAAAAGCTTTATCCCTGCGCTCAATCCAATCGAAGGAGGATAAATGCCGGGCAGCCCGTTTGGTGGCCAACTAATGGACTTCGCCAACAAGTTTGACCAGATCGCTGCACTAAACGGTTGGCTGTTCGACGCTCACTCGGTCATCGCGGAACCAGCGGTGCTGTCGAGATCAAGCGCTACCGAAAGCCTAAGGACGGCGACCGCGAGGAGACCGCCGAGCACCAGATCCTTGACCTCATCAGCACACCGAATGCGGTCCACACCGGCGAGCAGCTGCGCAAACTCCCCCTCACACGCAGCTTGAAATGGATACAGAGTCCATCCGCTTCGTGTGATGACAGTTGCGCTGGGCGTTCGCGTCTCCAGCGGACGCCATGTATCTCACCCTGCGGAACAGCACGGGCCGCGTGGACTGCCGTCGTTTGCCTACTGCTACCGCACGGCGCTCACCATATCGGCAGACTCCACGCAGTGCCCGTCGCCTGCCAGGATTCGTAGCGGCCATATTTCCGGGTATCGAGAATAGCCTCGCAGCCGCGTTCGAGGTCTCGGCGCAGAACTTCCAGCCATTCACCGTAGGGGTCGCTTCGATGCAACGACACCATGTCCAGACGTGCCTCGAAATCGTCAGAAACCCGGTAGAGCCGCATGGTGAAGTCATCATCGCTTTCGCCGACTATTTCTGAAATGTGTGGACAGCGATTGAGTGCGGAGTGCCAATGCCTGTAGTGCGAAAGAAGGACTTGTCCTTTGGGATGTCGTCACGTGAGTAGGACCTGCCCACGTGACGACCACCAGATCCAGGCGAATAATTCGGGCCCATAGTCGGACTGCGCCGGTACCAGTGATGGGAAGCTCTGCATCCTTCGCCGCAGCAGCCAATCGTCGGCTTCTGCGAAGTACGGTCATCTAGTGGCCGACGTGTACGTCGTCGAACTGGTCTCGGTCCGAGGGCGGTGTTTCCGTGTGTACGTAGGGAGTAAATGAGTGGGAGCGGGGCGGGCTGAAGTCTTCCTCAGCGTCGGCCACTCTTTGCGCGATCATGCGCTGGGCCGCCCTAAGGACGCCAGAGACCTCTGGATCTTCGCTGAGAGCATTTATATATGCGGTCACTGTATTCTCGGCTTGTTCGTACCGCGCCGCCGCCGGAACATCGCTGTCGAATCCGTCCGCTGACCTATAGATGAAGTCATCGATGTCCGGCAGCACTTGATTTATGACGCTTTCCAGGAGCGTAGTTCTTTCGCTCTCTGTGAATAGGCCGACGATGTCAGAGTCCAGCCAAGTGCCATCAAAGTCCTCGATTGCTCGGGTTTCAAGTAAGTCAACCGCGCTCCTCCGTAGATTCTCTGGAAGAGCCTCGGCAAGACGAAGCCGAGCGAGTAGCACGGGACGCCACGACGACCCCATAAGGTGCGTGAAATTCAAGAGGCTGGGCAATCCTCGCGTGTGCATCGCCGCCCAGAGTCTAAGGAAGTCGTCTGAGCATCGACGTGTCAGGAACTGCGCGAGCGGGCTGTACCAATCGCTGCCTATGGCTAACGACATCGTTGTACGTGCAGCAACAATTTGATACAGGCTCGGCGGGACGCTTAGCAGCGTGCCCGCCTGGGAGCCTCCGCAATCGACCTGCCCGACTAGCTCATCGTCCGTTAGACCCTTGACCAGTATTTCAACCGCATTAGGGTCATCCGCGATGGTGGCGGCGAATCCTTCACGGAGCGTGGGGTGGCGGAAACGCCAGTGTTGCGCACCGGATGCATCGGTGACCGCACTAAGGAAATTCTGGTTGAGGTGACTAAAGGCAGGAATCACTTCGTGAACCGTGGCTCCCAACCTGGAAACTGTCTCGGTGAGCTGGGCTGAGAGGTCGAGTGGAATGGGAAGTCCGTAGCCCGAAAGGTACACGCAAGCTAACGCTGCTCGGGCGGCGGGATCTAGTTGTGCTATTACATCCTTCAGGAAGTCCACCGGGCGCTCGACATAATCGAGGATCTGATTGCTGGTTGTGACCTCTTTGGTAAATGCTTGACGGCCCAGGCGTCGAGCAATCTCCGGCTGAAAGGCAGAGCTTGCCGCCACCGCAGGCAGTTGCGGTCGCCATTGCCGAAGCAATTTGGCAGGTTGATCTCCAGCTCTGAGATGGTTATAGAGAATCTGGCGCCGTTCCTCCTTGGAGAGTTGCGCAACGTCAACTACGACGCGCTGTTCGCGGAGAAGCGGATATGCGTACTCCTTTAGATGCGTACGCGCCTGCTGGTAGATGTAGTCACGGCTCGTGAGGATGACTTTGGCACCGCTTTTTACGGCTGTCATGATCTGATCGAGTCTGCGAGACCATTGATCGGTGAGCTGTTGGTCGTACCTGATCGCACCGAAAGCGTCATCCACCCAGAAAAGCTGACCTTTTTCGTGCGGATTCCAAGACTGGATGAGCTCCGAAGCAGAGTCGACCCTTCGAACCCCAGCGCCCTGCTCGTCTAGTGCTACAGCCGAGAGCACCGCTGCAATCGTAGACTTGCCCGCTGCGGGCGCGCCCAGCAAAAGAGTAAAGCCGTGCTCTGCCAGCGCATCAGCCGCTTGCCGATACGCTGCGGTCGGGACGAAGGTTGCGAGGTCTTCGCCGAGGTTTGCCAGAAGTACGCTCGACTGCTCTAACCTTCGCTCATCCAAAATTTGGCTGAGGTCACCCAGCCCGTAGACCCTGGGAACATACCGCCGTAAAAGCGGACGAGTGCTGATCTGTTGGCAGATCCAGGTGCCGTCGAGACTTAGCACTTGGCTCACGCCACGCTGTTGCAATTCATCTATAAGCCAAGCCTCAGTCTCGCCAGTGACGCGAAGGTTTGTCATCAGTATGTACCCGTCGCACAAGCCCTGTTCTTGAAGTCGCTGTACTTTCGCGAGTTCGTCTTTAAGGCCATGCGGGGATAACGTTCCTGCTCCAGATGCACTGAACTTACATTGGGCAACTACCGGGCCGGTAGCGAAATTTGCAGGGATTCCCGAACTTTCGTCAGGTCGAGTGGTGGTCCACCCGGTGTGGAAGGCACCATCGCGGCCACCGTCGTTGCTGTCCGCAAAGGTGTGGAACGTTTGACCAAACACCGTCTGTAGGATTACGGCGCTTAGGTCCTGAAACGCGCGCCACCCTAGCTTGTGAAGGTCGTAACTTAATGACTCCGCCATAGCACCATTATGGCTGGCCGACCCGCGCCCCTACCTCGCGAGGATCCGACGATGCGGCCGCCGAACTCCGCTGTGTCCTCGTGGTGCGGATCTAGAAGGGAGTGAAGCTTTTCTGGATCGGGTCCGGTGATGCTCACACGCTGGCCTGAGCTGAGCATGGACCGCACGTCTGTCACCGCTGCTCATGTGGGCGCGTCAATGTAGAAGGGCTCGTTCTGTGATTCGGGAGTTACCAGGCGTGACGATCAGCCCGAAGCCAATTCGGTCCAAACGCCTTCGTGCGCCGTTGGGCAAACATCCGCGTTAGCATCGGAGGAGTCGGGCCTAGAATACGCCGATCTCCGAGCGTCAACGTTGGCCCTATAACTCCGCCCGGCCGAATCTGGTGAATTGTCGAAAGAAGAAACTATGGAAATTGCCCTTGTCGTGGCACTCGTTGTCTTCCTTATTTGGTGGGCTTCACGAAAACGAAAACAACGTAAACCTGAGACTCGTCGTGCTCAGTCGACAGAGTCCGCCCCGCCGATGAGTTCACCGGCGATCTACACCAACCCGCGTCCCCCGCAACAAGACGCAGTGCCAACCCGTCAACGTATGCGTTTTGCTGAGCCCGGTAGGGTTGGTGACCTGTTTAGCTATGGGGGACCCGGGCAGGGTCGCGGCTATGTTCACGACGGGCCGTTTGCTGTCATAGATGTGGAAACGACCGGCTTCTCACCTAGCAAGGGTGATCGTGTCATCGAAATAGCGATCGCCAGGGTGGACCGGAACGGGCGTATCGAAGACGAATTCGCTACCCTCCTCAACCCGGAGGGCAGGGACACTGGCGCTGTGTTCGTTCACGGCATCAGCAATGACTCTGTTCGCAACGCGCCGCTTTTCGGTGACGTCGCACCCGACATCATGTCGCGTCTTGAAGGCACGGTCGTCGTGGCCCACAACGCCGTGTTCGAAGAGCGCTTCATGGCCGCTGAACTTGCCCGAATTGGATTGAACACCGCACCCGTGCCCGCTCTGTGCTCGCTGTGGTTGGGCCAGCAGACGTTTGATACACCGAACCACAAGCTCGGCACCTTGGCTGAACATGCCGGCATCTCGCTCGTGGACGCGCACGCCGCGCTGGGTGACGTCAGGGCAACGGCAGCGCTGCTTCCGCAGATGTTGGAACGGTACCGGCCCGCTATCGAGTATGGCCATGACCCCATACAAGGATTGTTCGCGTCGCACCAGCTCGGATTGGTCCCTCCGATGACGCGGGCATCATCCCTGAGAAAAGGCACCGATGGGTGGATGTCTTCTCTACTTTCGCGGTTGCCGATCAGCGCGGCGGACGTCGCCGACGCGGCGGCAGCAGAGTACTTGGATGTACTCGCCCTGGCGTTGGCAGATGGCAAGATCATCGGCGATGAGGCGAAAGCCCTTGCCAAAGTAGCTGGCAGGGGAGGTATGGGCGCGGCGCAAGTCCGTGGACTCAACGAGCGTTTCTTGGAAATGATGCGCGAGGCGGCGTTCGCCGATCAAATCCTGACAGCGGATGAACTCTCAGTTCTCAAGCGCTCGGCAGCAGTACTTGCAGCACCCGGATACTTCGACGACCTCGTCCCCACCGCACACGCTGAGCTGGCAGGGAAAGTCATCGTTGCACAGCCTTCCACCGCCGAGAGTCCCCGAGTTCGGAAATGCGGTCACTGTCGGACACCAGGTCACTATCGTTCGAAGTGTCCTGACCTCAACTGAGTTGCCCGCACCACAGCAACGGGGTGCGAAGGACTGAGTAAACCTAAACGTCGGCCCAACTGTCCAAGGCGTGTTGGACGGTTGGGCTGGCCTCCTCTAATTGGCGGCGACTTTTAGGTCATGTCGCCGAAGCTGCCATTCGCGATAGATCGTTGATAGGAGGAGAAACGATGAAGGACCCCTGCTCGCCTTGGCCAACGGTGCGCCATTGCCGAGTCCACGGTCGCCGCGTTCCGGGCGAATGGAGGCATGCCATGGATTCCTTATCAAATGCTGACGGACGGGCAAAAAGGAAAGTGTGGACAATGTCCACACTTTCCACCTCGGACTGCCTCATTCAGCGACCGGACTGGCCCGGATTCCGCACGTTTCCGCCATTTCCCAGTGTTCCCAAGGCCGAGAATCCCGTTCGAGTCCCACCTCGGGCACGGCATACCCCCTCGTCAGAGGGGGTTTTTGCTTTAACCTGTGTACAAATGTGGACACGAGTCCCCGATGCGTGGTGCCGGCTGATGCCGGGCCGCCGGTGGGCCTTTTCAGTTTTGGGGGAGCGGGTTCAGGGTCTTGGCTGGTGGGCCCTCCGCCTGCTCTGAATTGGGGGTATGTGATCCTGTCTTGGTGCGTTCGGTAGGTCGTGGTTGTCCTACACCTCTTCATGGGTAGGGGGACTGAGGGCAACATGACTTCGAGAGCAGTATTCCTTTGTTTGGGCACAGTAAAGGCTGGCTCAATGGTCACCCATTGCAAGAGTTGAGATTGAGCGGAAGTCCCGAAATCCCGGACCGGTAGCGGTGCGAAGTTGAACCTCCTGGCATTTAGCCGGGGCCTGTCCAGTCTGGGCGCCTCCATGGCGACGGCGGCTTTGATGCTGGCCTTCCAGACAGCCGGGGCGTCAACGTGGACTGTGACCCTGCTGTTGTGCTTAGCCTCTTGCCAAGTCGTCGTGGGGCCACTTGTCGCCCGTGGCTTGACCGCGTCGAGACCACAAGAACCTGGCAACCACGTTTAGCCTGCGCGGTTGCTTGCCATTGCCATTGCCATTGCCTTCACGTCCGACGTCACCGGGCTGTTGGTGCTGCTTGGGGTGGCCTCTGTGTGTCTGTGATCGATGGTCCACCGCTGACATTACTTGTGCTCAAGGTCCAGATGCCAGGCTGGGGCCCGTGCCTGCCATCGCCCGGATGTGAGCGTTCCGCGGCGCGGGTATCGTTCTGGGCCGTTGTCGGCTGGTGTGCTCGCGGACCAGCTCGGCAGCATGATCGTACTGCTGATCGGCGCTGGACTATTCTGGCTCGTCGCCGCGGTCATCGTGCTGGTGGGTGTGCGCCGGTACCACCTGAGAACAAGGCGCCGACACAGCCTTCATGGTTCAAGCAGGTAGCCGCCGGCCCGCCACCTTGTCTGAGGTGAAGACTGTGGGGTTTGGAAGTGAGCCAGCCGTGAGCGACCTAGTACTCGGCCGCAGTTTCAGTGACGACGGCATAGACGGCGGCTTTGTCGGCGGAGCTTGAGGCCATCTCCAGGTTGGGTCCATTCCGACCCCTGCAAGACGAATGCAGCTCCGCCGACGAGTCTTCTCCTTATTTCACATGTGATAACTACTGACTGAAGGCGTGTAGTGGTCGGAGCCTAATCAAATCAGCGGCTGTGATTTGCGACGGGCTACGGCCAATGTTAGCGTGGCATTTCAATCTGGAGTTTTCTCGGTCATCCGAGTTCGTAACAGTGAAAGGATCGTTTTGGGGGCGGTTTTCAGCACGACAATGTTCACGATTGCGTTCTTGGTTGTAGCAGGCCTACTTCAAATGCTGGCATCGCAGGTTAAGTCTGGCGATTCGAAGCCTAACTATACGTTTGGCATCCGCTCGAAGGCTACTCTGTCGTCTGAGCGTGCATGGAACGCTGCACACACTTCAGCGCTAGGTGCCTTGAAAGCTATTCCGGTGATGCTCATCGGCTTTGTGGCAACACTGTGGGTCATATTTGCAGTACTACCCAAGGATGATTCAAGTGTTCCGTGGATCTTCTTCTCGGGTATGGGGTTCACGGCCATCATGGTGGCCCTGCTCATGCACATGTACTACAAAGCTGATTCGCTGGCTCGACGTATTACTGAGGGCGATGAATAGTCCAAAGCGATGATCAGTCCATAACTAAATTTCTTTTCATTAATAATGGGGGATATTGTATTTTATAGTTCATCAAGTCGAACTTTTCGCATCAGCCTGGCTATGTTGCTATCTCTTCTGCTTGGCCCGGTTGGTATCTCGTCCGCTCAAGCATCTGTAGCTACCACTTTTTCAACGAAGAAAGCAGATTTCCGAGGAAACTACAGCGCCGAAGATGCGCTCCGGCTTCTCCTGGCTGGTATCGGCCCGTTGGCCGAAAGTAACCCACGATTGCTTAGCCTGCTGGGTTTTGCCGCAGATCGTCCGGTCCCAACTCTTGCCGAGGTTGACCCGATCGTTCAGGACTTCCTGGTCTATTACCCTGGGTTTAGTTCCGAAGTACTGCCAAAGCTCCGCTCTGGAAAGCCCCGCTCGGTCGAGGCTGGCCTGGCCACTTTCACGGAAAAGTTCTATGACTACCTGGCCTACCGCAAGGCGATAACTGATCCTCAGGATGCGCAGCAAGTTACGCCGTATGGGTGCGGCGTGACATGGACATGTGCAGCAGTGGCTGCCTTCGTAGTGGCAAACGGCGCCTTGTATGCCAACGTAGCGGTTGCGACCTTCGTGGTCGTCGCCGGTGGCGCCGTTTTGGTTTTGCTAGTAGTTCCCGGCTATTTGGCAAACAAGGACTACATGACAACGGCAGGTGTAGAAGAGATCGGGCGGGACACCGCGATTGCAGAGCTCACACGAGCGCTGCGATGAACTCGTCACTCCTATCCCTGAACTGGCTACCTGTCCAGACTTGCCATGACCCTGAATGACCCGTCACAGAGATCAAGAACGGCGGTGCTTGCGGGAGTAATTTCTCTAGCACTGTTTGGCGCCTTCTTCGCACTTACGATCTTCTACGCCATGCCCAGCAATGTGTTGGCCGTGAAGGAGGGGGAGCCCCTTCGCCGCACATTGGTGTCAGTTGCACCCCAAGCGTGGGCATTCTTCACCAAGCCGCCCAACGATCCGGAATTCGCCGTCTATCAGCTCCGAGATGACGGATCCGTAGAGTCGTTGATGCAGACTCCACAAACCCGGCCCGAGAATTACTTCGGACTAAGTCGTAAACAAAGGTCTCAGGGGCCGGAGCTGGGCGTGATTGGTAACACCATAAAGGAATGGGCCGATTGCAGTCCCGACGGCGGTCGACAGGAATGCCTCGAGAGGGTGCGATCCCTGGAAACCCAGATCGTCGACAATGACTCACCGGTTGCGTCCGTTTGCGGCCGGATAGTAATTTTTCAGACCAAGGCAGTCCCATGGGCTTACCGGGAATTTGAATCAGAAGCCCGGTTTGACGTTAAAGGTGCGGTTGTGGATTCGAGATGCAAGGCGCGATGAGAATAATATCCAGTCTGAACAATGACATCTGGTCATTCAATCCACAATCGCGAATCATTGCTGTCGCCAGGAGCGGTCTGGCGCTCTCCCAGGTACTGACACTCTTACTGACACCAGCACCCTACCTCTACTCGGTTCCGATTCTAGGACAGCCTTCAACCGGACAGTGCACCCGTGCACTGGAGAACGTATCGTTATTCTGCATTGCGAGCGAGCTCTCGGATGAAGTTGTGCAAGTCTTGATGATTATTGGTCTAATCGTTGTGATTTCTGGGTTTCTTCCGCGATTTACGTCAATTCTCCATCTTTGGCTTTCCTACTCATTTGCCCATACAGTTGCCCTACCTGACGGTGGTGACACGGTATTGGTTTTCACTACTTTTTTCCTCGTGTTTGTCTCTCTACCAGATAACCGGCTTTGGCACTGGTCGCAAGGCCACTCACGGTCCACTGCCAGGTTCGGTGCGTGGCAAGGAATTTCCTGGGCCGCACATTGGGCTCTTAGGATCCAGGTTGCGTATATCTATCTGCACAGTGCGTTGGCAAAACTGAGTGTTGAGAATTGGAGCGAGGGAAGCGCCTTGTACTACATAGTTCGCGGTGAGTTCTTTGGAACTGCGAACTTTCTTCAAAGCTTCGTTTTCTTCCTTACATCCGTTCCTATCGTTGCCCTAACACTTAGTTGGGGAACGATGATTATGGAAGGCGTCATTGCAGGAACCCTTCTTAGCAGGCGACCCATCGTGCAGACCGCAGGGTTCGTCGCCTGCGTCTTGTTGCATGTCGGCATCATCATGTTCATTGGGATCTGGTCCTTCGCACTGGCCATGGTTTTTCCGTCATGATTGCAGCGTCGCGGGGGCTGGGTCCTGTCATGATCAAGCTCTTGTCGGAGTTGCCCTTCAAAGCGAGTCCGCGCGGCAAGCCGGCGCCCATCGCTTGAGCAGTGAGCCGTCTGGATGTTGCTGAAGCCAGTGCGGCGATTCGAAACCGGACCGTAGTCTGTGCCGGCCCGTCATTGGGCCCCAGCCGGACGATTCGTCGGGCGTACCCGGTTCCGGGTTCCAGCATCATGATCTCTCTGGGTCTGTATCTTTGGTTCGCAGGTCGAGAATGAACTGCCGACCGAGCCAGTCGAAGCCGAAAGGAATCAACGGGAAGGTGAATTCAGGAAACGCTTCAGCGAGCATCGTGGACGCCCTCCGTGACCAATCCGCGGTGTGTACGCGGTAGAGGCCGCCGTTGAAGGTGCAGCCCCCGTAACGGGCAAACAGGCAGGACTGAGTGTCGCTGGTGACTTCCGGCGAACCAGGCGTGCTATCGGTGACTGAATAGGTGCTGCCAAAGTTCTCAAGCATAGGACTATCTAAAACTGTCCGGGCGGTTTATCCCCGACGTTCAAATGCTTGAGTGAGCCGCCCGCTGCTACCCAGCGCCGGGAAGCCGCTGCTGCAGCCTCGACGTCTGCTTGCAGCACCACATGAAACGGAACAGCCGGCCTATCCCAGACTTCGCCCAGCTCAACAGCCTCGGCGAATGTCCACATAGCGTCCCTGAGAAGGCTCACGAAGACCTGTAGCTGGTCTGTGTTCTCGTCAGCCAGCACTTGTTCCGCGTCCTGGACGAGGAGCACCAGCGAAGTCACCGGTAGCATCCAATCCAGGTTGCTTATACATTCATCGAGGGCGTCCCAGTTCTCGCCAAAGTAGCTCGGGAACTGAAGCGCCGCACCAGCTTCGTCCATGAGACTCTGTCGCCCACGCATCTTTCGACCGCGCAGCGTCCTGACGACCATGCCGCTGGAAGTCAGGCTGCTCAGCGAGTCTGCAGACGCGGCTGCGCTGGTGGCGAGCAGCATGAAAGAAGTGTCCGTGGGCACTTCAAGGTACGTTTTGGGGTCCATCATTTTGATTCTCCCAAAGTCCTCTTGAAGCCGATGAAACGCCGCGATCAGTTCCTGTTCAGGCCGAACGTGCGGGTCATCAGTGCTGCCTTGTAGTGGGACTCCGCCGCGTTCACCTCTGAGGCCGGCGTGCTGGGGCCGAATACCCTGAGCAGGCTGAACACGAAGTGTCGGGCATGGTCAGTCTTCGACGCGGCAGCCTTACCCTCGCCGGCTGTGCTCTGGAAGGCCAACTCACGAAGAGCCACGTTGCCGCCGTGCCCGTCACGTGCGTACGTGATCCACCTACCCAGGATCCGTTCGGCGCCGTCGGCTTTTCCGACGTATTGCTTGCCGTTGGAGGAGTCCGTGATCAGATAGATGCCCTGCACCTCAGAGAGTGCTGCCCGCCAGTCCGCATAGCGCGGATCCTCGACCATCTCACGCAGCTGATGGTAGGGGAGCAGAACGCCGTCGAACCCTGGAAAGGGAACCTTGTCGCGGTCTGCGATCTCCAATACCGGCATGCCTGAGGCACTCGTTGCGCTGGCCCGTCGGTGCCAACTCCGAGGTGTGTCCCATTCGATGACGAGCCGGTCTTTTAATGGCGCGAGAAAGTCGGAGGGTCGCAGATCGAAGTACCGCTCAGATGTAGTACGTTCGGCGATGATTTCGCCGTGGTTCTCGAAGGCACCCCACAGTCGCGATCGTTTTTTGCCGTCGGCGGCAAGGATGACCCAGTACCGCGGTGGGACGGCAGGGAAACTGCGCGGCGAGACACTCTGCTCCCGGGTGTAGGTAAGAACGCGTTCGGGCGTCAGGTCCTCGGGGCCTGGCAAAGCCTGGGGATCGCTAGGGCTGAAGGTGTGCCGGATGACCAGGATATCTTCCAGCTGCACAACGGGATCGTGGTCCGCGCCCATGCCAACGAGAACATGACCAAGGGTCAGAGCTGCGCGGGGGGTGACTCCGACAGGAGTTACAGCGTTCTCATGGAAGGCGAGGAGTTCAAGATCTGGCACGTGATCACTGTAAGTCATCGTGGCTTTGCTTGTGGCTCTGCTGTCATCTGCGTCCAGAGCTCACTGTGGCCCGGCACGTCATGGTCAGCTCGGCTATCCCTTGCCCTGCGGATCAGCGACGCAACGGCTATTGCCAGCGACAGTAGTGCCGAGATCGCCGGTATAAACCTGGAGAATCAGTCCATCGGGCCCGAAACCGTTGGTTATGATGAGCTTGTTCGTGGCCGTTGATTGATCGAAGGTCTTCACGCTGTACCCATGGGATACATAAAACTGCCCGACTTTTTGCCTGAGTGCCTCGCGCTCGGTGGTGCTGAGGGGTCCCATGGTCCGCGCTCCTGCAAACTCTTTGCCGTTTCCGGTTCCCTGGTAGTTGCAGTAGCCACCTGCCGGAACATCCTTATTGGTCCAATCGCCCGGTGCCATCGCTTGGATCTCGTCGAGGAGTCCGAAGAACTCCGTTTTGGCCTCTCCCGGCGTCATGGTTGCCTCTTTCCCGTCATCGGGAAGTGTGTTCGTTGCGGGGGTTTGAGAGGGTGATGGGGCAGTATCAGTGCCTTTGCCCGGAGACGCGGGGGCGCATCCGGACATGAGCAGCAGCAGGACGGCACTGGTGGAAAGGACGCGCCAGTGCCGGTGGACTTTGTTGGTCACTGCTTGCTACCGGAATTTGCCCTCGGGATCCGGCGCGCATCGGGTGTTGCCGCCGAGTGTGGTTCCGAAGCTGCTCGTTCCAAGCTGCATGGAGAACTTGCCATCGCCAAAGCCTGTGGTCGTCTGGTCTCGGTTCGCTCCCGAGGGCTGGGTTTGTACAACGCGTAGCCCTTCGCGCTCAAAGACTTCCTTTACCGTCTTATGTATCGCTTCAGCCTGATCTTCTGAGATCGCCCCCTGCGTACTGTCGTAATTGAACTGAGTGCCCTCGGACCCGTCCGGGAGGGGGCACGCCATACCGGGTTTATCGGGTGTAATTTTCGTCCAGTCGCCCGGGGCGAGAGCTTGAATTTGTGTGAAGATGTCGAGGTATTCGGTGCGGGCTTGTTCTGGTCCCATGGTCTGCTCCGCGGTGCTCGTAGGTGGGGTGGTGCTCGGTGTTGTTCCACACCCAGTGAGGGCAGCGAGGATGGCAACAACAAGGCCTTGGAGGAGAAATCTTCGCGAAGACATGGTGCTCATCGTTTCACATTCTTAAGTTGGTCACTCAAGCCCAGGGCGATCTTGGCTTGATTGCTGCTTGACTCGGTGTTGCGATCAAAGTATCCATTGATGCCGTCCGTGCCGCCGGTCTGTCCGTCGTGGGTTTTGGTGGGGTGCTCAACGGTGCCATCGGGCGCGGTGGTGCCGTCCGTGCCGAAGGTGACGGCACCGAATCCGGGGTCTTCGGTACTCTTACGCTGCCAGCCGAGCCCATGCCCGACCTCGGCTATGTGGTCCCAGTCGTAGGTTCCCCGGTAAACAGTGCCGCCTGCTCTGAACTGGGTTATGTGTTCCTCTCTTGATTCGTTCGCTAGGTCGTGGTTTGTCCTACACCCCTTCATGGGTAGAGGGACTGAGCCCGACATGACCACGAGACTGCGTCGAGATCACCCTGCTTCCGCTCGTTGCTGGCGTCAGGAGGCCGGGCTGGGCGCTGTATTGTCAGGTTAAAGGGGGTGTGGACATTGTCCACACTTAGATCTCCTTTATTGAGAACTGATCACAGCTATTCCCTGTGCCTCGTTCGGCCTACATCTACTCATCGCATGTAAGTGGCGCGAGCGACATGACGCGGATCCGGAAGCGCTCTGCGTGTGCTGAGTCACTCCGGGGTGAGAGTGCAGTGGCAACGGTCGGCAGATTGCTTTCAATTTGGTCTTGGCCCTGTCATCAAGGTGTCCGCCCGATCAAGCGGGACGCGGGGCCGACTCAGCTGAACGCTCCCCAGCGGTGCCTCCCGAACGTGGCGGCTCACGCGATTGTCGGCTGACCACGTCAAAGCCGACCAGGTTGCCGAAAAACACCCACAAGTCGTGCTGTCGAGGTAAGTTGTGATACGCACTGCGCATCACTTTTGGGCATGGTGCCTGGTTTGCTGGCACCGGGGCACCCACCGGGGCTACGTACGGGTGACGGCGTCGCCGTCGGGCTGTATGACCAGCGCTTTCTGAAGTTGGTGAGCAAGGGTAGCCGGCGGCGAGGACATGGCCCCGCGGAGGAGGCGGCGGTTCGAATACGCGGAGTTGCTGAAGGCACGCGAAGTGAATGACAGGAATCCTCGGCGCAATTATTGAGGGAATCAGACTGGGAACTCCGGGAGGCCTTTCTGGTTTACTAGGGGGTCTTCGGAAGTCGTTGTGTCTGGCATAGACCGTCGCAGCACTTTGACGATGAGGTGGACGGACAGCAGCTCGGAGGGGATATCAAGCGGAACACCGAGTTCCCGTGCCCGGTTAAGCCGGGCCTGCAGGGTGTTCCGGTGCAGGCTGAGGGACTTCGCTGCGAGGCTAACTGAACCGCGGTGATCGAGGAAGGCGGCCACCGCGGTAATGATCGCGTCGCGGTCAGGGGAGATCATCAGTCGCGGTAGTGATAGTTCTGCCACGAGCCCGACGGCGTCCATGTCGACGAAGGTTGTGGCCGCGACCACCCCGAGGCCAGCGAAGCCTAGAACCGTGCCGGGCCCCATTGACCAAGCGGATTGTGCAGCCAGCCGCGCCTCACGCACGATCACGGCCAGCGCCGGGGTGTCCTCCTGCCATCGGGACAGTCCCGCCACAAGGCCAAGCTCGGCAAGAGCTGGCCCAAGACGAGTCCTGATTCGGGTTTCAAGCTGGGCCGATGCGTCCTGATCCTCGGCGGACACGAGCACCAGCCAACCGTCCTGAACCTCAGCCAACGGGCTGCGTACTGTGACCTTGCGCCAGAGCAAGCGCAACACGGCCGTCAGCTCGGGCCGGTGGACTGGCACCTGCCCGCTGCGGAGCCACACGGCCACGTATGGCTCCCCTTCGCGCCAGCCCAACTGGGTCAGCAGATGTCGATATTGTTCTTCGAAGTCCGCGCCCGACCTGGCAGGGTCCTGATCCAACCCGGCGATCGCCGCTGTGGGAACGGCCCGGGCAGTGCTAACTAGTTCCTCCCACAGCCAGGCAGCCTTCACCGCGGGGGTGACCACCTCAAGGATTGAGCGCACCAGCCGCAGGTTGTGGACGCTGGAATTGGGCACGCGGGCCGTGAGGGTACCGCGGAGGGCGCTGTTGGCCCCGCCGACTTCCACAGTGATGACTTCATCAGTTTCCCGCAGAGGCATTCCGGCAGAGGCCAGAACTATGCCGTCGTACTCCAGCAAAACTCCGACCCCGTCCAGTTCCCTGGAAATGGTCTTGAGGACATCGGCGAGTGTGGCGTCCTTTGCAACTGTCCGGGCGACCCTGGCCAGTTCCGCATCGACCACCGACAGGGCAGCGCCGATCTCCGCCGCCAGTGCCAAGGCAAGCGCTGCAGGCTCCCCGTCAGTGGCCAGCAGCGTGATGCCTAACCGCTCCGCCAGTCCGACCGCAGCACTTGCATAGGCGCTTCCGGCCACGACGACGGCGCTGGCCCGCCGCTCCCACGCATGGCGCAGCGCCGCGGACACCAACCAGCCCCCTGATCCCATGTCTGTGGAGAGGACCACCACAGTATTGGGCCGCACCTGCCGGATTGCCTCAAGCTGGGAGACCAGAACAACACTTTCTATCAACCCGCTGGATGGAGTGAGATATAGCGGCGTGGCATCACGGAGGGAACCGTGTGCCAAGAGTGCGGCGACATCGAGTCGGGTTTCATTTTTCGATCTACGCATGTCGCCGCCTTGGGTGCACGATCGGAATGCCGAAGGCCTTGGGCTCGGCGAGATCAAGCCCCGTCTCCGAGTACCACTGCGCCGCTGCCGTGATCTTCATGATGTCTATGACGTCGCCCACCTGGACGTCGTCGAGGTTGACCACCGTGCCCTGCTCGGAATTGAGTAGCGTCACCATGTCCGGGACGGCTGCTGTTACCGCGCCATCCACAAGGACCAGCAGAATCTCATTCTGGATTTCAAGACGGACGATGCGTCCGGTGGTTTCGTCTTCGAGCGTTACGCTGGACGGCTGCGCCGGCAGGCCGAGGTCAGTGGGCCGGGATAGGCTTTCGATGTGGCTCACGCGGGCCCTGGCGATCCGCGTGGTGCCGAGGAGGTCGGCGAGCAACGACAACTTTGTCTCAACCGAGCTGTTCGCGTCCAGGATTTGCCCGATCCGGATCATGCGGCTGATGGAGCCGTGAACGCCATGCACTTTCAGCTGGTGTGCGGAACACGGATACATCGCGGTGGCTGCCCAGCCGCCCAGCTCGGTCACCAGTGCACGCACCAGCGTCTCGGCCCGCTGCGGGCTTTCGACCTCCACCACCGCCCGTTCCCCGGTTACCCCCATGAGCGCGATAGGGCCGATCGCCACGTTTCCAATGTTCAGTGTTGTCTGGCTGATCAAGGGGAAAACGCGGCCCATGGGGTCGGAATCGATGACGGGCAGCGAGGATTGCAGTCCAACCATGAGGGGGACGATTCCGTTGATGTTGGCGGCAGCGAGCGAATAGATCGCCCTCACCCTTCGGCCGAGACGGGCTTCGATGGCACTGATACAGCCGAGGAACTCATCGCCCACGGGAGGCATGTCGGCGATGAAAAGGCCCTGCGTTACCATTCCGACCGCCACCACCAAGTCGTCGGGAGCTAGCTCGTCGACGGTGACGAGTTCCACTGACCGGTCCTCCATCGCCCGCTGGATCATCTCCGCGTAGACGTAGATGGCCGTCGGGTCGATGGTGCAAGCCAGGAAATGGGCACCTGTTCTGAGGTTCCGGACGTCCTCGGTAGTGAGTACGGTGCTCATGGGTTGGTTCCCCGCGCGTCTGCGGGCGGCATGTGTTCTTCGTCGGCGGACGTTTCTCCTGCCGCCTGGACCCGGATTCGAACGATTCCGGGGTTCCCGTAGGGCATGGCAAAGACGTTCGATTCTATGATGCGGGTCTGCCCGGGGCTGCCGCCCAATTGGACCGCCGCTGAGTGGGCGTCCTCTTCGGCGAGGTTCTGCACGCGTTGCAGGTCAACCCGGCCGCTGACGGTCTCGAGCCTGTCGATCCACGCCGTCAGCGGGGCCACGGCAGAACCTACCATTGCGGCGTCCTGCGCCGCCGGCAGAGTGGGCACCAGCCCGAAGGGCAGCGGACTTTCCTGCCACTCGCGGAGGTCGGCAATCACCGAAGGGATGCCGGTGCGAATCGGATGATGGACGGTATACGGCTCCAGATTGGCGGCGTTGCTGGCGAGACTTGCGTCAAATCCTTGGCGAATGAGGCTTCTGGCGACGGGCAGGCCTCCACGGGTGTGGCCCACGGAGACCCCGGCCTCCATACAGAGAACGACTTCCCCGTCGGGGATTCCCGCCAACGTGGCCGCACCAAGGATTGCCATCGCGGGCTCGGCGCGCAACCCGTGCACAGGCGCCACGGCCAGCCGTGACAGAGGCGCGCGGCCGCCGTCGTTCTTTGCAAACGACAAGAGGGTGTCCGGGAGCTGGCGCCGGCCTGCCTCCTCAAGCATGGCAGCCAGCTCTTCCCCCGTCTCCATCAGGGCGCTGTTAAGGATGGCCGTGTAGTCGCGGTCCCGGAAAACGCTGGAATAGAAGTCAGTGGAAATACTGATACGCATATCTCTGTCGTTGCTGAGGATGGCATCGGCTATGCGCGTTTCGTGGTCCTTCGACGCTGTCGAACCGACGGAAGTAATCGCCACGTTCCGGACGTCACCGGCAAGGATGCCGGGGAGATCGGCCAGGAACGCCTCCAGGTCCAACCGGGCCAAAGGCCGTCCCCGCAGGTCGTGACCCCCGCGGACATGCACGGTCCGGGTCACGGCTGGCTTAACCAGGGCTGGCAGCACCATCATGTGAAAGTCGTCTGCTGGGGGACGGGGCGAAATACGGATGGCGAGGACGTCGCCCAGTTTCCTCTCCACCAAGACCCGTCCGACGTCGGCAGTGATCTCCGTGATGCCTGGCCCGAACTCCCGACGGACCCCGGACAGGGACGACTCCAATGCTTCCGACAAGCTGCCAGCGTGCACCTCCCGAGCGGCGGAAACTACAGTCCGCCCGTCCAGGACAACGGTCCGGCAGCTGGTTCCTTGAAGCCGCAGTCCCACTCTCATTGCTCAGTCCCTGCCCGACGTTTACCAACAGTGAGAACCTGCCGATTGCTGGATATCTCTTATGAATATAGAGTGCACCACTGCGGTGTGTCGCCTAAATCAAGGGCCTTCAAATAGATATAGGGCGACATCCCACAGCGGTGATCCCGGATTGAGCCTGTGCCGCCCAGCTCCGAGGCACTGCTGGCGGAAGACCACGTCATCGACAAGAGGGAACGCATGCTGCGAGCGGACAGCCCTTTCATCGACGGAAAGGCCAAGCGCGGGTCTGCGGCCGACCCGTTGAGGACCCGGTCCCGCCCTGGTGTGTCATCGCGGCTGTGAATGTCTGATTTGAGCGACCAATCGGTAGAGCTTACTTAGCAACTCAATCACTGCCGCGGCGCCTGAGGCGTCTATGTTTCTGCTACCGCTTAAAACTGCCCCCAACGATCAACGGGCACGAGCACGGCTCGCGTCTCCACCCGTCAGCAGTCCGGTACGGCGGTCCCTGCTTGAGTCCGATCCTGGTCCGTGCCCGGCGGAGTATTCAACGGACACGGACCAGGGGCGGCAGTGCTAATTTACTTGGACAACAATCTTCCCTGACTGTTCGTTCGACTCCATGTAGCGGTAGGCATCAAGCACTTGGTCGAAGGCAAAGACCCTGTCGACTCTGGGCCGCAGGGCCCCGGAGCTGATCCGCTTAAGGATGAAGTCGACACCCCGACGCCGCTCATCGGCCCGTCCGACGTGGTTGAACATTGAGTATGGGTGGAAAACGGATTGAGTTCTGCACATTGCAGCCATAGGGATAATGGGCTGCAAATCGCTCAGCGTTCCGTAGCCAAAAATGACGGCATTAGGTGCCAGGTGATCGACGTAGGTGCTGAGGGACTCACCTCCTACAGGATCGAAAGCGACCCGAACGCCTTTGCCATCGGTGGTGCGGTCGATGACCTCGCCGAGGTCGTCGACTCCCAAGAGGGCTACTTCGTTTGCGCCGGTCTCGAGGAGGAGCGATCGCTTCTTCTCTGACCGTGTCGTCGCTACCACTCTCGCACCAAGTGCGCGTGCGATCTCGATGGCGCCAAGCCCGGCCGAACTGGCGGCGGCAGTGACGAGCACTGTGTCTTCGCATCCGAGATGGGATGCCTCCGCGAAGGCGAAGTAAGACGTGAGATATTGCATCCAAACAGAGCAGGCCTGGGCATCTGAAAGTTCCGGTGGAGCAAGGGTTAGATAGTCGGCCGGTAGGACGGCTGTCGTTCCCTGTACGCCGTCGGTTGCGGTGAAGAAGGGAATGCTTGTGACGCGGTCGCCGATGTTGAAGGTTGTAACTTTCTCACCGATCTCGGTGACGGTACCCACTGCCTCGGAGCCAATGCGCGAGGGGAAAGCAGGGATTGTGTAGTGCTCTCCGTGGATGAACATTAGATCTGCGCGGTTGAGTGCGAATGCCGCGACGTTGATGCGGACATCGTTTTCCCCGACCTGACGTGGAGAAGAAGCTTCAACAGCCAGCACTTCAGGGCCGCCCAATTTGCGGAAGACAACCGCGGATTCCGGACTGCTCATCGCTGGACCAGCGAGAGGTTGCGCTTGAGAGGGGACAGCAGCCCGACGGTGACATGGTCCTCATGGGTCATCATGGGGTTGATACCTAGGGTGTGTGTTGACATCGCCTTACTTCCGTTTATGCGTGGTGCTAAATGCCACGTTTGCTTTTGATTTGTAAGCCGGCACTGATGACGCCGGGGTAATGGGAAGGATGCGGTTACTCGTCCCCGCATGGCTGGTGACCCGCAACGGTTCCCTCGCCTGCCTGTATCACGGGGGGTTCGAGGCAGGCGAGGGTATCGGGGTACCCTCCGCTCGAATATGCTCTGGGGGAGGGGATCTGTGTACCGAGGGCAGCCGGAGTGACGAGCGGTGCGATGTATTTACGAGGGCACCGTGGTCATTGACACTATGTGGTTTGGCTCGAGAGCCGGGAAGTACCGCTGGCGTTCCTGGGTCGTGGGCCCGTCGTAGCCAAGGCGCTTGCTGTGTGTCCAACCGAACCGACGCACCGAGTCAACGAGCTGCTCGGCGTGTTTGAGCGGGGCCACAGTCGCGTCGATCACGGGTACGCCAATTTCCTCTTGAACCGTTCGGAAGAATCCGAATTCGGCTGTGCAGCCGAGGATGACGACGTCTGCGCCGTCCTGCTCCACGGCCTTGCGTGCTTCGGTCATGATCCGCTTTTCCGTGAGCGCCGGATCCTCCTGGAAGTCATCGACACCCATCTCGAGCACGCGCCATGACGCAAGACGCTCTGATGCGCCGCAACGATGGACGTTCTCGGCCATCTCGGGAATCCACTTTTTCCGTCCGACAAGGATGGAGAATCGCTCGCCCAGACTTCCGGCGATGCTCAGCGCCGAGTGCGCCGGGCCTACGACTACCATGCGATCGGTGATTTCGCGTGCCGCCCGCAGCGCCGGATCGTAAAAGCAACCGATGACGGCGGCGTCATAGCCTGCTTCTTCCGCCCACCGGACCGTTCGCAACAACTGTGGAAGCATGAGTGCCTCAAAAGCGTTGTATTCGACGTGGGAGGGCCCCTCTCCGTCAAGGGAAACAACATCAACTTCGGTGCCGGGACGGACTATCTGGCGGAAAGAATCCGCCATCGCCCGGTTGTACACATCGGTGTAGAGCGGGTTGATCCACAGGATTCGGGCGTTCTCCGAGTGATCGTAAAGATTGTCGGTGGGGGTGATCATTCCAATTCACTTCCTTCGGTTTCGGGCAAGAACAGGGCAAGGAGGACCGTGACAAACAAGAACATGTTGATAAACAGAATCGTCGAGGTGACTCCGGCGGCGGAGGCTAGGAGGAATCCGACAAGACTCGGTGCCACCGTATTTGCGACGCGCTGACCGAAGATCCCGAACCCGTAACCTGAGCCGCGAAGGATCGAGGGATAGAGCTCGCCCATCCACGTGTCCCAGACGCCCCAGGCTCCCAGAGCGAAGAAGGCCAGGGAGAACATGCCGATATACATCTCGGTCTCGGTTGAGGCTGTCGCGAAGAAGAAGCCACCGCCGGCCGCGGCGAGGACGTAGATCGTGAATATCCATTTGCGGCCAAAGCGTCCGGTCAGGTAGGAGGCCGTCATGTAGCCGGGGATCATGAGGACCGCGCTCAGAGCAATGAAGGAAAAGCTTGATGAGGCGCTCAGTCCTCGCCCTTCAAGCAATGTCGGCATCCACGATTGAAGTCCCCAGTAGCCCCAAGAGAAGGTGAAGTTGATGAGGACCTGGATGACCGTGATCCGGCCCATCCTCCCCTTGAAGAGGCCCCAGATGGACTGCTTCTCGCCCTCCGACACGGTGAAAATGGTGCCACGGGAGATGCCGCGTGCTCCCAGTCGGTCGAGGACATCGTGCGCGTCTTCATTCCGCCCGCGCCTCGCGAGCCAGTACGGGGATTCCGGAACGACCTTGTACAGGACGATGCCCCACAGGCTTGCAAGTGCGCTAACAGCAATGACCCAGCGCCAGCCGTGCCCGCCGACCAGAGCAGCAGTGCCGAGGGCGGCCAGGATACCAATCGGCCACCCTGCGGCAAGATAGACCGTGGCCTTTCCGCGGACCTTAACCGGGAGCAGCTCTTCAAAATAGGGGAAAGTCACAGTGAAGACGCCGGAGAACAACAGCCCGGAGAGGAATCGAGCCACCGATAGGGTCTCAAAGTTCGGTGCGAGGCAACTCAGGAGCGTGAAGACGCCATAGCCGGCGAAGCTCCATGCACATGTTGCTTTCCTCCCGATCCGGTCAGAGATGGGGCCCCAAACGAGTGACCCTGGGATCATGCCCAGGAAGAGCGCCGAGATGGCGATTCCTACCTGCGTCATGCCGACCTGCAGGCTAGTAGCCAGATCACCAGCAACGTAAGTGAGCATGAGCATTTCCCAAGCTTCGATTGCGAAGGCGAAGAAGAGAACCGCGCAGATTTTAAAGTGGATGGACCCGAAAGGCATGTCGCGGAACGCGTGCCCGACGGCCATGGAGCGAGGCGGGCTCGCCGTCCCGGGCGCTTGCCCTGAAATGATTGGGTCGATACTGGACATGTCTTGGCCTCCGATATTTTTGGACAGGATAAGAAGTTCACGCAGCGTTTCTGTGCACGGAGAACAGTCCGGATATCAAGGAATTCACCTCGGAGCAGCTCACCCAAGCCTCCACTCGGGGTGGCTTGTCCCAGCCTCCCGTCGAGTGATTGCCCTCACACTACAAACCAAGTGCGCTCGGACAGTGTTCACTTTGCACTTTCTTGATTCACGCTTTTGGGCGGAAAGCACTGCTCTTCCAGCCGCGCGCCCTCTGCGCAGGTCCAAACGGTTCTTGTTTTTGGGGATATTGGGCAGACGCTATCCGCCGAAGTTGCCAGGCCCTTCGGACCAGGGCCCAGCGCGCAGTGAGAGATCAACAGTGGGGGCGCCAATCACGGTTCGTTGCCAGCACGCGTGCCTGCCGCAGCCGAGTGGCACCGAGGTGTCGACCTTGACCGTTCAGGCATCTACATCCACCGTTATGCACTCTGCCCGTCCAGCTGTAGTCGAATCATGCAGAATGCCCACGATGTTGGTCGACCCCGTATGTAGCGTGATCTCCCACACACAGAGTTCCATTCCAAGACCATGAGGAGATACACATGCCGAACTACAGGGTGTCGATGGATATCGGCGGAACCTTTACTGACATTGTGGCGTACGACCAGGCGGCCGGAACCTACGCGGCCACGAAAGCGTCCACTACACCGGGGAACCTGAGCGCCGGAGTCATCGCAGGCCTTGAATCGATAGTTGATGACCTAGCGGACATCGATTTCCTGGTCCATGGCACCACCCAGGGGCTGAATGCGTTCCTGGAACGGCGTGGGGTTCCCGTGCTACTGCTGGCGACGGCCGGCATTGAAGATACCTATCACATCGCCCGTGGCCCCCGACTTGAGCTCTACAATGCTCAGTACCGCAAGCCTGCCCCGCTGATCGAGCGTAAGGACGTCATCGGCGTCGGCGGCAGACTGGACAGCCAAGGCCAGGAACTCGTGGCCTTGGACGAACAAGCAGTCCGCCAAGCGGCGCGCCGGGCAGTCGAGGAAGGCTACGGCGCCGTCGCCGTTGCGTTCCTGTTTAGCTACAAGAACCCTTCGCACGAACTCAGGGCCCGGGAAATCCTGCTGGAGGAACTCGGGGAAGAGTTCACGGTCTCCCTGTCGCACGAGGCAGCCAAGGAATGGCGCGAATACGAGCGCACGTCCTCCGCCGTCGTCGAGGCCTACACAGGGCCAGTCGTACGCAACTATCTCCTGGACTTGGAAGAGAAACTCGGTGACCGGGGAGTGGAAGCCCCGCTGCATATTATGCAGTCCTCCGGGGGCGTGCTTACCGCCGAGTCTGCCCGTAAGCGCCCGCTCCAAACACTGCTTTCCGGCCCGGTCGGCGGCGCCATGGGCGATGTCGAACTGGCCGGTGTCTCGGGAAACCGCAACCTGATCGGTGTAGACATGGGTGGCACATCCTTTGACGTTTCCTTGGTGGTCGACGGCAAGCCGGACGTCTCCACTGAGGCCCACCTTGAAGGTCTGCCGATGCTCATGAGCGTCGTCAACATCCACACCGTCGGCGCTGGCGGCGGTTCCGTCGCGTGGCTCGAAGCCGGTGGCCTCAGGGTCGGGCCGCGTTCGGCAGGCGCCAACCCCGGACCGGCTTGCTACAGCCGCGGCGGGACGGAACCCACAGTTACTGATGCCAACCTGGTGCTCGGCCGTGTCGACCCCGACTGGTTTGCCGGCGGACAGGTCGCCTTGGACCGTGAAGCCGCGATCACAGCCCTGAAAACTGTCGGTGATCAGCTCGGCCTGGACCCCGTCGCCATGGCCGAGGGCATCTGCGACGTCGCCAACTCTCAAATGGCCCAGGCGATCCGGACCATCACCATTTCCCGCGGCATCGAACCACGCGACTTCGCCCTCGTGGCCTTTGGCGGTGCAGGACCCATGCACGCGGTGTTCCTGGCAAAGGAGCTCGGGATTCCGGAAACGGTCGTTCCTCGCTTCCCCGGCGCTTTCTCCGCCTGGGGCATGCTGCAGACGAACATCCGCAAGGACTTTTCCGAACCGTACTTCTACCTTGACGACGACATCGACGTGGCAGATATGGCCGGCATCCTGCGTTCCATGGAAGTCGAGGGCCTGTCGTCACTGGTGTCGGAAGGCGTCCCGGAAGAGAGCCGTGCCACTACGGCGTCCGTGGACGTCCGCTACCAGTCGCAAGAGTTCTCCCTGAACGTTCCGCTGACGTCCGCTGACGAACCCGAGTCTCCGGACTTTGTCGCCAACCTCGCTGTCCGTTTCTCCGCCATGTACCACGAGCGCTACGGCCACTCTAATCTCGGCGCCCCGATCGAAATCGTCACGCTGCGCACGCAGGCCGTCGGCGACCTGGGACGGTTGGAAGCTCCGAGTTACGTAACCGCGCAGGGCCCGGAGTTTAAACACGAAATCCGACGGGTGGTCTTTGACCACGTCGAGCACGACACCACCGTAGTCCGCCGTGACGACCTCGGCGCCGGCCACACATTCGAAGGACCCGCCATCATCGTGGAGCAGACCGCCACCACCGTTGTGCCCCCAGGGTTCAACGTCAAGGTAGACGAGTTCGGCTCCCTTGTCATCCGCTCTGAAGACGTCGAAGGAAACTGAGGTACCAAAATGACAATTACAGCAGTCAAAACCCTGGATCCCGTCACCGTGGAAATCATCCGTAACGCGCTCACCAGCGCCGCCGATGACATGAACGCCACCCTGATCCGCTCCGCGTACTCACCCATCCTCTACGAGGGCGGGGACTGCGTCGTGGCCCTTCTGGACACCGAGCACCGCGTGCTCGGGCAGTCCGCCGGTCTGCCACTGTTCCTAGGCAACCTGGAAACCTGTTCCATTGCCGTGGAGGAGATGTACGGGCGCACGGTCTGGCAGGAAGGGGACATCTGGATTCTCAACGACTCATACTTGGGCGGCACACACCTGAACGACGTGACCATTTTTGCTCCGATTTTCGATGAAGGCGCTGTGGTCGGATTTGCGGCCACCCGTGCTCACTGGATGGACATGGGATCCAAGGATGTCGGCGGTTCGATGGACTCGACGGACATTTTTCAAGAGGGCTTCAGGATGGGGCCGGTCAAGCTGGTCGAGGCCGGAGTCGAGACTTCCGTTGTGGAACTGATCCGGACCAACGTGCGCTTCCCCTACCAGACCATCGGTGACATGCACGCGATGATCGCCGCCCTCCGGATGGGGACCACGCGAATGAAGGAGCTCGTGGGTCGCTACGGGATGGAGCAGCTCGATGCCGCCCGGGATGAGATATTCCGCCAAACGGAGGAAATCGAGCGTGCGACCGTACGCAACATCCCGGACGGAGTCTACGAAGCCGAGGGCTTCCTGGACAACGATGGCATCAATCTGGACACTCCCATTGCGATCAAGCTGCGGATCACTGTAGCCGGCGACACGGTTGACTTCGACGTCACCGACTCTGCTGACCAGACCATGGGTCCCGTCAACTGCGGCGCCGCCCAGGCCGTCTCGGCACTGCGCGTGGGCTACAAGCTCCTCGTCAGCCCGGAGTCCAACTCCAACGGCGGATCCTTCCGACCAATGACCACCCAGGTGCGGTCCGGCTCAGTGCTCGGCGCCGTGACGCCGGCCCCGTGCCAGTGGTACTTTTCGCACCTGGGGCTGCTGATCGACCTCGTCTCTAAGGCAATGGCCCCGGCCATGCCCGAACGCGTCGCCAGCGCCAGCCACGGTGACTCAATGATCATCACTGCGGCCGGTTTCGACACCCGATTCGGCCGGAACTTCGTCACCATGGAAGCAACTCTGGGAGGCTGGGGTGCCTGGCAGGGCACTGATGGTGAATCGGCCATGATCAATAACGTCAACGGCTCCCTCAAGGACCTGCCCATCGAGATGCTGGAGACCCGCTACCCGTTCCGGATCAACGAATACTCAATCCGCCCCAACTCCGGCGGTCCCGGGCAGTACCGAGGCGGCAATGGCGTGGTGCGCGAATACGAATTCCTGGCCGACTGCGTGGTCGGGCTCTGGTTCGAACGGTCAAAGACCCCCGCCTGGGGGCTCTTCGGCGGATCAGACGCCCAAGGCCCCGAAGTTGTGATCAACCCCGGCCGCAGCGATGAGGTCCGCACCCTGAAGGCGAACGCCCACAAGGTCAAGGCCGGCGACGTCGTACGCCTCGCGGTGGGCGGCGGCGGCGGCTTCGGAGAGGTCTCCAAGCGCTCCCGCGAGGACATAACCTACGACATCGTCAACGGGTTTATCACCGAGGACTTCGCCAAGACGCATTACGGCTACTAAGCGCCGCCAGCGGATGGGTTCCCATCAAGAACAGAAAGGACTCCATGAGTTCCCAATTTGATTCCTTCGAGGACGTTTTCGCCAACGCCCAGGAAGCAGTCGGTGTCACGCTCTTTACCGCCTCCGTTATTGCCGATGATGGCACCAGCATGGCCCGCGTCTACACCACCCATCCCGATGTCTATCCTGTGGGCGGGAAGAAGACTCTCGCCGGGGATACGAACCCGGTGTGGCTGAAGCAGGTCCTCAATGGACAGCGGCCGTTCCTGGGGGCGGATACGGAAGCGGTCCGTGCATTCTTCTTTGATTCGGCGACCATCGAGTCATTAGGCTGCGGGGCCATCGTCAACGTTCCGGTCGTGAGCAACGGCCGGACTATCGGTTCCATGAACTTCCTCGGTCCTGAGGGCAGCTACGACCAGAGTTCGGTGGACGCAGCCGTGGATGTCGCACGGCGCTCTGTCCATCTGCTCGAAAAAGCCCTAACCGCAGCCAATTAGGTCCTCTGTGGGCGGGCACCACTAGGTGCCCGCCCACAGGGGCAATACGAAGGAACCGCACGTGACCACTTCGGGAATACTGACAATACGGAACGCCCTAATCTTTGACGGTGAATCGCCTGACCTGATCGAGGGCTCCATCAGCATCCGGGATGGCCGGATCACCGCCACGGGGAGGGAGGTGGGAGAGCCCGGTGTCGTCCTTGACGTTGGAGGCCGGACCGTGATTCCAGGACTTATCGATGCGCATTTTCATGCTTATGCGCTCAGCCTGACGTCCGTCAGGAACGAGACGGGGCCACTGAGCTATTCCGCACTTGCCGGGGCACGGCGCCTCGCGGCTGCTCTGCTCCGGGGCTTCACTGCGGTTCGTGACGTCGCCGGTGGGGACGTTGGCCTTGCCAGCGCCATCGAGGAGGGTCTGTACCCCGGTCCGCGCTACTTCTTCACCGGTCCGGCGCTAAGCCAGACCGGCGGTCACGGCGATATCCGGGCCACGAACGACGGAGGATGCTTCCATGGCGGGCACATGTGCGAAGTGGTGGACGGCATCGATGACCTGCTGCGGGCCGTGCGTCACAGGTTCCGCACGGGTGCCTCCGCTATCAAGCTAATGACCTCCGGTGGGGTCGTTTCACCGGTCGATCCGATTCGGGTTCCGCAGTACAGCGCGGCTGAAATCCGCGTCGTAACGGAGGAGGCTTCTCGCCGGGGCAGCTATGCCACAGCTCACGCATATTCGCCCGAGGCCATTCGCCATTCAGTACTCAACGGGGTTCGCTGCATCGAACACGGCAACCTGCTGGATGCAGAAACCGCCCAACTAATGGCTGACAATGACGTCTATCTAGTCCCCACTTTGGTGACCTACGAAGCCATGGAACGGCGAGGCAGGGAAGTCGGCCTCACTGAGGTGGGATCGGCCAAGAATCGTGAAGTGCTGGAGGCAGGGAGGAACGCCGTAGCCCTAGCTCGAGATGCTGGGGTCCGGATTGGGTTTGGAACAGACCTCATGGGTGAACTGGAGGATGAGCAACTGGCCGGACTCCGCCTGCAGTGTGAAGTGCTTGGCGTGTACGGCGCCCTCCGGTCGGCAACATCAACCAACGCCGCACTGCTTCGGCGCGGTGACCTTGGACGCATAACCCGAGGGTCCTGCGCGGACTTGGTGGTGCTGGACGGGAATCCCTTCAATGAACCCTCAATCCTCTGGGACGAAAGCAAGACGCGTACCGTCATCAAGGACGGTCAGGTTATCTCCGCTGCTGCCCTCCAAGGCCCGGACTTGCGCAAGAACGCGTCTGTCCCTTAGGAACACGGGCGAAAAATAGACTTGCACGTACGCGGGGACCGAGAGGAACACCCTGAAATCGGTTGATGCTTTGCAAATGTGGACAATGTCGACACTTGCCACCTCAGCCTGGACCGGACTGCCCCGGATTCCGCATGTTTCCGCCACTTCCCAGTGTTCCCAAGGCCCGGAATCCCGTTCGAGTCCCACCTCGGGCACGGCATACCCCCTCGTCAGAGGGGGTTTTGCTTTATCGTGTGTACAAATTAGGTGGTCAGGTCCCTCTGTCACCGCCGCCAGGCCGCAGTGCAATCGTCACTGAACGGTAAGCAGCTGAATTCTCCGGCAGGCGGATGCCCCGCCCCACTATGGCCACATGGTGGTTGCCCCTGCGTCGAGAAATTCGGCCTGCCGCCTGCACAGGCATTCAGGTGGCAGCTCGAGAAGAATCGACGATGCGAAGCTCGATTGCTGGCTCCTGATCAACAACACCAATCTGGAACACCGCCCTAAAAAGGTGCGTGCATTGGCGTACGGGAGTTAGCTGGTTGAGCCCTGGCGATTCTGGGAGCTTTCGGCGGAAGCGAGGTTCTTTAGTTCCTTCAGTAGGTCCAGTTGCTCACGGTTGATGGTGATCAGTAGCTCGATCTCTTCCTTGGCCCGGGTGTTGGTGTCGAAGTCATGCTGTGCCATGGCCGCGGCGATGGCATCCTGCCTTTTCGCGGCGATCAGGAGAATGGCGCCTTGTAGTCCGGCCAGCATGGAGAGCAGCAGGTTCAGGAGTATGTAGGGGTAAGGATCCCAGGCTTTGGTGGCCAGGGCCCAGGTATTGATCACCGACCAGATGATCATGAAGCCAATAAAGCCTCCGACGAAGGGCCAGCTGCCCATGCCGTTACGTAGAATGTCGGCGGCGCGTTGTCCGGTGGTCAGCGATGCTTTGTGCTGTTCGTGCCAGGTCTTCTGTGCAGCAGTCATTCCCAAGGTTAGCGCCCTCTTGCCGGTACCAAGACCGTGGTCTGCTTATGTCGAAGCCCGAAAGAGGACGCCCTGGTGCGGGGCCAGTTGCCCATGCTTCCGAATGCCGCTTGTCGGCGGAGGGACGGCCTAGTCTTGAGGGCCGACCGCGTCGAAGAACGTCGGGCCGCGGTCGGATTTCGACGCGTGTCGGTGCGCCTTGTCTTGGATGAAGTGCTGATCCGCCTCAGTAAGCACCGCGCCTCCGTGGATGTCCACTGCACTGTCCTGGCCGGTTTGTCCGTCAATGATGGCCGCCAAGGTGCGGGGAACGATGACGCTGCCCGGGTTGTCCATCAGCCATTGCTTTGTTTCGGTCGAGAGATGGTCCCAGAATTCCTTGATGTGCACAACAACCAGCACTGCCCTTCATTGGTGGGTGAAATCATAGAGCGCGCCATATCCGCCGGAGCGATACCCGCATGGTCAGGAGCCGGTAGCTTCAGCCTACGCCCGCGCAGCCCGATTTGACCCGGATCAGCCGAAGCTCTCCAGAGGCTCATACTGGGTTCCTGCGACTTAGCAGTGTTTATGCAGCCTGGAATCCCATTCGAGTCCCAAGGGGGCAGCGTCTTGGCGTTGGCGCGCTCCACCTTCCGGCGGACTGAAAGCCGGCCCAGTGACTTTCCGTTACTTGCTGAGGATGTTGCGTAGGTCACTTTCATTTGCTTCCAGTCGCAACGACCCGGATCCTTGCATGACCTAGTTTTTTTAGCGCTTGTCAGAGCGTGCCCAATGGAGGACACAATTTATGACTAACGTTCTTTGGTTTTCTGAGCTTGGCTTGTCCGACCTTGACCAGGTTGGCGGCAAGAATGCATCGCTCGGAGAGATGGTTCGAAATCTCGCCTCGGCCGGAGTGAAGGTTCCGGGCGGTTTCGCGACGACGGCGGACGCTTACCGGCGTTTCCTGGCGGAGTCGAAGCTGGATGCGAGCATCGAACAGATCCTCGAGGGGCTGGACAGCGGCGACGTAGCCGCCTTGGCCAAGGTCGGCGGGCAGATCCGGGACCTGATCCGTCAGACTCCGTTCCCGGCCGGTTTCGAAGAGGAAATCCGCGCGGCCTACCAGCGCCTCACCGAGGAGCATGGTGCAGATGTGTCGTGGGCGGTGCGTTCCAGCGCCACCGCTGAGGACCTGCCGGATGCATCGTTTGCCGGGCAGCAGGAGACGTTCCTGAACATCCGGGGGATCGGCAACATCCTGCTGGCGATCAAGGACGTTTTCGCCTCGCTGTACAACGACCGCGCGATTGCTTACCGCGTTCATCACGGATTCACGCATTCGGAAGTAGCACTTTCGGCAGGCGTTCAGCGGATGGTTCGTTCCGACGTCGGCGCATCCGGGGTGATGTTCACCATGGACACCGAAACCGGCTTCACGGACGCCGTGTTCATCACGTCCTCGTATGGCCTCGGGGAAGCCGTGGTCCAGGGGGCCGTCAACCCTGATGAGTTCTACGTTTACAAGCCGGCTTTGGCGGCGGGCAGGCCGGCAGTCCTCAAGCGTGGCCTGGGGGAGAAGGCCGTGCAGATGGTGTACACGGAATCCGAAGAGGTCGGCCGGACCGTCGACTTCATCCCCGTGCCGCAGGATTCCCGGAGCCGGTTCAGCCTGACCGACGCGGATGTCGAGCAGCTTGCCCGCCACGCCGTGGCGATCGAGCGGCACTATGGCCGTCCCATGGACATCGAGTGGGGCAAGGACGGTGTGGATGGAGAGCTCTACATCCTTCAGGCACGGCCCGAGACGGTGGAGTCCCGTAAAGCGGCGGGCGTCACGTCCCGCTACACGCTCGCTGAGCGTTCAACGGTATTGGTCGAAGGCCGCGCGATCGGTCAGAGGATCGGCGCCGGGCAGGTGCGGGTGCTGTCCTCCCTTGACCAGATGGCCTCCTTCCAGGAGGGTGATGTCCTGGTGGCGAACATGACGGACCCTGACTGGGAACCGATCATGAAGAAGGCTGCCGCGATTGTTACGGACCGTGGCGGGCGGACCTGCCACGCTGCGATCATCGCCCGCGAACTGGGGATTCCCGCCGTCGTCGGAACCGGCTACGCGTCCCAGATCCTGAAGGACGGCACTCCCGTGGCTGTGTCCTGCGCCGAAGGCGAAGCCGGGCTGGTCTACGAAGGGCTGCTGGAGTACACGCTCCAGGAAACCAGCTTGGAGACGATGCCCGAGGCCCCGGTGAAGATCATGATGAACGTTGGGACGCCGGAGCAGGCGTTCAGTTTCGCCAAGCTCCCCAACCACGGTGTTGGCTTGGCCCGGCTGGAGTTCATCATCAACCGGCAGATTGGTGTCCATCCCAACGCCTTGCTGGCCGTCGCTGGCGAGATCGAGCGCCCGGCGAACCTTGACGACTACACGGTCCGGTTGATCCAGGAGAAAACGGCGGCCTATGACGGTCCGCGCGACTACTATGTCCGTCGCCTGGCTGAAGGCATTGCAACGATAGCCGCCGCGTTTGCCCCTGCACCGGTGATCATCAGGCTTTCGGACTTCAAGTCCAACGAGTACGCCAACCTGATCGGCGGTACGGCCTTCGAACCGGAGGAAGAGAACCCGATGATCGGGTACCGGGGCGCCTCCCGGTACCTCTCAGCAGCGTTCCGGCAGGCTTTCGAACTCGAATGCGAGGCGCTGAAGTACGTTCGCAACGAGATGGGCCTGAGCAACATAAAGCTCATGGTCCCGTTCGTACGGACCCTGGACGAGGCCAGTGGAGTGATCGACCTCCTCGCCGCCAACGGACTGCGGCGTGGCGAGGACGGGCTGGAGATCGTGATGATGTGCGAGCTGCCGGCCAACGCTCTCCTGGCGGACGAGTTCCTGGAGTACTTCGATGGGTTCTCCATCGGTTCCAATGACCTGACCCAGCTCACCCTGGGCTTGGACCGAGACTCTGCACTAGTGGCGGAAGGCTTCGATGAGCGGAACCCGGCAGTGACCAAGCTGCTGGAGATGGCCATCAGTGCTTGCTGGGCCAAGGAACGGTACGTCGGAATCTGCGGCCAGGGCCCCAGCGACCACCCGGACTTCGCAGAGTGGCTCCTTGCACAGGGCATCAGCTCCATCTCGCTCAACCCGGATGCAGTCACTGAGACCTGGTTGCGCCTGGCGAACACCAGCACCACCAAGGTCTAAGTGGCAGACAACCAAACCGTGGGGGCGGGCGCAGCGTCCGCCCCCACGGTGTTCTTCCTCTCGGACAGCACCGGGATCACTGCTGAAACGCTGGGCAACACCTTGTTGACCCAGTTTCCAGGCCAACGGCTTGAACGGCGGACCATCCCCTTCATCACCACCATTGAGCAAGCCCGCGAGGTGGTTGCGATCATCGACAAGGTGGCAGCATCCGGTCCTGTGCCGATCATTTTCTCCACTGCTGTGGGGCAGGACATTCGTGCCGTGCTGTCTGAGAGCCGTGGTCAGTTCTTCGACTTGTTCGGTTCCCACATCGGGAAGCTCGAACAAACACTTGGCGCGGCCGCCAACGGAAAACCGGGCCAGGCACACGGCGTGGGCGACGCCGTGCGGTACCAGTCCCGCATGGCCGCCGTCGAATATGCGATTGAACACGACGACGGCCAGTCGCTCCGCGCGCTCGAACGCGCCGAACTGATCCTGATCGCCCCGTCCCGTTGCGGGAAGACGCCCACCACCATGTACCTTGCCCTGCAGCACGGAATCCTCGCAGCGAACTTCCCGCTGGTCGAAGAGGACTTTGATGTCATGGCGCTACCGAAGCCCTTGCTGCCATTCGCGGACAAATGCTTTGGCCTTACTTCCCAGCCCGTCCGGCTTAGCCAGATCCGCCAGGAACGCCGGCCGGGCAGCAACTACGCGTCACTAAACCAATGCACCTTTGAACTTCGGAACGCGGAGGACATGTACCGGTCCAACAACATCCCCTACGTCAACTCCGCCTCCATGTCAGTGGAAGAAATCTCCGCCACGGTTCTTCAACGCATGCAACTGCACCACTGACAATCTTAGGTTCCGGGAGTGTCCGAACCGTGGGTGGCTTCTGGCTTGATCCGAGGGCAGCCGTAGTAAAAGTGCTGGTGAACGGCGTTGAACCCGTCAACGTCGTTGCGAAGGATCGAACCTAAGACTTTTTGCCTATTCATTTCAGCTTCGGGATGCCGTCCACTATGCCAGGCTTTCGAACACCATGGTGGCCTGGATACGGTCGCCGCCACCAAGCCCCTTGCTCCCGCTGCTGGAGGTGGTAATCGTATGCAGTCGGTAACCCTTGGACGCCTGAGCGTTGATGGTCTTCTCCAGTTCGGTCAAGTTACCTGAGCCAGTTCCCCATAGCTTTTCTTTGAGAATCACCTGCAAGACGACGTAGTGCATAAACCGTTTCCTCCTTGACTGGCCAGTTGCCGACGATCCTACTGGATGGCACCGGGCTGCTGGGATGGCACGCTGTCTCCGTTGTCGCTACTAACAGGGGGATACCGGCGAGAACGGACCTGATCGAAGCGAATACCTTCAGAAAGCTCACCTGGCTCGTTCTCCAAAGTGCAACTAGGACGCCGCGACCACACGGGTACTCCTCACGGGCCCTTACCTACCACGGGGCCGAAGAACGCCTGTCGCGGTTAGTTCTATACCCGACGCGCATGTGTCATCTCGGCGGCTAACCTCAGGAGCCGAAGAAAGAAGTGCACAATGCGCACACCTTCGCCCAAGACTGGTCCATTGGTACACGGAAGCAGGCGCTGCCTGCATGGTGAACACACGCAGCTGGGGGTGATCCTCGAGTTGAGCCCACTTCACATTCTCGGATGCACATGCGCCCCGGCCCCGCCCTTACGTTGTCGGGGGAATTCGATACGTTGGATCCATTCAATATCCGGAACTCTGCGGCCGCAGCGGGAATCCTCGAAAGTTATTGATACGGCAATCGTGTCAGAGTAACGGCCATGGCTGTCTTGGATGAATACAGCTGGCAGATTTCGAAGCATGTTAAAGATCAGGAGATACCTTTTGGGGAAGAACGCCAGGAAGCGCGCTTCGGCACGCCTCTCGAAAGAGACAGATCAATCGGGCTATTCTAGTCCACCAATCCGCGTGGGGATCCTCGCAGTTCACGGGATTGGACGGCAAGCCCAAGGTGCAATGGCCCAAGATGTCTTCGGTTCGCTTACGCGAGCTGTTGAAGAAATAGGGGGAGAAGTCTTGTCTCTCGCTAAGGAATCAACTGGTTCAAAAACCACAGGCAAGGATTCCCGACTTGGTGCATGGGTCCGAGTCCCCAATAAGGCACCCCGCCTTGTGTTTGTCGAGGAAGCTTGGTGGGACGAAAGAGTGAATCACGCTAAGGCTTGGAAAATTTTCGCTCGACTCTTTCTTAATCTTCCGATGTTTGTGATGCAGTCATCAGCATTGTGGGCGGCACGTCATCTGAGCTTCGAAGAATCCAAGAAAATCCAATTTGATGGGAACTCCATCAGCTTAATCGGGCTCGTTAGGCAAATCATTGCCCTGTGGGGGCCGTTCACCGCAGTGATGATCGCCTATGTTTTGTCACCCCTGCTTGTCCTTCTGTTGGTGGCCGCTTTACCAATCTACTTTTTCGTCCTTCTACTTCGGTCTATGGGGTCCCAAAGAGCAGAGAGGGTAGTAGATCTGATCCGCGTCGTGATTGTGGAGACAATTGGGGACATTTGGGCGTACGTGGACCCTGTTACAGGCAACGAGATCCTCCAGTTCGTGGTCAAGAGACACAAGCAGATGCGCGCGGTCTATGACGAAGTCCTTCTTGTGGGCCATTCCCAAGGTGCGGATCTTGCTCGGCGGGCGTGCCTCGAAGGTACCCCTCCTGAAGCGTATGTTGCCGTGGGCAGCGGTCACCATCAACTGCTGGGAGCAAGGACCTCGTCTGCGAATTTCTGGCTGTTGCCGGTACTTTGGCTTTTCCCGGCTGTGATGCCGTTGTTCATGTGGTGGCACACCAGCCTAAGCGTTGGCGCGCTCGGCAAGATGGTTGCGCAGGTTCTAACTGACCTCTTGTCCATCATTAAGTACGGTGAGGTTGCTGACCCGTGGGCCCTCGTTCGGTTGTCGATAAGAGATGCCCCCGCGATGATTGTCATCATTGGCGGGTTTGTTGTCTGGTTCTTCATTACCGGTATGATTCGGCGCCCGGCTGACGCATTGGAGAGCCCACCTTGCCCAGCGTGGATTATTCGATCGCCATGGGACCCAGTAAGCCTGGGAACGGGGTCAGCAGAGGAAGCCGTACGAACGGTAACGCCAGGACCCTCCCAAATGTTGCTGCGCGAACATGTTACATACTGGGAAAAGCCGGAATCGGGGAATACCCTTCTGGAGGCTATATACAGGAGCGGTCGGATTGTTCCAATGGGTGATCTTCAGCTCCGCATGTCAGGACAGGTTCGCCTTCTATGGAGTGCTGCAGGGATTAGTGCAATGATAGTCATCTGGAAAATAGGGGAATGGGAGGCAACCGGCGTCCGGCAACTTTTTCCCGGCTAACAATCGTTGTTTTTGTCGCGCGTCTACGTCTGCTTTCAGTAGCGATGGTTTGCCTTCCAATGGAATTATCCATGCATTACCGTATGACAAGGTCCAGCTTTCAAATAGGCCCGTCTGCGAGATCTGTTCTTCGCCGTTCCACCTAACAGAACGAGTGGGTGGGCAATTTTTACACCTTCCCCTCCGGATCGGCTCATATCGCCACCGGATTGGCCCGGATTCCGCATGTTCCCGCCGCTTCCCCCGTGTTCCCACGCCAGGGAGTGGAATGAGAGGCCATTGAGGCACCGTATGACGCTCTTCGGCCATGATGGAACGTACCGATCGCCAGTCCATGCCGTCAAGATGCGCAGATGTTAACGAGGACGACGGCGGGAGGTATCCTCCCGCCGTCGTGCGCCGTTCGGCTTGCTGCCTCGCATTGTTTGGCGCGGCGCTCAGCCTTCAAGCCTGGAATGCTCGCCCAGGCGGTGCCATGAACGGTTGTGGTAGATCAGGGCGTCGCCGGGCTCGCCCGCTTGGACGTCACGCATCACGCGGGACTCCAGGGCGTGAACGGCGACGATTGTGGAGGTCCCCACTTCCATACGATTGATGACGGCGCAGCGCACCCAGGCGCGGACGTCTTCATACACCGCTTCGCCGCTTGGAAGGGTCGACCAGCGGTGCGTCTGGTCAAAGCGGTCCGCGCCGGGGGTCGCCCCAAACTTGGCCAAGTCGATGTCGTGCGCGTCCAGCAGGTGCACCACGACGGTTTCGGCGCGCGAAAGCACCTCGGACGCAGAGGACAGTGCCGAGACCGAGAAAATCAGCAACGGAGGTTCGGCACTCACAGACACCACGGACGATACCGTCAACGCTACCGGTCCTTCGCCCGCATCCGCCGTGATGACGGCGACACCTCCCGGGTGACCACGGAACAGTGCTTTGAAGTCGTCGGCCGAGAGGGAGGACGGGAAGCCTGGCTTGGGAGTCTCGAGCCAGGTGTCTGGGGGGTAGACGTGAAACATGGTTATGACACCGTGGTTGCAGAGCGGGCAAGTTCTTCGCGAATGATGGTCGTCCCTGCGCTGAGAGCACTCAGTTTGGCCAGTGCGACGTCGCGGGGGAACGGTGCCATGCCGCAGTTGGAGCTGGCGATGAGCTTGTCCGCATCGACGAACTGCAGGGCCTTTCGGAGGGTGTTGGCGACGTCCTCCGGGGTCTCGATGGTCTCGCTTGCTACGTCGATTGCCCCGAGCATGACCTTCTTGCCGCGGAGGAGCTCGATGAGGTCCATGGGCACGTGGGAGTTCTGGGATTCCAGCGAGATGATGTCGATGCTGGAGCTCTGAAGCAGCGGGAATGTTTCCTCGTACTGCCGCCACTGTGAACCGAGCGTCGCCTTCCAGTCAGTATTCGCCTTGATCCCGTAGCCGTAGCAGATATGCACGGCGGTCTCCGCACGCAGCCCTTCTGCCGCCCTCTCAAGCGCAGCCACGCCCCAGTCCTTGACCTCATCGAGGAAGACATTGAATGCGGGCTCGTCAAACTGGATAATGTCCACGCCGACGGCCTCCAGTTCTTTCGCTTCCTGGTTCAGGATCGCAGCGAACTCCCAGGCCAGCTTCTCGCGGCTCTTGTAGTGGTCATCGAAGAGCGTGTCCACCATAGTCATTGGACCGGGAAGAGTCCATTTGATCGGCCGGTCTGTGGTTGCGCGGAGGAACTTTGCGTCTTCGACGAATACAGGACGCTCGCGGCGCACCGGTCCGACGACGGTCGGCACGCTTGCGTCGTAGCGATCGCGGATGCGCACGGTCTTGCGCTGTTCAAAGTCGACGCCACTGAGATGCTCGATGAAGGTCGTGACGAAGTGCTGGCGGGTTTGCTCGCCGTCGCTGACGATGTCGATGCCGCGGCGGGTCTGCTCGTGGATGGCGATGCGTAGCGCATCCTGCTTGCCTTCGAGCAGCCCATCTCCGTCCAGTTTCCACGGGGACCACAGAGTCTCCGGCTGTGCGAGCCACGATGGTTTCGGCAGGCTTCCGACAACGGTGGTGGGCAAAAGTGTGTTCATGATTGGCGATTCTCCGTGGGTCAGTTGACGAGGGCGGGGTATTTGGCGGTCCACTGGTCCAATAGATCCTTGTGGGGAGTGATGAAGTGTTCCTCCGTGTACTTCGCCTGAGTGATCGCGAGCTGACTGCGCTCGACGCGGTCGTAATCTATATGGGTCCGCGAGTAGTCCTGCTCTCCCAGGCTCGGCTGGTAGACGTGGGCAGCGGCGCAGTTGGCGTTGTAGATCTCCGGGCGGTAGATCTTCTGGAAAGTCTCCATGGTGCTGATCGTGCCGATGAGCTGCAGGTTGGAGTAGTCGTTGAGCAGGTCGCCGCGGAAATAGAAGGCGAGCGGCGCAACGCTGCCGCGTGGCATGAAGTAGCGAACCTGCAGCCCCATTTTTGCGAAGTACGCGTCTGTCAGCGAGAACTCGTCCTGCTGGTACTCGACCCCCAGGACCGGGTGATGGTTCTCTGTTCGCCTGTACGTCTTGCTCGTTGAGACGCTGATGCACACCACTGGCGGCTGCGGGAAACGTTCCTGGCACGCCGGTGAATCGAGGAATTGCTGGAACAGTTTGCCGTGAAGATCGCCGAAGTCCTCGGGAACGGTGGGCTTGCCCGACTCCGCTGCTGCCGCTGGCAGCACGACGCTGAAGTCGAAGTCACGGACGTAGGAGGAGAAGTTGTTCCCGACGATCCCTTGGTGGCGGACCCCGTTCAGCTGGTCGACGATCTGGATGTCGAGTACCTCGAACAGGGGGAACTGCTGATCCGTACCTTCGGCAGTGAACTCTATCTGCACGGAGACGATCTCAAGCTCGAGCGTGTAACGGTCCCGGTCCGGGTTGTCCCAGCTTGCGAGATCGTTGAAGCGGCGCCGAATCATGGTCAAGGCGTTGCGGAGGTTCTCCTGGCGGTGCTCGCCCCGTGCCAGGTTGGCGAAGTTAGTCGTGATCCGCGAGCCTTCCGCCGGGGAGTAGTCCTCGTTGAAGGGGGTCCTGCTGATGCTGAAGGTGAAGTCGTCTGCCATGTGCTGCCTATCCGTTGATGGGCCGGAGACGGCCTTTCAGAAGGTGATACATCCATGGTGCAGCCTTTCGAGGGGTATCAAGTAACTAGTGGTTACTATGCATCCATATAGAATCTTCCTATGGCCCAAATTTCGAGCGGATTGACCCTGCAGCAACTTCGCTACTTCATAGAAGTTGCAGCAGAGGGGTCCATCTCCGCGGCTGCAGATCTTCTCTACGTAGCCCAGCCGACGATGTCCGCTGCGATGAAGGACCTTGAGGCCCGGGTGGGCCGCGCGCTCCTGGTTCGCTCCGCCCGCGGAGTCACCCTCACCGCCGACGGGGTAGAGTTCCTCGGCTATGCGAGGCAGGTCGTCGAGCAGTTCGCTCTCCTCGAGCAGCGCTACCTCGGCAGGCCACCAAGGCGACGTCTGCTCGGGGTGTCAACGCAGCACTACTCGTTCGCGGTGGACGCCTTCGTCCGTATGGTCAAGGCCACTGATGTGGCCGAATACGAGTTCTCGCTGCGCGAGTCCCGCACCTGGGACATCATCGAGGATGTCCGGACGCTCCGCAGCGAGATAGGCATCCTCTACCGGAACGATTTCAACCGGAAGGTCATCGACAAGCTGCTCCGGGAATCCGGGCTCGCGTTCACTCCGCTTTTCCTCGCCGATCCGCACATTTTCATTTCACGGAAAAACCCGCTCGCCTCAAAAGAACGTGCGACTCTCGATGATCTCGCCGGCTTGCCGCGTCTAACCTTCGATCAAGGTGCGAACAACTCTTTCTACTTCGCCGAGGAGATTCTCTCCACCTTGTCCAGTAAACAAGAGATCCGGGTATCTGACCGCGCGACGATCTTCAACCTCATGATCGGGCTCCACGGCTACACGATCTCGACGGGCATCATCAGCGGGCAGCTCGACCCGGAGATCGTCGCCATCCCGCTGGACGTTGACGAACGCATCGAGATCGGCTGGATCGGCCACGCCGCGATTCCACTCACTGACCAGGCGCAGCGCTACCTCGGGGAATTGCGGGCCGTGGTCGCTGAGTTCGGCGTAGCGCTACTCGACTGACTGAAGCTGGGTGGGCGGGTCTTTCCGAAGGAACAGGGCGTTCTGGAGTGGCCCGGTAAACATCCATGTCATCCAGCCCTGGTGCTCCTCGACGGAAGAGGCGGCATTGGCCAAGTCCTCACCTAACGTGCCTGCGCGGGCCGGGCCAAGGGAGTGGGTGCTGCAGGCGTTCGCAATTCCCCCCACTTCTAAACGGCGACGAACTACACCCGGCGGGCCGCTTCCGATGGCAATCCTGACCACGAGCGCGGAGCACCTTCCGGCTTCCCGAAGGTATCAAGCCTTGCGGTGGCCGACGGTCACCAGGGGAGACCCCGGTGGCGCGTCCCTGCCGCTCGGCGGTATCGCGGTGGACGTAGTGATTATGAAGGCACTATTTGGCCTCGAATCCGGCGCTTGATTACAGCACAATGGAGCTTACGGAGGCTGAACAACATGAACAAAGCCATCATCAAGTGTCCTCATTGCGGCACGTCGAACCGTGTTCCGGCCGTGGCTGACGGGCGGCCGCGCTGCGGGAACTGCCACCGGGACCTCCCTTGGGTGGTTGAAGCGGGCGACGACGACTTCGGCGCGATCGCCGAACGGTCCGGCGTCCCGGTGCTGGTGGACTTTTGGGCAGTGTGGTGCGGTCCGTGCCGGATGGTGAGCCCCGTTCTGGACAAGCTCGCGCACGAACGCGCCGGGCAGGTCAAACTTGTGAAGGTTGATGTAGACCATTCGCCACAGCTTTCGGCCAGGTTTGCCATACAGGCAGTGCCGACGTTGATGGTGATCGTCGATGGCAAGGTCGTCGCGAGGCAGGCCGGCGCGGCTCCCGCGCCGGTGTTGAGGTCCTGGTTGGAGGAAGCGCTGGCGAAGTAGCGCGGTATCGGCGGACGACGGCGGCGGGGCCGTATCCCGCCGTCGTGCCTTTCCGGCTGCGAGCGTCAGTTTCACGTTGAGCACCCCAAACGCGTTCATAAGCGAAAAAAGAGTGTTGACAGAGGTGAAGTAACGCGGGTAACCTGAGTCACATGTCCGGAAGGTAACGCGCGTTACCAACGCAGCTTTCCTCCCGGGCCAGCCAAACAACAAGGTTTGGCGCAGATCTGGATCAGCGAAGAACACCGGAGCATTCGATGGCGAAAAGCACCAACCCAGACACTCCCGTGGCTGTAAAGCAGCGGGGAGTCACCATGAAGGACGTTGCCAAGCACGCCGGCGTTTCCCGCACAGCTGTTTCGTTTGTGCTCAGCAACCGGGAGAATGCGAGCATCTCCGAAGAAACCCGCACCCGGATCAACGATGCCGTGCAGGAATTGGGCTACCGCCCCAATGCCGGCGCCCGTGCGCTGGCGTCCCGCCGCAGTGACTGGTACGGGATCGTGACGGAGATCGTTACGGCGCCGTTCGCCGTCGACATCATCAAAGGAGCCCAGGACCAGGCCTGGCTTGACCGCCGGTTCCTGCTCATCGCGCCCTCCGACCAGGCCGATGCCGTGGGACCCAACGAGGGCCTGGAAGATGCTGCTACGGAGAAGCTGTTGGAACAACGAGTGGAAGGACTCCTCTACGCAGCCACCTTTCACCGGGGCGTTCACGTCCCCGAAAGTGCCAACGAAGTCCCCACCGTACTGATCAATTGCTTCGACGCGGACGGAAAGTTGCCCTCGATCGTCCCGGATGAGCGTGCGGGCGGACGGGTTGCCGTCGAACGCCTGCTCCAAGCGGGCCACACCCGGATCGGAGTCATCAACCTGGACCCGGCCATTCCGGCCGCAGTGGGGCGTCTGGAGGGTGCCCGCGAAGCACTCGCCGTCGCCGGACTGGAGCTGGACCCCGAACTGGTGGTGTCGGGGTACGCAACGGCCGACGGCGGTTACGAAGCCGCGTGCCACATCCTGGACCGCTATCCGCCACAAGACAGGCCGACGGCGCTGTTCTGCCTCAATGACCGTATGGCGATGGGCGCTTATGACGCCATTAAGGAACGGGGCCTGACCATCCCCGGGGACATCGCCGTGATCGGCTTCGACAACCAGGAACTCATTGCGGCCTACCTGCGGCCAAAATTGACCACGGTTGCGTTGCCGTTCGAAAAAATGGGCGCCCTGGGCGTCCAAACGCTCGCCGCTCTTACAGCAGGACAGCCGATCCTTGCCGACCAGCAATTGGTCGACTGTCCGCTGCTAGAACGCTCTTCGGTCTGACCGCGAAATCAACGCCGAAGAGCAACCCCTACCCACCCCTTCACCTTGGACGATGAAGATAGGAAAGAGATAACCATCATGACACAACCCCGATACTTCCGGGCTGCCCGGATAACGGCGGCAAGCCTTGCAGTGGGCGCGATGCTGCTCACCGGCTGCACGGCAAACGTCGCCAAAACAGGCACCTCCGACGCCGGAGCGAACGCCGGCGGGTTCCTCACCATCCCGCGGGAGGACATGGGCACCTTCGTGCAGAACTTCAACCCGTTCGCACCCACGGTGAACCCAATGGTCCAGCAGTCCATCTATGAATCCCTCCTGATCTTTAACCCGGCCAAGGGAGAAACGGTGCCGTGGCTGGCCACGGAGTGGAAAGCTGCACAGGACGGCAAATCGGTCACCTTCACTCTCCGTGACGGCGTGAAATGGTCCGACGGGCAGCCCTTCGTGGCTGACGACGTTGCCTACACCTTCGAACTGCAGAAGAAGATCAAGGGCGGCTTTGAGTACCTGGACACCGTCACCGCCGAGGGCAATAAGGTCACTTTCAACTTCAACAAGCCGTGGTCGCCGGCCCTCTACGACGTCGGCCAGCTCAGCATCCTGCCCAAGCACATCTGGTCCGCTCTGCCGGACCCGGAGAAGGATGCAAATGCCAAGCCGGTGGGTACCGGGCCATATACCGAGGTTGATACTTTCCAGGCCCAGTCCTTCGTACTGAAGAAGAACCCCAACTACTGGCAGCCTGAAAAGCAGAAGATCGCCGGCATCAAGATGCTCGCTTTCGCAGGAAACGACGGCGCCAACCTCGCCGCAGCGAACGGGGACGTTGACTGGGCTCCGCAGTACATTCCCAACATTGAAAAGACCTTTGTTTCGAAAGACAAGGAACACCGCCAATACTGGTTCCCTGCCACCGGTGCAATGATCAACTGGCAGCTCAACACCACCAAGGCGCCGTTCAACGATGTCGACGTCCGCAAAGCATTGAGCATGGCCGTGGACCGTGACCAGGTCACCAAGATCGGCATGAGCGGTTACGCCAAGCCGGCGGACTGCACCGGCCTGTCCGGAAACTACGAGACCTGGAAGAACGCCCAGGTGAAGGACAACTGCACGTGGACCAACCATGACGTGCAGAAGGCCAACGAACTTCTGGACAAAGCGGGATACCCCAAGGGAGCTGACGGGAAGCGCACGCTTAAGGACGGCAAGCCTTTCGAATTCAAGATTTCCGTAGGTGCCACATCCTCTGACTGGCTGTCCGTGGCCAACGTCATTTCGCAAAACCTGGCCGAGGTAGGTGTTACGGCCAAGGTCGAGTCGCCGGACTGGGCGGCTGTGGTTGCCGGATACGAAACCGGTGACTTCGACTCCGGAATCGTCTGGAGCGCCAACGATCCCAGCCCATACAAGTACTTCAACACTTCCATGGGCACTGCCACGGTCAAACCGGTAGGCACGAAGACGTTCGATAACTACCACCGCTTCGGAGACACGAAGGCTGACGCCCTGCTGGCCGACTTCGTCGCGGAGACGGACGAATCCAGGCAAAAGGACATCGCCAACAAGCTGCAGGAAGAGTACAACGACGTCGCACCGCTGGTGCCGCTGTTCTCGGGCCCCGAATGGGGTGCCTTCAATGACACCCGCTTCACCGGCTGGCCCACCGAGGACAACCCGTACGCCACGCTCTCCGTCCGTTCACCTACGACGGTGCTGGTCCTGACCACCCTGGAACCGCGGAAGTAATCTCTGCAACTCTTCACATCGCACGCCCGGCGGATCCCCGCTGCCACAACGTCGCCAGCTTGCCGCTGAACCGGTCACTGCCGCCGGGCGTGCCCTTCCACACTTTCCGCAATTCCCGAATGGAGGGAAACCGTGCGCTTCATCCTGCGCCGCCTTGGTTTCTACCTGATCGCCTTCTGGGCATCCATCACCCTGAATTTCATGCTTCCGCGCTTCATGCCGGGAGATCCCGTGTCCCGCATGTTTGCCCGCTCCCAGGACCGAATGCAACCGGAACAGATCGAGGCCCTGCGTAAGCTGCTGGGCGTTGACGACCGGCCCATCTGGGAGCAATACATCGACTACCTGCACAACATCTTCACCGGGCAGATGGGCGTCTCCATCTCCCGTTTCCCCACTCCGGTCACCGAAGTCATTTCGTCCCAGATCGGCTGGACGCTGCTGCTCGGCGGGACCGCGCTGGTGATAGCCGCCGTCGTGGGTAACCTGCTGGGCATCCTTGCCGCATGGCGGCGCGGTGGAGCGATCGACTCAGCGCTCCCTCCGGTGCTGGTTTTCATCGGTTCGTTCCCGTACTTCTGGCTTGCGATGGGTGCGCTGTACCTGTTCGGTGTGGTGCTGGGTTGGTTCCCGATCCGGCATGCGTTCACCGACGGTTTGGAGCCGGCGTTCACCTGGGAGTTCATCGGCGACGTCGGCGCGCACCTTGTGCTGCCGGCGCTGACGATCGTGCTGGTCTCCGTTGGCGGCTGGATGCTGGGTATGCGGAACACCATGATCGCCACCAATTCCGAGGACTACATCACCATGGCCGAAGCCAAGGGACTCCGCCCGGGCCGCATCATGCTCCGCTACGCAGCACGCAACGCCATGCTGCCCTCGGTGACGAGCTTTGGGATGGGACTGGGATTCGTGGTGGGCGGTGCCCTGCTGACTGAAGTGGTGTTCGCCTATCCGGGCGTCGGATACCAACTGCTGAACGCAGTCCAGGGCCTCGACTATCCGCTCATGCAGGGCCTGTTCCTGACCATCACCGCTGCTGTGCTGCTGGCCAACTTCCTGGTGGACATCCTGTACGTCCGCCTCGACCCGCGCGTGCGCGGCAACTAGAGGACTGATCATGACAACCGCACTTCTGAAGCAGCCCACTCAAACTCCGGCTGCCCGCAAACCCAACCGAAGCTTCATCCACGGACTGATCACGAACAAGAAGGCCTTGCTGGGCATGATGGTGATGATCGTGTTCATTGCGTTGGCCCTCCTTGCGCCGGTGTTGTTCCCCGGCGACCCGTCGCGTATCACCGCGATGGCGTCCCTGGAACCGGATGCGGAGCACTGGCTGGGTACAACAGCCAAGGGACAGGACGTGCTGGCGCTGACCGTCCACGGCTCGCGGAGTTCTCTCTTCGTGGGACTGACGGTGGGCCTGGCATCCACCTTCATCGGGATTCTGGTGGGCCTGGCCTCGGCGTACTTCGGCAAGTTCATTGACGAAGCCCTGTCGCTGGTCACCAATGTCTTCCTGCTTCTGCCCGGCCTGCCGCTGCTGGTCATCCTGGCTGCCTTCCTTCCGCCCGGCCTGGGGACCGTGATCCTGGTTCTTGTGGTCACGGGGTGGGCCGGCTCTGCCCGCGTCCTGCGCTCCCAGGCACTGTCCATCCGGTCCAAGGATTTTGTCGCTGCGGCCGTCGTGTCCGGCGAACGGGCAGGACGGATCATGTTCCGCGAGATCCTGCCCAACATGGCCTCGATCGTCATGGGCACCCTGCTTGCCTGCGTGATCTACGGCATCGGCGCCCAAGCGGGCCTGGAATTCCTGGGCCTGGGCGATGTCAGCACGGTCTCGTGGGGCAACAACCTCTTCTGGGCCGGCAACGAAGGCGCACTGCTTACTGGAAGCTGGTGGGTCTTCGTACCCTCGGGCGTGTGCATCGCACTGGTTGCGTTCGCCCTTGCCCTGATCAACTACGCCGTGGACGAAGTCACTAATCCGCGGCTGCGAAAGATCAAGACCCCGAAAGACACCGAAACGAGCACCGCCAAATGACCATCTCCCAAGTTTCCTTCGGCTCCCACGAGCCCGTCCTGGACGTCAAGGACCTCACCGTCAAGTACATCGGCGATACCCGTTCCACCACCGCCGTCGACCACGTTTCCTTCAGCATCGGTACCGGCGAGGTATTCGGTCTGGCGGGGGAGTCCGGCTGCGGCAAGTCCACCATTGCCAACTCGATCATGAGGCTTCTGAAGGATCCGGCAAAGATCGCGGGCGGCAGCATTTCCTTCGGCGGCAAGGACGTCCTGGCCATGAGCCCGGAAGAGCTGCGGCGCTTCCGGTGGCAGGACGTGGCGATGGTGTTTCAGTCGGCCATGAATTCGTTGAACCCGGTGATGACCATCGGCGAACAGATCGTGGACATCTTCACCACCCACGCCGGTTACTCCCGCAAGGAATCAAGGCGGCGTGCCGGTGAGCTGCTGGAGCTGGTGAGGATCGACCCCGCCCGGCTCAAGTCTTACCCGCACCAGCTCTCCGGCGGAATGCGTCAGCGTGCCGTCATTGCCATGGCCGTGGCGCTCAAGCCGTCACTGCTGATCCTGGACGAACCCACCACAGCACTGGATGTGGTGGTGCAGCAGGAGATCATGGCCCAAATCAAGGACCTTCAACGCGAGCTCGGCTTCTCCGTCCTGTTCATCACGCACGATATGTCCCTCATGGTGGAACTCTCGCACCGCATGGCCGTCATGTACGGCGGCAGGATCGTGGAAACCGCCAAGGCCCAGGATGTCTACGTCAACCCCCGCCATCCTTACACGCAGGCGTTGATGGGCGCGTTTCCACCCCTTACCGGTCCCCGCGTTCCGTTGACGGGGCTGCCCGACGGCGTGAAGTTCCGGAACATCCCGGACCTTGCCGAAGCAGCACCCGGCCATTTTGTGGCCCCGTTCGGTGCCGACACTTCGGTGATTGATTCGATTGACTTCGAAGGAGCTGCACGATGAGCCACTCCCTGATGACCCCCTCGGACGTGTCCAAAACCAGCACCCCTGCCCTTGAGATTCGCGGCCTGGGAAAGACCTTCCCGATAGGCGGCTTGTTCTCCCGCGATTCCGTCCGGGCCCTGCACAACATCGATCTGACCATCGGCAAGGGTGAAATCGTTGCCCTCGTGGGCGAGTCCGGTTCCGGTAAGAGCACCCTGGCCCGCTGTGTCGCCAGGCTCGAAAAGCCGAGCTCGGGGGAGATCCTCATTGATGGCGTCGATGTCCTCAAACGGGATCGATTCCAAGCGTCCCGGGCCTTTCGGTCCCAGCTGCAGATGGTGTTCCAAGACCCTTTCGGCTCCTTGAACCCGGCCCACAGGATCGAGCATTTCCTCCGGCGTTCCCTGGCGATCCACGGCAAGGGCGGAGGCTCCGAGGAACAGACCCGGCGGCGGCTGGAAGAACTCATGACCACCGTCGGCCTGGAAGCTGACATGCTGAACTCATACCCGCACGAGCTCTCGGGAGGGCAGCGCCAACGCGTAGCGATCGCCCGGGCCCTGGCCGTTGAACCGCAGGTCATCCTGGCCGACGAGCCTACCTCCATGCTGGACGTTTCTGTCCGGATCGGCGTGCTGAACCTGATGCGCAAGCTCCGCGACGAGCAAGGCATCTCCATGCTGTACATCACCCATGACCTCGCGTCCGCCCGCTACCTGGCCGACCGGACGGCGGTCATGTTCGCCGGGGAGCTCGTTGAAGAGGGCGAATCCCTGGACCTGTTGGCCAACCCGGCGCACCCCTACACGCAACTGCTGGTCTCGGCCGTACCGGATCCGGCCCGGGCAGGCTCGTACGATCCCGTCCGCCGGGCCGAACTGCGTCAGGCTGTCATGGCCTCGACGCACTGCGTGTTCGACGGCGATCCGAACCAGGCCTGCTCGGCTGAAGAACCCGTCCGCCACCAGGTAGGGGAGCCCGAAAACCGTCACTGGGTGCGCTGCCACCTGTACCGCCCATGGGCCGCTGCCGGCGGCCACGCCCTGGCGAGTGAACCAATCCAGCCCGGCCACCCGGCGTCGACGGCTCAAGAAGAGGTTTCCGCATGACTGAACTGACCCATCCGCACGCAACGGTTCCGACAGAGGAACTGGTGGCCCGCGCTGAAGCCGATCCGTTGAGGCCACGTTTCCATTTCGTCTCCCCGGCCGGCTGGCTCAACGATCCCAATGGCGTCAGCCAATGGAACGGCACCTACCACCTCTTTTATCAGTACAACCCGGAGGGTGCCTTCCACCACCGTATCCAGTGGGGTCATGCCACCAGCACCGACCTGGTCTCCTGGATTGACCAGCCAGTGGCTTTGGAACCGTCTGCGGGACCGGACGCCGAGGGCTGTTGGTCGGGGGTCCTGGTGAACGACGGCGGCACGCCCACCTTGGTGTACTCCGGGCGGTCAGGGGGCAGGGAGTTGCCCTGCGTCGCCACCGGAACTCCGGACTTGCTCGACTGGACCAAGGACCCCGGAAACCCGGTCATCGGCGCCCCGCCCACCGGGGTGGACATTACGGCCTACCGCGATCATTGCGTATGGCAGGAGGGAAGCACCTGGCGGCAGCTGGTGGGTTCGGGGATTCGGGACGTCGGAGGCACTGCGTTTCTGTACGAGTCTTCTGATCTTCGCTCCTGGGACTACATTGGGCCGTTGTTCATCGGGGATGCCTCCCATGGTGATCCTGGAGCCCCTGACTGGACAGGGACCATGTGGGAATGCGTCGATCTGTTCCGTGCAGGCCGAGGAGCGTTGGGGTCTGCACATGCTGGGGACTCGACGGATGTGCTGGTCTTCTCCGCGTGGAACGACGGCGAAACCCGCCACCCGCTGTACTGGACGGGTCGCTATGCCGGCGACACCTTCGAGCCCGAGGCGCTGCACCGGCTCGATTACGGCGGCCGCTTCTTCTACGCACCCCAGTCTTTCCGGGATGAGTCCGGCCGGCGGATCATGTTCGGCTGGATGCAGGAAGGACGCAGCGACGCAGCCATGGTGGAAGCCGGCTGGTCCGGGGTCATGAGCTTGCCGCGGGTCGCCACGTTGGCCAACGACGGAACCCTCGAGTTCGCACCCGTGCCCGAAATCGAAACGTTGCGCAGGAACCACGTCAGTGTGCCTGCGCAGGTGCTGGTGGCCGGAACGTCCATGGATACCGGTGTTTCCGGCGACCAACTGGACCTTGAGGTGGAGCTGCAGCTCTCCGCGGGTGCAGAGCTGCGTCTGGGACTGCTTGGATGCGTGGACGGCGCCGAGGAGACGGTGGTCATTCTGGGCCGCTCAGCTGACGGAAGCCCCACCGGCATGATGCATCTTGACCGGACCCGCAGCAGCCTCGACCCGGCCGTTGACAAGGAGGAGAAGTCCGGACCCCTTCCCATGACGGACGGACGGGTTCGCCTGCGCGTTCTGGTGGACCGGTCCGCCGTCGAAATTTTCGCCAACGGCAAGCCGCTCACTGCCCGCGTCTACCCGACCCAGGGCGGCGGGCGCGTAACACTGGCCGTCGCTGAAGGTACGGTGCGGCTCCTCTCATTTGAAGCCTGGGCCATGGCCGCGGTGTTTGACGACACCCGCAGCCTCCTGACGGAACGGAAGTGAACCACGTGAAAGATTCTTCATCAGTCTCCCGCCGCGGACTACTGGCAGGCGCCGGTGCGGTTGCACTGGGCGGATCCCTGGCGCTGTCCGGCCCCGCCTCGGCGGCAGGCAGCCCCCCGAAAGGACCAACCAGGATGCGCCCCGAGTATCACTTCAGCGTCAGCGACAACTGGAAGAACGATCCCCAACGACCCATCTACCTGGACGGGGAGTACCACTACTACTACCTGTACAACGCCGACTACATCACTGGTGGGGGCGGCACGTCCTGGCGCCGGGCCAGCACCACGGATCATGTCGCGTTCCGGGACCGGGGTGTTGCGATCCCGAAGTTCAGCAACGGCAACGGCGACTGCTGGTCCGGAAGCCTGGTAGTGGACGAGCGAAATACTGCAGGATACGGTGCGGGTGCTGTCATAGCACTTGTCACCCAGGCGCCGGAAGGCCGCCAAGCCCAGTACCTTTGGTACTCCACGGACAGCGGACGCTCGTTCACGCCGGGAGGTGCGGCTCCTGTGCTGCCCAACCCGGGGGTGCACGATTTCCGCGATCCAAAGGTGATCCGGGACGCGGACCGTGAACGGTGGTTCATGGCCAACGCCGAGGGGCAGAAGCTTGGTTTCTACGCCTCCCCGGACCTGCGGTCATGGACGCGTGTTGGTGAGTTTGTCCGCAGTGACCTGGGGCTTCTGGAGTGCCCTGACCTCTTCCAAATGACGGCCGACGACGGCACCTCCCATTGGGTCCTGGGCACCAGCGCGAACGGCAAGGGCCGCGGACTGCCCGCGACGTATGCGTATTGGACCGGCGCTTTCGATGGCAGTTCCTTTACACCCGACCATGCCGAGCCGGAATGGCTCGATTACGGCTTCGATTTCTATGGCGCAGTGACCTACCCGCATCACACAGCGTCGGGCGCGGAGGACCCAACCCTGCGGCGGGCGATCGGATGGGCCAATTTCTGGGACTACCCCCACAACACACCCACCCTGGCCACTGACGGCTACAACGGCGACGACATGATCGTGCGCGATATACGGCTCAAGCGTGGAAAGGGCGCCTACTACCTCGCCTCCACCCCCACGTCTGCGCTGGGCAACCACGTGCAGCGCACACACCGGCTGGGTGATGTGGCTGTTGCCGGCACCTACGACCTGAAGGTCCGCTCGAACGCCTACGATCTGAGCTGCGAGGTGGAGTGGGATCCGGCTGCGCCACCGGCCAATCTCGGTTTCGAGCTACGCCGTGCACCAGGAGGAGGCAGGCACGTTGCAGCCGGCGCCTATCTGCGCGGCCCCTTCAGTTACGTCAACCGCCGTCCCACCGTCAACCCCACGGCCGGGGAAACCCAAACCCCGGTGGACCCCGCCGCCGGAAGACTCACGCTACGCATCCTGGTGGATCGTACAAGTGTCGAGATGTTCGTCGGCGACGGGCGCGTGGTCCACTCACACCGGGTCTTCCCGCTCGACGGCGATGACGGCATCCGGCTCTACGCCCACGAAGGTGCAGCGACGTTCCGGGAACTGACCATCCGGGAACTCAAGGTCACGCCGTAGCGCGCAAAATACGTGGAAAGGAATGCACATGCACTACAGGAAACTCGGCAACAGCGGAATGTACGTCAGCGCGATCGCTTTGGGCAATTGGGCCACCCACGGGGAAACAGTGGACCAGGATGTCGCGACGGCATGCGTGCGCAAGGCCCTGGACCTTGGCGTGACGACCTTCGACACCGCAGACGCCTATGCGGGGACCGCGGCGGAAACCATGCTCGGGGTCGCCCTCAAAGGCTCGCGGCGCGAAGGGATTGAAGTCATGACCAAGGTGTACTTCCCAACAGGCACGGGGAAGAACGACCGCGGACTGTCCCGCAAACACGTCATGGAATCCATCAACGGATCGTTGCGCCGTCTACAGACGGACTACGTCGACGTCTACCAGGCGCACCGCTACGACTACGAAACTCCGCTCGAGGAGACCATGGGCGCCTTCGCGGACATCGTCCATGCCGGCAAGGCACACTACATCGGCGTCTCGGAGTGGACGGCAGAGGAGATTCGCGCCGGTGCCGCTTTGGCAGCCGGGCTTGGTATCCAGTTGCTTTCCAGCCAGCCGCAGTACAACATGCTTTGGCGCGTCATCGAGACCGAAGTCGTACCCGCATGCGAAGAGCTCGGGGTCACCCAGGTGTGCTGGTCGCCGCTCGCACAAGGCGTACTCAGCGGCAAGTACGGCACGTCCACAGTTCCGACGGGCAGTCGTTTCAGCACCCCGGAGGGAGAACTGAAGACCGGGCACCGGTTCGTGAGGCCTGAGGTGCTGGAGCGTGTGCAAAAACTCAACCCGATCGCCGATGACCTTGGCGTGCCGTTGGCCACGCTGGCAGTCGCCTGGGTCCTGGCGCATCCCAACGTGTCGGCAGCTATCGTCGGTGCCAGCCGGCCGGAACAGCTGGAGGACACTGTCAAGGCGGCCGACCTGGTCCTCGGGAAGGAGACGCTGCAGCTGATCGACGAGGCGCTGGGCGACGTCGTAGAGGGCGACCCGGCCAAGGTGGAATCCTTCCCCCAACGCGTGTAAGTAGTTTGTACAACCCCACGTTTTGCACAGGGAGCCCACAACTCCCGGTCCAGGGCGTTGGGTAGACGCGTGTGTGCATGGAGACAACCGGAGCCCGGGTGTGATCGGCGGGTTGCGGCTGGAATCCACGCCTGGCAGCGGGGTGGCACCCAGGACCAATATCGGGGTTACTTGCTGGGATCCCGGGGAGGGTCATGAAGCGGCGGGCCCCGTCGGCGAGGCCTTCATGGTTGTGGCTGAAGTGCGCCTTCGGACCGATGCCGTACCGCCCTTCTGATCCAAACCAGCGACCTGGAGGTCACGGCAATCTTAGGCCTATTGGCACAACCGACTGTCTCATCAACCTTGGACACGTCTGCGGAACTGGCGAGGACTTTCCCCGTTATCAGCCAAGAAACGTCGGTTGAAGTTGGACAGGTTGGTGAAACCCACCTCGTAGCAAATGTCGGACACGGCTTTGTCGGTGCGTTCCAGTAGCCGGCGGGCGTGGGCGAGCCGAAGCTTGCGGACGAGGTCGCTGAAGTTCTGGCCTGTTGCTCTTTTGAAGTATTTGGAGAACGTGGGCTCGGTCATTCCCACCATCGAGGCCGCCTCTGCCATGGAGACGCTGCCGGCGTGGTTGCTGAAGACGTACTCCAGGACGATGTCCACCACAGCCTCCGCCTGGCCATCCAGCTGAGGCCTGAACCAGTCCTCAGTCAAATACTTCCGTTCATTCCCTGGTGCACGGCTAAGAGTCGCGAACAGTCCCATCAGATGGTTCAGGCGGACAACCCCGGTGGACCCACCCATGGCCTCAATTGAGAAGGCGGCCGCGTGTGCTGAGGCACCGAAAAACTCGATGCCTCGCGAGGCTTGATCCAGGAGGTCCCTGACCTCGCTCATTTCAGGTACCAAGGCGGCGGTCTGATCCACCCACCGTCGGTCGAATTGAATGACGGCGTCCCGATTGTGCAGGACTTCGCCGGGTTCCAGGTCACTGACCCAGTCATGCGGTAACCCTGAGCCCACCAGGACCACCTGACCGGCTTCAAAGGTGCCGATGTGGTCGCCGACAATGAACTTGCCGCTGCCCTTACGCATCAGATGGATCTCGTATTCAGGGTGATAGTTCCAACGAGCAATGGGGCTGGGGTAGTCATGCTCATGCCAGCGAACCGAATGATGGGGGTCTTCAGGAATGACCTCCCGGTTGGCGCGCATTCCCAGCAGCCGCTCTGCCAACCGTGCCGCTGCATCCTGTTCGATATTCGCCGAACTCATGACGGCCTCCGGTCCATGACGAAAATAAGTATCAGAAGTGCGGCATCAAAGACGCTAGTTGTGTCCCACCCCACACACCTACTGTAGAGGGACACGGCGAGGCGCGTCGGATAGCCGGTGCGTACGCCTCTCTGAAGTCTGGTACTCCTACGCAGCAGTCGGAGTGCAGAGATTGCGCACCCCCATGAAGAACGAAGGAGTCCTCAATGCGCCCAAAAACACGTGCGGCAGCCCTGTCAGCAGGAGCCCTGTGCATTGCGCTTTCCGCCACGGCATGTGCCGGAGCGGGCGGAGCCGGGGCAGGTGACCAGAACAGCATCAACGTGCTGATGGTCAACAACCCGCAGATGGAGGACCTGCAAAGGTTGACTGCGGATAACTTCACCAAGGAAACCGGCATCCGCGTCAACTACACGGTGTTACCGGAAAACGATGTCCGGGCGAAGATCAGCCAGGAGTTCTCCAGCCAAGCCGGTCAGTACGACGTCGCGTCGTTGTCCAACTACGAGATCCCGTTCTACTCGGCCAACGGCTGGCTGGCCCCTCTGGACGATATTGCCAAGGACGCGGAGTTCAATCAGGCCGACATCCTTCCCGCGTACACGGCCTCCCTCACCGGGACCGACGGCAGGCTCTACGGCGAACCCTTCTACGGTGAATCTTCTTTCCTGATGTACCGAAAGGATGTTTTCGATGCCAAGGGCCTCACCATGCCGGAGAAGCCGACATGGGATGAAGTGGCCGATCTTGCCGCCAAGGTGGATGGTGCCGAGCCGGGCATGAAGGGCATCTGCCTCCGTGGCCAGCCGGGCTGGGGCCAGGTCTTCGCGCCGCTCACGACTGTAGTGAATACCTTCGGCGGTACCTGGTTCGACAAAGACTGGAACGCAAAGGTCAATTCTCCCGAGTTCACGGAAGCCACCGAGTTCTACACCACGTTGGTCCGCGAGCACGGCGAAGCCGGAGCAGCCCAGGCCGGGTTTACCGAATGCCTGAACAACCTCACCCAGAGCAAAGTGGCCATGTGGTACGACGCCACGTCGGCCGCCGGCGCCCTCGAAGCCGAGGCCTCACCGGTCAAAGGCAAGATCGGCTACGTCCAAGCGCCGGTGAAGCAGACAGCGTCTTCCGGCTGGTTGTGGACCTGGTCCTGGGCCATGCAGGCGGCCTCGAAGAAGCAGGATTCCGCCGGGAAGTTCATCGCATGGGCCAGCTCCAAGGAATACGAAGAACTTGTGGCCTCCGAGCTTGGTTGGGCGAAGGTCCCCTCCGGCAAGCGCATCTCCACTTACGAGAATGCAGACTTCCAGAACGCGGCGCCTTTCTTCAAAGCCGAACGCTTTGCCATTGAAAACGCGTACCCGAAAAACCCCGGCATGCAGGAACGGCCCGCCGTCGGCATACAGTTCGTCGGCATCCCCGAGTTCGCTGCCCTGGGCACCAACGTCTCCCAAGGCGTCAGCTCAGCCATCGCCGGTCAAGGCAGTGTGGCCGATGCGTTGGCCAAGGGCCAGGAAGCCGCACAAAAAGTCGGCGACAAGTACAAGAAGCACTAACGGAACCGCAGGAGAACATCATGACTACCGCAACGGCGCGTATCTCCCGCCCGGGACATGCCACAGCCGCACCATCTCGAAGCCCCCGATCCCGCGAACGCGCAGTGGCATGGGCACGTCGCGCACCCTTGCTCCCGGCACTGGTCTTCCTCATCATCGTCACCCAGCTTCCATTCGTGGTGACCCTGATCATCTCGTTCCTGAACTGGAACAGCCTGAGCCCGGACAAGACAGCATTCGCGGGGCTCGGGAACTACGTCACGGTTCTCACCGACCCTGACCTCCGCCAGGCCATCTTGACCACGATCGTGCTCACCGTCTCCGTGGTGCTGCTCAGCCTGCTTATCGGGCTCGGCCTTGCCATGTTGCTCAACAAGAAATTCATCGGACGCGGCCTGGCCCGGACCCTGCTGATCGCACCGTTCCTGGTGGTGCCGGTTGCGGCGGCCCTGATCTGGAAGCATGCCCTGCTGAACCCGGCGTATGGGCTCATCAACGGGATCCTAACGGGGATCTGGTCCCTGTTCGGCAGTGCGACCCCGCCCCAGCTGGACTTGTTGTCCCAAGCGCCACTGATGGCAGTCATCATCTCGCTCGTGTGGCAGTGGACGCCGTTCATGATGCTGATCCTGCTCGCGGGCCTGCAGTCCCGGCCCATGGACACTGTGGAAGCAGCCCAGATGGACGGCGCCTCACCGTGGGCCATCTTCCGGCACCTGACCCTGCCGCACCTGCGCCAGTACCTGGAGCTCGGCGGGCTGCTCGGCGCGATCTATATTGTGCAGAACTTCGACGCCGTCTTCACCCTCACCGCCGGCGGGCTCGGCACAGCCAACCTGCCCTACGCGATCTACCAGACGTTCTACTTCGCCAACGAATACGGCCTGGCTTCAGCGGCGGGCGTGGTGGTGGTCATCGGGACCATCATCGTGGCCACGTTCGCACTCCGCACTGTCTTTTCACTCTTCAAGAAGGAGGCGGCACGATGAGCACGCTCACTCCTGCCAAAGCCAACACCACATCCGCCACACAAGCCGGTGCCCGCCGTCGGGGGAAGTCCCGCATGGACCCGACGCGCAACAACACCGCCGCTGGCCTCGCCGCTTGGCTGCTGGCGTTGTTGTTCGCCGCACCGGTCCTGTGGATGATCCTGACCTCGTTTCACTCCGAAACAGATGCAGCAACCAACCCTCCCTCCCTCGCGGCGAACCTCACCCTGGACGCCTACAAGGAGTTCTTCGGAGAAACGTCCGGTGTCAGCCCCTGGCCGTCACTGATCAACTCCGCCACTGCTTCCATCTTGTCGACGGGCCTAGTCCTTATCCTCGCCATTCCGGCCGCATATGCACTCTCCATCAAGCCGGTAAAGAAGTGGACTGACGTCATGTTCTTCTTCCTCTCCACCAAAATGATGCCCGTGGTGGCCGCAATCCTTCCGCTGTACCTTTTTGCCAGGACAGTGGGGGCCTTGGACAATATCTGGTTCCTGATCCTGATGTACACCTCCATGAACCTGCCTATAGCGGTGTGGATGATGCGGTCCTTCCTGGCCGAGGTGCCGGTGGAAATGCTGGAAGCTGCACAGATCGACGGGGCCAACCTGCTCCTTACGCTCCGCAAGGTCATAGCACCCGTGGCAATGCCGGGAATCGCGGCAACGGCGCTGATCTGTTTCATCTTCAGCTGGAACGAATTGCTCTTGGCGCGGGTCCTCACCGGCGTCGTCGCCGGAACAGCACCCGTTTTCCTCACCGGTTTCGTCTCAGGCCAAGGACTGTTCCTCGCCAAAGTCTGCGCCGCCGCCGTCGTCATTTCGCTCCCCGTACTGTTTGCCGGCTTCGCAGCCCAGGACAAGCTCGTCCAAGGCCTTTCCCTCGGTGCGGTCAAGTAACTTTTCTTTCAAAGGATTCCCCTCATGACTACCTCAACCACCCACACCCCACACGTCGGACAGCCCGAACTACCTTCCACGATGCGGGCCGCCATCCTGCAACGGCAAGGCGAGATGACCATGGAGAAGCTGCCCGTCCCTCAGCTCGAAGCCGACCAGGTTCTGGTACAGGTTGCCGCCGTCGGCGTGTGCGGCAGCGACGTCCACTACTACGAGCACGGCCGGATCGGCGACTACGTAGTGGACCATCCTCTGATCCTCGGCCACGAACTCGCGGGCCGGATTGCCGCCGTCGGAAGTTCTGTGGACCCTGCCCGCATCGGTGCGAGGGTCGCCGTCGAACCCCAACGCCCGTGCCGTACCTGCAAGCAGTGCAAAGCGGGCCGCTACAACCTGTGCCCCGACATGGAGTTCTACGCCACCCCTCCGGTGGACGGCGCATTCGCCGAGTATGTGACCATCCAGTCGGACTTCGCCTACGACATCCCGGACAGCGTCAGCGACGAAGCCGCCGCCCTGATCGAACCTCTCTCCGTGGGGCTATGGGCGTGTGAACGCGCAGAGATCAAGCCCGGCAGCCGCGTCCTGATCGCGGGCGCCGGCCCCATCGGCATCATCGTCGGCCAAGCAGCCCGAGCCTTCGGCGCCAGCGAAATCCACATCACGGACATCGCCGAAGAGCGCCTGGCTTTTGCCCTGGAACACGGTGCGACGCACGCGTTGAACGCGAGAACGGACAGTGTGGAAGGGCTCGACGTCGATGCGTTCATCGACGCTTCCGGCGCACCCCAGGCGGTCCATTCCGGCATTAAGGCCGTGGGACCTGCGGGCCGCGTGGTCCTGGTGGGACTCGGTGCGGACGACGTCGAACTGCCCGTTTCCTACATCCAGAACCGCGAGATCTGGCTCTCCGGCGTGTTCCGTTACACCAACACCTGGCCCCTCGCCATCCAACTCTTGGCGGACGGAAAAGTCGACCTGGACATATTGGTCACCGGGAAGTTCGGCCTCGCTGACTCCGAGGCGGCACTCACGGCGGGCAAGCAGCCCGGCCAGCTCAAAGCCGTGGTGTATCCGGGACGATGAGTCACACAGGTGTTTTGGTCACGGTGGTTGGCGAATCGTTGGTCGACATCATCCAAGACCCCCGAACGTCGGAATCCCAGGCGCATCCCGGTGGCAGCCCACTCAACGTCACCGTTGGTGTTTCGCGGCTCGGCCCGCGAACCAACCTCGTGGCCCACTTCGACGACGACACTTACGGAGTGGCGGATACCGTGGGTGCGGGCGACTCGTTCATGGCAGGGCTCATCTCGGGCTTGGCCCGGTTGGGCGCCCTCGGTGCGGGAGGGAGGAAGAAGCTGAACTCGTTATCCGAGGACGAGCTGTTGATCGTGGCCGCGTATGCCAACCGTGCTGGCGCCATCATCTGCTCGCGCTTAGGCGCCAACCCGCCGGCGCCTGAGCTTGGGCTGCTGATTTACCAGGGTGACGCGCCGTGAGCAATCCCCTTCAGGGCCTTTAGGCCCTGTTCGGCGCCATCCGTGAAACGCGACCCTGAGTGCATGGAGATCCCGCTTTAGCTTGGATTCAGGGCCGCAAGCTTCTCAGCGGATCAGCCGATACAGCAAGCAGGTCCGCGAAGGAGCTTCCCATGGTCATCTGGCAGGAAAACATCACCCCAGGCCGCTTCACGGGCCAGACAGTGATCGTTACAGGGGCTGCCTCAGGCATAGGACGTGCCACCGCACTGCGGGTGGCCCGTGAAGGTGGTCGCGTCATCGCCAGTGACCTCAGCGAGGACGGCCTGGCTCAGCTGCAGGCCGCGAATGGGGAACTGGACCTCGTTCCGGTAGCGGGCGACATCAGCCAGGAAGACGCAGTGCAACGTGTCGTGGCAGCGGCGGAGGGCTACGTTGACGCACTGGCCAATGTTGCCGGCATCATGGACAGCTTTCAGCCCGTCCACGAGCTCGATGACCACACATGGGAGAACGTCCTGAACGTCAACCTGACGTCCATGATGCGCCTGATGAGAGCCGTGGTGCCAACCATGCTGGAGGCGGGCTACGGATCCATTGTCAATGTGTCATCCGAAGCAGGCCTGCGCGGCTCGGCGGCCGGTACTGCCTACACGGTGTCAAAGCACGCTGTCATCGGTCTCACGCGCAGTGCCGCGGTCATGTACGGACGCCGGGGGATACGCGTGAACGCGGTGGCTCCTGGCGGCACGCGTACCAACATCCATGCCGAGTTCAAGTCCCAACTCGCCGCCGAGGTGCTGGGGCCCTTCATGCAAACAAACGTTCAGCCCATCGCAGAAGCCAGTGAACTTGCCGCCGGGATCACCTTCCTCTTGAGCCGGGACGGCTCAAACATCAACGGCGTTGTGCTCGCCTCGGACAACGGCTGGAACGCAATTTGAGGTCAAAGGTGCCAATGCCACGATTGGCCCTGTTGGCCCGGGGTCTTTGGGACCTGCTGCTGATTCTCACGATTGGCCTCGGCGGTCCTGCCGTGGCCTCTGCGGTTCCGCCCGCGGCGGTGGAGGTTTATGACAGCGCGGGGGTGTTGGACCGGAAAACGTTGGTGGATGCGATTAAGGGCATTGAGTTCCACGAGCCCACCAAAGTTGTGGTGTACACGTACAACGGAAGCACCGAGGACAACCTCAATGAGGAGGTGCTGAGGTTCGCCCGGGCCGGGCATCCGGAATGGATCAGCGCTGACGGTCAAAAGTGGGCTGACGGTCTCTTCATCTTCGCCGTTGATCCGGTGGGTCGGCATGTTGGCACGTACATGGGTGAGAACCGAAAAGTGTCGCCTGAGCAGCGCGCCGACATTCAAGCGGCTTCCAAAGAACTCCTGCGTGATGCCCAATGGACGGAAGGAACCATCACTGGTGTTCGGCGCGCGGCCGAGCTCATCAACCAGCCATGGTATGAATCGTCCGTTTTCGTGGCTTCCATGTGGATTTCTGCCGGAGCTTTGGGCGTGGGTGCGGGAGCCTGGATTACTTTCCGGGCCGTTGCAAGATCAGCAAACCGACGGGAAATCCAACGTGGGGACCGCAGCTTCGCCAATGTCAGCATGGATCTGGAGGTGACCGAACTGAACGCCGGCACTATTCCTGCGGCATCGTCGTACGGTGGAAGGGTGTTGGAGAAGCACCGCAACTTCCTCACTCGATACGATGCGGCGAGCCACCTGTCGCAGCGGGTCCACGAACTGACAAGCCGCCAATTGAGCCGCCGAAGGAATTTGGTGCTGACCCGCCAATACGCAGACGCCGCTTCCGAACTCGATGCTTTGGATGACGTCATTGCCGACACCAACTCGTTGCTCAACCGTACGAGTACATGGCCTACAGCGTGGGACCGGCAACTGGCACCATTCCGCAGCGATTTGGCCGGCCTGGAGCAGCTCCTTGCGAAACGACACGGACAGGGAGACACGGCAAGCGCCGTGGCATTGAGGTCTTTCCGGGACGAGAGCCTTCGTGAAATTGAAGGCTGGACCGCTGCCCTCAGCGAAGACAAGTTCACCCCGGAGGAGGCACTCGACCACCTCTATGCTGCTCGCACCCGACTGGCAGCGCTTCTGCAGGAGCATGCTGAAACGGTGATCAACGGCTATGCCAAGGACACGCGCGAAGCCGAACTGATGCGCAAGGAGATGTTTCCGTCTGATAACCATCCTCACGGACATGGCCGGCACCGGAGCTACGAGCCAAGCATCCTGGGCGCCGTCTACCCGTCTTATCAGTTTTTCTCCGTGGCGACCTTCAGCTCGGGGCTGGATTCCGGAGTCAGCAGCGTAAGCGCGGTTCGGGGCGGAGAGAGCGGCACCACAGGCTACGGGAGCACGGGCGGAAGTTTTTCCGGCTCGGGCAGTTCCTCCGGCTTTTAGGGATCCTGGTAGTAGGGCTTTGGGCCCTACAAACGGGCCGTAAGGGACTCCTAGCCTTGAAGAGGCAAACACCCATCTGCCTGAGCAGATCAGGGAGGCGTAGATGAAAACGACAACAACCAGCATCATTGCCGGGGTTATCCTGATGTCCATGGGTGGACTCCTGCTGCTGGATCAGCTTGATCTACTCAGAAGCGGGGAATACGTACCACCCCTGACCTTCACCGCGGTGGGAGCTGTGTTCCTGGGCCTTTTCTTCAAACAGCGCGAAAACTGGTGGGCAGCCATCCCCGGCTCCGTTTTCCTTGGGCTGGCAGCAACGGTGGTCGCCAGCCAACTTGCGACAGGGCTGACTGCCGGGACGATGCTGTTTGTGTTCATGGCTTGCGGTTTTGGAGCGGTCTATGTCCGTGAGCGCGCGCACTGGTGGGCCCTGATTCCGGGCGGCGTCATGCTGGTACTGGCAGTGGTGGTGGCCCTTCCCCAGGAGTGGCAGGGGCTGCCGGCTGCGACAATCTTCATGCTTGGCCTGGCGGCCACGTTCGCCGTGCTGTCCACTGTCCGCGTCCACGTTGACGGCCGTACAGAACGGATGAAGTGGCCGCTGATTCCCGCAGCCGTGCTGGGGTTGCTGGGTGGGATCCTTGCTTTCCAGTCCGCTGAACAGTTCATCGCGGGAGATTTTGCCGCAGTGACCCTGGTGCTCCTGGTGGGCGCCGGATTGCTGCTTTACGGGTATCGGGTCAGCAATACAGATCGGACCAGGGCCCGCGGACGATGACGGCGGGCCGCACCAAGGACCCGCCGACCGTGACGATTGACGTCTCTGAACGTCCCACTCATGGTATTTGATCTCTCACGGGTGACAGGGGCAATGCACGGGAACATCTGCTACACCTGCTCCCGGGGTTCGGCACTTCCCATTTCCGGGTCGAAACTGTAGGGAACCCTCAGTGGCAGGTCGAAATCCATGATCAGTTCGTTGACGGCCTGCGACACCGCGTCCCTGGCGGGACAGCTGAGGCTTCCTTCCGCCGCGCAGTAGGCAGCGATCTGGCCCCTGCTCGTATTGCCTCCGTTGGCGAGTTGGGCGACCCAGACGTCGTCGGGAGTGAGGGCAAGTAATTCAATAGCTGCCCTTGTCAGCGCTTGCTGGTCGAAGCCGTTCATCACGCACCTCAGTTACTTCGAACCTGGAGATGCAAGTCTATCTAGCTAAAATGCGCATGAACAGGGCCTCCGACACTTTCGCAGGGTGCGCTGGACGCGAAGACATGCCATCCGCTCTTTCGAGGAGGACTCAGATGAATTCGCCCGCGTGCTGGCGGATGTCTGGTTCCGCGGCATGATGGTCCGGCGACCAGGACATTCTGATGATGAAATGGCCCTCGGGCGTCGACTTTGCCAACAGTGCGCCAGCGTCCCCGGCCAGTTTGATCCCGAACTCGATTTCCAAATGTTCGGGAGCCAGTTCCTTCATGGCTTCCAGCGCAGCCGCCGCTGCCGGCCTGACGCTGGCCAGTGCGTCTTCAAGCCGCCTGTCCACATCCAGGATGCCTTGCTCGTTACGGGATGGGTGGTTCACTCCATAGCTGTTTTCATCGACCTCGACCAGCACAGTGCCGGATCCAACTTCATATCTGAGTACCTCTGTCACGGGGGCCTCCATGGGTCAGGGGAGGCGACGCGCGGGAAGTCGCCACCCCGGGAATCAGACTAATTGTCCTCGGGCGTCCGCTCCGGAGGGATGACAATAGTTGGGCAGGAAAGGTGGGATAGGACACCGTGGACAGTGGATCCCAGCAGCATCCGTGAAAAGCCGCCTCGTCCTCGGCTTCCCAGAACCAACAGCTTGGCATGGGCCGATGCCTCAACCAGCGCCTTAACAGGTTCTTCGTGCGCTTTCGACAACGTCTTGATGGCCAAATCGGGGTAGGACGAACTCAACCCGGCCACGGTCTCCGCGAGCACGACTCGTTCCTGTTCACTGATCAGTCTTTGGAGTTCTACAGGCGCCAATCCGGCATCCGCCACGGGATCAGGCGCGTTGTAGGCGTGAACAACGGTGAGTGGCTGTCCTTCCCGGTCAGCCTCAGCGGCGGCGTAGGCGACGGCCTTAAGCGAGTTTTCCGAACCGTCCACACCAACCACAATGCCGTGTCTGTTCGCTTGGTCATCAACTGCCGTCACGACGGCCACAGGACCGGACGAAGCTCCGGCTATCTGCAGGGCACGGTCCGTCCATGAACCCCCAAGGTGCGGGCTGCCGGAACCGATCACCATCAGGGACGTTTTCCGCGCATACTCGCCTAATGTGGCAGCCACACTGCCGGAGAGCAGCTGGGTGCTGACCTTTACTTGGAATCGCTCCCTTATTCGCGCAGAAGCAGCCTCCAGCAACTTCTCGCCTTGATGTCTGAGAGATTCCCTCCACGACGCCGGTTCGATAAGCCACCGGTCATCGACGACGTGCAGGACCGCTAAAGGCACATGGTGTTCTTCGGCCCGCCGGGCAGCCCAAACCAGTGCTGCTTCGCTTTGTGCTGAATCCTTCATGCCAACGGAAATTGGCAGTTCATTGCTCATGTCATCGCCTGCTTTCTGGAGGTTGGGCACTTTGGCGGGAGGGTTTCCACGATGCGGATCCGCCTCAAGGGGGAGAATGCCGCCCTCGACCACGGCGTGCATGCCGCTGGATGATCAGGCTCCAACCTGACCACTACCTGAAGTTTCCCGGATCCTTGGGTCTGTTGGTCCTGGTGTCGGGCCAACCAACCCGGATGAAGGCCGTGCAACCCTTTCCTGGGCGCCGTCTGCCGCATCTCCATGCTCAAGCCACCTTTGGTCCGGACTCGATCGGCCACACAACACGCGTCTGCCACGTGCTCGGATCCAGCTGCTTTTCCGGGTCGCTGAGGTAGAACTCCCACATGGTGTCGGACGGTGTGATTCCCTCAGCGCTCATTCGCTCGAGGATGAGCCCGTACGTCCGTTCCAACGTGTCGTACGGGCCCTTGTGAACGGCTTCGAAGGCATCTGACTCAGGGAGTACGCCGCTCCGGACACTATCTGCCGCTGAGAAGTTCGGTGTGATGGGAAAACCCGCTTCGACGTCCACGGTATCGGTTGGCATGCCGTGATAGAGGGCAAAAGGCGGCCCGGCCGGACTGGCATTCTGGGCTTGCGCGGCCGCCATCACCGTGCCGAAGGCGCGACCGAAAAAGTCCGTCAGTTCCTTCATGGGCACGCGCTCGCGGACCACCGCAGTGGGCTGCTCGGGAGTGTGGATTCTTCTGGGGGTGGGGTCCAAAGTGCTCATGTCACCAGATTCCCGTGCCCGAGGCCCCACCGACAGGGCCGAACGACTCTAAATGGGAGGGGCTCGTGGACCATTGGTATGACCGCCTCGCAGATGGCCAAGGCATCGGCAGAACCGGGCCGGAAAGCGGCTGCATCCTGGGAAAGAGACAGGGCACAGCGGGCGGCCAGGACCTATTCCAAGCCTGCGCGCGTGGCGTCGTCGAGCGGAGTTCGCAGGGACATGGGGGCTGACAGATCAAAGCGCCTGCCGGTGATGGACCGGGGGACTATCCGGTAGAGGAAGTCCTGACCAACTCCTTGCCAAGGGAAGAGTGCCCGTCGCACTTCGTCCAGGGCGGGTCCTCCGGGGCTGGCCTCCTGTGCCGCGCCTTTGACCACGACGCTCCATGCAATGCCGAACTCGGCGCTCACCGAGTCGGTTTCCAGAGCCACCACGGCGTCGGCTTCCATGGCCTGCTGTTTGGTCCCCATCCCGGTTCGGAAGACGATCGTCTGATTGTCCACCGCGAAATTCACCGGAAAGATGTCCGGGTGGCCGTCCACAATGACGGAGAGACGGCCAACGTGTGTTTCGCCCAGTAGCCTCCAGCAGTCGTCGGCTCCGAGTATTTCTGCCTCAGGCACTATGTTCTTGTCGGTCATGCGGTGATCCTACGGCGGTGCGATCGCCCCTAACAGGGCCCAAAGTCCCGCCGCCCAGTCCGTGCACACCTGCCAGCTGTGCCGTAGCCTGCCGCTCAGCCGTCGGCGTGATGCCCAGGAGCAGCAACAGCAGGCCAAGTTCTGCCAGCCCCGCAGCGAAATAGACGGCCTGCAGCGCGCTGAAGGGAATAAGGGACATCTGCACGAAGATCCACACCAGGATGGAGTACGCCGCCGTGGTGGCCGCCAAGTAAGCAAATCGGTGACGCCTCATGAGCAGGACAAAGGCCGCCGTATGAAGCCCGCCCACTACGCATGCCAGCAACATCCCCGGAATAAGGTAAGTGCTGAAGGGAGAGCCTTCCAGATACTCGGGTGGCAGCTGAATCCCGGGCGGCAGGCCCAGGCGGTCCGGGCCAAGCCAGGATCCAAGAGCCATCACCATCCCGCCGGCCAGTGATGTGAGGGCTACCAGCCCAAGAATGATGAGAAGCAGCACAATGATCATGTCTTTCCTCCTTGATAGCTGTTGCGTCGAAAGTGTTTGTCCCCTGCCACTGCCAAGGACGCCAGCAGGGCAACGCCCAGGATGCGCAGCCAGGCTTCGCCTGAGAGCGGCGCCGTGTGGAACAGGGAGTTCATGAACGGCATGTAAGTCATCGCGGCCTGTCCGATGGCCTGAATGAGGACACCCACCACAAGCCACGGGTTGCTGAAGGGACGCATTTTCCACACTGAACGGGTCAGCGACCTGCAACTGAACAGGTAGAAAAGCTCCACCATGACAAACAGGTTGACGGCAGAGGTCCGGGCTTCCTCCAGCATGGACCCTTGGCCCAGTTCGTATTCGAAGATCCACCACGTTCCACCGACCAGCAGAACCGACACAAGCAGCACACGCATGGTCAATGTCCACGTCAGCAAAGACTGGTGCGGTTTCCGTGGCGGCCTGGCCATGAGGCCGGGTTCCTTGGGTTCGAAGGCGAGCATCAGCCCCAGGGCAACCGCCGTGGTCATGTTGATCCACAGAATCTGCGTCGGCAGGATGGGAAGCGTCAGCCCCAGGACGACAGCCACCAGGATCACCAGGCCTTCACCCATATTGGTGGGCAGCGTCCATGTGATGAATTTGACCAGATTGTCGAAGACATTCCGCCCCTCCTCGACAGCGGCCTCAATGGTCGCAAAATTGTCATCGGTCAGGACGATGTCCGAGGCCTCCTTGGCTACCTCCGTCCCGGTGCGTCCCATGGCGATGCCGACATTGGCCTGGCGCAGCGCCGGCGCATCATTGACGCCGTCGCCGGTCATGGCCACTACGTGACCGTTATTTTGCAGCACGTAGATCAGGCGAAGTTTCAGTTCAGGGGACACCCGTGCAAAAACCGATGCCTTCTCGACGGCGGCTGCCAGGTCCTGCTCTCCCATGCCTTCGAGGTCGGTGCCGGCGAATGACGTCCCGGGGGCATCGGGGCTGCCCAGACCAACGGCTGCAGCAATCGCTGTGGCGGTTCCCAGGTGGTCGCCCGTGATCATCTTGACGGCGATGCCCGCATCACGGCAGGCTCGCACTGCTCCTGCCGCTGCCGGACGCGGGGGATCGTGCATCGCCTGGAAACCGGTAAAGACAAGCCCGTCCGGTTCAAGCTCCGGATTGAAAGAGGGTTCACCGGTCAAGCGCTTCATGGCTGTGGCGAGTATTCTCAGCCCGCTACCTGCCAGTTCTCCGGCAGCAAGGCTGATCTTCCGGCCATCGAGCGGCCGGGCAGTCCCGTCGCTGCCCATCTGGCTCGAGGAGCGCTCCAGCACACGTTCCAAGCTCCCTTTGACCAAGACCACAATGTCGGTGCCCGAGGCTGTGTCAGCGTGGAAGCTCGCCATGTACTGGCGCTCGTGGCTGAAAGGAATGGCGTATCTCCGAGGATGCCCTGCAGTGAAACTTTCGATGTCGAGGCCGCCCTTGGCGGCGGCCACAATCATCGCCGCCTCCGTGGGATCACCCCGCACCTGCCATTGCCCCTTCTCGCGGACGACAGAGGACTCATTACATAGGGCGCCGGCAACAAGGCACCAATACAGGGCGTCGTCCCTGGTGGCCGCCGGATCCACCTCGGACGTGCCGACGACGTGGGAGACGATGTCACCTTCGGGCCCGTATCCGGCCCCCGTGACGTCGTATCGGGCGCCAGGGGTTCGGACTGTAACCACCGTCATCTGGTTCTCAGTAAAAGTGCCTGTCTTGTCCGAACAGATGACGGTGGTGCTTCCCAGGGTCTCAACAACGGGCAGCCGACGAACCACAGCGCGGCGGCGCGCCATCCTCCTGACCCCGATGGCCAAGGTGACTGAGACGGCTGCAGGCAAGCCTTCGGGTATCGCACCCACCGCCAGGGCGACCGCGGCCGTGAACATCTCTGCGGGGTGCTGCCCCCTGCCCACCCCGATAACGAAAGCGACAGCGGCCAAGGCAAGGATCACCATGGTCAGCGTCGTGCTGAAGGAGCCGATTTTTCTGGTGAGTGGACTGGGTGCTGGCTTGACCCCGCCCAGGAGCCGCTGAATCTGACCAAGCTCGTCTCTCCAGCTGTGGCGACGACGACGCCGGCGCCACTTCCCGTGGTGACGAGCGTCCCTCCGTAAAGCATGTTCCGGCGATCAGCCACAGGGGTGGTCAGGGGGAGGACAACTTCGTCTTTGCTCGCGGGTTCGGACTCGCCCGTCAGCATGGACTCGTCCACCTCCAGACCGGATTCCCGTACCAAACGAATATCCGCAGGGACCTTCTCTCCTGCTTCCAGCAAGACGAGGTCACCGGGAACCAGGTACTCGGAAGGGACTTCCGTTCGTATTCCTCCTCTGACCACGACGCTGTGAGTGGGGACAAGTGAGCGCAGGGCATCAAGCGCGGCCTCCGCCCGGATCTCCTGGAGGAGTCCGATGGAGACATTTACCAGGACGACTCCCAGGATGACCCACGCATCCACATATTCGCCAAGGAGCAGGGTTACGGTGGCTGCGGCCAGCAGCACGAAGACCAGGGGGTTGTTGACTTGGCGCCCGGCAGCACGGAGCAACCCCATCCGTGCCGCCCCTGGGAGCATGTTCAATCCATAAGTCCGGCGACGGTCGGCGACCTCATCGGGGTCCAGGCCACGGAAGGCATCGGCCTACAGGAGAAGGACCACTTCATGGGCATGCAGGCTGTGGTGGGCTGTGTCGCTGCCGTTCTTCATCGGATCGAACCCGTGGACTACCCGGCCAAGAGGGCATCGAGCGTGACGAAACCATATCCGGCGGACCTTATCCCTTCAATGAGGCCCGGCAAGGCATCTGCGTCCAAGGTACTTCCGTCGTCAGGATTCGAACCGATGTGCATGAGCACGATGCCGCCGGGCTGCAAAGCGTCCAAGACCCTTTGGGTAACGGCATCACGGGTCATCCCACCGCTGGTTCCTTTCCACCCCAGGCTGTCCACGCTCCAGCGCACGGCGATGTAACCGAGGTTGTTGACGTCATTGATGGTCTGGGTATCGCGATCTCCAAAGGGGAAGCGGAAGAAGGGGCGGGGTGCGCCACCCGCGGCAACAATCGCCGACTCGGCGCGAACGATTTCGTCGGCGATCATCGGGTCCGTGAGCTGGGTGAAGGCCGGATGGGTCATGGAATGGTTGCCCAGCCGGTGCCCCGCAGCCACTATCCGCGCCACACCGTCGGGATTGGCCGCTGCCCAGGTCCCTGTCAGGAAGAAGGTAGCACTGACCTGTTTCTGTTCCAGCGTAGACAGAATGGCCTGAAGTCCGGCCGCGTTGGCGCCGCCGTCGAAGGTCAGTGCGATCCGGTTTCCTGCTCCCGGGATGGATGTCACGTCTTGTCCGAGGAGAAGCCCTGGAATGGCAGTGGGGGTCGGCGGGGCGGTGCTGGCGCCGGGTCCAGTGGGTTCAGGCTCCGGTGGGGGAACTGGCACCGGCCCGGTGTCAGGTATCGTCCCTGACGGGGAAGGTGCCGTGCCTGGCGGGGAAGGTGCCGTGCTTGGCGGGGAAGGCGTGGGGGTGGCCGATGAACTGGCCGTCGTCGGCGCCGGCGATGCCCCTTGTGTCGCCGGGCTGGATGATCCGCCGGGGCGAAGGCTGATGATGAGCGTCAGTCCCACGGCGATAACCACCAGGGCGGACAGAACCACGACGACGGCCACCCGCCGTCGTGCCTTGTTCCGCCGCGGGACGTCGTCCGATGGCGGTGGGCTGTTTGGACTCACGGCAGGCCTTCCGGTTGGGTCGACGGCGGCTCCCGGGGACCGTCCGGTTCATCAGGGCCTTGATCGAGCCGGAAAGGCGGATACTCATCCCGCATCAGGGTGCCGTAGGCGAGCACGCGGTAGATCCAACGGTTGAGGCCCATGATGAAAGCAAAGAGCGGCCGGGGGTAACTGCCGGTGAAAAGCAGGATCACCAGCGCGATGAGGACCAGGAGTGCAAGCAGCGACAACCCGCCGCCCCGGTCGCCCACCACACCTGCCGGACCTTCCTGAGTCCGCCACGCCCACGTTGCGGTGCCGGTCAAGGCCCCGACAATGAGCAAATGCGGGATCAACAGGAGCCAGGACTTCACGAGGACCAGTCCCCGCGAAAGCCGCGGCGGATAGTCGATCTCCAGGTCGGCGGGGTAGTTGGTGCGGGCGAGGGTGAAGGGCGGGTATTGGTCTGTGCCGCCCGCGGCGTATACGTAGAAAGCCACACGCCAGTTCCATCGCAGGACACCTACGTTGAAGTTGAAGAGCGACTGCGGGTAGCGGGCGGTGAAAAGGATGGCGAACCAGGCGATGACGGTGGTGACGGCGAAGGCAAACCAAAGGGAAAACAGCACCACGAAATGGGGAATCGCGAGGAACCATTTGATCAGCCACAACCAGCGTGACAGGGCCGGGTCAAGGTGGCCTTCCAGACGGACCGGAGAGCCAGCCGGGAGCGCAGCTGCCCACGGTTGCCCGGCCGCTGGGGGTACGTGCCCGGTTGCAGGCGCATGGATCCTGCCATGCCTGCCGAGTCCCGCCGCGCCGGCCACCAGCAGGGGCACACCAACGACCAGGGCAAGGGTGCCTCCCACCAGCAAGCCTGTAGCTGCCGGTTTGATGAGCTCTGAACGGAAGCCTGCTTGGAGGTCGGCCGACACGCCCTCACGGGCATCCGCGTCCATGACCACCACGGTCCAGCTGCCCGCAGCAATCTTCCATGTCAGCTCCTGTTGTCCGGGGCCTGTTGCCGAAGCTGCCCAAAAGCTTTGGGCAGCGGGCAGGGCCGGGTTGGACGTTCCGGGTACATCCCGGTAAACAGGCCGGAAGGGCTGGAACCTCACTTCCTGGAGCTCGGTATGGTGCACTCCCCGGAGGTACGCATCGACGTCGGCCTGCGGCGCGATACCGATGAAGACATTGCTCCCGGCTTCGGCCGGTGTCGCCCTGAGCCTTAGCGTGCCGACGTCGAAGGGCAGCCTCTCCGGGGTGCCCTCACCAATGGCATCCAGCTGCGGCGAAACCAAAGCGTAAGAGGCCACCGTGTAGCGTTCAGTGTGCGAGGTGAAGAAACCCTCATCTCCCTGACGTGAGCCCAGAACAGCGACTGCCGCTCCTCCGGCGGCGAGCGCGAATCCAAAGAACGACAACACGATTCCGACAATGAGCATCACAATGGAAGAGGGTTTGCTCATGGCTACAGTTCTTTCCGTTTGAAGACCCGGATGGCCAGCACTACTGCGGCCCCTGCGGCAGCGGCCCCGGTGACTGCGGGCCAGGCTGACGACGTATGCGGCTGGTTCGCGATGATGGCCGCTGCGATGCCCGGGAGCCCGGCCGGAGAGTAGTTCGCCAACGGTTCCCAGGCCCCGCCAACCACCAACAGGGCGTAGAGGCCAAGCCCGGCACCGGCGGCCCCTGCCGGTGCCGGAATCAGGACGGAGAACAGTTCCATGAAGGCCAGGATCAGGAGCGCGTAGAGGAGGAGCAACAGCGCCGGGCCCCACAGCCGTGCGGCGGGTGCTTCACCAAAGACCAGTTGCGTTGCGAGCCACGTTGCCAGCGTTCCCGCAATGATCACGGTGGTGACGAAGAGCCCGTGAACGGCTGCCTTGGCTGTAATGAACGTGCTTCTGCGTATGGGCTTGGTGAGTACGAAAGCTGCTGTGCCTTCACGGACTTCGGTGGAAACCATCCCGCCGTACATGATGATGATGGCGAACAGGATGATCTGGGAAAGATTCTTGATCCATTGGCCGTAGGCGTCCGCAAACGTTGCCGGCGGCAGGGTGACCGCACCCTGGGTGCCGGCAGTCAGGGAACCCAGAAGTTCCGGAGTGATCCGTGCCAGCGGCGGTCCAATGACTGCAAAAAAGACCACCAGTACGGGAAGCACCCAGATTCGCCACGTGTGGACGATCTCCTGTGCTTCTTTGCGGGCGAGGACCTCGAAACTGCTCATGGCAACGATTCCCCCACCAGCTCAAGGAACACATCTTCCAGGCTGATCTCGGCGCTTTCCAGCCGCACCAAGCCGGTTCCCTGGTCACTGATGAGGGCAGGAAGTTCGTGCTGGGCCGCCGCCACGTCAGAGACTTTTGCCATGATCTCTCCCCTCGGCCCAGGATGGACCGAGATGCACCAGCTTTTCCCGGCGATGGTGCGGGCGAGCCGGTCCGCGTCCGCGCTCACCTCCACTGCGATGGTCTGCTGCCCGTGCCTGGCCCGGAGCTCATCCATGGTGGACTGGGAGAGAACCTTGCCTTTGTCGAGGATCGCCACCGAGTCACAGACACGCTCAACGTCGCTGAGGATGTGGGTGGAGAAGAAGACGGTGGTCTGGCCCCTGAGGCCGCCGATGAACTCCAGCAGTTCCTTCCGCCCTCCCGGGTCCAAGGCGCTGGTGGGTTCGTCGAGGAGGAGAAGCTTGGGGGAGTTGACGAGGGCTTGCGCCACCCCCAGACGTTGCCGCATTCCCCGGGAGTACTTTCCAACTGCCTGGCTGTTCCCATCGAGCTTCATGAAGTCCAACAACTCGTGGACGCGCGTTGTCAGGCGTTGACCCTCAAGCCCATGGAGGCGGCCTGCGAAGTGGAGCGTCTGGGATGCGGTCATCCAGTCGTAGAAAGCGGGGACGTCGGGGAGGTATCCAACGTCCTGGCGTGTGCCGGGGGCGTCGGTGCCAACGGGCATGCCGAGAATCCGGAGGCTTCCCGATGTTGCCCGGGACAGGCCGGTCATGATGCGGAGCAGTGTTGTTTTTCCTGCGCCGTTCGGTCCGAGAAAACCGAAGACCGCGCCGGCCGGCACCGCCAGGTTGACGGCGTCCAGCGCGATGGTCCTGCCAAAGGCTTTGGTCAAGCCAGTGCACTTTACGACGGCGGACTGCCCGCTTGTCGGCGCACCGGCCGGTTCGGTTGCCGGCAGCCGCGTTTTCTGGTCAGGTTCCATGTCAGGGGCTGGTTTCGCGTGAATGGACGACGACGACCGGGCAATGTGCGTGGGCGACGACGGCCGAACTCACAGAGCCCAGAAGGAGGCCGCCGAAGCCTCCGTGCCCGCGGCGGCCGACGACAACGAAGGCTGCATGCTTGCTTCCCTCCACCAAAGCGGCGCGGGCCGATCCCTTAACGAGACGCCTGCTCACATTCTTCGGCAGGTCCGCCCCGAATGCCTTCGCCAGCGCCTCCTCCAGGTTCTGCTCCGCATCGTGGGCAAACCCGTCGATCCCCATAGCCAGGTAGGCCTCGTAGCCGACGGGCAATTCCCAACAGGCCCAAGCCTCCAAAGGCGCATTGAGGGCCATGGCCAGATGCTGGCCTTGCCGCAAGGCTTCAACCGAAGCAGGAGACCCGTCAACACCTACGATCATCTTGCTGGGATCCAAATACCCGGCCATCACTGGCTCCTCTTGGTGGTCTGGGACTTCATCAAGGACAGGAGTTGCCCACCCCAGGTTTTCGCACGGTCGGTTTCGCCAGGAAGGAGGGGACCCTCCGTACCTCCGACATAGAAAGGCATGGGCTTGCTGACGGGAGTGGCTCCCGCCTTCTTCAAGTGCCGTGAAATCTTCCTGGCAGCGTCACCGTGGATGAACAGCTTGACCCGGGTGTCGAAAGCAGCAGCCAGCACCCCTGAGAGTCCCTCGGACTCAACGGCGGTCAGTGTTTCGAGGGTCTTTGGGGTAGGACGCCAGCCGTTGATGGGGCTTCCCACTACCAGCAGGTCGCCGGCGGAGACATCTGCACGCCTGAACTCGGTGACGGGAACGGTCCTGGCATTGCCGCGTCCAAGGCCCGAAGCAACCGCTTCCGCGATTGCCTTGGTATTTCCGTAGGCGGAATCGTAAACAATCACTGCTTTCATGGTGTTTCCTCATCTTTTCCCTGACGTTGCCTGGAGGCAGTTGTCTTCCTGCGGGAGGGGCGGGCATCCATGAAGAGGGTTGCCCAGTAGGTGCCACCGCCCATCACCATGAAGCCTGTTATTCCCAGTACCGGCTCACTGAGCGCGACGCCGGTGAGTAACAAGCCGAGTCCGGCCAGTCCGACGAGGACTCCACGCAGGGCCTGCGTCCAGCGGATTCGTCCCAGGTCCTCCAAGCTCATGAGCGCAGCCAGCTTGGGATCCTCTTCTTCGAGTCCCTTGGCGATCTTGTCCAGTTCAAGCTTCTCGAAGTTGGATAGTTCCATGGTTTGCCTCCTGTCCTCTTGTCCCAGCATGGGCGGCTGACAGCCGGCCAAACAGGGCCAAAAGTCACAGCGGGCCGGGGACCAAAGACCCTCCCCACGGCATGGTGACGAGGCCAGAATCGAGACATGTATTCAGCACGTGAAGCTTCGTTGAACAGTGCCCACGTCGTGTGGTTTGAAGATTCAGGCATTCAAGACATCCCCTCAGTTGGAGGTAAGAATGCCTCCCTGGGGGAGCTGACAAGGTCTCTTGGAGCAGCAGGGGTGAAGGTTCCGGATGGATTTGCCACCACGGCTGACGCGTACCGCCATTTTCTATCCGAGAACAGCCTCGAATCGGTGATCAATGACTCCCTGGACAGCTACCGTTCCGGGCGCTCGACCTTACGCGAGGCCGGAACGGTCATCAGGGAAGCGCTCTTGTCAGCGGAATTCCCGCCGGACTTCGCCCGCAGAATCCAGCAGAGCTACAGGATGCTGTGTGACCGCGCGGGCCAGGACCAGCTCGCGGTGGCTGTTCGGAGCAGTGCTACGGCGGAGGATTTGCCCGATGCAAGTTTCGCCGGCCAACAGGAAACTTATCTCAACGTCTCCGGGGAGCGCGCCGTCCTCCAAGCATGCAGGAAGTGCTACGCATCGCTCTTTACCGATAGGGCCATCAGCTACCGCGAGATCAAAGGCTTCGGGCACCTGGATGTGGCACTGTCCGTCGGCGTGCAGCGAATGGTGCGGTCCGACGTCGGGGCGTCCGGCGTCATGTTCTCCCTTGACACGGAGTCCGGTTTTCCCCGCAGCGTGCTCATCAGCGCTGCATGGGGTCTGGGGGAGACGGTGGTCCAGGGGACCATTAACCCCGACAAATACCAAGTCTTCAAACCCCTTTTGGGTGACTCTGCGCTGGTGCCGGTGATCCAGCGGGATATCGGGGCCAAGGAACGCAAGATGGTGTACAGCCGCGGCGGAACCGCCCGTACTCGCATGGTAGACACCACCGAACTCGAACAGCGCTCACTTGTCCTGACAGATCCGGAGGTTTTACAACTGGCCCGGTGGGCTGTTGCTGTCGAAAACCACTATGGCCGTCCCATGGATATGGAGTGGGCCAAGGACGGATTCACCGGTGAACTGTTCATGGTCCAGGCGCGCCCCGAAACCGTCCAGGCCCAGCGCTCCGGCGCCATTTTCCGAATGCACCACCTGCGGGGTGCGGGCAGGATCCTGGCCTCCGGCGCGGCGGTGGGCGATTCGATCGCGCAGGGACCGGTCTGTGTCATCCGGGACGCGCGGGATATTGAATCATTCGTGGATGGATCCATCCTGGTCACGCAGATGACCGACCCCGACTGGGTCCCCATCATGAAACGGGCGGCGGGCATTGTGACCGATCACGGGGGACCCACCAGCCACGCAGCCATCGTGAGCAGGGAACTCGGGGTCCCGGCGATTGTTGGAACGGGAACGGCAACAACGGTCCTCAAACCCGGCGCGACGGTTACGGTATCTTGCGCTGAAGGTGAGCAAGGACGGGTCTACGAAGGCTTGCTGCCGTTCGATGTTGAGGAAGTCGACATGGGAACACTTCCCCAAACCCGCACCAACGTCATGATCAATGTGGCCAGTCCTTCGGCCGCGTTCCGATGGTGGCGGTTGCCGGCAGCAGGTGTGGGGCTGGCCCGGATGGAATTCATCATCAACAATCTGATCCGGGTTCATCCCATGGCTTTGGCGCACCCGGAGCGGGTGACCGATGACGTCGAAGCCGCATCAATCCGTCAACTGACATCCAACTACCAGAGCCCCGAGGAGTATTTCGTTTCGGTCCTGGCCACGGGAATTGCAAAAATTGCGGCACCGTTCCACCCCAGGCCTGTGGTTGTGCGGCTCAGCGACTTCAAGAGCAACGAGTACGCGCATCTGATGGGGGGCCGGTATTTCGAGCGTCCGGAGGAAAACCCCATGCTGGGCTTTCGGGGTGCCTCAAGGTATTACAGCAAGGAATATCAGGAAGGGTTTGCACTGGAATGCCGTGCCCTGAAGCGGGTCAGGGAAGTTGCCGGGTTTACCAATGTCATTGTCATGGTCCCGTTTTGCCGAACAACCCGTGAGGCGGACACTGTCATCGAAGTCATGGCGGCCAATGGATTGGTGCGCGGGGACAACGGGCTCAAGATCTACATGATGTGCGAGGTGCCCTCCAACGTGGTCCTGGCCGAACAATTCGCTCAAAGGTTTGACGGTTTCTCGGTGGGATCCAACGACCTTACCCAGTTGGTCCTGGGCGTTGACCGTGACTCGGAACAACTGGCCGGGCTGTTCGATGAACGCGATCCGGCGGTAACCACGATGATTTCCCAAGTAATCCGGGCAGCGCACAGGGCAGGAATCAGCATTGGCCTGTGCGGGCAGGGGCCCAGCAACCACGCAGATTTCGCAGGGTTCCTGGTGGAGGAGGGCATCGACTCGGTTTCGCTGAACCCGGACACGTTCCTGCGGACCCTGCCGGTGATCGCGGCCGCTGAGCAGGGTGTATCCCCGGACAGGGCAACATGAAAGGATCACCCACAGCCGCCGCGGCCAAGCCCCCCTATGACGCCGTCATTCTTGATCTGGACGGAGTGGTTACCGCCACGGCGACCGTCCATCAGGCCGCTTGGAAAGACGCCTACGAATCAATCATCAAGGATTCCCGGTTTCCGCCGGACGCCGACCACCGCGCGTTCACCGCGGCCGACTACTTCGCTTTGCTGGACGGAAAGCCACGTGAGCAAGGCCTGATGGATCTGCTGGAGTCCCGGGGAGTCCGCATCCCGGCGGGACTGCCAAGCGACCCCACAGGTGAGTGGACAGCATTTGGACTGGGAGCACTTAAGAACAAGGCCTACCTGGCACGCCTGCGCAGTGACGGTGTCCAAACGTACCGGGGGACAGAGCAGTTCCTGAAAGGGCTGAAGGCAGCGGGGGTTCCAGCAGCGGTAGTGACGTCCAGCCGCAACGCAACTCCCGTGCTCGCAGCGGCAGGCATGGCGGATGCCTTCGCCGTGGTTCTTGACGGTACGGCAGCGAATGCGGCGGGCCTGCCCGGCAAGCCCGCACCCGACGTCTTCCTTGAAGCAGCGCGCCGGCTCAACGTCTTGCCAAAGCGTGCGGTGGTCATTGAAGACTCCGTTGCCGGGGTCCGGTCCGCCCGACGGGGCGGGTTCGGGTTGGTGGTAGGCATTGACCGCAGGGGAACACGGAACCAACTCGAAGACGCCGGCGCGAACGTGGTTCTCAACGATGTCGGCGAACTTGACCTTGGCTTGGTCATGGGAAACCCCTGGCAGCTGATTTTCGAAGGTACTGATCCCGACCATGAGGGCCACCGGGAGGCACTGACCACCTTGGGTAACGGCTACATGGGCGTCCGGGGCGCTGTAACGGAAACCAGCAGGAGCACAAGGTACGCCGGGATGTATCTCGCCGGGGTCTATAACCGGGTTCATGCACGAATCGGCCAAGAGACCGTCATGGAAGAGCATATGGTCAATGCCCCGGATTGCCTACCTCTGGACTTGCGGCTGGAAGGCAGTCCCTGGTGGTCCCACGGGGGGTTGCGGGTCGTCGGCGAGAGACGAACGCTCAACATGGGCAAAGCCGTCCTGACCCGGAGGCTGATACTGGCCGCGCACGACGGCCGGCAGCTCGAAGTCGCCGAAACGCGCTTCGTCTCCATGGCCGATCCCCACCTGCTCGCCATCAGGACCCGCATGACGCCCATGGGATGGACAGGGCTGATCGACGTCAGGGTCGGGGTCGATGCCGGCATTCGCAACGCAAACATCGCAGAACCCCCGCTCACGGGTCAACCGCACCTTATCGATAGAACAAGATTCGGTGCTGCAGGCCGTTCCGGTGCAACCCTGATGGTGGAAGCAGAAACCAACCAAAGCCAAATCCGCTTCGGCATTGGTTTACGCGTCGATGTCACTGGGGGCAGCCGTACGTATCCCACCCAGGGCAGCAAGGGCGCATTCCACTTTCAGACATTTCAGGTGCATTGTTCCGAAGGGGCAGCGCTAACCATGACGCGCATTGTGGCCGTGGCCACGTCGCGTGACCGGCCCATCTCCTCCGCTGCCACGGCGGCCGCCGCATGCCTGGAAAGGGCCGGCGTCGATTTCGACAAGCTCCTCGCTGTGCACCAGTCAGCATGGCAGCGGACAGTCCGTCCGTTCCGGGTGAAGCTGGATGCCCCCGCGCAGGTGCAGCTGGTCTTGAATCTCCACCTGTTCCACCTGCTGCAGACCCTGACTCAGCACACCGCCGAACTTGATGCCGGTGTTCCCGCCCGGGGGTTGCATGGTGAAGGCTACAGGGGTCATGTTTTCTGGGACGAACTGTTTGTACTTCCGGTGCTTACCTCCAGAACGCCTGACATCGCGCGCGCCCTGCTGGACTACCGCTGGCGTCGCCTTCCTGCCGCACGACAGGCCGCAGCCGATGAGGGCTTCCCGGGCGCCCGGTTCCCCTGGCAGAGCGGAAGCGACGGAACGGAGGAAACGCCGCAGTGGCTCTACAATGCGAGATCCGGGCGCTGGGTCGCGGATTTCTCGCGTTTGCAACGACACGTAGGCCTTGCTGTCGCGTTCAATGCCTGGGTGTACTTCGAGGCAACGAACGACGTTGGCTGGTTATCGCACAAGGGCGCAGACCTTATTGTTGAAGTCGCCCGGTACTTCGCAGCCGCCGTCGACTACAGTCCTTCCGACCAGCGCTATCACCTGCGGGGCGTGGTGGGACCGGATGAGTACCACACACGTCTACCCGGGCATGAAACGGCCGGCCTCGACGATAACGCGTATACCAATGTGATGGCCGCATGGGTGTGCGCCCGTGCAGCGGGTATTACTGGGACGCTCTCCGGGTATGAAGCAGTGAGCCTGATGGAACGACTAGGCATTACCGAACAGGAGCTTGAGCAGTGGCGCCGTTTGTCCCGCGGCATGTTCGTACCTTTCACCGAAGACGGGCTCATCAGCCAATTTGCCGGATATGAGCAACTGGCAGAACTCGACTGGGGGAAGTACCGCCAGGAGTATGACAACATCGAACGGCTGGATCTCATCCTCGAAGCAGAGGGCGACGACGTCAACAGGTACAAACTGGCCAAACAGGCCGACGTCCTGATGTTGCCCTATCTCTTGGGGCGCCAAGGGCTTGTCGCGTTCCTGGAGGGTCTCGGCTATTCGCTGCGGCGGGAACAATTGGACCGGACGATTGAGTACTACCTGGCCAGAACCGCCCATGGGTCCACGCTGAGCCGGGTTGCCCATGCGTCCGTACTCGCCGCCTCAGACCCGGAACGTGCTTGGGACAGCTTTCGGGAAGCTTTGGACGCCGACCTCGATGATACGCAGCACGGCACCACGAAAGCGGGCATACACCTCGGCGCCATGGCAGGGACCATAGACGTGGTCCAGAGAAGCTTCGCCGGACTGAGGCTGGATCGTACTGGGCTGTCGTTCACCCCCAACATGCCCCATGGTCTGAGGGCGGTGTCTTTCCACGTGACCTACCGGGGACACTTTCTGGATGTCCAACTGAAGGACGGGCGTATCAGGGTCTCGTCCGCCGCTGCAGACGCGCCGCCCATCAGGGTAACCGTCCATGGCCGGAGCGTGATGCTGGCATGCGGGGAAAGCCGGAGTTTTCGCTTGGAACCGACGAACCTAAGCGAACAAACATGAAGCGCGTAGGAATCCTGACCAGCGGGGGCGACTGCCCGGGCTTGAACGCTGTCATCCGTGGAGCGGTTTTGAGCGGCGAACAGACCCATGGTTGTGAATTCATTGGATTCCGCGACGGCTGGCGGGGCGTCCTGGAAGACGACACCCTGCCTTTGCCGCGAAGCGCAGTACGTGGAATCTCCCGGCTGGGTGGAACCATCCTGGGCACATCCCGGACCAATCCTTTGTCCGAAACCGGCGGTCACGCAGTTGTTTCAGCTGCCATGGGCCGCCACCGGCTGGCGGGCCTGATCGCGATAGGGGGAGAGGGGACTCTCACGGCCGCCCGGATCCTCTCGGACAGTGGTATCAATGTCATCGGTGTACCGAAAACCATCGACAATGACTTGGGAGCAACGGACTATACGTTCGGCTTCGATACCGCAGTTCAGACTGCTACCGAGGCCATCGACAGGCTACGCACCACTGGTGAGTCACATCACCGGTGCATGATTGCAGAGGTCATGGGTCGCAACGCCGGCTGGATCGCACTGCACGCAGGAATGGCCGCCGGAGCACATGCCATCCTGATTCCCGAGCATCGTGTGCCTTTGAACCAGATTGCTGCGTGGGTCAGCTCTGCTCATGACCGCGGCCGGGCGCCCCTGGTGGTCGTTGCGGAAGCCTTTGTTCCGGCCGGCCAAAAAGCCCCTTACTCGCCACGCGGACTGGACACCTTCGGCCGGCCCCGCCTCGGCGGCATCGCAATGTTGCTGGAACAACAACTGCAGGAAATGACCGGAATCGAAACCCGGGCGACCGTGCTTGGCCATATCCAACGCGGTGGGGAGCCCACCGCGTTTGACCGGGTTCTCGCAACACGTTTGGGAATGGCGGCCACCAGGGCGGCGGCGGCCGGAGGCTGGGGGACCATGGTGTCGCTCCGGGGCACCCGGATTTCCACCGTAGATCTGGGCGTTGCCGTTGGAACCGTCAAGGTTGTGCCTGAGTCCCGGTATCGGGAGGCCCGGGAACTCTTCGGTTAGCAACCAAGGAGTCTGACCCGGCCTGGCCGGGCCAAACACCTACCCCCTGGTGATGGGAATCTTTGACGTGGATGAAACAGAGGACTGGTCCGGGATGGGTGCGCGCACTTCAAGGACGCCGTCCGTGTAAGACGCTGTCACATCGCTTTCCTGCACTCCATCGGGCAGCGGCACGCGCCGGAAGAACGATCCGTACCGGAACTCGGAACGATAACTGTCCTTTTCCTTCTGCTCCTTCTTCTCCTGCTTCTCCGCCTTAATGGTCAGTGCCCCGTCCGAGACGGTGATCTCAGCGTCTTTGTCAGGATCGATCCCCGGCAGCTCGGCCCGGACCACCAAGGTATTGCCATCAACGACTTCCTCTACCCTGATGGCCCCTGCACCGGCGTCTCCGTCAAAGAGCCGCTCAATAAGGTCAGCAGGGGAGCGGCGCGAGTCGAACCACTTCATTAGATCTGTCATTTCTTCCTCCTGGTCCAGTCATTAGGGGGAGCACCTCCCCGGCACTCCCAGCCTCGTTCGGACGGGCGGGCGCTTCCAGAGTCGAAAGTCCCCTCTGCAGGCGGTCTACGGGACTTTCGTCACTTACCCGGCAGCTGCCAGGTGACGATACTGGGAAAACCCACGGATCCGACGTTGACAGAAGGTGCGATTGAAGTGAATGAGAAGACACCCGGGGCCGGATCCACGCCCGAGGATCGTCCAACGCTGCGCTCCCGGACGGCCGGGAATTTTCGGCGCGGCAAGGCCAACCGAGGCATCGCAGCAACGTTGCTCCAAGGAAGTCCGGCAGTACAGAGGATGCTGCGGGTCGGTCAGCGCCGGGAGGATGCCGAAGCCAAGCTGGAGAAACGATTGCATGGAGGCCAACCGGAGGATCGGAAAGCGGCACATACAGTGGAAGCCGAACGTCCAGGGCAGGTCAGCGGATCTTCAGAACGGCCGCCCCGGTGATTCGGTCGTTTGCCAGGTCGTCGAGCGCCTGATCCGCCCGCATGAAGTCGTACAGCGTTGTGGTTGGGGTCAGTGTCATCTCCGCGGCAAGGGCCAGAAGTTCAGCGCCGTCGGCCCGGGTATTGGCGGTAACACTCCGTATCTGGCGCTCGTAGAACAAATCCTTGCCGTAGTTGAGCGAAGGAATATCCGTCAGGTGTATTCCTGCGATGGCCAGGGTCCCTCCGCGATCCAAGGATCTCAGAGCGACAGGCACCAAGTCACCGGCCGGTGCGAAGAGTATCGCAGAGTCGAGCGGGACGGGCGGGCGGTCGAAGGTTCCTCCCACATACGCTGCACCCAAAGACCGGGCCAGGGCTTGTGCCTCCGCGGACCGTGTCATGACGTACACGGAGGCCCCTTGGCCAATGGCAATCTGAGCCGTGATGTGGGCTGAACCCCCAAAGCCGTAGATTCCGAGACGGCCACCATGGGGAAGGGCGGACCGCTTGAGGGCCCGGTAACCAATAATCCCGGAGCAGAGGAGGGGAGCGGCCTGCTCGTCTGTGAAGCCCGGGGGAACGGGATAGACGAAGTCTTCATTGGCCGTCATCATGTCGGCGTATCCGCCGTCGCGATCCCATCCTGTGAACGTCGGGGCGAGGCAAAGATTCTCCTTGCCGCGGCGGCAGTAGGCACACGTTCCGCAGGTGCCACCGAGCCATGCGACTCCGACGCGTTGACCCACCGCAAACCTGCTGCTGCTGGACCCGCTCTCAAGGACGGTGCCCACAGCCTCATGGCCGGGAACAACGCCGGCGCTGCGTGGTGGCAGATCCCCCTCGGCCAAGTGCAGGTCAGTGCGGCAGATACCGCACACATTCACCCGGATCAGCAGCTCTCCAGTCACCGGGCGGGGGTCTTCCCGTTCCCCCAGGACCAAGGGCTGTTTACTTATTGGCGCCGGTTTATTCACCCTCCACGCAAGCATTGTCCAGACTCCTCCTTCAGTACCGCAGAGTGTCGAGCAGTACCTCCATGCGTCGAGATTTGCACGCCAACGCGGACTCGAACAGAGCCGAAAGTCACGTTCAAAGCCCGGAAGCATGTCGGAAGTGGCTATGGTCATCCCATCGAAAAGCGAGGGCAGAACATTCCGGGACCTGTTCCAGGACACGGGGTGGCGATAGGCTTAACGGGGTCTCGTAACATATAGGACCACCGGGCTTCGGCGAAGGCCGGTGGGTCACAGTCGGCGCCGGATTGCGGGGACAGCGCTGATAACCCGGGCCCGGAGGTCCATCCGGGCCGGACTGTTTGGAAGCTGGCCACTATGTCAGGACACTTTGAGGTCTTTACCGATCGCGATTCTCACATCCGCTATCGCCTTGTTTCCCCCAGCGGCACAGTTCTGCTGGAGTCCGGTTCCTACCCGGACAAACTGGCTGTGGCGGAAGCGATCGCTCAGGTGCGCGAGTGCGCGGGAACCGGGCTCATCCACGACGGCGATGTCAACGCCGGTTCATTGGCGGCTTCAGGCACAACACGGCTTTCCGGAAGGGCGGGGGGCCGGAAACATGCAGGGGCTGTCCTCACACGTGAGGGGCCTCGCGCGACAACTGTGGCATCCCGGGTCGAGCATGCCGAACTGGACCTGGAAAGTGAAGACATCGACGAACTCCTTTCCCAACTGGCAGCCAAGGCTCAGGCCGCGCTCGGAGACCAGCGTCCCAGTGTTGACTGCGGGATCAGCGTTCATCGGGCCAAGCGTGCGTCCAGCAGCGCCAGCACCGGAGCATTATGTGCGTCACTGATGGAACTGCAGGGGCGGTTCAAAGAGGGTCCTGGGCCAAAGGCCTTGGCCGAATCCCACGCCGTTGTGGTTCCGGATCTGGCCCAGGGTGGTCCCTGGCCCCGGTTGCGCCGTGCAGCCCAGGCCCAAGGAATCAGGTCCGTAGTGGTTGTGCCATTGTGGGCCGGTGAGCAGGGCGATGCGGTGCTCAGCGCTTGTTCGGGTCGTCCCAACGAGTTCTCTGATGACGAGATCCTCACCCTCGAAAGGTTCGGGGCAGAAATTTCCAGACGACTCCGGCCTGCGCTGCGTGTGGCCGCCCTGGCCGAAACACTGCAGGACCTCTACGCCGCCATCGCCAACAGGACACCCATCGACGTGGCCGTCGGCATCGTCATGGCCCAGAACCGCTGCGACCAGGGTGCTGCCATGGACATCATCCGCAGGGCATCAACCTCCCGCAACGTCAAAATAAGGGATCTTGCAGGAACCATCATCGCCGCAGTCTCCGGACACGAGGCCGTCACAGCGCACTTCGAACCTTAGTCCGGACCATGGCCGGTGGTGTTGCAGGGAGCCTGTTCTTGACAGGGGCCAGTTGCCCTAGACTCAACCACAGGACACTGGCGGAGCGTTGCAAGGGAGTCCGCTTTGACGAGCGATAAGCACCACTGGAGACCTCCGGCCGACGGCCGCCTGGAAACCCTCCTTCGCCAATTTGTGGAGCGTGCCCACGAGTTGTTGTATGCCCAGGAGCAAATGAACGGTTTGCTGGCAGCCGTGGTCTCGATTGCCGAAGACCTCAGCCTGGAGGCTGTACTTGACCGGGTGGTCAAGTCTGCGTGCGTATTGGTGGATGCACGGTATGGGGCCTTGGGCGTCATCGGCGAAGACCAGCGTTTGAGCCATTTCATTACGGTAGGCATTGACGACGACGGCATCAGGTCCATCGGTGACCTTCCCACCGGCCGCGGCGTACTGGGCCACCTCATCCGCGAGCCGGAGCCGCTTAGACTTCATGATTTGCATCGGCATCCCATGGCTGTGGGCTTTCCGGAGAACCATCCACCGATGAAGACCTTCCTTGGCGTGCCCATCCGGGTGCGTGACGTCGTTTTCGGCAACTTATACCTCACGGAGAAAAGCAACGGGCAGGATTTCTCGGCCGCAGATCAGGAGCTGGCGATCGCCCTGGCGGCGGCGGCTGGCGTAGCTATCCAAAACGCCCGCCTGTTCGATGAGAGCCGCTGCCGACAACGATGGCTGGAAGCGGGAATTGACTTGGGCAGCCGCTTGATTGCCAGCCAGTTCGACGAAGATTTTGGAAACCTGGATCGTGTAGCGGAAGCCGCGCTGCGGGCCTCCGACTCGGCATTGGGCGTGGTCGCAGTGCCTGCGGGCGGCAAAATATTGCGTTGCCGGTCCGCTGTCGGGGTGCAGGGCGTCTACCCGGGGAAAGAACTTCCGGTTACGGATGCCGTGGCCTCGGTACTGGCCACTGGGGAATCCGACATTGTGCAGGACCCCGTTGAGGTGTTCGGGGCCGAAGTGTCGGACAAGCTGGGACCCGTGTTGATTTTCGCGCTCGGTCACAGGGGAACTGAGAACGGGGTCCTGCTGCTGGCCCGTCCCGCCGGCGGGCGGCTGTTTACGCGTACGGATATTGAATCAAGTGAGCTCTTTGGCAGCAGGGTCGGGCTTGCCCTGGATCTGGCACGCGTGAGTGCGCTTCGGGAACAGTCGCTGCTGCTGACCGACCGCGAACGGATCGCCCGCGACCTCCACGATTTGGTGATCCAGCGGTTGTTCGCTGCCGGCCTGGGGATCCAGAACCTGCGACGCTTCATGGGCGACCCCTCGGCCTTGGACCGGATGGAAAATTTGACGTCGGAGCTCGATGACACCATCCGCACCCTTCGCCGGACGATTGAGCAGCTTCGCTCGGAAGGCTCCCGGGACAACCCGACCGTTGCATCGTGACCTAAGACTCTGGTCGACGTCGGCATTTCAAGGGTAGTTTGCAGCAGACAGGAAGGTTGGTTCGGCGAAAGGACGGTCATGGACCGCGTGGATTCGACGGGAAAGATCATCGTCGGAGTTGACGGCTCCGAGGCATCCATCACTGCTCTCCGCGTAGCCCAACGGCTCGCCGTGCCCCTGGGCGCCGAGGTGGTAGCCACGGCCTTTTGGGAGTATCCGCGTGTGTACGACGGCTACGTGGCCATGGGCATAACGGATTTCGAGAAAGCCGCAGGAGAGATCCTTGACAAGGCTGTGGAAAAGGCGTTTGGGCCCGCACTTCCGGACAATGTTGTCTCCCGCCTCGTCCGGAATCATCCCAGGCAAGGTCTCATTGAGGTCAGCCGCGAAGCAGACATGATCGTGGTTGGACGTCGCGGACATGGTGGCTTTGGAGGGTTGCTGCTCGGCTCTGTCAGCTCGGCGTGTGTGGCGCACGCCCATTGCCCGGTCCTCGTGGTCCACAACCCGGATAAGGAGGCATCAGGGCAGACCGAACCGTAGCTCGGGGCCTTTAGGCCCTACACCGTTTGGGTGGGGCTTCATAGGCTCTCAATGAAGGAAGAGAGCCACGGCGCACGCTACGAAAGGATGAGCGATGACCCTGCCCAGAATGGAACCAGGCCGGATAGATGGGGCCCGGCACGTCAATGAGGATCTCGGGGAAGGACAATGTTGGGAGCTCCTGCGTTCACGGACAACCGGCAGGGTCGGTTTTGTGCACCATGGCAGGGTCATGATCCTTCCCGTCAACTACCTGGTCCATGAGAACAGCATCTACTTCCGTACCTCTGCTGACGGCATGATCGGCACGCCGGTCGCCAGACTGCAGGTATCGTTCCAGGTGGATGATTTCCGGTCGGACCGCAGTGAAGGATGGTCCGTGCTGGTCAGCGGCCCGTTCTCCCGTGTAGTCGAGCCCGCGTTGCTCACCCAACTTTGGGGAAAGGCCAGGGTTGAACCGTGGGCAGGTGGAGGGCGAGACCTTTTCGTCCGGATTCAGCCCGCAGAGGTCACGGGCAAGCACGTCTACTTGGCTTGAGAGCGGCTGCCTTCCACTTTTGATGTGTCAGGGACGCTGCGATGAATGAGAAGGAACGGGTCGTTGTCGGGTACGACGGCTCGGACGCGGCGGGCAAAGCTGTACAGTGGGCTGCCATGCAAGCTCACAGGAGCGGTTGCCTGCTCAATGTGGTGCATTGTTCGCTATGGCCGGTCATTACCCACAACATGGGACCGGTTCCGGGGATAGCTGGCAGCGGTCTGAGACATGCTGCGGAGTCGATTGTTTCCGACGGGGTGGCACTCGCCCGTGAAGTGTCGGCAGACACGCAAATTGCCACGAGCCTGGTCTATGGGTGGCCGGCTGAGAACCTCCGCAAACTGGCGGCCACAGCTTCCCTCCTGGTCGTCGGCACCCGTGGTGCGCAGGGATTTTCGGGATTGTTGATTGGGTCGGTCAGCCTCGAGCTGGCGTCCACGGCAGCCTGTCCCGTGGCCGTCGTCGGAGGTTCGGAACGACCCCATGGGCCGGTCGTCGTCGGCGTGGCTGACGAAGGCTGGGAGGCCACCCTCCGCTATGCGGCGAACTTCGCTTCTTTGGTCCACGCTGTGCTCAAAATCGTGCATGTCCATAGACACCACGCATTTCACCATGATGCTTTCTACGAAGCCGGCGTTGCCGAAAAGCGGGCGTTGCTCGACTCGGCCTCGCGGTCAGTACGCAACACCTGGCCGGGCCTGGAGGTCCAGGACCACCTCCTGCAGGGAACCTCCGTGGCGGGAGCGCTGGTGGGGGCGGCGGGGGATGCCCAGGTTGTGGTCGTGGGCAGCTCTGCTCAAGGAACACTGAGTGGCAGCTTTGGCTCAACCGCCCATGCGGTTCTCCATCATGCTGGCTGTCCGGTCATAGTCGTCAGGCACCCGCCGGCCTGATAGCAGGGAATGACGGGTGTCCGGCAATGGATATGGCGGAGGCCCTGGACCACAGCGGCTGAACCACTGCGCCAGGGCCACCCGGCCTATTCGGAGTGCTTCACCGTATGAAGGCGCGTGATGATGGTCGGACAGGGGATTTTGCCAAGCACCGCATGCGCCGTGGATCCGAGCAGCAGGCGTTTGAAGGCGCCATGGCCCTTGCTGCCGACAACCAGCAGGCGCGCAGTGGCCGCATGTGCGAGCAGTGCTTCAGCCGGCCGCATCCGGGTTTCGAGGACTTGGTGGATCGCGAGGTCGGGATAGGTATCCGCCAGGCCCGCAACTGTTTCCGCCAAGACTACGCGCTCTTGTTCGGCAACGAGTTCGGAGTAGTTACCCGGGGGCATGCCGCGGCTCACCACAGGTTCAGGTAGATGGAAGGCGTGCAGCACAGTCAGCTCCTGGCCTGTCCGATCCGCCTCTGCGGCTGCGAACTGGACCGCCTGCGTCGATTCTTCCGAGCCGTCAACACCGACCAGGACGCCGTGCCGATTCGACATGTCATGCTCGCCGATGACCGCCACCGGGCACTGGGCCACCGTGGCAACCTGCAAAGCACGGTCCGTCAGAGAACCACCAACCCAACCGTGCCCGGAGCCGACCACTACCATGGCGGCCTTCTTGGACTTCTTCCCCAGGGCGTAGCCCGACCCCCCTGAGACCAGGTCGGTCGAGATTTCCACCGTTGGTTCCAGTTTACTGGCGCGGTCTTTGGCGGCGGCGAGTAAAGTCTCGCCGGACTCCCTGATCCATTCGTTGTATCCGACGGCGTCGTACGCCCAGCGGTCGTCGACGGCGTGGACAAGTTGCACGGGCAGTTTCAGGGCCGCAGCCCTCTGCATGGCCCACCGTACTGCGGCGTCACTGCTGGGCGAATCGCTGACACCAACGACAATTGCTTCCTTCATGGCTGTCCCGTTCTTCTTGGATATGTCCCGGAGCGCTGGGTCCGGGGGTTGCATGTCCAGTTTCCTGTCTCCCTTCTCCGGGAGTTAGGGCCGGAAGTCCCGCTGTTGGACCTTGATTTTCAACCAACGTCCATGGCGGTACGGCTAATCCGGGGCATCCAGGCTGACCTCTTCCAAGTACTCCGGGACCCGTGCACTCCACCCGAGATCGCGCTTGATGCGTAAACGCAACGCGTCGGAGGCTTCCGGCTCCCCATGGGTGATGTAGGTCATTGCCGGCGCCTGCGGTGCGGAGCGCATCCACTCGATGATCGCGTCCGCATCGGCATGGGCACTGAACCCCTCCAACTGAACCACTTCGGCCCGCAGCGGGACATCCCTTCCATAGATCCTGATTTCGCGGGCACCGGTGGCAAGGGCAGCACCCCGTGTTCCAGCTGCCTGATAGCCGCTCAGGACAAGAGCATTCCTGGGATCGGAACCGTAGGCTTCGATGTGGTGCAGAATCCGGCCACCTGTGAGCATTCCGCTGGCGGAAATAATGATCATCGGGCCTCCGCGGAGGTTGAGAAGTTTCGAGTCATCCACGCTGCGGGTCATTGTGGCCAGCCGGTACATGCTGGTGAATTCCTCAGGACGCAGCCGGTGCTCCTCAGGATGCTGTTGGTACATGTAGGAGGCGTCGATGGCCATGGGGCTGTTAAGGTAGACCGGCACATCCGGAATGAGTCCCTTGTGCCGGAGCCGGGACAGTTGGAGCATCAGTGTTTCTGCGCGCCCGACAGCGAACGCCGCTATCAGAATCACGCCGCCTCGTTTGGTGACCCTGTTGACGACCTCAGCCAGTTCGTGCTCTTGGCTGCCCTTTGGATGGAGCCGGTTGCCGTAGGTGGACTCTGTTACCAGGACGTCCACGGCTCCAAGTTTGCGCGGCGGGTACATGAACGGATCATCCGTCCTGCCCAGGTCTCCAGTGAAATGGGCTGACCGCCCTCCCATCTGGAGCTGGATTTGGGCTGCCCCCAGGATGTGTCCGGCCGGGACGAACGTTGCCTGGACCCCGGGGGCGACATCGATGGTTCTGTCGAAGTCGACGGGCCTGAAGCTGTTAAGCGACTTGACGGCATCAGCAGCCGTGTAGAGGGGAAGGGCAGGTTTGTGCACCGAGGAACCGGTCCGGCCTGCGTAGCGGGCTTCCTCTTCCTGAAGGTGTCCGCTGTCGGGCAGCAGAAGTTTGCAGAGCTGCTCGGTTCCGTGCGTGGAGTAGACAGGGCCGCGGAATCCGTCGCGGACCAGGGAAGGGAGGTAGCCGGTATGGTCCAGGTGGGCATGGGTCAGGACAACGGCGTCAACGGAAGACGGCGAGATCGGGAAGGGCCGCCGGTTGCGTTCGCGGAGCAGTTTGTAGCCTTGAAAGAGTCCACAGTCCACCAGTACCCGTGAGCCCATGAACTCAATGAGATACCGCGAACCCGTGACGGAGTCCGTTGCGCCGAGGAAGCGAAGCCTGGCTGCGTGCTTGTTCTGCATGGTGACCTGTCCGCTCATTCGGTCCGGCTGGAAAAGGGGAAAGCAAGCGGGTAAGCATCTGGCGCCGAGCGGTGCTCAGGCGCCAGATTTTCCATTGGTTATGCCGAAGGCATGACGTGGTGGTGCCGGTATTCCTCCGTGCTGGGTTTTATCGCCAATGCGGTAACTACCAAGGCAACCGCCCCTGGAATCCAGGCGCTCCACGCTGCGCCCGTAGCTGATGTGAAACCAGCAACCCACGGAGCCAGAAGCAAGGCCACAGCAATAATGGCCTGCCCCCACTCAGCGGCGGGCATCCCGGGAACGGCCAGGTTAACGACTCCTCCGATGACCAGGAGAATGCCCAAGGTGACCATTACCGCCGTCGAGGATCCAGTTTGCGTGGTCCACAGCACTGAGAGGGCCGCGTAGGCTCCAGCGGCGACCACTGTCCAGTCCTGCCATCGCGTCCATTTCTTCATGGTGATACTGCTCCTTTTTCTTTGATGGAACCACCAAGCTCCTGCATGGTGGCGTCCGGTCTTCCCGTATTTCCAGCGTCCGTTGAATCGCGGTACGGCAACAGGGCCGAAAGTCACGAAGGTTGTGCAGGGTCATTTGGCCCTTGTAACCCGATGAACACGTCGGCAACAATTTGGAGGTGTTCAAAGATCGGCATGTGCGGTGCCGCCCCCGCCGGAGAGGAAATCATGAATCGTTTTGAGGAACCCGGCCCGACGGACGTCTCGGCGAAGCCAATCCGTGTGTTCATCCTCGATGACCATGAATTGGTTCGTCGGGGTTTGCAGGAACTGCTGGAAACTGAAGGTTTCGAAGTCGTTGGTATGTCCGGTTCAGCGGAAGAAGCGACGCGCAGAATACCGGCCCTCCGTCCCGACGTCGCCGTCCTGGACGCGCGGCTGCCTGACGGAACCGGGATTGAGGTCTGCCGGGACGTCCGGTCTGTCGACCCAGCGCTGAACTGCCTCATCCTGACCAGTTACGACGACGAGCAGGCGCTGCGGGGTGCCGTACTGGCCGGTGCGGCGGGCTACATCCTCAAAGAAATCGGGGGCACTGACCTTCTGGGTGCGCTGCGGCGGGCAGCGAAGGGCGAATCCTTGTTCAATGAGGACGTCAAAGCGCGGATTGTCCGCGGACTCACTGAACCAAAGAAGCTTGATCCCCGGGTTGCGTCCCTGACTCCACAGGAAAGGCGGGTCCTGGAGTTCGTGGGGCGGGGCCTGACCAACCGTCAGATCGGCGAGGAGATGCTGCTGGCGGAAAAAACCGTCAAGAATTACGTGTCGTCTTTGCTGGCAAAGCTTGGATTCGAACGCAGGACCCAAGCCGCCGTCTTCATGGCCAATGCGCCGGGCGAGAATGCCGGCAAAGGCCGTTGATGCCGGTCTCGGCGCAATCGAACGGTGTTTGACAACGCAGCGAAGGAATCCTCAGCGCAGAGGGACGGTCCACGTCAGGGATGTCCCCTTGCCAGGCGTACTGGTGATGATGCACGAACCGTTGAGTTCCGCCGCTCTGCGGACCATGTTGTCCAGTCCATTTCCGGAGCCCGTTTCGCTGAAGCCGCAGCCATCGTCCGCCAACTCCATCGTCAATGCGTTCTCTTCCACAGCAACGGAGACGGTGATTCTTTCCGCGCCGGAATGGCGCACGGCGTTGCTGAGGCTTTCGGTCAGGACCGCCAGGAGATGCTCCACCAGCAGATCGTCTTCGAGGGAATCAATCGCGCCTGTCAACGTCAGGTGCGGTGCGTGGGTGAGCGCTTTGGCTCCTGTTTGGATGGTCTGCATGATGCGGGTACTCAGGAGCTCGCGATCCTGTCCGGTGGCCCGGAGGGAGTAGATGGTGTTGCGGAGGTCCCTGATGCTGGTGTCCAGTTCGTCCGTGATGGCGTTGATGCGTCCTTCGACCGACGGTGCTGCGCCAAAGCGGCGCAAACTTTGAATGCTGAGTCCTGCGGCAAAAAGCCGTTGAATGACCAGGTCGTGGAGGTCCCGCGCAATTCTGTCCCGATCGGAAAAGACCACCTGTTGTTCGCGAAGGCGGTGGATGCGGTCCAGGGCGAGGGCCAAGGCAATGTGTGAACCGTACACCGACGCCATCTCAACGTCGGTGGTGGAGAAAGCTCCCGCGCCGGATGAACGGCCAAGGACCAGGATCCCCTGGTGGTCGCCCTGGGCGCTGAGGTCCACTGCCAGCAGGGTTCCCGGCTGCCCGGCCCCGTCGACGGCGAGGAGCCGCCATGGGTCCTGGACGGTCGAGGACGATCCATCGGTGCGGCCTTGTATGCCAATGGAGGCCAGGGACAGGACCCGCCCTTTAACAAGATTGCCGGCATCGGCCGCGCCAGCATCCCGGCCGGCATGGCCTTCAACGCTGTAGTCACCGGCCTGCTCTGCTGAAGGCAGCAGCACCAGGGCCAGTTCTGCTCCGGATTCGCGCATTGCCCTTTCCGCGATCAGGTCCAGGGACGCACTTTCAGGCTGGCTGTCGTCGAGCATCCTGCCGGTGATCTCCATGCAGGCTTCCAGCCATGAGGTCCGCTTGCGGGCGTCTTCGTAGAGGCGGGCGTTCTCGATGGCCACCCCGGCTGCTGCGGCGAGGGCGACGGCCAGATCCTCGTCCTCGGGAGTAAAGTCTTTTCCGCCGTCCTTCTCCGTCAAATAGAGGTTTCCGAAGACCTTCTCGCGGACCCGGACAGGCACTCCAAGAAATGACTTCATCGGCGGATGATGCGTGGGAAAACCGTAGGCGTTCGGATGCCGGCTGAGATCGTGCAGCCGCAGCGGCACGGGATCAGTAATCAGCAGCCCCAGGACTCCGTGCCCGGTGGGGAGCGGGCCGATGCCGCTTGCCAGGTCTTCCTCGATGCCAACTGTGATGAAGTGGCTGAGTCCGCCGTCTTCGCCTATCACTCCCAAGGCTCCGTACCGCGCCCGGAGCAGGTCGCAGGCTGAAGCAACCACCCGTTGGAGTACGGACTCCAAGCCCAGGTCTTCGGCCACTGCCACCACGGCCTCGAGAAGACCGCGCGTTCTTTCCTGGGCCTGGAGCAATTCTCCGGCCCGCGCCACGAAGTCCTTGAGGAGTTCCTCCAGCGGTACGCCCGGAAGGCCCGCCGATGTGCCGTGTTGGTCCCGGGAATCGTTCATCGCTGCCTTCCACCAAGGCCGGCGACCCTCTCCGAGGCATCCCGGCTCCTTGGGTGCCAGCCTACTCCGGGACTCGTTGGGCCTGCCATCAGCGGCTCACCCCATCAGCCGATCAGCCAGGGGGCCTTTGTGCCCTGTCCCGGAACCGCGGGCTGGCCTAGTGTCATCGCATGATGAACAAACCTGCAATTCCCGAGGCGGAGAACCTCGACACCAACCAATGCTGGCAGCTCCTCCGCAGTGTCTCAGTTGGGCGCCTGGCCGTTTGGGCAGCCGACCACCCTGACATTTTTCCGATCAACTACAAGGTCGATCACGGAACGTTGGTATTCCGCACTGGCGAGGGCACCAAGCTGCACGCCGCCCTTGGCGCGACCCCCGTTGCTGTCGAAGCCGATGGCGTCGATTCCGACACCGGCGTAGCTTGGAGCGTCGTCGTCAAGGGAACAGCTGAAAGCATCAAACTCACGCAGGAAGTGCTGGACACCGTCGGTTTGCTGCTCTTCCCATGGCAAGCGGGCAGGAAGGACCATTTTGTCCGCATCATCCCTACGTCCATGACAGGACGCCGCTTCAAAGTCACTCCGCCGCTGACGTGGTGGAGCCCCTTGGATGACGCTACCCGCGCATCCCTGGAGTAGCGAAGCATCCGCTGGCCCGGGACCAACGGCCCTAACGACGTCGACCTGCCGCCGTTAGCGTCAAGACCATGAAGACCAAGGCTTCCGCCGTCGTTGAACGGCTTGCACCGGATGAATGTTGGGACCTTTTGGACCAAACCAACGTTGGCCGTCTTGCCGTTCTGGTTGACGGACACCCTGACATCTTTCCAGTGAACTACGTCCTGGACGGTGACAGCATCGTCTTTCGTACCGGGGCGGGCACGAAATTCTGGAGCACACTGACCACCCCGTGTGCAGTGGAAATTGATGGTTACAAGGCCCTCAGCGGCAAAGCCTGGAGCGTCGTGGTCCGCGGACGGACACACTTGATCCTGGACCGGCAGGAACGGGCTGATGTTGATGCGCTGGGCCTGGATCCCTGGCAGCCCGGCTCCAAGAACTGCTACCTGCGCCTGACTCCCGAAGCTATTACCGGCCGACGTTTCAAGACCAAACGCCCTGACCTTTGGGCAACGCCGTTGAACGACGCACGTACCGACGTATTCCACTGAACCACAGTATAAGCGCCTTGCACGCCTGCTGGCCGGGTACTGTTGCTGGGCCCTGAAGGACGGATCAAAACCATGAAAGCACTCGTCTACGGCGGGCCCGGCGTCAAAGCGTGGAAGGACGTGCCGGATCCAGTCATTACCGAACCGACGGACGCGATCGTGCGCATCGACACGACCACGATCTGTGGAACCGATCTGCACATTCTCAAGGGCGACGTACCCGCAGTGCAGCCTGGACGCATCCTTGGCCATGAGGGTGTAGGCACCATCACCGAAGTCGGCAGTGCCGTCAGCGGAATCAGCCTGGGCGACCGCGTTATCATTTCATGCATCAAGTCCTGTGGACACTGCGTCAATTGCCGGAAGGGTCTCTTCTCGCATTGCCTCGGCAGTGAAGGACAACCGGGCACCGGTTGGATCTTCGGGCATCTCATTGATGGAACACAGGCCGAGTACGTTCGCGTTCCCTACGCTGGGAACTCCCTCCACAAGCTCCCGGGTGGCGTCAGCGACGACGAAGCCGTCATGCTCTCCGATATCCTTCCCACCGCATTTGAAATCGGTGTGCTGGACGGTCGGGTAGCGCCCGGCGACATTATTGCCGTGGTGGGCGCCGGGCCGATAGGACTCGCTGCCATGGCGACTGCAGGACTCTGTGGAGCTTCCACGATTATCGCCATCGACCCGGATGAAAGCCGCCTCGCGCGTGCAGTGGATTTCGGGGCAACCCATACTGTCAATCCCGGCAACCCGCAATGGGACAGCGAGGTCCTGGCCCTCACCGACGGTGCCGGTGTCGACGTGGCCATGGAAGCCGTGGGACTGCCGGAGACGTTCGGGATGACCCTGCGCCTGGTTCGCCCCGGCGGCAGCGTGGCCAACATCGGTGTGCACGGCAAGCCGGTGGAACTGCCCCTCCAGGATCTCTGGATTCGGAACATCAACATCAGTATGGGATTGGTCAACACAAACACCACCCCCATGCTGTTAAGGCTGGTTGCCCAGCACAAGCTGCCCGCAGATAAGTTCGCCACCCACCACTTTGCCCTGGACCAGATCATTGACGCCTATGACACTTTCTCCCGGGCGGCCGAAACGGGGGCCTTGAAAGTAGTCCTCACCAGGGACGCCCATGCTTAATCACTCACCGCAGGGGGTCCTTTGGTGACGCTGGTCTTCCGATTCCCACTGGTCGCCGGCACGGTGCTTGCCATGCTGGCAGTGGCGGCCTTGCTGGCCAGCGGCCTCAGGGATGCGGCCCAAGGTGTGGCGACCATTTATGCACTCTCCATTGCGCTCTACAGGGCAGGGGCCATGGTCAAAGGCCTTTTCCGTGGACGGTGGGGCATTGACCTGCTGGCAGTCACTGCCATCTGTGCCACCGCCGCTGTAGGGGAGTACATAGCGTCGTTGGTCATAGTCCTCATGCTGACCGGTGGCGAGGCCCTTGAGGACTTTGCCCACGGCCGCGCGTCCAAGGAACTCCGTGCCCTCCTGGAGCGTACCCCGCGTCACGCCCACCGTGAAGTGGAGGGCGGGGGCGTGGAGGATATCGGCGTCGACGCTGTCGTTCCGGGCGACCTGCTCCTGGTTAAGCCCGCTGAAACTGTCCCGGTGGACGGCAGGCTGCTCTCCGACGTCGGGACCTTTGACGAATCTGCGCTGACAGGCGAGAGCCTGCCGGCGGAACGACTGACTGGCGAGATGCTCCTTAGCGGTTCCGTGAACGGGGCCAACGCCATCCGGATGGTGGCCACGGCTTCGGCAAGCAACTCCCAATACAGCCAGATCATCGCCCTTGTCAGGGAAGCAGCGGAGAGCCGTGCACCTACGGTCCGCCTCGCAGACAGGTATGCCGTTCCCTTTACCCTGGTCGCCTTTGTCCTCGCCGGGGTGGCATGGTGGCTCAGCCAGGATCCAGTCAGGTTTGTGCAAGTGCTGGTAGTTGCGACACCCTGCCCGTTGCTGATTGCTGCTCCGGTCGCTTTCCTTGCCGGTACCAGCCGAGCCGCCAAAGCAGGCATCATCGTCAAGAATGCCGGAACCTTGGAGCAGCTCAGCCGTGTGAAGACGGCCGTCTTCGACAAAACCGGGACACTCACACAAGGCCGGCCCGTCCTGACGGGGATACACGTTGCAGCCGGCTGTGGACTGGCCCCGGACAAGCTGCTGCAACTCGTGGCATCAGCTGAGCAGTACTCTTCGCACGTTTTCGCCGCATCTGTCATGTCGTCAGCCCGCGAGCGCGGGCTATCGCTCCTGCCGGCGACGGATGCAAGCGAGCACGCCACCCACGGTGTCAGCGCGGATGTCGGCTCCGCCACGGTGGTTGTGGGAAAGCCGGCGTTCGTCGAGAGCCACACGACAGGGTTTGAGAGGACGCCCCTGGAAGGGGGGCAGCTGGCGGTCTACGCAGGCGTCGGGGGCGAGTTTGCAGGGACGCTCATCATGAGCGATCCGCTTCGGCCAAATGCTGTGGAGACGCTGGCGGAACTCGCACGTCTGGGTGTCCGCCACACCATGCTTTTGACCGGAGACGCCGTGTCCACCGCCCAGCACATTGGGAAGGCTGCAGGCGTTGACGATGTTGTGGCCGAATGTCTCCCGGCGGACAAAGTTGCCGCCGTTAAAGCTTTGCCACTGCGACCGGTCATGATGGTGGGCGACGGCGTCAATGACGCCCCGGTGCTGGCGGCGGCCGACGTCGGCATTGCCATGGGTGCCAAGGGCACCACGGCAGCAAGCGAGTCTGCCGACGTGGTGATTATGCTCGATGACATCTCGCGGGCCGCGCTCGCCGTGGATATCGGGCAATACACGATGAAGATCGCCCGCACGAGTATCTGGACGGGTATCCTCCTAAGCTTGGGGTTGATGGTGGTGGCTATGGCTGGAGTGATCCCTGCTGTGGCCGGGGCGTTGCTCCAGGAGTTCGTGGACTTGGCCACAATCCTGAATGCGCTGAGGGCTCTGGGCTCGCGTTCGAAGGCAGCCGGGCGCGTGAAAGCACCCCGGCCCGAACGCACCGTCAGTGCCCCGGACCCCTCCGTCAGTAGCGCTCGGGCTCGTCCCCAAGTTCGAAGTGACGGCCGTGGACCTTCGTGGGAGTGATTTCCACGTACGTGTACTTGCGGGTAGGGATCCACGGTTTGAGGGGGAGTTTGTCAGCTTCGTCGATTTCAGTCTGCGACTCGATCACCCGGGCCTTGCCTTTGAGGACCACGCTCCATGCTTCAGAGTCGACGATTTCCTCAACCTCGAAGGCCACTTTCTCGTTGACGGTCAATTCGGCGAGTTTGGTTCCAGGGTTTGTCCTCAGGAGCAAACGTCCTTCGTGGGCAATGAAGTTCAACGGGTAAATGTCCGGCTCTCCCAAGACACTGACGGCCAAGCGACCATGCTGGTTCCGTTCAACGACTTTCCATGAGTCGGCTTCGGATAGGACAGTGCCTGGTCGTTCGTCGTTTTCCATGGTGTTCTCTCCTGAACCTGACGTAGGGGCCCACAGCGCCGGAACGGCATCTGTCAGCTGATGTCCGTGAGCCTATGGCCGGCGGCGTTGCCCTAACAGGGCCGAAGGTCCCGCGGGCGGACATCATGACCTTTGGCTCTGGCGTTCGGGGCGGTCCCAAGGGAAGCTAAGGAGCAGTCCAAAGTGACGTGTAAGGGAGGCACATGGTCCAGGGTGTTTACGTTGCTTCCGTGGTTCCAGGTTCCGGGAAATCCCTGGTGGCTTTGGGCTTGGCCGATGCGCTGCATCGACGCACAGGCCGCCTGGGATTCTTCCGGCCCTTCGTCAATGAGGCCGACCCGCAGCAGGATCCCTTTATTGGCATGCTGCGGCGCCTCTATGGATTGGAACCGTCACGCTGTCGGGGCGGCATTCCCTTGGCGACGGTGAAGGCCGAGGTTGCTGCCGGGCTGGAAGATGATGTGTTGTCGCGGGCGCTGACGGAATACGCGGAAGTTTCGGAAGGGTGCGATGCAGTCATAGTCGATGGTTCGGAGCTCCGTGGGAACGACTCTGGCAGGGAGCTTGACCTCAATGCCCGGCTGGCTCGCAACCTGGGTCTTCCTGTCTTGGCGGTTGTCGGCGCACAGCAGCTCTCGGCTGATGAAGCGGCGATCGCAGTGAAAGCTGCCCTTCGACAATTCGAAGCAGAACGTTGTCCTGTTCTTGCGGTGGTGGTCAACCGTGCAGACGTCGGGACAGCGGGCACCGTCCTTAACGCCGTCCGCCGCGCGGCAGGGGAGATTCCCGCATATGTGATCCCGGAAGTGGCCCAAATTTCGACCCCGACTGTGGCGGATGTAGCTGCAGTAATGGGGCTCGCTCCCGTCTCAGGCAGCACGGAACTGGACCGTGATGTGGGAAGGATCAGCCTGGCAGCAATGACGGTGGATAATCTCCTGGTGACGCTCAAGGGCGGCGACCTCGTGGTTGTGGCCGGGGATCGATCCGACCTTATGGTGGCTTGCTTGGCCTCCTCGCTGACAGCTGACCTTCCGACGCCGGCGGGAATCATCCTGGCAGATGGTTTGGTTCCAGGTGAATCGGTGTTGCGGCTGTTGGCTCATGCCCCTTTTCCTGTCTTTAGGGTGTCCATGGAGGCTTATCAGGTAGCGCGCGATGCTGCCGGGGTGCGCAGTGAGATTCATACTGGGGAGAGCCGCCGCAAACTGGCAGCGGCCTTGGGTGTGTGGTCCGGCCATGTCGATGAAACCGGGATGCGGAACCGGTTGGCCCTTCCCCAACCTGCAACCATGACGCCATTGCGGTTCCTCAATGCCTTGGTTGCAAAGGCGCGTCAACAGGAGCGGAGAATTGTGCTGGCGGAGGGCAGCGACACGCGGGTCTTGAGGGCAGCGGAGATCCTTCGCCGGCGGGGTGTCTGCAAGGTAACGGTATTGGGCAGCGTTGCGGCGGTGCAGGAACTTGCCGAGACCCACGGCATAGATGTCAGCGGCGTACAGATTCTCGATCCTGCCGGATCACCGTTGAGGGAACGTTTCGCCGCGGAATACTGCCGGTTGAGGTCCCACAAGGCCATGACCATGGAACGCGCCAGGGAAATCATGCTGGACGGGGCGTACTTTGGCACCATGATGGTGCACTTGGGGGAGGCCGATGGCATGGTCTCCGGGGCCGCCCATACGACGGCCAACACCATCCGGCCAGCGCTGGAATTCATTAAGGGCCGCGACGGCGCGGGCCTGGTCTCCTCGGTGTTCTTCATGCTGTTTCCGGACCGGGTGTTCGTCTATGGCGATTGCGCTGTAGTTCCCGAGCCGAGCGCCGATCAACTGGCGGCCATCGCCATCGCATCTGCTGATACGGCCTCCCGTTTCGGCGTCGAGCCGAGGGTGGCCATGCTCTCCTATTCGACCGGCGGTTCAGGGTCAGGAACGGCCGTGGAAAAAGTCCGACGGGCAACCGAACTGGTCAAGGCCCTGCGGCCGGATCTTCCCGTGGACGGGCCGTTGCAGTATGACGCTGCCGTGGACGCCACGATCGCCAGTTCCAAGCTGCCGTCGTCGGCTGTGGCGGGGAAGGCGACCGTCTTCATCTTCCCCGACCTCAACACCGGCAACAACACCTATAAGGCGGTGGAGCAGTCTTCTGGTGCTGTCGCCGTCGGACCGATTCTGCAGGGGCTGCGACAACCCATCAACGACCTCTCCAGGGGCTCAACCGTAGAGGACATCATCAACACGGTGGCCATTACGGCCGTCCAGGCACAGAATGACGGCTAACCCTCGTCCTCCGATGTCACCACGACGACGGGGCAGTGGGCGTGGGCTGCGCAGGCCCGGCTGACCGATCCCATCGCCTGGCCCAGGAAGCCTCCCGCACCATGCCTGCCTATGACCAGCAGTTGGGCATCACGGCTTTCCTCGACCAGGACTTTGGCAGGTTCGCCAAACTTGACGGTGACCGTGAGGTTCTCCGGCCGGGAATCGCCGAAGGCGCGCTCCACTGCCTCGTTCACCAACCGTATGGCCGTTTCTTCGAGTTCCGAGGTGAACCGGGTCAGCTCCTGCTCCAAACGGGATGTCATGAAGTAATCGGACATGCCCACGCAGGTAATGACGTCGATCTGCCCGCCCAAGGCGTTGGCCATTTGCCCCGCCATTTTGAGAGTTCTTGAAGAGTATTCCGACCCATCGGCGCCAACGACGATGCGATCCGATCGTGAATGTGAGTTCATGGGACCACCCTGCCTTCAGGGCCAATGCCGTGGTAGGGCCAAACGCCCTGTATTTACCGCGCTGCCTCAACCCGCGCGTTGTTCCGGCGACGCAGCCGCTTATACAACCAGTCCACCGCCAGCACACCCGGGATGGCCGTGAAGGCGACGAGCCACCCTACGGCCGGTGGGGGTGCCTGTCCCAGGATTGTTGCCACGGCCGGAACGAAGATGAACAGGGCCAGGGCTGACAGTTCGGCCACGACAGCCCACAGCAGAAGATGATTGGTAAACCAGCCCTGTTTCCACGGAGGCGCCGTCGCGCTGCGGCAGGCGAAGGCGGTGGCGAGCTGGCCCAGGACCACGGCGGCAAAGGCCGCCCCGGAGGCCGACATCAGAACGGCCGGGTTCCACGCTTCGCCCCGGGCCCAGCCGCTGCCAAAGAGGACAGTCGAGAAGGCCGCCATTGCGATCAGGGCCTCCGTTGGACCCATGACGGCGAAAACCCGCACCATGAGACGGCGGTCCAGCAGATGGCGCTTTTCGGGGGGACGCTGGAGGACCCGTTTGCCGGGCGGTTCAGCTCCCAATGCCAGAGCGGGAAGGAGATCCGTCCCTATGTCCAGGGCAAGGATCTGCAGGACGCCTAGGGCGAGGGGGAATTGGCCTCCCGAGAGGGCCCAGATGACGAAGGGTGCCAGCTCCGCCACGTTGTCGGTCAAGTGATATGTCAGGAAGCGGTGAATGTTGGAGTAGGTGGCCCGCCCTTGTTCGATGGCCGCTACGATGGTGGCGAAATGGTCGTCCAGGAGGACCAGGTCCGCCGCTTCGCGGGCCACGTCGGTGCCGCTGAGGCCCATGGCAACGCCGATGTCTGCCTGACGGAGCGCTGGTCCGTCGTTGACGCCGTCACCGGTCATCGCGACCACATGTCCACGCGCCTGCAGCGCTTTGGCCACGCGGAGCTTTTGTTCTGGCGAAACCCGGCTCACCACCACCCCGTCCCGGTCAAGGAGCGCACCCAGCATTTGGTTGTCATCTGGCAGGTCCGAACCCTGAACAACGAGGTTGTCCGGGCCCATGAGCCCAATTTCCCGTGCGATTGCTCCAGCAGTCGACGGATGGTCTCCGGTCATCATGGCAACACGGATCCCGGCACCCCGGGCGGCGGCAATCACGTCCCCCACATCCTGACGGGGCGGGTCGTGAAGCCCAATAAGACCAACAGCCTCCAAACCGCGTTCTGCTTCCTCCACCGGAAGATTCACCCAGTCGGCAGGCTTTCCCGGCAACTGCCTGCGCGCAACGGCGATAACCCGTAAGCCCCGGGCTGCCATGGACTCCACCGCATCGGCCAACTCATGGGCCCCGTGAGAACAGAGCGGCAAAACGGACTCCGGAGCTCCTTTCACGTGAAGCGTGGTGCCCACCAGCACCGACTCCCGTCGCCTGAAGGCATCAAAGGCAAATCGCCGCTCGGGTTCTTCCAACCCCGGCTCGCTGCCGAGCAGACGTCGTGACAGGGCGTCGATGGCGGCCTCCATGGGGTCTCCCACGGCTGTCCATTCGCCCGCCCGCTGGACCGCGCGGCCCTGGGACGCGGCACGTGCACTGAGTGCCACGGTCAGTGCTGCGTCACGGCCCTGGCCTTCGATCCTGGCGTTGGGTCCGTAACCGTCTCCCTGAATTCCCAGCAGTCCCTCTGCGGTATGGACTTCGACGGCGTTCATGCGGTTCTGCGTCAACGTGCCTGTTTTGTCGGTGCAAATGAACGTGGTGGATCCGAGGGTTTCCACGGCCTCCAGGTTTCGGACCAAGGCCTGGCGTTCCGCCATGCGCTGGGCTCCCATGGCCAGGGACAGCGTCACCGTGGGCAGGAGCCCTTCCGGGATCAAAGCCACCGCCACGCCTATGGCGAACAGGAACGAATCGCGCCACACAATGCCCACCAGCAGTGAGACCACAAAGAAGACACCGGCAACGGACAGTGCCACAAATGCGATCAACCGGACGATCCTTCGCAGTTCCATAGTGAGTGGGGTCGGTGGGGAGGTGGTGCCGCTGGTGAGGGCGGCAATGGCGGCGAGCTTGGTGTTACTGCCCGTAGCTGTGACCAATCCTTCGGCTTCTCCGTTGACAAGAAACGTTCCACCCCACGCAGGGTCGTTCCAATCCTTGGGCACTGCTGCGCTTTCGCCTGTCAGCATTGATTCGTCCACGGAGCATCCGGAGGCCGATGTGAGGCGGATGTCTGCAGGTAACCGGTCCCCGGCCGCCAGGATCACAAGGTCTCCGGGGACCAGTTGGCTGGCTTTAATGGTGTGGAGGCTCCCGTCGCGCCGTACCGTCACGTCCGCTGGCAGAAGGTTCTGGAGACGTTCGGCAGCGTGCTGGGCGCGTTCCTGCTGGATGTGCGCAAAGACCCCATTGACGATCACGACAATGATGATGGCCACGCACAGCTGCGGCATTCCGCCGATATAGGCCAAGGCGGCGGCCGCCCACAGCATCAGGGCAAAGAAATGTGTCAGTTCTGCCAGCAGCCTGCGCCATTGCGGGACCTTCCGTGCCGCCGGCAGTACGTTCGGTCCGACGCTGGCCAACAACTCCCTGGCTGTTTCTGAGCTGAGGCCTTCGACACCTGGTGACGTCGAAAGGGGGGCGGAGGGCTGGTTCCCAAGGGACATTGTTACTCCAGGGCTCGGACGCGCGTTCCATGACAGGCTGCACCAAGTGGCCGGGGTCGTCTAGGGCCGAAGGGCACGGTAGGTGGGGGACCTTCTGCCCTATGAGCGTGGGGACGGAGGGGTTAGGCTCGCCCCATGGAGAACACATCGATGGATTCAGACACCAAAGAGCTCAGTGTCCACGACTGCTGGAAGTACCTTCAATCGGTGTCCATTGGCCGGCTCGCTCTCATCAATGGCGAAGAGCCCGAGATCTTTCCAGTGAACTATGTGCCCAATTACGGAACGCTTCTTTTCAGGACGGGACCGGGGACGAAACACGATGCATTGCGTGAAGGAGCGGTGGTAGTTCTGGAAGCCGATGGGTTCAATCGGTATGGAACCGTCGCCTGGAGCGTCATCCTTAAAGGGAGCCCCGAGTTTGTCACCCAGCCCGAAGACATCCAAGAGGCCGTTGAAGCCGGTCTTTCCCCGTGGCAACCAGGAGCCAAAGACATCTTGGTAAGGATCACGCCCCGTGAGATCAGTGGGCGTCGTTTCGTCATCACACCACCGGCGAAATGGTGGCCGCCCATGGATCCCTCCGCTTCTGACGGGCACGACGACGAAACTCGCTAGCTGCCGCGAGCTCCCTTTTCCCCGGCGCGGGTCAGGATCGTGGGGCACTGCACGTGCAACAGCACATGCTGGGCCACGGAACCAAGCAGCACCCGCAGTCCTCCGCGACCCTTGCACCCAATGACCAAAAGCTGTGCGTCCCTGGCCGCATCTACAAGGGCCTCGCCGGGGCCATGGGCAGGGTCCAGCCGGGCCTTGGCCGTAACGCCCGGGTATTGCCGGTTGACACGCTGGAGGGCCACGTCGAGGACATCTGCGTCCCCTGCAAGCTGAGCGTTGGGGCCGGAGGCGTGGATGAGGATCAAATCCTCACCCAAACGCAGGGCTTCCCCCGCTCCGTAATCCATCGCATTGAGTGACTCAGCCGAGCCGTCGACGCCAACTACCACCCCTTCGCGAACCGAAGGCCGGGCCGCGGGGATAACAGCCACATTGCCGGTGCTGGTGACGGCCACTTGGAAGCTCACCGAGCCGTACCCTTGCCCTTCCGTCCCCGGCCCGCAGTCCGTTCCTACCACCACTAATTCATAGTCGCTGGACAGCAGGGCGATCGTTTCGGCGGGTTCACCTGACAACCGATGTTGGGTGACAGCCAACCCGGGGAAGGCTTCTTCCAGCCGTGACGTTTCACTGCCAAGTAAGTCTTCGGCACGCAGCAAGGCCATCTGATGGTCGCTCTGCCGGGGATATGCCCATTCCTTGGGAACGACGTGGACCAAGGCCAAACCCACACCGAGAGAATCCGCGCGTGCAGCAGCCCAGTCGGCCACATGCCCGCTTGCTCGGAAACCGTCCAGGGCGACCAGGATCTGTTTCTTCACGAACCGACGTTCCTTTCGGATTGCCAACGGTGATGGTCTCAACTATCGGTTGGCTGGGCGGCAGCCGCAAGGGCCGGAAGACCCTCCCAATGAAAGGCTCAGTGCGTTAGGGTCCACAGGGAGAGCCAGGTTCCGTTGCGGTGGTGGTGAGGTGGGAAGAACATGCGCGTCCTTGTGCTGAACCCTGGCTCCTCCTCGCTGAAATACCACTTGCGGGACACCTCAGCTCCCGATGCCGCTGCCGGCCTGCTGATGTCCGGACAAGTGGACTGGCCAGCCGATGAGCGTTCCAGCCAAGACGGCCTGCACGCTGCTTTTGACGAACTGGATGCCACCATTAAGGGCCTCGGATCTTCGGGGCCCGCGGCGATTGGACACCGCGTAGTCCACGGCGGCCTGCGGTTCAACACCCCGGTACGTGTCACGGCGGACGTCATATCCGCCATTGAAGACCTCAGTCCCTTGGCGCCACTCCACAACCCGGCCAGTATTGCCTGCATGGACGCGGCAGGGAGACGGTGGCCCGACCTCCCACAGGTGGCCGTCTTTGACACAGCGTTCCATCGGTCTATTCCCGAGTTTGCTGCCCGCTACGCTATTCCAGAGGACGCATACCAGGCCCATCCGGTTCGGCGCTACGGTTTCCACGGAATCTCGGTGGAGATGGCCTGCCGTGACACAGCGGAGTTCCTCGACGTGGCGTCTCTGAATGCGATAGTGGCCCACGTTGGCAACGGCGCGTCCGTCACAGCCGTCAAGAACGGGCTTAGTGTGGATACCTCCATGGGCATGACCCCCTTGGAAGGGCTCGTCATGGGCACGCGCTCCGGAGATCTGGATCCGTCCGTGGTCCTGTTGCTACAGCAAGAAGGGGCAACTGCGGACGAAGTCGACCACCTCCTGAACCACCAATCGGGGTTGCTGGCCGTTGCAGGATCCGCCGACATGCGGACGGTTGAAAGAGCTGCGGGCCGCGGCGAACCCCAGGCCCGGCTTGCCCTGGACATGGCCGCCTACCGTCTCGCCAAGTACATAGCGGCCTACTCCATGGTGGTTGACCAACCTGGCGCCCTGGTGTTCACAGGTGGTGTGGGCGAGAACTCCCACATATTCAGGGCCAAGGTGGTGGGCTGGTTGGCGCCGCTGGGCCTTGCACTTGACCAGGGCCTGAACACGGCCGACCAGGCCCGCATCCGCACAATCAGCACCACGGAATCCGCATTTCCGGTGCTTGTAGTACCCAGCGACGAAGAACGTGCCATTGCAGAATCGACGGCGGCGTTGCTCGCCACGGCAGTAAGGAAGGTTTGAGCGCGACATGAATCTGGACAAGAACGCCACCTATACCGACCGTAAGCCTGAACAAGAGAACTTTGACCTCTTGCACCGATACTGGTCCGCGGCCAACTACCTGACCGTCGCCCAAATCTACCTGCAGGAAAACCCCCTGCTCCGGGAACCGCTGCAAGCACAACACATCAAACCCAGGCTCTTAGGTCACTGGGGCACAAGCCCCGGGTTGTCCCTCATCTATGCGCACCTCAACCGCCTCATTCGTCGCACGAGCGCGGAGGTTCTGTTCGTGGCCGGTCCCGGCCATGGAGGTCCCGCCGTCGTCGCCAATACCTATCTGGAGGGCTGCTACTCGGAGGTTTATCCGGCCGTTGGCAAAAACCTGGAAGGGCTTCGAAGACTCGTTCGGCAGTTTTCGACGCCGGGAGGCGTCGCCAGCCACGTCGGCCCGGCCACTCCTGGCTCCATCCACGAAGGCGGAGAACTGGGATATTCCCTGATGCACGCCACCGGTGCGGCCATGGACAACCCGGACCTGATCGTTGCCTGTGTCATCGGTGATGGAGAGGCAGAAACAGGTCCACTCGAAGGCTCTTGGAAAGCGCCCTCGTTCATTAACCCGCTCAGGGACGGGGCGGTCCTTCCAATCCTCCACCTCAACGGTCACAAGATCTCAGGCCCCACCGTCCTGGGCAGACGTACGAACAAGGATGTAGCGTCGCTGCTGCAAGCGCACGGCTGGGATCCCGTCATCGTCGCCGGCGACGACCCCGCCGTCGTCCACCCCGCCCTGGCCTCAGCGTTGGACTCGGCCTACGCATCCATCCGCGCCATCCAGTCCCACGCCCGCACAGAAGGAGTCACCGGGCCCTCACGATGGCCCGCCATCATCCTGCGCACCCCCAAAGGATGGACCGGACCGGTGACAGTGGACGGAAAGCCCGTAGAGGGAACCCACCGTTCCCACCAAGTCCCGCTGGCCGGGGTCCGGGAGAACCCCGGGCACCTGCAGCAACTTGAAGCGTGGATGCGCTCGTACCACCCGGAAGAACTTTTCGACGCCGACGGGTGCCTTCTCGCCGAACTCGCCCACCTCGCCCCCACAGGCGATCTACGCATGGGCGCGCTTCCTGCCAGCCGCGGGAAGGGAAGCCGAAACCTCGCCATCCCCGATCTTGGCCGGTACGCCATCAAAACTGTTCCCCGCGGCGGTGTGATGCACGAGAGCACCAAACCGCTGGGGGAGATGCTGCGGGATATCTACATCGATACCGCCAGAGACCCAAGGTTCCGCCTGTTCTGCCCCGACGAAACCAACAGCAACAGGCTCGGCGCCGTCTTCGAAGCAACCGATAGATGCCTCCTCGAACCAGCCGCTACAAGGGAAGCGGCACTCGCTGACGATCATGTTTCCGCCAACGGACGCGTGATGGAGGTCCTGTCCGAACACTTATGCCAAGGCTGGCTGGAAGGATATGTGCTGACGGGCCGGCACGGTCTGTTCGCCAGCTATGAAGCCTTCGCGATGGTGAGCGCTTCCATGACAATCCAGCACGCCAAATGGCTCCAACATGCAAGGGACCTGGAGTGGCGGCAACCCGTGCCAAGCCTGAACATCCTGCTGACCTCTACGTGTTGGCGGAACGATCACAACGGTTTCAGCCATCAAGGCCCTGGCCTTATCGACACGGTTCTGTCTCTGTCCAGCACCGTCATCCGCGTCTACTTCCCTCCCGATGCGAACACGCTGCTGGTCACTGCCGAGCACATGCTCCAAAGCAAGGACTATGTGAATCTGGTGGTGATCGATAAGCAGGAACATCCTCAGTATCTGACCCTCGAAGAGGCGCGGGAACATGCAGCCGTTGGCGCATCGATCTGGGATTGGGCTGGACATGAAACTTCCGGGACCTCGGGCGGCAAGGGCCCGGACATCGTCCTGGGATGTGCTGGCGATGTTCCCACGCAGGAGACGTTGGCGGCCGCTTGGCTCCTCAGGCGGTATGTCCCTGAGATGTCCGTCCGGGTAGTCAATGTCATGGATGCCATGGTGTTGCCGCCTCCGGAGACGCATCCGCATGGGCTTTCCGGTGGCAAATTTGAAGAACTCTTCACCTCCGATACGGACGTGGTGATGGCCTGGCATGGGTACGCGAGGGCCTTGCATCAGCTCCTGCATGGTCGGCCGCATCCCGAGCGGTTCCATGTCCGGGGATACAACGAGCAAGGCACAACCACCACGCCGTTCGACATGGTGGTCCTGAACAAAGTCAGCCGGTACCACCTGGTGATGGAAGCCCTCCGCCGGGCCCGTGGTCAGTTCGAAGGATCCGAGCACCTGCTGGAGCTTTGTCGGACGCAACTGGACGCCCACTCCCGCTACATCCGCAAGTACTTTGAAGACCTTCCCGAAATCCGGGACTGGGTGTGGACGCCACAGTAAGTCGGGAGGGGAACTTCCCCCAGCTATCCACTGCGACAGCCGCCAGTCTGGACGCCGGTCAGGTCCTGAGCCGGTTGGCTTCCGGCCCGGCTGGCTTGTCGGATCAGGAATCGGCGGCCCGGTTGGCCATTGTGGGACCGAATGCGGTTCTGTCGCACAAGGCCAATGCCTGGGGTGTGCTGGGGCGACAGCTCGGCAGCCCCATTCTGATCTTGTTATTCGTCACCGCGTCGGTGTCGTTGTTTTTGGGGGACGCAACCAACTCAATAGTGATCGGGGCAATCCTTCTGGTCAGCGTGGGTCTGGGATTCAGTAACGAATTCCGGGCCGAGCGCGCCTCGGAATCGCTGCACTCACAGATCACCCACCAGGCTCTGGTACTTCGGGAGGGCAGGACCCTGGCCGTAGACGTGACAGCCGTGGTGCCTGGCGACCTCGTCCAGCTGGGGCTCGGGACAATTATTCCTGCCGACCTGCGACTGCTGGAAACCAACAATCTCCTCTGTGATGAGAGCATCCTTACCGGGGAGTCACTGCCAACGGCAAAAGATCCTTCTCCTGTACCCGGTGGCGTGGGGCTTGCCGATCGGATATCGTGCGCGTTCATGGGCACCGTGGTTCATTCCGGCGGGGGAACCGGGGTGGTCGTGGCTACTGGAAGCGGCACAGAGTTCGGTCGGATCGCCGCGGGCTTGGGAGAGCGCCAACCGCAGACTGAGTTCCAGCTCGGCCTTCGACGTTTCTCGTTCCTCTTGCTGCAAGTTGCCATCGGCCTGACCACGCTGATCTTCATCATCAACGTCCTGCTTCGACGGCCCATCATTGAATCCCTGCTCTTTTCCCTGGCCATCGCTGTCGGCATTACGCCTCAGCTTCTCCCCGCTGTCGTCAGTACCAGCCTGGCTGCCGGGACACGCCTTCTGGCCAAGCAGAAAGTACTCGTCAAACGGTTGGTCTGCATCGAGGACCTGGGCGACATGGACATCCTGGTCACCGATAAGACCGGAACCCTGACCGAAGGAACGATCAGTTACACCGGACCGTTGCTGGTAGCCCCGGATGTAACCCAAGATCAAGTACTCACCATGGGACTGCTGGCGACAGAGGCGGACTACAGTGAGGCCAAACACTCTATCGCCGGACAAAACCCGTTGGACACTGCCCTCTGGGCCAGCACTCCGGCAGACCGGCTTACCCCTGAACGATTTACACGTTTGGATCTCATCAGCTTTGATCACGAACGGCGCCGTACCACCGTGCTGGTCCACGAACCCGAACATGGGGAACAGCTGATCACCAAGGGCGCCCCGGAAGACGTCCTGGCCCTGTGCCGTCCAACGACCAAGGCCGCACTGGAGTTGCTCAATGAGCAGTTTGACGCAGGCTCCCGGGTTGTGGCGGTTGCCTGCCGTGACGTCCCTGGACTGCGACAAATTACAGAAGCGGATGAACACGATTTCACCCTGGCGGGTTTCCTGATCTTTCTGGATCGGCCCAAAGCGAACGTCAAGGCGTCACTTGACCAGCTTCAGTCGTTACAGATCACAGTGAAGATTGCCACCGGCGACAACGCCAAGGTCGCCGAGAAAGTCTGCGCCGATATTGGAATTATTTCCGGTGGCACCCTCAACGGCGCCGAGATCGATGGGATGTCCGATGATGAACTGGCCTCCACGGCACGGTCCGCTTCCATTTTTGCCCGCGTGTCCCCGGAACATAAAGCACGAATTATCACTGCCCTGCGCAAGAGTGGCGGCTCCGTAGGGTTCTTGGGAGACGGGGTCAACGACGCCTTGGCCCTGCACAAGGCCGACATCGGCATCTCAGTGGATTCGGCCACCGACGTCGCCAAGGACGCAGCCGATGTCATCCTGCTCGATAAGGACCTTGGAGTCCTCGCCGCGGGTGTCGCGGAGGGGAGGCGCATCTTCGCGAACACCATCAAGTACGTCCTGATGGGAACATCGAGCAATTTCGGGAACATGTTCAGCGCGGCGACCGCCTCGGCTGTGTTGAACTTCGTGCCCATGCTGCCAAGCCAGATCCTGCTCAATAACCTGCTTTACGATGCCGGCCAGCTGGCGATCCCCACCGACAGGGTTGACAAGGAACAACTGCGTGCACCGGCGCACTGGAACATTGCCTTCATTCGACGCTTCATGCTTCTCTTCGGCCCCATCAGCTCAGTCTTTGACTTCGCAACCTTCGCGCTGATGCTCATGGTGTTCAACGCTCTGCCCGGGGAGTTCCGCGCTGGATGGTTCATCGAATCAATCGCTACACAAACCCTGATTATTTTCGCCATTCGTACCCGCAAAGTGCCCTTCCTCCGCAGCAGGCCCTCGGTGGGGCTGACCTCCGCATCGCTGGGCGTCGTCGCCGTAGGAGTCGCTTTGCCTCTGTCACCGATCGGACCATGGCTCGGCTTTGATCCATTGCCGGCACCCTTCTTTCTTGCCCTTCTCGGCATGGTGATCGTCTACCTGACCATGGTGGAGTTCGCCAAACGGTGGTTCTTCTCCCGCGCCAAGCAACAGGCACCCGCTACCACAATGCCTATTCCTCGGCGCCGGGCAACCCATCATATCAGCCGACGGGCGTCCCGTTTCAGCATCCCCGGAAAACTGCGCGGCGTGACAGTGAAACCTTCTATAGATGATCACTCCGACACCATCGCACCACGAACGTCTGCTGGGAATTGAAAGGAATGTTGGTCCATGCACATCGCCGTTGAGTACTCCTTCCGGTTTCACTACCAAGACACCACCCACGAGGTCCTCGTGCCAGCAGAACAGTTGCTGGGTGTGCCCCTGGACGTCGACGTCGTCCGCCAAATGGTGGAGAACGATGCGACCTTGCTGGCGGACCTCTTCGGAGAGCTCCTGCCCCAATATCTGTTGATGGTCAAAGATCCGGTCTACTGGTCCCAAGACCTTGAACGGGAGTCGGAGGTGATCAAGCTGGTCGAAGCGTGAGAATGAGGCGGGGTATGGGGCAACAACACCAGCGCAGGGACCAAGGACACCGCTGGACCATGGGAATGGGACCGACGAGCGCGATCTTTGCGTGGATGACAAGTCTTTGGAAGGCTCCGAGTCGCTCCCTTTAGCGCCGGTGCTCCCCGGCGAGGGGGCAGGTGAAGGGGTCAGCAGCCGCGAGACCTACCGTGTTGAGGTAGCGGATGACGATTCCGTAGGAGTGCATAAGCCCAGTTTCGGTGTATGGGATCCCCATGAGAACGCAGTGTGCTTTCACAAGCTGACTTGCCTCGCCGAGATGGCGGCGGGGCATGTCGGGAAACAGATGGTGTTCGATCTGGTAGTTGAGCCCACCCATGAAGAATGTCACGAACCTGCCTCCCGTGATATTGCGGGACGTGAGCACCTGCCGGCTCAGGAAGTCGGCACGACTGTTTTCGGGAAGAATGGGCATCCCTTTGTGGTTTGGCGCAAAGGTGCCGCCCATGTACAACCCGAAAACGGCCACTTGAACCGCGATAAATGCCGCAGCGACGCCAGGGGAGAGAGCAACGAACAGAAGTCCAATGTAGGTGCCAAAGCGCAGACCCAGTAGGCCATGCTCAAGCCAACGGAACTTCACTGGGCCGCGGCCAACACGTAACCAGGCACGGCCGAGATCTGGCAAGCCATCGCCCCGGGCCCGCTGTCGAATGCGACCGTGACCGCTACACATGCCTCGGGCAGTTGGCAGGCCGCCATGACAGTGGTGGCCTTCCGCGGGGCGGACACCACGGCAGGTCCGGCGCTGGGCGCGAGCGCCGCCTCGGGTGCGCCGATGGCCACCCTGACCACCACGAGGGCCGGTTCCTGGGTCTGGGGGCGTCGGCACGGACTGGTCCAACCCGATATCCTCCTTCAGCGCCTTAGGCCTTGGCACCATCGGCAGTCTCCGGTACTCGTGATAACCATGGCTTCAACGCCGGCCGGTAGCGCTTGCATGGTTGGTGGACCGGCCTGCCGTGACGCCAGGGCCGTGGATGCGCGTATCAGTGTGTGCGCTGGAACTCTGGGCTTGCCGTCGCGCAAGAGGTCCTTTGAGCAGGTCCACGAGAGTATCGCCATGGGTCAGTTGCGGATGGTGCCCGGCGCCCGGCACCGAAATGAGTTCAACGTTGGGATGTGACTCCAGCTGCCCAACTGTGCCCGGAGCGATTGGGTCGTCGCTTCCCGTGATGATGCGGACCGGCCCGCTGAATCGCGCAAGTGATTCCCGGAGTTCGGCACGCCACTGCTTCGATCCCGCGAGGGCGAGATGCGCGGCCACCCCCTTGGCGCAGCTTCGCTTGAGGTCCGCCACGCTGGACTTGAGGGCGTCCGAGTTCGCATCCGTACCGGTCAGTTGGCGCGACAGTCGCAACGGGCTGGTGTGACGTAGATATGTACGTACGAGCGGCTGCAGCCTGGCCGAGGCACCCATTCGCGCTTGGAGGAAGAACGGTGCGATCAAGGTGAGGGACTTTACCCGCTCCGGGAATCGGTCAGCCGCGACTACTGCCGCAGCCGCACCAATGGAATGACCGATGAGGTCAGCAGGTTCCCCACCGAGGATGGCGGGCAGCCACTGTTCCCAGTCCTGGACGCCCGTTCCGCCGCTGAGACCGAGTCCTGGGAGATCGACGGCGCGCGCTCCGATGCCCGAGGCCACTTCGGCCCATGTGTCTGCGTTGACTGGCAAGCCGGGCAGGATCACCCGGTTTGATCCGGGCAGGCCGAGCTCGAATGTCCTTAGGCCTCCGGCGTCGACGAATCGACGGCCATCCGCATTGCCGGCACCAAACCGATGCGCGGCCAGGTAATCGGCCCACCGTTTGAGGGACACCAGCACGTCCGGCATCAGGATCCCGTGGTTGTCGGCAAACTCGACGGCGGATTGGGTCGGGTAGCGGTCGGCGGACATGAAGGTGAGTGTCTCGGGATCTGCTTTGGTGATCCGCTGAGGGAGCCGCTTGATCACAGCAACAGGCATTCTTAGGCGCGGGACCTTCGCACCGAGGTGCCGGCCGACGTGAGTGAGCAGGTCTGCCAGCGGCGGGGTGGCGTCGTCGAGAATCCAATAGGCCTTGCCCGCAGCGGTGGGATCGACGGCTGCTGCAGCCATGAAGGCCGCCAAGTAGTCGACCGTAACGACCGGGAGGAACGTCGTTTCGTTTCCCGGCAGCGCGGATACGGTGCCGTCCCAGAGCTGCTCGATAGTACTGGCCAGCCCGATGAGCTGATCGGACTCTCCGGTGACGCTGTCGCCGATCACACTGGATGGATTGACAATGGTCCAGGGGATCCCGAGCTCCAAGGCCTGGGCCTGGAAGATGGCGTCGGATTCCACCTTTGAGGCTTCGTAGGCGCCAAGTTCTTTGTAGGCAGCCGTGCGGTGGTCTTCTGACCACGGAACGGTGGTTGGGTCCTGTCCGCCGACGCGGTATCCGGACACGTGGACCACCCGCTGCAGTTTAGGGAGGTCCTCGGCGAAGTCCATCAGCTTCTCGACGATGCCGACGTTTGCGCTGCGTGCTTCCTGGGCGGTCATTCCGAAGCGGTAGGACCCGGCGCAGTTGTGGATCTCGGTGATGTACGGGAACGCCGCAGGGCCGCCCGCGACGATTTCCGGAGCATCGAAATCGACGATCGTCATGCTGATGCTCCGTGTTAGGCCATGCTGCCTCAGCCATTGCTTAACACGCTCTCCGGACTCGATAGTCCGAACTGCCGCCGTGACGTTCGCGCCAGCTTGGGCAAGGGCCAGGACGAGGTGCCTGCCGACCATCCCCGAGGCACCGAAGACCAAGGCGTGGCGGGGGCCTTCATGTGCTGTCATCGTGTCCTCCCAGCGCTCTCGAGACGCTGGTTAATGAGCTCTGCCACAATGTCAGCTGCCGAAGCCAAGGGTTGGGTGTCCTGCATGGCGCGGGAGACGATCACCGCACCCTCGATTGTCGACACAATGACCGTTGCCAGGGACCGGGCCTCCGCGGCGCGTAGACCGTTTGCCTCGAGCAACGCGGCCGTTGGGGTGATCCATGACTCGAAGGCGGTGGCGCACGCCTGCCGCAGTCGCTCGCTCTCCGCGCCCATCTCCAGGGTGACGACGGAGACCGGGCAACCCAGCCTGAAGTTGCTCTCGCTGACGATGATCGCCAAGGCCTCGATAGCGGCGCGGGCGGCCTCCGCCGCACCGCCCGCAGAAACTGCGGTCTCTGCAATGAGCGTCTCGAACTGCTTCGCGGCGAGTTCGACTGCTGCGACACCCAGGCCCTCCTTCCCATCGGGGAAGTGGAAGTAGATGGACCCTTTGGGTGCTGCGGCATGTTCGATCACAGCATTCAGGCCCGTGCCGCTGTAGCCGCTGGTCTGGATGAGTTGGAGCATGGACTCGGTGAGCCGCACCTTTGTCAGATTTCCTTTGGATGCCATAAAAACATAATAGACCGGTCTACATATTTTTGAAAATCCGCTCCTGCGCGTGAGTCTCCCCACGTTATTGTGAGCTATTCAAAATAAGAAGATAAACTCGGTATAGGCCAGAGCAGCCCTTGAGTACCGCACCGGTGGGCATTCCCGGGCCGGCAGGGCGCGCAACAAAACCGCAAACACCCTTCCGCTTGAGCGGTACTGGAATCCCCAACTGACCATGATCCTGAACCCCAAGGAGAACCCATTACTTTAATGACTGAACGCCCCGCAACCGCAACACCCGCCGCTGACACAGCTGCGGCCGTCACCGTCCTCGGCACCGCCCTGATCGGCGGCAGCTACGTAACGCTTTCCACAGCCAGCTCTCGGACGCGTGGTGAAGGTACCTACGTCACCGTCCCCGGCAACCGAAAAGTGTCTCCGGTTACTCGTGGCAGCTATGTCACGGTACCCGGCGCTCCCGACGGCCCTGACGGCGGCAGCTACGTAACGCTTTCCAAGGCAGCCTAAGCCCAGTCGGAGATAGGCGGTGCGGGCCGGTCATAAACGCGCCGGTTCCGGCCGGAGGGGCGCTTGTTCCGCCCCGTGGCTTTTTTGTGGGCAGCAGGTAGTTCTTCCGGAGATTTACCAAGGTCCACAGCTCGTTCAGCAAGACTATTTCCTTCGGCCCTTCGTATCTTCCGCGGCACCCCGCGGCACCCCGCGGCACTTCGCCGCCGCCGTCAGCTGCGGCCGAGCGTTCGCCCGCGACCAGCTCGTCACGGACACGGCCAGCACTTTCGCGAGCATCCCTAACTGAGGCACCACCGGGATTCCGCGAGCACACTGGCTGAGTCCCGTCGCTCTCTGGACCCCGGCTGAAGGTTGCCCTATGGTGGGGGAATCAACGGCCTTTGGCCGGGTGGAGCTCCACTGCGGAGGTGCATCATGGGTATCATTTCGTCCGGATTCCGTGGACGGCGGTCGGAAAATACCGCCCTGCCTCCCGGGCAGCATGAGACACACGATTTCCCCGTCCTGACGGCGGGACCCGCTCCGCTGATCCCCATAGACACATGGGAGTTCTTCATCACCACGGGGGAAGGCCAGCGGTATTCCTGGTCCTGGGATGACTTCATGGCTTTGCCGCAGGAGGAAATTACCCAGGACATTCACTGTGTGACCAGTTGGTCCAAGCTTGGAACGAGCTGGCGAGGAGTGCCGGTGGACACGTTCTTCGAAAGCGTCGAAACGACCAGTGACTTCGCCACGGCCCACTCCTTCGGCGGCTATACAACGAACATTCCGCTGTGGGATCTCCTGGGCGGGAAGGCGTGGGTGGTGTCGGAATTCGGTGGAGAACCGCTTGCGCGGGCCCACGGCGGGCCAGCGCGGCTGCTGGTGCCTCACCTGTATTTCTGGAAAAGCGCCAAGTGGATTCACGGCTTGGAACTGACGGGGGAGGACGTTCCAGGCTTCTGGGAATCAAACGGCTATCACCTTCACGGGAATCCTTGGCGAGAGGAGCGGTACTCGTGAGGCGCCTGCAGTGAGCTCCGTGTGGCAGGTCGCGGAAGTGGTCGGCGGTACGGACGAAACCGACACAGCGCGGACCATACGGCTCCGGGTGGAGGGCCTTATGGGGCACCTGGCGGGCCAGCACATCGACATCCGACTTACCGCCGACGACGGGTACACCGCCATCCGCTCCTACTCGGTGGCGTCTGCCGGTATGGATGGGCATCTGGAAATTACCGTTGATGAACTGCCCGACGGCGAAGTGTCGCCCTATCTTGTGCGCAACCTGGCCGTGGGGGACCAATTGGAAATTCGCGGACCCGTAGGCGGCTGGTTTGTCTGGCGGCCCAGCAGGGTGAACCCTGTACAGCTGATCGGGGGAGGGTCCGGCGTGGTGCCACTGATGTCCATGATCCGCGCCCATCAGGCTTCCGGCAACGCGTCCCCATTCCGGTTGCTGTACTCCCTCAAGTCTCCCCACACGTTGCTCTACCGGGAGGAGTTACGCCGGTTGGAGCGCGAATCGGCCAAGCTGACCGTCGACTATGTTTATACGCGTTCGACGCCGGAGGGCTGGCCGGCCAAGCCGGCCCGCCTCACGGCCGACACCCTTTTGGCCAGGATCTTCCCTGCTGAGGAGAATCCCGACGTGTTCGTGTGCGGCCAAACGGTTTTCGTGGAGGCCGTAGCGGATTGGCTCGTGATGGCTGGCTATTCGGCGGAGTCGATACGGACCGAACGGTTTGGCGGGACGGGAGGCATCCAGTGAGCAGCGCCGACAACTTTGCTTACCCAGAACCCGAGGATCAGGACATTGACGCAGGACCCCACGAGCCCATTCCGTCTGTAGACGGGAACGCAGCGGCGGGCGCCCTGTCTGAAATCTTCCGGATCGACATCATCGCCGCGCTCGGGCGCTGCAGGCACTGCGGAGCAGTACGCGCCTTTGGGGCGGCCATGGTCTTTACCGACGCGCCGGGAATAGTGGTGCGGTGCCGTGATTGCCAGGGCGTCCTGCTGCGGTTGGTACAGACGCCTACCCGATATTGGTTGGATCTGAGCGGGCTTAGCTATTTGGAGATCGACCGTGAGGAGTAGGGCGCAGATACTTCCTATCGTGACCTTATCCGGCGGAGTAGATTGAAGAATCACGACGCGTTCCGTCATGGTGCCGAGGAGAAACGTCGTCCGGGATGCATCCCGGCAACAGGAACGGGTTTTTTCTGACGGGAGTTACGATGCGCGGAATAGCTCTTCCGTCCGGTGAGGCTGTCCCGGTGCTCGGGATCGGAACGTGGGGCATGGGGGAGCGCCCCGGCAGCGCCGGCCGAGAGACAGCGGCGATCCATACGGCCCTGGACTTGGGAATGTCCGTAGTGGATACCGCGGAGATGTATGGCAACGGTGCGGCCGAGGAACTCGTCGGAAGGGCGCTGGCAACACGGCGGGATGAAGCGTTCCTGGTCACTAAGGTCCTGCCGCATCACGCCACTTTGCGCGGAACCATCACCGCTTGCGAGGGTAGTCTCCGCCGCTTGGGAACGGACACCATCGACCTCTATCTGCTGCATTGGAGGGGCGGAGTTCCCTTGGCCGAAACACTCGAAGCCTTCGAACATCTGCAGCGGGCCGGAAAAATCCGTTACTGGGGCGTCAGCAACCTCGATGTGGCGGACATGGAAGAACTTGCGGGCTCGCCCGGCGGCCAGGACGTTGCGACCAACCAGGTGCTGTACAACCTGACCCGCCGGGGCATCGAGTTTGACCTGTTGCCGCACTGCGTCAGGAGGGGTATCCCGGTTATGGCGTATTCGCCGCTGGAGCAGGGGCGTATGCTGACTGATCCTGTGCTGGCCCGCATCGCTTCAGAACATGGCACCAGTCCAGCGCAGATAGCCCTCACCTGGGTGCTCAGGCAGCCCCTCGTCCTGGCAATTCCTAAAGCTTCCAGCCCGCAGCATGTCCAGGAATGTCACCTGGCACTCGACGTGCGGCTCACTCCTCGCGACTTGGCTGACCTGGATCGCGCCCATCCTCCACCCAGCAACAAACGCGGGCTAGAGATGCTCTAGGGGACCCGCTCGAACACCATTGCGTGCACACCTCAGCTCCGACTTTCTTCGTCAAGCGGCCAGTCGGGAGATGGTGCTGGCCGCCTTCCTGCCTCGGCGTCAGTCATTTTTTCGCGCGGTCAGCGACGCGCAGCTTTCCTGGCGGCGTTCTTCAGTGCTTTGCGGGACACAGGCTTCAGGGCTTTTCGCGCAGCCTCGTCGGCTAAGGCACGGTGGCGGCGGGCATCGATCACATCATTCCAGAGTGCTGTGGCAAAGGCTCCGCCGTCCTGGGCATACACGTGATAGGGGTAGCCGGAAAAGGCCGCGGGCGGTGTCTCCGCGCGGAGACCGGTTCCGGATGCCCGCGCTACGGCGTCGGCTATGGCCCACGTCTCGGTCAGGTGGGGCGTGAGGTTTTCCTGCACAAAGGCGTTGGCGTCGGGGGACTGCGCCGCCCGTTCGAGCAGGGAGTCAAGCCGTTCCGCGAGCAACCTGGAGGCCGCATCCTGAAGTGGGGTTCCGTCGGCCGTGGCCGCTTCAAGACCGGCCTCCTGTTCGGCGACGGCGTCGGCCCAGTCGCTGGTCAGGCGGAACGTCTGCAACGTGGGGAACCACACGATCGCCCCTGTGGCGTGGTTGTGGATGTGCTGCAGGCCGCTGCTTTTTTCCGTGGCCGCGTGGTCGTGACCAGCGGTGTCGGCGTCAGCCAGTACTTCGGACAAGGTCTTCGTGGGTGTCGGGTTCATGGTGATGACTGGGTGCTTCCTGTAGGGCGGGGCGTCGCTTCGTTCATCAGCACAACCGGCGGCGGGGACTGACTATTCCGCTTAGTCTGCCGTAGGCCGCAGCTGGGGGAGCTGAGTCGCCTCCGTGTGGGCCGCGCCCGCAACTCCGCATTCGAAGATATGTTCTAATCTTGTCTTATGAGACCTAAGCAAGACTCCAACGCTTTCGCCCGCATGATGGCCCAGACGGCCGCGGACGATAACCACCCCAAGCCTGACGACGGCAAGATCATGGAAATGGAAGCTGGAAGCCAGCCGTTGGTGCGGGTCAGTGAGATCTATGGGCGGGCGATCAAGTACACGCGGTCGTATGGCCTGGTCGAGTGGGTGGATGATCAGCGGGTTTACCACGTTCAGTGGTTCCCGGCGGGGCAGGTCAAGCGGGTGGATCAGGATGGGTGGAGAGGAAGGCCGCTCTAGTTCGGAATGCAGTGTCATTGCTAATTTCGCCATGTCCCGGCGGCCGAGTGAGGGTCAGCCGGGGGAGTGTGTACGGCTCCCGCATGGGACGGACCGTGATGCACGTCAGCGCATCCGCGTAGGTATCCTGCTCTGGTTTGTGGGCGCAAAAACGAGTACTCACTACTCGTGCGGACCGCCCTCCCAGGGTCTTTAGTTGGAGAAGCGGATTCCGCAGGCGACGGCGAATGTCCCCCAACCTCGCTGGGTTGCTTGCAGCGGGTCCGCCCGCCAGGGCCGGATAGCGGTACCCAGAAGCCTATCCGGCCCTCGGCATGACCCGGCAGAGTCTCATGCCCTTCACTTCGCCCCGGAATCGATGCCCCTCAGCCTATGGGCCACCAGTCCGGAAGAAGTTCGCGCAGGTCGGCGAGGAATTCGTCGACGGTTCGGGGTGAGGCTTCCAAAAGGCGCGACTCCAAGGCGCCCACCACGCCGTAGGCGATGAAGCGGGCCACCATGGGTGGTGGTACTTCGCGGCCGCCCGGTGCCGGTATTTCGACGGCCCGACGGGCGAGCAGTAGGCGGGCTGATGCCTCGAAGTGGGATCCGAGCATCGCGTGCAGCCCGCCGCTGCCGGTGTCCGTGACCAAACCCCGGCGGTAAATGTTTCGGTGCCGGTCTACGTGCCTGGCAACATCGGCGGTGACCGCGAGGATGGCCGGGCCGATGTCGCTTCCCGCGCTGAGGTGGGCTTCGCGGAGGACGTCCAGCTCCTCGGATAAAACCTGCCGGAGCAGCGCTGCAGGAGATGCGGCGTGCTGGTAGAACGTTGATCTGTTGACCCCGGCCGTGGAGGCGACCTGCCCGACGGACAGCGTTCCGGCGTCGTGCTCTGCTGCCAGGTCCAAGATGGCCGCCGCCAGCTTATCCCGGCTACGTCGGGCCCGAGGATCACGGTAAGCAGGTGCTTCAACGTCCTGTTTCGGTTCCAGCATTATGCAGGTCACACTCCAAAGTGATCTTGGCCTCCGGCGGTGGCAAATCGGCCGCTTCAAGCGTACCGTTCTATCTATCCAACATATGTCGGATAGATGGGCAGATCCATCGTGCTGACGGCCGTCGACGGCGGATACACCGCCCCCCGATTCAGGCATCAAAGACTTCAAGCAATAAAAAGATTGCAACAGAGACAAGAAGGGCATCAAATGCGCGCGATCGTATTCAAAGAGTGGAAGCAGTTCCCCGAACTCGAGGACGTGGCCCGGCCTGTACCCGGACCGGGCGAAGTGCTACTGAAGGTTGCGGGTGCTGGTGCCTGCCATTCGGACGTCAGCATCTTCCAGGACTTCACCGCAGAGGTTCCCGGGAACATGGCCAAGGGCTTCGTATTGGGCCACGAGAACTCGGGATGGGTCGAGGAGCTGGGACCAGGCGTTGAGGGCATCGAAATAGGTGGCGCATACCTGGTCTACGGGCCCATCGGTTGTGGCCACTGCAAGGCCTGCTCGCGCGGCCAGGACACCTACTGCGAGAACGCCGCGACCAACCCCTACCTTGGCATAGGCTTGGGCCGCGACGGCGGAATGGCCGAATACGTCACGGTACCCGTCCGCAACCTGATCCCGCTTGGCGATGCGGACCCCATCGCCGCAGCGCCGCTCGCAGACGCAGCCCTGACGCCCTACCACGCCATCAAGAAGGCGCTGCCGCACCTGAACGGCGGTGGCCGGTTCGCACTGGTGGTTGGACTTGGCGGCTTGGGCCAGATCGCCGTGCAGATCCTCAGGGCCCTGACGGGCGCCACCATTATTGCCACCGATATGAAGCCCGAAGCGATGGCCAAGGCTGAAGCGGCAGGGGCCTTGACGGTCCTTGGCGGTCCCGACCAGGTTTCGCGGATCCGGGAAATCACCGGTGGACGCGGCGTGGACGCTGCCTTCGACTTCGTCGGCGTAACGCCCACGATCGCCACCGCGGCCGGCTCCATGGCGCAGGGCGGTCGGCTGACCGTCGTCGGGATTGCCGGCGGCCTGCATGAGTGGACCTTCTTCAACACGCCCTACGAATCCACTATCACCAACACCTACTGGGGCACCATCGAGGAGCTTCATGAAGTTGTGGACATGTACCGGGCGGGGCAAATCGTGCCCGAGATCGAGACCTTTAGCCTCACGGACGGACTCACGGCGTACCGCAAACTGGCCGACGGACAGCTCAGTGCCCGCGCCGTAGTAGTCCCACACGACTAAAGGTTTGCGTAGAACCGGGCGAAGGGATTACGGTCTTGCTACTGCAGCCGGCGTGGGCCAGATGGCCTGGGGAGGAGGAGCGCATCACCGCTGACCAATCCAAGCATCATGTCCCATACCCGTTGAAAGCCCCTGCAGAGGGGCTTTCCCTGTGTATAGGAGCAGTCTTGGGGGAGAGATATCGTAAGTATGCTTATGATATCTGTGTTAGTGGACATTCCGGCCGACGCGGTTTGGGGTCCTCGTTTTCCCTCGTTTCGAAGAGTAGCCCATGTTCAACTTTCGGCCGCTGGCCCGCATCGCCTCGGTTCTAACCACGCCGCTTGCCCCGGAAGACGTCCTGGCGCTGTTCAACCCGGTCTATTCGTCGCGCCAGTTGCGCGGCGTCGTCACCAAGGTAGTCCAGGAAACTGCGCAGTCGGTGACAATCTTCTTCCGTCCCGGCCGTGGCTGGCACGCCCACCTCGCGGGCCAGTGGGCAAGGATCGGCGTTGAGCTCAACGGGGTCCGCCAATGGCGTTCCTATTCCCTCAGTGCGCCTGCAGGTGAGGACCCGGCCATTACAGTCACTGATGTTGGTGCCGTATCGGGAACGCTGGTTCGAGAGACCAAGGTTGGCGACGTACTTTTCCTGGCCCCGCCCCAAGGCGACTTCGTCCTGCCGGAACACCCACGCTCCCTCCTCATGCTCACTGCGGGAAGCGGCATCACTCCTGTTATGTCAATGATTCGGACCCTTGTCCCCAGCCGCCCCGACGCGGATGTTGTGTTGATCCATTCCTCCCGCGCGGAAGATGACAGTATTTTTCGTGAAGAGCTGGCCGAACTTGCTGATCAGTTTCCCAATTTCCGCCTGGTCCAGTGGCACACGGGCGGTCGCGGACGCCTGAGCTTCACGTCTCCGGCTGCCCTCGAGGAAATTTGCCCGGACTGGCAGGAGCGGGCCGCATATGCCTGCGGCCCCGAGAGCTTCCTGGATGATGCCGAGGCCCTGTGGAACGAAGCCGCACTGACCGCGGCCTCCACCTTGGAGGACGCGGGCTGCGGCGGAGCGGCGGAGGGCTCACTCACCATTGAGCGGTTCAGTACCGACCTTACGAGGGGTGGTGGCAGTGAAGGTGGCTTGGTCACCTTCGAAGCATCGGACCGTGAGGTCTTGGCCGACGGCGGCGTCCCCCTCCTTGACGTCGGGGAGGATGCAGGCGTCCTCATGCCCAGTGGCTGCCGCATGGGCATCTGTCACAGCTGCCTGACTCCGCTGCTTTCGGGCAACGTCCGGGACCTGCGCACTGGTGACGTGCACGGGGAACCGGGCGAACTCATCCAAACGTGTGTCTCGGCAGCCGCCGGGCCCGTCAACCTCAAACTCTGAGGAGTGCAACCGCATGTCAGTAGTTTCAGCCAAAAGCCCAGCCCCCGCCGTCGGGCTCAAGACGCGGCCCGGCGCCCTTGCTGAGGCGGGCAGCCCCACAGTGCGTCCACCGGCCGCCGCGCACCTGAGTGATGAGCAAGTGGCCGAGCTGGGTCGTGAACTCGATGCCATCCGCGACGACATCCTGGGCAAACGCGGATCTACCGATGCTGCGTACATCAGGCGCATGATCAAGATCCAGCGGGGTTTGGAGGTTTCCGGGCGGGCTGCGCTGCTGGTCAGCAAGAACAAGGCCGCCTGGATCACCGGAACAGCCCTCCTGAGCGTGGCCAAGATCCTCGAGAACATGGAACTGGGCCACAACATTCTCCACGGCCAGTGGGACTGGATGCGCGATCCGGACATCCACTCCACCACATGGGAATGGGACTTCGTTACCCCCTCGCGCTCGTGGCAGCACACTCACAACGATCTTCACCACCGCTGGACCAACGTCGTAGGCAAGGACCGCGACGTCGGGTACAACCTTTTGCGGATGGATCCCGATCAGGAATGGAAGCCCTTCAACCTGGGCAATCCCCTCTATAACGCGCTGCTGGCGCCCGTTTTCGAGTGGGGAATAGCCATCTACGATCTGGAGATCCCTGAATACAAGGAGGGCCTGAAGTCCAAGGAGGCCATGAACAAGGACCTCAAGGCGCTGGGGCGTAAAGCTGTCAAGCAGTTCGCCAAGGACTACGCAGCTACTCCCGCCTTGGCCATGCTCACGGGTTCAGGCAAGCAAGCCCTCTACGGCACCCTCGTCGCCAACGCCGTACGGAACGTCTGGGCGCACGCAGTCATTTTCTGCGGGCACTTCCCGGAAGGAACAGACACGTTTACCGAGGAAATGGTCGAAGGCGAAACCCGCGGCGACTGGTACGTGCGTCAGATGATCGGATCCGCAAACATCTCAGGCCCACGGTTCATGCATCTCATGACGGGAAACCTGTCGCATCAGATCGAGCACCACCTTTTCCCGGACCTTCCCTCGAACCGGTATTCGGAAATTGCACCGAAGGTTCGCGACATCTGCCAACGCTACGACCTTAAGTACACCACTGGGCCGCTGTTGAAGCAGGTTGGCTCAGCGTGGGCCAAAGTCTTCAAGCTCGCTCTTCCGCCACAGCGTTAGAGCAGGATCGCTAGCTGCCCTGCATCCCTTCCATTGCCCAGGCGATGAGGGTTAGTTCGAATTCATGCGGCTCTAGCGCGTCGTGCACGTAGGCATCCAATTCCACGGGGGTGGCATTGCCGCCTTCCGCCCAGTATTTGATCCATAACTGTTCAAGCGTGATGGCCTCTCGTTGGAGAAGGTTTCGAGCTGATTGTCGTGGGTCCATTGCAGCTGTCCCGTTGCCGTCGGGGGCCTCCTTCAGAGCTTGATGCGCAGGCTCCTTACTATTCACCGTAAACTCTGCTCCCCAAGACGGGCAAATGCCACTGGCTATTTCGGTGCTTCAGCCGTTGACGTAGCCCATATGCGTGGCGTTGTAGCGATCGCCATGCACTCCTACATTGCGGGCTAGGGCATTGAGGGCGGCAACCTCGTCGGCAGTGAGCGCCACGCGGGTAGCTTGGGCGTTCTCCTTTATGCGTGCGGTACGTCGAGTGCCCGGAATGGGGACGATCCATGGCTGCTGGGCGAGAAGCCATGCCAGCGCGATTTGGGCAGGAACCGCATCCTTCGCCGCAGCGAGTTCGATGACGTGTGCAACAAGAGCCTGGTTGGCGGCCAGATTTTCGTCATTGAAACGCGGCACAAGGTTGCGGATGTCGCCCTCGGCGAAGGTGGTGTCCGCGGTAACCGTACCGGTGAGGAAGCCCTTACCCAAGGGGCTGAAGGGAACAAGGCCTATACCGAGTTCGGCAAGGGTTGGAAGTATTTCGGCCTCGGGGTCCCGCGTCCACAGCGAGTACTCACTTTGTAGGGCAGCGACAGGCTGCACCGCGTGGGCCCGTCGGATTGTGGCGGCGGAAGCCTCGGACAGTCCGAAGTGACGTACCTTGCCCTCCGAGATCAAATCCCGGACGGTGCCGGCGACATCCTCGATGGGCACTTCGGGGTCGACCCGGTGCTGATAGAACAGGTCGATGGCGTCGGTACGGAGCCGCTTGAGGGATTCTTCGGCGACTCGGCGGATCTGTTCCGGGCGGCTGTTCAGCCCGACGCTTTCGCCGTTTTGGATGTCCCAGCCAAACTTGGTGGCGATCACCACCTGGTCGCGGATCGGTTCCAGTGCCTCGCCGACAAGTTCCTCATTCACATAGGGGCCGTATACCTCGGCTGTATCGAAAAAGGTGACGCCATGGTCGACGGCTGAACGGAGCACGCTGACCATTTCATCGCGGCTGCCGGGGTTGGGCCCGTAACTTTGGGACATGCCCATGGCACCTAGGCCGATGGCCGATACCTCAAGTCCCTGTCCGAGAGTTCTTGTATGCATGCTGATGCCTCCATTGTGCTTTTGAATGCGGTGGTGTCTTCGTTTCGAACGTGTTCGTGCCGAAAGAATAGGGAGATCCCAGGTGCGGGACAACGGAAGTTGCCCTTACGGTTGCGTCCCCCCGGGCGAGTCCACGTGCGGCACTATCGGCCCGGCGTCGTTCTGTTGTTGGAGCGTGGCGGCCCAACTGGCGAGGAGCCGTAAGCGTTCCTCGCTGGCAGAGCCAGGCTCGGCTGTGTAGATGAGCAATGACAGGCCCGGCTCTGCGGTTAGCTCCAGGCCTTCATATGTCAGCGTGAGTTCGCCTACCTCATGGTGGTGGAAGCTCTTGGTGCCGGATCCATGCCGCCTGACATTGTGAGACCCCCACCGGATCCGAAAGGCTGCACTTCGGGTGGAAAGCTCCCCAACCAGGTCGTGAAGCCGTTTGTCCTCCGGGTCGCGTCCCGCCTCAGTTCGCAGAATTGAGACGGTGACGTTTGCGGCCGCCTCCCAGCCCGGATAGAAATCCTTGGCCCGTTCGTCGAGGAAACAGAACCGCGCCAGGTTGCCCTGCCCTGGACCGTCGAAGACGTGATCGTAGAACGCCCGTCCCAGCGCGTTGGTGGCGAGGATGTCCATCCGGCCGTTACGCACGAATGCCGGCCCTTCCGTTATCACGGCGAGGGCGCGTGTCAGGCTTTCCCTCGCCACCCAATTCTGCGATTTTCGCTTGCGCACGGCGCGGATAGCGCCGTTGGCGATACGTGAAAGGTCGAAGAGGTGTTCGCGCTCAGCGTCGTCCAGTTGGAGAGCCACCGCGAGTGCATCGAGAACAGCATCTGAGACCCCGGAGAGATTCCCGCGCTCAATTTTGGCGTAGTACTCGACGCTTACAGCGGCGAGGGCTGCTACTTCGTTGCGTCTGAGACCCGCGACCCGGCGGTTCCCGGTAACTGCCAGGCCGGCCTGCTGGGGGGTTACCCTCGCACGGCGGGACATGAGAAATTCTCGAACTTCATTCCGGTTGTCCACGTTCCCAAGGCTACGACGTCCACGCGTTGCGAGGGATGCCCTGTTGGTACGCCCCTCAGCGGTGACTCCCATAACTGGCGTCATTGAGGTCCTATGGAATCTCAACTCCCGCAGGGCATGCGGCCGCTGGCCGGTACGCGCCCAACTGGCGAGGGAACCTCTTCACGAAAGGAATAAGACATGGCGAAGGACCCACATGCAGGATGGACCGGCGGGCAAAACGCGTTCGGTGACTTTGCGCCCGGAATGGTCCACTACACCGACAAGGTGCTGTTCGACGAAGTATGGGAACGCGCGGACTTGTCCAAGAGAGACCGTAGCCTGATCACCGTCGCTGCATTAACGGCTACGGGAAAAGCCGATCAACTGACGTTTCACCTCGACTATGCACGCCAAAACGGGGTAACCGAAGAAGAGTTGAAGGAAGTCATCCTCCACCTCGCCTTCTACACGGGCTGGCCCAACGGAATGAGCGCGATGACCGTGGCCAAGAAGGTCTTCACCAAGGAGAACTAGGGTGGATCTCCATTTCCCGCTGCCCGTCCGGTTGCGTTCCGTTGGGCGGCGCCTGCCTGGGAGGCCAAGCGCTCGTTCCGCTCCGAAGCCGTTGCTGGAGCCGAAGCCGTTGACGGCGTCGCTGGGCTGTTGCGGCTGACTCTGCTTGTCAGGGCCAGGTTGGGGACCACGAAGAGCCGGCCCGGAATGCCGAAACCGGTGGCCTCAACCACCTGCAGCAGCGGGCCTGGGGAACTGTTGAGTTCAGCTGCCGGCAACGCAATGGAAGATGCCATTCCGATAAGGACATAAACGACGCCGGCAGTCAGCAGGGTGCCGAAAAGGGCTTTCGGGTACACGCGGTTGACGTCTCGAACCTCTTCGGCGACGTGGGTTGAAGTCTCGAATCCAACGAAGGATTAATAGGCAGCGGAGATGCGGCCAGGATTCCGGCCCCCGGCGGTAGGTCCAGGAAGGGTTTGAGGTAATCGCCGGCGAAAGCCAAGCTCAGCCCCGCGGCGCTGGTCACGCCGGCGCCCACGAGCGCATGTATTCCTGCTCCCAGGACGTCGCCCAGTATCGAAGCAAGGCCCGCTTTGTGATGTAGTGAACATCACCCTAGGATTAGTAAGCAAGCTTAGCTTCCGGGTTAAGGCAGCGAACCAAAAGGAGAACAAATCGTGCCAGTTGAGGACAATACCGTGATTCCCGGCGCTCCCTCCAGTGAGCCTCCCACAGTCGACGAGCCGACGACCCCACGTGAGCCATTGCCCCCTAAGCCCGATCAGCAAGCACCGGAGGCGGTTTCCCCGACGGGAAGCCCCACCGGTGCGCCGGTGAACTCCCGGGCGCAATCGGGCCAGTACCTGACAACCGCCCAAGGGCTCCGGCTGGGGGACACTGATCATTCCCTGCGGGCGGGCGCCCGCGGACCTGTTCTGCTTCAGGACCACCACTTGCGGGAAAAGATCACCCACTTTGATCACGAGCGCATCCCGGAGCGCGTTGTCCACGCCCGGGGCGCGGGCGCACACGGCGTGTTCCGTTCCTACGGAACGGCATCGAAGATCACGAAGGCAGGGTTCCTGGCGGCCGACGTCGAAACTCCGGTTTTCGTCCGCTTCTCCACCGTTTTGGGCTCCCGGGGTTCGGCGGATGCGGTACGGGACACCCGTGGCTTTTCCACCAAGTTCTACACTGACGAAGGCACCTACGACCTTGTCGGGAACAACATTCCCGTTTTCTTCATCCAGGATGGCATCAAGTTCCCTGACGTCATCCACGCTGCCAAGCCACACCCTGATCGGGAAATACCCCAGGCCCAGAGCGCCCATGACACGTTCTGGGACTTCGTCTCACTGCACACCGAGGCCCAGGCGCACACGCTGTGGAACATGTCCGACCGCGGCATTCCCCGCTCATACCGGACCATGGAAGGCTTCGGCGTGCATACCTTCCGGCTGGTGGCCGCGGACGGTAGCACCACGTTGGTGAAATTCCATTGGAAACCAAAACAGGGCGTACACTCGCTCGTCTGGGAGGAAGCCCAAATCATCAACGGCATGGACCCGGATTTCCACCGCAGGGACCTCGCCGATGCAATCGAGTCCGGAGCTTACCCTCAGTGGGAACTTGGCGTGCAGACTTTCCCGGACACGGAAGACCAGATGTTCGAAGGCATCGACCTGCTCGACCCGACCAAATTCGTCCCCGAGGAACTCGCTCCCGTCCAGCCGATCGGGCTCATGACGTTGAACGCGAATCCGACGAATTACTTCGCGGAGACCGAACAGGTGGCGTTCCACCCGGGGCATCTCGTCCCCGGCATTGATGTCACCAATGATCCGCTCCTGCAGGTTCGCCTGTTCTCCTACCTGGATACCCAAATTTCCCGGTTGGGCGGCCCGAACTTCGCGCAGATCCCCATCAACCGGCCGCAAGCGCCCGTCAATGACATGCTTCGTGACGGCATGCATCAGACGGCCGTTCACGGCGGCGTGGCCCCCTATCGTCCGAACTCCCTGGATGGCGGCTGCCCCTTCCTGGCCGGTCAGGACGTTGGAGCCTTCGTGGATGTTCCCGAGGCCCTTGCGGAGTCCATCAAGGAACGGCGCAACCCGGCTTCGTTCGATGACCACTTCAGCCAGGCGCGGCTGTTCTTCCGGAGCATGACTCCGGTGGAGCAGGACCACATCGTGCAGGCGTACACGTTCGAACTCGGCAAGTGCTACGAAGCGGCTATCCGGGAACGGCAACTTATGGCTTTGGCCAATATCGACGCCGGGCTTTGCGCCGCCGTCGCCCACGGACTTGGTATGCCGGTTCCCGGGGCCACCGTCCAGGTCCCTGACTCCGAACCGAGCCCGGCACTATCGCAGATCGGTGGAACGTGGCCCGCCGCGGGCCGCGTAGTGGGGATTATTGCTGACGACAGCAGCGACGCTTCGCAGGTTGCAGCTGCACGCGAAGCCCTGGACGCTGAGGGCATCACGCCTTTGGTCATTGCGCCGGTTGGCGGTTTCCTGGGCGCGGAGGGCGGCGTCGCCGTTGCTGTTCAGCGCACCTACCTCACCGCGCGATCCACGGAGTTCGACGCCGTTATTGTTGCGGGAAGCGGGGCTCCGGCACCGGACGCAGCAGTGGGCAGGGACGCCAAGGCCGGTGCACCCTCACCCACTCTTGATCCCCGGGTGGCTCTTCTTCTGACGGAAGCCTTCCGCCACGCCAAGGCCATCGCGGCATGGGGATCCGGTGTGTCGGCTCTGCAGGCGGCCGGCATCCCCGATGACGGTACCGGAGTTGTGGTCGGCGACGCGCCCGATGCCGTGGTTCGCCCAGTCCAGGAACTGCTTGCCGCCCACCGTGTTTGGGAGCGATTTCCTGCGGAAGGACTGAGCGGCAGCCAGGCCTGACAGGGAGTCACCTGCAGGCTCACTCATCGCATGATGACTGCACCACAGGTCGGCATCGCACCCGATGCCGACCTGTGGTGCGTGATGGGTGCGGCGGGCTCTTCCATCAGCGGCTGTCGGCTGGCTTGTCCCGCCAGAGGCCCCGAAGGAGGCCCGGTCTGTGGCGGCGTGAGTTCAAGAATCAGGAGCGTTATGACGATCGCGATGATGGCGTCGCTGAAAGCTTCAGCACGGCTGGTGTCCGAACGAGTCACGCTCTGCTCCTAGCCTGCGCAGGGTCGCAGACGCTGTGAGGTGCGGCAGCCCCTAGTCGCCTTCACCGGGCAATTTGTATGCGAGCACGTCAACGTTTTTTATGTCTGGTTCCGCGCTGAAGAGCTCTGCTCCCTGAGCGGCAAGTGCTTGCCCGACCCCTCCTGACAGGTGGGTCTTCCGTGCGTCGTCATCGGGGAATACGTCGAAGACTCCGAACGTCGACTCGTCGAATTGCAGGGCGAACCAAGCGCGCGTACCTTGCTCCTCGTCGACCACCGAGCGTGCGCTGCGGAGGAACTCCGCGACGTCGTCCTCCTTGCCGGGCTTGGCCTTCAGGACCACCGACAAGGCGACCTTAATCATGATCCCTCACCCACCCAGGCCGAACGAACGCGAGCAAACCGTCCGTGCCGAGGCCAGTCCGTTGTTTGCCCCCGATCCGGCAAATTCCATACTGCACGACAGTTTTCATGGCGAGCCTCCTTGGAACGGTACTGCGGTGGGATGGTGCGGACCGAGCCGGCCACATGGCACATTCCGCAAGCTATAGAGGGAGCGGAGCCACGATCTGCCCAGTCTCGCAGTGATGGCTGGTCACCACAAGGACTCACGCCTTCTGATGGCCCCCGGTTTCCGGGCGGCCATACCTTACGCGGCCCTTATGCTTGGGTCATGTCTACTGATGAAGAGAAGGACCCACCTGTACCCGCCGACCTAGAGGGCAAAATCCCGAGTAAAGTACACGACCACGCAAACGCGGACAAGGCACCCGGCGACGAGCCGAAGGAGACCTAGCCAACAAGGCGTTCAGCGGGCGACGACCACGACCCTTCCGACGTTGCGGATACTGGACCGCACCGCTTGTTCGACGGAGCGGTTCAGCTCGTCGAGCCCTTCCACGCTGGCGATCTCCCTCATGGGGGCTGTCACTTCGACGTGCAGCTGGTGGCCGCTCCAGCGGAGGCGGACTGTCGTCATGGGCGGAGCCACTGGGGCCACCGCCTCCTCGACGCGGGCCAGCAAGGTGGGATCGACGCCGTCGAGAAGCCTGCGGCCAATGTCCCTTGCCGTGCCCCAGAGAAGCACGAAAATCGTCAGGGAGATCAAGACGCCGATGATCGGGTCCGCCAAGGGGAACCCAAGCCAAACACCGACAACGCCGGCCACCACCGCCAGGGACGTAAATCCGTCAGTGCGGGCGTGGACGCCGTCAGCGACCAGGGCAGCGGAGCCGATCTCCTTACCAACCCTGATGCGGTAAACGGCGACGATTTCGTTTCCCGCGAAGCCGATAAGGCCCGCCGCGAGAACCCACCCAAGGTTTTGCAGGGCTTGGGGCTGGAAAATGCGGATTACAGACTCGACGGCGGCCACGACGGCGGATAAGGCCACCATGGCCACGATGAAGAGTCCTGCAAGGTCCTCCGCCCGACCGAAGCCGTAGTTGTAGGTCCGCGTCGCGGCACGCCGGCTCAGGACAAAGGCCACCCAGAGTGGCACTGCGGTCAAGGCATCGGAGAAGTTATGGATTGTGTCCGCCAGGAGTGCCACCGAGCCGCTGAACAGGAAAACGACCAGCTGCAACAGGGAGGTTACCGCCAGCACAGCAAGGGAAATCTTCAGTGCCCGAATCCCCTTGACGGAGGACTCCATCGCTTCATCCACTGAATCAGCGGCGTCGTGGCTGTGGGGAACGAACAATCCGTGAAGGAATCCCTTTAGGCCTCGCGGATGGTCATGATTGTGTTCATGCTCGTGGTGATGGTGCTGTTCGTGGGTGGGCGTCCCGCCGCCATGTGTTTCGCTGTCGGTGTTAGTCATGCGTCACCCTTTGCCCTGGACTTGTGGTGATGCCGGGGCGTACCGCCCAGCGTGTGTTCGGCCTGGAAGATTGCGTCGGCCACGAGTTGGCGGGCGTGCTCATTCTCCAGTCGGTAATACACGCGGGTACCTTCGTGCCGCGTGGAGACAATGCGGGCCATTCTCATCTTCGCCAGATGCTGGGACACTGCGGATTGGGGCTTGGCCACGGTTTCTGCCAGTTCGTTCACTGACAGTTCACCGTCACGCAGTGCCAAAATGATCCGGACCCGTGTCGCATCAGCAAGCATCGAGAAAACCTCGACAGCCAGTTCCACGTAATCGCTGTCCACCTTCAGCCCACATTCCTTATCTGCATCCATGCGAATATTATTACATGGGGATATAACGTTCTGAAGACGCAATGGGCCATGAAGCCCGGTCGTTGTTGCGTTCAGCCCCCGTGGAAGTGGAAGAGGGATAACGTTCTCGTCAGGAACGGTTTCCATGGGGATCGAAGGAGATGGATCGTGGCGGGAGAATCAGCGCAAAAACCCGGCTTGTGGGAGATCTTCCACCAAAAATTCGTGGTCGAGGAGCGCTTCATGGAGCCGAGGGCCAGGAGGGCCCTCTACGCTACGGCCGTCATCCTGGCGGTCCTTGGCGTGACGCTGTTCCTTGTAACGCTCACCGGCGTTCTACAGAAGAACGGTCTCGCCCTGGACGACGCAGCGGTTGAAAGTTGGCTCCTCGGGATTCGTTCAGAGCCGCTGACGGTGGTGATGATTGTTGTCGCAGTCATTTTCGGGCCCATAGGGCTGCCGGTCATTGTCTTGGTTGTCACAGTTGTTTGGGGATTGCTCGCCAAACACGCATGGCGGCCCATGCTCCTTGCCGCCGCTATGCTCATCGGGGTGGGTTTGGCGCAGATCATCGGGCGCTTGGTCGGCCGGCAGCGGCCACCTGTGGACCTCATGTTATTCGGCGCTGACACGACGTTCTCCTTTCCGTCCGGGCACGTCCTTGGCGCCTCGGACTTCCTGCTTGTCCTGACGTTTCTTGTCTTCTCCCGGCACCGAAACCCAAAGATCGCCGTCGTCAGCTTTCTCTGTGCCGTCATTGGTGTTGTCTTTGCGGCCGTCAGCCGGATATACCTCGGTTATCACTGGCTCACCGACGCGGTTGCGTCGGTGTCACTGTCGCTGGTGGTGCTCGGGGCGGTCATCGCCGTGGATACTTGGCGCACGGCCCGCATCCCGGGAGAAGTAGTGACAGGGGAATTAGCAAGCCAGGATCCCTAGCGTCACCGGTCATGAGGCCGTTGCGGATTAATGCGGGTGGACCAGCGCCGCCGTATTTGGGGAACCGGGAGTTACAGTGGATGTATGGCTGCCAGCCGCAATCCGCTCGATGACCTGAGGGAATCCATTGGCCATCTGGCCAATCAGCTCAAGCTGCCCGGTTCGGAGCGTGTGGACGACCTGGTGGGCGACCTCATCGGTGCAAGGCCCGGTCCAGCCCGCCCGCTATCCGAGGTGCAGGCCGAGCTCGACGCATTGGTCGGGCTGGAGACTGTAAAAGAACAGGTGCGGGCCCTTGTCGCGCTGCTCCAGGTGCAGGCCCGCCGAAAGGCCCACGGACTGCCGGAAGTGGCCACCTCACAGCATCTGGTGTTTCTCGGCAACCCAGGCACGGGCAAGACGACGGTGGCCCGGCTCCTGGCCGAGATGTACCGGGCGGTCGGCTTGCTGCAGAAGGGCCATCTGGTCGAGGTGGACCGTTCGGGGCTGGTAGGGCAGTACGTGGGGGCCACCGCCATCAAGACCGACCGTGTGATCCGGCGGGCGCTGGACGGTGTGCTGTTCATCGACGAGGCCTACGCGCTGGCCCCGGAGGACGGCCGGACGGACTTCGGCCCGGAGGCGATCGAGGTCCTGCTGAAACGGATGGAGGACCATCGGCACCGGCTGGTCGTGATCGTGGCCGGGTATCCACGCTTGATGGAGTCATTCTTGCTCTCGAACCCTGGACTGCGTTCTCGCTTTGCCCGCGAGATTACCTTCCCGGACTATTCCGTTGACGAACTCCAGACGATCTTCCAAAGGATGTTGGTCCAACACGAGTACACGTTGGAGCCGGGCGCAGAGCAGATGCTTCGCCGCATCCTTAGCGGTCTCCACGCCGGCGAGGACTCCGGCAATGCACGGTTTGCACGCACCCTGTTCGAGCAGGCGCTCAACCGCCAAGCGCTGCGGCTGTCGCTCAACGAGGAACAGAGCCTCGATTCCCTTGATCGCGAGGCCGTTATGACCCTCACTGCCGAAGACATCGTCGAGGCCGCCTTGGCGTTGGGCGAGGAACCGGAACCGGAACCGACGCCGGAACCGGAACAGCCGCGCTGGTGGCGCTGGCTCGTGTGACCTGCGCCGTTAGTCATTCTTGCTCCGGCAATTACTCGCTTTTAGAATGCGGGATGTGGAAACTGAGGAGCAGAACGCGGACTTCCAGCGTCTTCACCAGCTGATAGCAGGAACCGGGGACGTTAAGGGCTTTGTTGACGGCATGACCCGTTACGCAGCCACGACCCTGAGCCGCGTCACCGGGGCAAGGATTGAATGCGCCGTCACGCTGTGGCGCCGCAAACGCGCAGCCACTTTGGCAGGCAGCAGCGACGACGCCGTCCTTCTGGACGGCATCGAACAATCCCTGGGCGCCGGACCTGTGCTGGAGGCCGTCGAAACCTCCCAGCCGGTACTCCTTGAGGATACCCAAACGGACGAGCGATGGCCGAAGTACTCGAAAAATGTTGCGGCAGCCGGTGCCCGAAGTGTCTTGGGCGTGCCCTTGGCACTTGGGAACGATGCGTCGGCGGCCCTGAACTTCTTCGCCCCCGCTACAGGGCTTTTCAATCAGGCGGCCATTGCGGAGGCAACCCACTTTGCGGACATGGCCGCCCAGGCCCTTCGGCTGGCCCTCCGAATTGCCTCTGCGGACCTGCTTGCCGAAGACCTCAGGGCCGCAATGGAACGCCGGACAGCCATCGATATCGCGACGGGGATCGTCATGACCGAAAGCCGCTGCTCCCAGGACGAGGCTTTCGAATTTCTCATCAAGGCCTCCCAAAACCGCAACCAGAAGGTCCACGATCTCGCGGAAGGGATCGTCGCGGGCCGCTCCGGGTCCAAAGGAAAAACAACAACCCACTTCCAGGACTAGATCTGAAAGGCCGACGACGGCGGGCCGACTTGCGCTTCGTGCCAGCCGTGCCCTGTTGCCGACAGCCTGTTCTTTGCCCGCTTCAGGTAGTACCAGGCGCGTTAAGTACTGCGCGTTAAGGATTCATCAAGAGCGGCAACCGCGGGGGAGCGGCGGTGTTATGTTCAGCAGAGAACAAGGCCAGTGAGATCCGCGGAAGAGGCCGGGATGACTACGATGAGCCGGCCACCGGCGGATCCGTCAGCGCTGCATCCCGACGCGCGCAGCAGATTCCGGAGCTGGCTTCTCTTTGGTCTTCAGGACAGCAAAGGCACCCACCAGGGACCGGGCGGCGTCAGCGATGCGCACGCCCGGAAGCACTCATGGTGGCAGGTCATGTGCCTGACCGGCGTCGACTATTTCTCTACTCTTGGCTACCAGCCAGCCATCGCTGCCTTGGCAGCCGGCGTCATCTCGCCCCTGGCAACCCTGGTCCTGGTAGCCGTAACGTTGCTGGGTGCCTTGCCCGTCTACAGAAGGGTAGCCGGCGAGAGTCATCGCGGTGAGGGTTCCATCGCCATGCTGGAGCGCCTGCTGCCCCGGTGGGGCGGAAAACTGATCGTGCTGGTCCTGCTCGGGTTTGCCGCCACGGACTTCATGATCACCATGACGCTCTCTGCGGCGGACGCCACGGCGCACTTGATCCAGAACCCCCTGGTGCCCGACTGGTTGCACGGCCAAAACGTGCCCGTGACGTTGTTCCTTTTGGCGCTGCTCGGAGCCGTGTTCCTTCGGGGATTCAAGGAAGCCGTGAATATCGCCGTCGTTCTTGTGGCCCTCTACCTCAGCCTTAACGTCGTCGTAGTAGCGACGTCCATCTCCGAATCCGTGACGCACCCGGCAGCCATCCATGACTGGTGGCTCGCGCTCACCAGTTCTCATGGGAACCCGTTGCTCGCTGTGGGTATCGCCTTGCTCGTGTTCCCTAAACTTGCACTGGGACTCTCCGGCTTCGAAACAGGTGTTGCGGTCATGCCGCAGGTGCGTGGGAAGGCCGGCGATACCGCGGAACAGCCGATCGGTCGCATCCAAGGAACCCGCCGGCTGCTGACGACTGCTGCCGTGATTATGAGCAGTTTCCTGATCACGACGAGCTTCACCACCGTCATCCTGATACCCCAACATGAATTCCAGGCTGGCGGCCAAGCCAACGGTCGTGCGTTGGCATTCATTGCCCATGAATACCTTGGCGTCGGCTTCGGTACGTTCTACGACATCAGCACTATCGCCATCCTGTGGTTTGCTGGCGCGTCCGCCATGGCCGGGTTGCTCAACCTGGTGCCACGCTACCTGCCGCGCTACGGCATGGCTCCGGAATGGGCCAAAGCTGTTCGACCACTCGTGCTCGTCTTCACGCTGGTCGGCTTCCTGATCACCTTCATCTTCAACGCCGACGTCGATGCCCAAGGCGGCGCGTACGCCACCGGAGTGCTGGTGTTGATGATGTCGGCGGCCACGGCTGTGACCCTGTCCGCCCGCCGTCATGACCAGGGAAAGCGGACTGTGGCATTCGGAATCATTGCCGTGGTGTTTATCTATACCACCGTGGCAAACATCTTCGAGCGGCCCGAGGGTCTTCGAATCGCTGCAGTGTTCATCGCAGGCATCATCGTCGTTTCGTTCCTCTCACGCGTCCGACGTTCCTTTGAGCTCCATGCCACCAGGGTCCACATGGACGAGCAAGCTGTCGGTTTCATTTCAGAAACCTGGGAGGGCCCTATACGGCTCATCGCCCACGAACCTCTCCGGCTGACCCCGCAGGCCTACAGGGAAAAGCTCGAGTCTGCTATTGAAGTAAGCCACCTGCCCGCCGGCGAACAGCCGCTGTTCCTGGAAGTGGTTGTGGATGACTCATCGGATTTCGAGACGGAACTAGCGGTTCACGGCATAACCCGGCACGGCTACAGGATCCTGGAGGTCCACGGTCCTGTGGTGCCCAATACCATCGCCTCCGTGCTACTCCACATCCGTGATGTGACCGGGATGATGCCGCACGTCTACTTCCGCTGGACTGAAGGGAACCCCGTGATCAATCTCCTGAAATTCCTGTTCCTGGGCGAAGGCGAAATCGCGCCAGTGACCCGCGAGGTGCTGCGCGAAGCGGAACCGGACGTCAGCCGGCGCCCGTGGGTCCACGTAGGCTGACTCGACGCAACGGTATCTAGCGCGGCATCGCAATGGTCACCGTTGTCCCGGACTTCGGCTGGCTTTCCAGTTTGATGGTTCCAGCGTGGGCCTCGATGATGGCTTTGCATAGGGGCAGCCCCAGACCTGCGCCCGGAATCGCCGTTTCCAGGGCATGGTCGGCTTTGAAGAACGTCGTGAAGGCCGCATCCTGTTCTTGTTGTGTCATGCCGAACCCTTGGTCGCTGACGGTCAACTCAATCCTGTCGTCAGTGTCTCGAAGGACGACTGAGACGTTTCGGCCCTCAGGGGAGAACTTGATGGCGTTGGACAGCAGCTCATCAACGGCTTTGGCGAAATGGCGGGGATCCACCCCGACTTCCGCGTCTCCCTGGATCGATAGAGTGACGGTGACGCCCCTGGCGTCCGCCTCGGATTTCGCGGCTCTTACTGATTCCTGCAGGAGGTCGCCAATGTTGGTGGGGCGGCGGCGGATTTCCAGCTCCTCGCAGGCAACCAGGAGCAGGTTATTGATCAGGGCCAACAAACGTTCAGCGTTCCGTTCGATGATGCCCAGGTACTGAGGGTCAGGGTGTTCGTCGAGGATTTCCAGATAGCCAAGAATTGATGTCAGCGGTGTGCGAAGCTCGTGGGAAACAGTGGCAACGAATTTGTCCCGGGCTGTCTGGGCTTTCACTAAGGCGGTCACATCAGTGAAGGCAAGCACTGAGCCTTTTAGGTGGCCGGATTCCCCCAGCAGCGGGCGAGCGGCGGCGGAAAAGGTCCGTTGGTGATCCTTGTCCGGTCCAACCCTGATCAGCCGGTGGGTAAAGGTTGCGCCACCCGCAGCGAGCTCGGCAGGGCCGGGGGAGTCGTCGGGCACCTGTCCCGGACATATGGTGAAGGGGTTCCTTCCACCCACGTTTTCAAGGCTCCACGAGCGGTCCGACCGAAACCGGCGGTTAGTAAGTATGTCGGTGCCGTTGGTGTCCATGGCCCACACGCCGACGTTCACTGTTTCAAGGACCGTATCGAGGAGCTGGGCGTGGTCGGCTGTCGCCTTGTTCAAAAGCGCCAGGTCCCGGTCATTTTGATTCAGTATTTCGCGGTGTTTGGTGAGCCCGCGGGCAACAGCGTGCCCCGTGAAAGCGAGCCCCGCCATGATGGTCGGAAACACGATCATGCGGATCATTTCGGACGGTTCGATCTCGTGGCCCAAAGCCAGCGGTGAAGCAAGGGTGGCGACAATGGGCGCCATGATGGACAAGGCCAAGCGGACCCGATTGACGCTGACGGATAACCAAATGACGGGGAACGCCATCAGTAGTCCCACCACGCTCAGGACCGGGCCTCCGATCTCGCGAAGAAGTCCCACGCTGAGGCAATCGGCCACGGGGATGAGGACGAAACTCCCTGCTGGAAGCCGATGCCAGGGCAGGACAAGGCATGCGGCAGGAATCAGCACATGGAGGAAAGGGATAAGGAAGACCCCGGGATCCCAGGGAGTCGCGGGTTTGAACAGGAGAGCCAGGAAGAGGATGAGGGTCATCATGACCGTCAATGGCAGTTGGCACAGGAGAACTGCCCTGCGAATCCCTATGGTGCCGAGATAGTCGTCCAGGGGCAGGAAGACCGCATCGGCCATGTCGTTGCGCCGGCGGGACGCTTCATGGGAGGTGGCGTCAGTCAATGTAGTCCTCGTCGTCGGCGCGGTGTATGACGATTGAGCCGTTCGCGGTTCCTTCGCGGATGGAACGCACTATCAGGGCACGTGCCTCTTCTACTTGCGAAGCCCGGAGCGGCCCGGAATTGGCCATTTCGAATTCCAGGATCTCCTTGTTCCGATCCGAGATGTTGCTCCGGACAGTTTCGAGCAGCACCGCTGAGGCACCCTTAAGTGCCGTCCCCAGGACCTTCGGGCTGATGTTGCGCAGAATCCGCTGGAGATCCCGTCGTTCGAGCCGGAGAACGTCCTTGAAAGTCAGCATTTGGGCGCGGACCTCACCGGCGAGTTCAGGATCGAGGGAATCCAAGCCCTCCAGAACCGAGCGCTCCGTCTTGTTGTCAGCTCTGGTGATGATGTCCACCAGGGGTTGGATGCCCCCGACCTTGTCGCTGGACGCCCCTGGCGAGGCTACTGATCCGGCACGTTGTTTGAGTACCTCGGCAACTACCGAAACAACCTCCGGAGCCACAGGTCCCATCGTGGCGATACAAAGCGCCACTTCGCTGGCCTGTCCGTCGTCGAGCCCGGCAAGCACCAACGAGGCTTTGCTGGCCCTCAAATGGGTGAGCACCAAGGCCATGGTTTGTGGGAGCTCACCGTCGATAAGAGCGACGATCTGCTCAGGGGATATTGGTTCCAGGAAGTCGAAGGACTTTCCTGCGAGGCTGGAGTTGAGCCGTTCCATGAGACCTGCAGCCTTATCAGCGCCAAAGGACGCCTCCAGCAGGTCTGCTGCGAAGTCATGACCGCCCCGGGAGGTGCGGTGCCCACCGGCGATATGGGCGTGGAACTCGTTTATCACCGTGTTCGCCACGGAAGAACTGACACTGCGGAGTCGAACTATCTCTGCGGCGATCTCTTCAGCCTCGGATTCTGAAAACTGTGCAAGAAGGGACGCGGCGCTGATTGGGCTGACTTGCATGAGCACGACGGCAACTTTTTGTGCACCGTTAAGAGCCGTGGAAGCAAGAGCTTCCACGGTCATTCGGGCAGCACAGGCGGTGCGCCGAGGAGGGGAGTAAGGGGAGTGACGGAGAACGGCGTGGCCAGCAACGGCTTCACCGCTTCCACGAAAGCCCTGACGTGGACTTCCTGGTTGTGGGCTTCAAGGTCCTCCTGACGGGCCCACCCCTCAAAGAGCACGAAGGTGCCCGGGCGCTCCCCGTCAGCGAAAACGGTGTACTCCAGGCATCCCGGGTCATTTCGGCTGAGGGTCTGCAATGAGCGGAGGGCTTCCTGAAGTTCGGCTGCACGCCCTGCTTTGGCGATGAAAACCGGCTTGAGCCACACTTCTGTGGCCCTTTCGTGCGTTGGCATGGGATGGAGCATCCTATCTTCCTGAATCGTCCAAGGGGTGGGAGGGACGGGGCCTTCCCCGTCCCTCCCGGACTGGATCACGCGGTGATCTGTGGAACTTCCACCCATGATTCTTTTGCTGCTGATTCGACGATGGCGTCGTCGATGAGGGCCACTTGATAGCCGTCGGCGAAGTTGGGGTTCACAGTCCCGCCTTCGGCGATGGCCTTGAAGAAGTCATAGGCCTCGATAATCTTCGTTTCCCCGTAACCAATGCCCAGGGCCGGGATGGGCCAAAGGCCGTCACCGTAAGGATGAGCCGGGCCGGTGTAAACGGTCCGGAATCCACGACGGTCTGCTTGGTCTGAAGCGAAGCACACCTGCAACTCGTCGCGGCGCTCGTAGTTGAAGACAATGCTGCCTTCCGTGCCGTGGATCTCGAAGGTGATGTAGTTGTTCCTTCCGTGCGCGTTTCGAGTCGCTTCGACGGATCCGACCGCTCCGTTGGCAAAACGGATCATGGTCATTACTTCGTCGTCGACATCAACCTGGCCGCGTGGACCTTCCCCACCCCGAACCGTGCCGAGTGCGTCGGCGCCGCCGGACTGCAGCGGACGCTCAGGGATCCACGTCGAGAGGACGGCGTTGACGGCGCTGAACTCCCCAACGAGGTAGCGGGCCATGTCTATGACGTGGGTTGCAATGTCGCCAAGGGCACCGGAACCGGCGATGGATTTCTGGAAGCGCCATGAAAGGGGGGAGTTCGGGTCGGCACTCCAGTCCTGCAGATACGTTCCGCGGAAACTGAGGATTTGGCCGATGGACCCTTCTTCGATGTACTTCTTCGCCAGCGCCACGGCGGGGGTGCGCCGGTAGTTGAAGGCGACCATGTGGACAATGTCCTTGTCCTTGACGGCCTCGTACATGGCTTTGGACTCTTCGCCGGTGCGGGCGAGCGGTTTTTCGCAGATGATATGTTTGCCTGCTTCGGCGGCCGCGATGGCGATTTCCGCGTGGAGGTGGTTGGGTGTGGCGATGTCGACGACGTGGATATCCGGATCGTCGATGATGCTGCGCCAGTCTGAAGTGGAGGTTTCGAAGCCGAATCGACGGGCCGCCTCGTCGGCGAGCTCTGGAGTGGCCTCCGCGATGACTTTGCGAACCGGCAGAGCCGGGGCGGGCCAAAAGAACATGGGCATAGCGGCGTAGGCGAGGGAGTGGGCTTTGCCCATGAACCCTCCGCCGATGAGGCCGACATTGAGGTTCTGCATGTGGATCCTTTTCCTTCCGGAAGTTTGGGGGTAGCGCCGATGAAGGCTTCCCCACTGGTCATGAGGTTGGTTAGAGGAGCTTCTCGAGGTACTTTTTGCTGAGTTCGGCCGCTACCCGGGGGTCGCCGTCGTAGTTGTCCAGTTCGACCATGAGCCAGCTGTCGTATCCGCTTTCCCGGATAGCGGCGATGATGTCCGGGAAATCGAGTTCGCCTTCGCCGAGTGGCAGGAAAGTGAACGGGTCCCGCTGGAAGTCCTTGAGGTGAACGTGCTGGATTCTGTCGGCATATTTCCGGATGACCGCGGCCGGGTCCGCACCACCAGCTGCGAGATGTGCGGTGTCCGGGCAGAAGCCGATCCTGGTGAGGGGCATGAGCCGGTCCAACTCGTCGGGGCTCTCCACGATCGTGCTCAAATGGGGGTGGTAGCTTGCCGATAGGCCAAAGCTTTCGGCAATGTCGGCAACCCGGTCCAGCGCGTGGCCCAAGCGGTGGTAGTCCTGGTCCGTGCTCCCGGCCGCACGCCGCGCTCCGCCCCCAACGACCAGCCGTTCAGCCCCAAAGTTCGCAGCCAATTCCGCTGCAGTGTAGAGCCGGTGCATCTCATCAGGGAGGATATCGGTGTAGATGAAATTCGCCCCGGTGTAGACGCTGGTCAATGCCACACCGTTACTGCTGAGGATCTCCTTCAGCTCCTCAGGCTTGTCGGCGTACTCTGCGAGGTTGCCGTCGAACATCTCAACACCCTGGTATCCGACCGAAGCGATGTCCTTGACGGCATCCCGCATTGATCCATGGGTCAGGTAAAAGAGGTCTTTGACGCTCGTCACGCCTTGGGCGTGACCGACGACGCCGCCCCAAGTGATGGAACAATATCCGAGCTTCATTGCATGGTCCTTTCGAGTGCAGGGGAAGGCATGGGAGATTCGAGCGGGCTGTCAGGGACGCGAAGGTCGATCCACGACTCTTCCCGCGCGGAGGTGACGACGGCCTCAGTCAGGAGTGCTGCCCGCAGGCCGTCGTGGAAGGTGGGGAGGCCCTCGGGCTTCTGACCCCGAACAGCGGCATAGGCGTCTGCGACGAAAGCGTTGAAACTGTCCTGGTATCCCTGGGGATGACCTGCTGGAAGCTTGGCGTAGTGCCGGCCGCCGGGGGTGGTCAGGGTCTGCGGCCCCACGGGGACGGAGGAGGTGGAATCAGTGCGACCTATGTGCAGGGTGTCCGGTGATTCCTGGTTGAAGCTGAACGATGCTTCAGTTCCGTCGAACGAGAACCACAGGCGGTTTTTCCTGCCAGGGCTGACCTGACTGACCACCAGCGAACCTGTGGCACCCTTGTCCGTATCGAACAGGAGGGTTGCGCCGTCCTCGGTGGCAACGGCGGACAGCTGTCCCCGGGTTTCGCGCTTGTCATAGGCGCGGCCCGTCCTTGCCATGATCCTGGTGATTCGATGTCCCGTGGTGAACTCCATCAGGTCGCACCAGTGCACGCCGATATCGCCAAATGCCCTGGACCCTCCGCCTAGCTTGGGGTCAACCCGCCAGTTCGTCGCGTCGGCACCTGCCAGCCAGTCCTGGAGATAGGAGCCGTGCAACAGCCAAAGGCGGCCTGCCCCGCCGTCGAGAATGCGGTCTCGTGCCTCTCGGACAGCCGGATAAAACCGGTAGACGAAGGGCACTGCCGTGACGACGCCTGCCTGGTCTGCGAGGCGGGTCAGTTCGCTGGCATCCTCGAATCTGGTAGCCAGAGGTTTCTCGCAGATAACGGCTTTGCCTGCCGCAATGGCCTTGCGTGCCAGGTCCGCGTGGGTGGAATTCGGAGTGCAGATATGGACGACGTCGACGTCGTCCCGTGCGATCAGCGCCTCAGGGCTTTCAGCCGCGGCCATGGCACCCAACCGTCCGGTTGCCGCCTCGGCGGCGGCCCGGCTGCTGGCGGCAACTGCACTGATGGTGCTCCCCGCCGCGCGTACCGCGTGGGAGTGGACGGCACCCATGAAGCCGGTGCCGATGATCCCGGCGCGTGGAGTGGAAGACATGGACCGTTACTTCTTCCGGGCAAGGGCGACGGCGAGGATAATGATTGCGCCGCGGACAACCTGCTGCTGGCTGCTGTCGAGTCCCGCCAGGATCAGGCCGTTGTTGATCAGGCCAATCAGAAGGGCGCCAAAAAGTGTTCCGATGATGGAACCGAAACCGCCGAAGAGGCTGGTCCCGCCCAGAATGACTGCAGCGATGGCGGAGAGCTCATCGCCGGCTCCCCACTGGAACCGGCCTGACTGAAGGCGGCCGGCGTAGAGCATGCCGGCAACACTCGCGACCATCCCGGAAATCAGCAGCACCTGGAACTTGATGCGCTTGGTGTTGATTCCGGTGAAGTCAGCGGCGTTGCGGTTGCCGCCTGTGGCCAGGACCTGCCGGCCGAACCTGGTGCGGTTGAGGACGACGGCGCCGATGGCCACGAAGATGGCGCTCCAGACAACAAGGCCCGGAACAGGGCCAAAGTTGCCCGATCCGAAGACCGTATTGAACGTATCGTTCAGGATGGGCTGCGGGGCTGAGGCGGTGATCCACTGGGCGACCCCGACTGCTATTCCGAGCATGCCAAGCGTCACCAGGAAGGAAGGGATGCCGAGGAGGCTGACGAGGGCACCGTTGATGGAGCCGACCACGAGACCGACAGCGAGGCCGGCAAGGATGCCGGGAACCAGGCCCCACTGGGAGAGCGCCATCGCAGTGCAGACACTGGAAAGGCCGGCGACGGATCCCACGCTCAGGTCGATCTCGGCGCACGCGATAACGTATGTCATGCCTACGGCGATGACAGTAATGGTGGCTGTCTGGCGGAAAATGTTCAAAAGGTTGTTTGGCGACAGGAAGCCTTGGTCGCGCAACAGGACGGCGAAGAAAAGGAAGACGACGACGAAGCCGATGTAAATGACGTAGCGTCGCCAGTCAAGTTCCTTCAGAAACGTGCCTAAAGTGCGGGTAGCCCCGGTATCCCGGGATGCGATGGTGTTTGTCTTGCTCACTGTTCATACTCCCTGGACTGCAAGTTGGAGATATTCCTCGTCAGCGATGGCGCTGCGGGGGATGTCACGGATGATTGAGCCGTCCTTGAGGACGAGGACGCGGTCGCTGACCGCGAGTAGTTCCGGATATTCGGAGGAGATGACGATGACGGCTTTCCCAGCGCTGGCAAGCTCACGGATCATGTCCAGAATTTCGCTTTTGGTGCCGATGTCGACTCCGGCCGTCGGCTCGTCGAGAATCAAAATATCCGGGTCCGTACCCAGCCACTTTGCGATGACGACCTTTTGCTGGTTGCCTCCGGAGAGCAGCCGTACCGGGCGATGGGGGTGAGCCACTTTTACTGCGAAGCGCTTGATCAGTGAGGCGGACAGCGCTTTGGCCTTGGCACCGTCCAGCAGCCCGCCACTTCGTATCTGCCCCAACAACGGCAGAAGCAGATTGTCCTGGACCGAGTGCTCCAGGACAAGGCCTTGAGCCCTGCGATCCTCCGGGATGAGTGCGACGCCTGCGTTGATGGCCTGCTGCGGCGAGGATAGAGTCACCTCTTTGCCGCGGATGAGGACCTGTCCGCTGTCCAGTTTGTCAATGCCAAAGAGTGCGCGTGCGAGCTCGGTGCGTCCACTGCCCATGAGCCCTGCAAGCCCAAGGATCTCGCCGGGCCGGAGTGCGAACGATACGTTCCGCACCCGCGGGCCCGCGTTCAGGTCCCGCACTTCAAGCAAGGGCTCTACCTCGTGGGACACCGCATTCCGCGCACGATAGCTGAGCTCGCCCTCGACCTTCTTTCCCACGATCCCTTCCACGATCTGTTCTGGAGTAACGTCGGTGAGCGCCTTGGTGAGGAGGTGTTGACCGTCCCGGAGTATGGTGATCCGGTCCGCGAGCCTGTACACCTCATCCATGCGGTGGGAGATATAGATGATTGAGATGCCCCGCTGCTTCAGCCGGTCGATCAGTTCGAAGAGTGCTTCACACTCATGACGGGCCAGGCTGGCCGTGGGTTCATCCATGATCAGCACCTGGGCGTTCTGCGAGAGGGCCTTGGCGATTTCAGTCAGCTGCCAATAGGCCGTGCCCAGCCGGGAGACCTCCGCGCTGGCGTCAACTTCGACCTCCATCTCGGCAAAGACCTCATTGGCCCGCCTTACCGCGGCACGGTCATCGATGAGGCCGCCCCGGCTGAGTGGTTCAGCGGCCAGGAAGATGTTCTGCGCGACAGTCAGGCTCGGCACGAGGCTGAATTCCTGGAAGACCATTCCGATTCCCGCGGCCTTGGCGTCCTGGATCGACGTGATGGCGGCCGGCTCGCCTCCAATGAGGATCTCTCCGGCGTCCGGCTGGTATACGCCTTGGAGGATCTTCATGAGCGTGGACTTGCCGGCCCCGTTGCCGCCTGCCAGTGCGTGCACCTCTCCTTTGCGTACGTCGAAGCCGACATCCTTCAGGACGGAGACGCCGTTGAAGCCCTTGGAGATGGAGCGCATCTGGACGACATTGTCTGCGGTGTTCATATTCTGCCCTTTCGGTGCCGGTGCGGGGGGTAAAGGGCCCCCGCACCGGTCGGGTCTGGCTATTGCTTGTAGGACTCTTGGATGTCCTTGGGAGCGTCCTCGTGGTAGACCTGCTTCCATGCTTCGAGGACGTTGGAGTGGTCCACGGGGAGGGCGCTCAGTGCAACGTATGCCGGAGCTTCCTTACCGATCAGTGCCCCTGCTGCAAGCCGCGCTTCCGTAACACCCTGGTCGAACGGGACCTGGGCGCCGAGGCCGACGACGAGTTCGTTCTTGGCCAGGGCGATGGCCACGTTCTTTCCGAGGTCCTCAGTGGCGATCTTCAAATCCTGGCGGCCTGCGGCGCGCGCTGCGGCCATGACGCCTTCCGCGGGGACGTCCCATACGGCCCAGATTCCGGCCAAGTCGGGATATTTGCTGATCATTGCGTTGGCAGCCGCCTGGGCGTCTCCTGCAAAGTCCGGGCCAGCGATACCCTTCTCTTCCACGATCTGGATCTCCGGGTATTCCTTGGTGATCGTGTCCTTGAATCCTTCATGGCGTTGTTTGGTGACGAAGAAGTCGGCCTGGTGGTAGACAAGCCCCACCTTTCCCTTGCCACCGAGCGCCTTCGCCATTTGGTGGGCTGACACGACTCCGTTGCCGTAGTTGTCAGCCGAGACCACCGAAACGTAATCCTTGCCGGCTGTCAGTCCCTGCGGGACGTTGTCCATGAAGACGAGCTTCGTGCCGGCGGCCGCTGCCTTCTTGTATGCGGAAGCTGTGGCTACGGGGTCTGTGGGGATGGAGATGATCACGTCCGGGTTTTGGGTCATGACTGTTTCGATGTCCGAAACCTGCTTGTCCGGCTTGAAGTTCGCGTCCGTCGTGGCGATGACCTTGATACCGAGCTTGTCGAGTTCGCTCTTGAGTCCATTGACTTGGGCCGTGGCCCAGTCATTACCGCCGTAGTGCATCACGATCGCTGCTTTGGCGTTCAGGCCTTTGATCTTTTCGATTTCTTCGGGCGTCAGGTCGGCCACGGAGGCCGGGGACGGCGTCTCGCCGTTAGGGCCTTTGCTCAACACCTGGCCCTTGATCTTCTCGAGGGCCAGTTGGGCTTTCTCGGACACGCCGGAGTCGGGGGCGTTTGAGGTTCCAGCTGCCGAACTGCTGCACGAGGCGACGGAAAGTGACAGGACTGCTGCCACGGCCAGGATGGGAAGCCTGCGGATCATCATTGTTCTCCAGTGCTTTTGAGTGGGTTGATGGATGGTTTGGATTGTCAGGCGAGAGCCAGGGCCAGTGCCGTTGGAACGGGCGACAGGACCAGTCCGCCTGTTGCCGCCGCGGTCCGGACAGCGGCTGCTTTGTCCGAAGCCCTCAGGAGGGCTTCGGCATGCGCTTTCACGACAAAGAAGCCGACTGAACAGGGCCCGTGGTTGGACTGGACCCATGTCACCGCTTCGCTTGCAGCGGTGGCGATTTCCTTGGCCTCTTTTGCGACGGGGCCGCCGATGGTGGAGACCGTTTCGGCCGAGCCAAAGTCGTCGACCGTGATGACCAGGCTGGCCCATAGGCCGAGGCCGTCGAAGACGCCCAGTACTGCGGAGGAACCGGGGGAGACGAAGGTGCTTACTGCCCCGCCAAGGTCGTTGCGGGCAGCGTCCGTCAGGAGCACTTCCAGATTCGTCCACTGGTCGTGGTCGATATCCCGAAACCCAGCGGTGGGGTGGAGCGCGAGTACGTCTGCGACACTGCCAGGCATTCCGCTCCTTCCTCATTGAATATCGGGGGTCGTAAACGCTGACGAGATCGGGCCGTAAACGTTTACGGAAGTGATCGTAAACGTTTACGGTGATGAGTGTCAAACCTCACAGCAGCGCAATGCCGGAACTCGGCGACTCAATTCGTCAACGTAGGATGAGGAGGCAGGGAACCGCCGTCGGCGTTGGTACGGCGGCGCGAGACAGGAGAGAGCATGGCAGACGCTGGAGTCCCGCACGGAACGAACGGACGTGGTCCGGACGTCGCGTTACGCCGGAAGCCAACCATCAACGACGTGGCAAAAGTTGCCGGAGTTTCGTTTGGGACTGTCTCACGCGTCCTCAACGACGCACCGGATGTCAGTGCCGCCACCCGCCAACGCGTTCTGCAGGTCATCCAGGACATCGGATATCGCCGAAACAGGGCGGCAACCGCGCTGGTCACGAGCAGGTCCACTTCCATCGGCATCGTCACTGACGGTTCCCCCCGGTTCGGCCCCGTCGGGACACTGATGGCCCTGGAAAACATTGCCCGGAAGAAGGGCTATGCCACAACCGTTATCAGTGCCGAAAAGCCGTACGCCGATTCCGTACAAGCGGCTCTCGACACCCTCGACGACATTGGCGTCGGCGGGATCATCGTTATTGCACCGGTGGTCGACATGGCATCAGCTGTCTGGAACGCCACCTGCCGGGTGCCTGTGGAGATGATTGCCGCGGGAGCTTCGTCGACCCCCAACGTCTTCACATACTCCGAAAACCAGGAGCTTGGAGCACGTCTGGCCACCCAGCACCTCATCGACCTGGGCCACACCGACATTGCCCACCTTGCTGGCTCCATGGATTGGTTCGACGGTCGGGTCCGAAAACGCGGCTGGGAGGCCGCGCTGCGTGACGCCGGCCTACCGCAGGGGTTCTGTGCCGAAGGGGATTGGAGCCCGCGCTGGGCTTACGAAACCGGCCTCCAGCTTGTACAGGGAGGGAAGATCCCGCAGGCGATCTTCGCCGCGAGCGACCATACAGCGCTGGGACTCATCCGCGCTTTCACTGAGAACGGCGTCCGCGTCCCGGAGGACGTCAGTGTTGTTGGGTTTGACGATATTGAAGGTTCAGATTATTTCCTGCCGCCGTTGACCACAGTGCGGCAGGACTTCACCGCCCTGGCGCTGATGAGCATGGAGGTGCTCGTGGGGGCCATGGAGGGCCGGGAAGTGGACCGCACTCCTACCGCGCCAACGCTGGTTGTTCGCAACAGCTCCATGCGGGCAGCATCCACACGCGCCACCTCAGCTAAACGCAGGTGACGCCGCTGGGGGCTGGCCACGGGAAGCCCGTTGACGGTCCTCAGGCAGTTCGCCGCTTCCTGATCGCCTTGAAGGCGACTGCCAAGCCGCCGGCCGCCAAAGCCCAAGGAACGCCGGCGATGATGGGGTCCATCCACTGATGGCTCAGGTCGGTGCGCTTTCTCCCAAACCGGGAACTCACCCCATGACGTGAAAATTCACTCAGCACACCGGTCTCAGTGATCGGGTTGTCCGGGCGAAGGGTGGCCAAAGATCGAAGGTGGTGTTCCCAAGCATCGATCCGGTCCCCGGCAATGAGGAGCAGCCAATGGGCAGCGCGGCCCTCACTGTATTTATAGGCGTATTTCCGGACAGCCCCCGAAACGCCCTTGGGAGGTGCGGACGTGCCGAAAACAGGTGTGACGAACGCGTGTTCAACCGACCGCTCCCGCGGCCACCTCTCTTCCTGGCGTTCGGGGAAGTCCCAGCGGGCTCCTGTCTCGATGCCGGGCCGTTCACGAGGGTACGACGGCCGGTCGGCTGGGTCGAGGTCCGCGCCCCATCCTGGGATGCGGGCACGGAGATCGTCGGCAGGCTCTTTCAGCGCTGGCCCAATGGAGGCGGTATACGGAGTCGGGATCTCATCCATGTTTGTCGTCCTTTCAGGCTGGATTGGGGACGATGAGCGGCTTGATGCAGTCATCGAGCTTGGCTGAGAAGATGTGGTAACCCTCAGCGATGTGCTCCAGCGGGATGCGGTGGGTGACGATGTCGCTTGGTTTCAGGTAACCGTTTCGGATGTGTTCGAACAACCTGGGCCACTGCCTTTTGACCGGACACTGGTTCATCCGGAGGGTGAGGCCCTTATTCATGGCATCGCCGAACTTCACTGCGCTGAAAAGCGGACCATATGCGCCTACCACCGACACTGTGCCGCCTTTTCGGACGGAGTCGATTGCCCAGTTCAGCGCGATGGGGGAGCCGCCCTGCAGCTTCAGTTTTGCGGCTGTGACGTGTTGGAGGAAGTTGCCGTCCGCCTCGGCCCCGACGGCGTCGATGACAACGTCGGCGCCCAGGTAGTCGGTAGTCTTCTTCAGGTGCACCACGATGTCGTCGTACTCCACGAAGTTGTACGTTTCTGCGTGCGCGAAGGTGCGGGCTTTCTCGAGCCGGTACTCCAGGTGGTCGATAACGATCACCCGGCCCGCCCCCATCAGCCACGCTGACTTGGCGGCGAACAGGCCCACAGGACCGGCGCCGAACACCACCACCGTGTCGCCTTCTGCGATGTCGCCCAGTTGGGCACCGAAGTAGCCTGTCGGCAGGGCGTCGGTAAGCAGCAGCGCGTCCTCGTCATCCATCCAGTCCGGGATCAAACCGGGCCCGACGTCGGCGAAAGGGACGCGCACGAACTCTGCCTGGCCGCCGTCGTACCCTCCGCACGTGTGCGAGTAGCCGTAGATGCCGCCGACCGCAGTAGCGTTGGGGTTGACGTTGTGGCAGTTGGAGTAGAGTCCGCGGGCGCAGAAATAGCACGATCCGCAATAGATGTTGAACGGCACCATGACCCGGTCTCCGGGCTTGAGCCGTTCCACCGACGGCCCAACCTGCTCCACTACGCCGATGAACTCGTGACCGAACGTCATTCCTACCCTCGTGTCCGGCATCATCCCGTGGTAGAGATGCAGGTCGGACCCACAGATGGCGGCTAACGTCACCCGCACGATCGCATCGTTTGGATGCTCGATCGGTGGCATGTCCTTGTCTTCCACGCGCACCTTGTAGGGCCCGCGATACACCATTGACTTCATCAGTACCGCCTCCGGAAAATTGTTTGCTCCGACATTCGAGATCCCCTGTCCGGTTTTATGCGTTTGAAGGGTGGAGGACCACTTTGGTCCACCCGTCCTCGCGGTTGTCGAAGTTCTTGTAGCCCTCGGGAGCTTGATCCAGGGGCAGCTCGTGGCTGACGAGGAAGGAGGGGCTGGCTTTTCCGCCGGCAATGAGGTCGCGCAGGGCCCGGTTGTACTTTTTCACCGGGCACTGTCCCGAACCCATTGTTTGTCCCTTGAACCAGTAGTTCCCATAGTCGAAAGCCACTTGGCCTTCTTTGGCGAGTTTGTCCGGGGCGCCGGGGTCTTGGGGCAGGAACACGCCCACCACACCCAGGCCGCCGACAAACCGGACCGAGTCCACGAGCCGGTTCAGCGTCATGTTGGCATGTTCGTTGCCGTCGGTATCATGCGCCTGGTATCCAACGCATTCGCAGCCCCGGTCGGCCCCGAATCCCATGGTCTGGTCCTTAACGAACTCCACCGGGTCCACTGCGGAATCATCCACGGGAATGGCGCCGATCTGTTCTGCAAGCTTCAAACGGTCGCTTTGACGGTCCACGACCATGACCTTGCCAGCTCCTTTGATGATTGCGGAGTAGGCCGCCATGAGCCCTACAGGCCCCGCACCATAGATGACTACGGAGTCCCCGGGGTACACCCCGGCCATCTCCGTGGCGTGCCAGCCGGTGGGAAAGATGTCTGCGACCATCACGTAATCGAGTTCCTTCTCCACGGCGTCTTCGCCCAGGCGCAAGCAGTTGAAGTCACCGTATGGTACGCGCAGGTACTCAGCCTGGCCGCCCTGGTACGGTCCCATGTCCGCGAAACCGTAGGCCGCGCCGGCGAGCTTGGGCTCAGGCTGCATGGTGAGGCAGTAGTTGGTGAAACCACGTTCGCAGTTTTTACAGAATCCGCAAGCGATGTTGAACGGTAGGACTACCCGCTCGCCCACCTTTACTTTGTTCACCGCGGAGCCGGTCTCAACCACCTCACCGAGGTTTTCATGACCGAAGGTTCGTCCAGGTTCAAAGCTGGTCCGCCCCTCGTACATGTGCAGGTCCGAGCCACAAATATTGGTGGACGTGATCCGTACCAGCACATCGGCGGGGTGTTCTATCTTGGCATCTGGGACGTCCTCGACGCTGATATCCTTCGGTCCCTTGTAGACTACTGCCTTCATTTTTCCACTCATTTCTTCTTGCCTGTTCCGATCCGACCAGGTCGATATCGTTTCCGGTGGGGCAGTCGCAGAATGGGGCGGAGCCCTGACCCGAATGAGCACGGCCGTCACCCGGATAAAGGGTGCTAGGTCAGCGGGGAAATAGGATTTGGCATGGTTTTTCGTGTGAGTCGCTTCCGGAGGCTGGTACGCCCAAGACCGTCAGTCGGCAGGCTGTCCGGGGCGAGGTACCCGCCGGTCCGTCAGCAACGAGACATTGAATGAGCCTTAATACTAAGCACACTTATTATGGGTGTCGAGGGTAAATCCAAAAGAATTGGCCAAGCCATTTAGGTCCTACGGCGGTTTGCGCCGGAACAGAGGTCGACATGAAATCTGCCCGTTCGATCCGTGTCAAGCCCATTCTGGTAGCGGAACTGATAGCCGAAGGCGCGCCGATGCCCGCGTCCTGGCGGACACGGCCTGACTCAGGCCCATCCAGCGGTTGCCGACAGTTGATAGGGAGCTCGAGATGCTTCCCGGACTTCGCCTCTTGCCGGCACCCGGCCACACCCGCGGCTCCCAAGTGGTGGCCATCGACGGCGACAAGCACCCCACGATCATCGCAGGGGATACTGCGGTGTGGTTCGATGACCTCGATAACCTCCGTAAGGAGGGACAGCTCCTGGTGCGTTCCTTGAACCCGGAGGCTGTGTGGCTTACGCACCAGCATGAGCCGTGGAGGCCCGTCACAAGCAGCCCCTGACACAGGCGGGGATCCAATGGGTCCGGTGGAGGCAGTTCAGCAGAGATGGTCGAAGTCTCCCCGTGACCAGGCGGCGTGCCTTTGGGCGGAGCTGATCAACACTTCCTTGGCACCTGATGGGATCTTGTTGTTGAAGTTGCCATAGATCCGGTCAAATTCCAGGTCGCCGAGCTGCGCGGCGATGCGCAGAGCCACGGAACCTGAGAGCGGGAGATGGTTGGGGTAGCTTCGCATGAAGGCAACCGAACGGCGATCGGGGTTGGGAAAGACGCTGTCCCCGGTGAGCAGTACCCCTCTGCCGTCCGCACCAGCTGCCCAGTGTGCCACGGCACTGCCGGGGAAGTGGCCGCCGGTTTGGTGAAGCACCAGACCGTCCGCGATGGTTCTGCTGCCTGACCAGGTGGTGACGTTCGGGCCTCCGCGACCCAACCATTCCCGGTCTGCTTCGGACACAAGGACCGGGACGCCCCCGAGCCTGTTGGACCATTCAACCTGCACGCCAAACATGTGCGGATGGCTGGCGGCAATGGCCAGGACGGGACCGTGTTCCAGGATGGCGCCCACTGCGTGATCGTCGACGTAGCCAACCGGATCCCACCACAGCGATCCGGCAGGAGTCACCACAAGCTGGGCCGTTTGGCCGATCCCCACTTTGGGCTGGGTCCCGATGCTTACGAGGCCTGGCTCGCTTTCCATCAGGGTGGTGTGTTGTCCGCTCTTGGCGAGTTCGTCCAGCGTGGTCCAATACTGACCGGCCTCGGGCACATACTGTCGCTCGTCCACGCAGATTGGACAGAGGGCCGGAGCCGGTTCATCACGTTCAACAGCGCAGGTGGAGCAGATCAGCATGGGCCCAGACTATGGCACGGCGTGGCCGCGCCGGAAGGGGCGCAGCGCCTCAGCGATGCTGCCCCGCACCATAGTATTGTCCGAGTTTGGCCAGTCCTTCGTCGATGGAAACGGCCGGCTTCCAATCGAGGAGTTGCTGCGTTTCGCGCTGGTCGAACCAGTGCGCAGTGGATAGCTGCTCAGCGAGGAACCTGGTCATCGGCGGCTCTTCTGTTCGTCCTGTCAGGATCCAAAGTTTCTCGACCACCGAGCCCACCGCCCGGGCCACGCGGCCCGGTACAGACCATGCAGGGGCCGGAACCCCGCCTGCAGCGCAAATGCCGGCAAGCAGTTCCCCGATGGGCCGGGGTTCGCCGTTAGTGACCACCAGGGCTTTGCCGTATACATGGTCCATTCGGTGCAGTGCGGTGACAATGGCCGAGGCCGCGTTGTCCACGTAGGTGGTGTCGATCAGGGCTGCGCCGGCGTCCAGCAGCGGCAGCCGCCGTTGCTTTGCGCGGGCGAGAACGCGCTCCACGAGCTTGGTGTCACCCGGTCCCCACACGACGTGCGGGCGGATCGCAGTGACACGGAAATCGGACGCATCCGCCGCGAGTGCCAGCAGTTCGGCCTCTGCCTTGGTCCGGGAATAGTGGCCGTGGGCATGCTTGGGGTCGGCCGGACCGGCTCCCAGGCCGGCGATGGCGGCACCTGAATTAGCTACGGAGGGGGAGGACACGAAGACCATCTCGCGTACCCCGGCCGCCTTGGCTTCGGAGAGCACATGGGCAGTCCCGCGGACGTTGACGTCGTCGAACTCGGCCGCCCTTCCCGTGAACGACACTTTGGCAGCGAGATGGATCACCCCGCCCACGCCCTTGAGGGCGCTGCGAAGCGCAACAGGGTCCGTGACCGACCCCCGCACGTCCGTGACGCCGTCGATTCCGGAAGGGCTTCGTTGGAATGTCGTGACGTTATGACCCTGCCGCACCAGCAGCCGGGCCACTTCCCGGCCCAGCAAGCCGCTGGCGCCTGTGACCAGGACCTTCATGGCTTGCCCGGACGGCCGCCAGCCAGCACCCGTGCAGCCCAAGCGGACAGCCGGGTCCGGTCTATTTTGGCGTTGTGCCGGATATCGGTGGGTTGGTTTGGAACCACCAACACGGCGGAGACATCGACGCCCGCTTCCCGGGCGGCGGCGCGGACGCGGCGCGCCAGATGCGGCGCGGCGGGACCGGCTTTCCGGACCGGAGGGACGGTCTCGACGACGGCGACAATCGCCTGGGTGCCCGCAGGACCAACGCCTACCACGGCGGCCAGCCCCACACCGTCCAAACGCTCGACGGCCTGCTCCGCACCAACAGGCGTCACTGCCTTGCCTGGCGGGGTGACAACGTGCTGCAGGCGGCCTTCCACCCAGAGGCGGCCTTCGGCGTCGAAATGCCCTACGTCCCCGGTCCGGTGCCAGCCGACAGGATTGGTGCTCCCTTGCTGGGTCAACCAGAGTCGGTCGTAGGAGTCCTTCACATGGGGTGCGGTGACCAGGACCTCGCCCGTCACGCCGGCTTCCGTCACGGGCTGGGAACCTGATGCGGTCCCGTCCTCAGCGAGCGGAATGACGGCAATGCGGGCACCGTGAACCGGCGTGCCGACGCAGACGCCGTTGCCGGCTCCCTTGATGGTCCCGACGGCGGCTTCGGCGGCCTGTATCTCCTGGAGGCTGATGTCTGTGACGGGGAGGGCTTCTGTCATCCCGTACGGCGTGTGCAGCGAGGCGCCCGGCAACAACCGCTGCACCTGCGCCAAGAGGGGCTCCGGGATGGGTGCACCGGCTGAGAGGAGCAACTGCACCCCGGCCAGGGCTGTTTGGCCCGCTCCGCTGATCCCTTCCTGCGTGGCCAGGACGTTACGCAATGCGGCCGGGGCGGCGAAGACCACCGTGGCGTCGATCGCTGCAGCGGCATCTGCCAGGGCGCGGGCAGTCAAGGTGCGGGGGGCGGTAACGTCCATGTCCGGGGTGACCGAGACGGCACCCAGTGCGGGACCCAGCAGGGCAAACGGAGCGAAACCTGCCACGAGCCGGGCGCCCGGACGGATGTCGAAGGATTTCGCCAGCGTATCCCGCGTCGCAGCCAATTGCCGGTGCGTGTAGAGAACGCCCTTGGCGGGGCCCGTCGATCCGGACGTGAACAGCACGGCCGCCGGAGCATCGGGGTCCACGGCCGTGTGGTGGATGTCCCCAGTGTCCGACCCTCGACGGGCCAACTCTTCGAGCGAGGTTTCAACCCTAAGAATTCGACGGCGGGTGGCCGGCAGGCCCTGAACACTGATCCGGCGCCCCGGCCAACCGAGTGCGGCCGCTGCAGCAAGTGCCTTGTCGATCCCGATCAGGAAATCAGGGGTTGCCCCTTTGACTGCGCGGCTCAGGCCCCTGGTGCCCAGCCCGGCGTCGGCCACGACCACCACGGCGCCCAGCCGAAGGCAGGCATAGAGTGCCACTGTCAGGTCCACGCCTGGCGGGACCATGAGGCTCACGCGGCTGCCACTGACAACACCGGCTTCCCGGAGTCCTGCCGCGACGTCCAACACCCTGCGATTGAGCCCGTGCCAGCTCAGTGAACGCGCAACGCCGCCATCGGCTGCCATTTCCGCGACAGCAGTATCGGCGCCGGAGGCAGATGCTGCCAAGGTGCCGAGCTCATCCCAGAGGGGGCGGAAAGCAGCCGGCTCCGGAGTGGGCTCTCCGGCGGCCACGGCGCCCGCACCGGTCTGGTGGTTACCGTCCTGGACGTGCCCGGCCAACCATTGGAAAACAGGTGTGGCAATGTCGCGGTCTTCTGCGAGCAGGTGGCCGGCCCCTTCGAAGCGGTGGACCTCCGCGTGGGGAAGGCGGCCGATAAGGTCCTTGAGGTAGCGGTCGGAGAAAATAGGGTCGCGCGGTCCCCAGAGCATCAAAGCGGGGACCTTTACCTCGCGCAGGCCCTCGGCCACGGCTTCAAGCGTGGGGAAGCTGGGGTGGTTGGCGTCAGCGGGAATGTCGGCCACGAAATTTCCCACGCCACTGCGGCGGTGCGGACCCTTGTAGGGGGCCATGTACGCTTTCCTGATGTCGGCGGCCAGCGGAGGAGACGCCAAGGAATGCGTGACCCGCAGGAAAGCGTCGGACGTCGTCGTCCCCCAGGAGTGGACGGCCGGGTGCAAGGCAAGCCGCAGTGCGGGCGGGATCTTGGATTCGGATGATTGGTGGACCGCTGTGTTGGTGAGGATCACTCCGGTGAGCTCCGCGGGGTGTGCCAACGCCCAGCCGAGGCTGATCACACCTCCCCAGTCGTGGCCGACAGTGACCACGGGACCTTCCATGCCCAAGGCATCGGTGAGGTCGCCCAAGTCATTGATCCGGTCGGCGAGGCTGCGGAATTCGCCCGTACGTTCCGAGTAGCCCATGTCCAGTTGGTCGACCGCGATGACGCGCCAAGGCTGGGCAGGATCGGTTCCGGCGGCCAGCAGTGTTCGCCACAGATAGGACCAGGTGGGGTTCCCATGCACGCAGAGCAGGGTGCCGGCTGGGGTAAGGCCGCGCCGCGCGAGCTGTCCACCGTTGTCCAGGAGATGCCATTGGCGAACGGTTCCGGGAGCGTCCACGGCGGAAGTGGAGGGTACGTCGATTGTCCGTGACCATTCGGGGCGTACGCCCGGCCAGGTACCTGTCACCATACGATTTCGACCATGCCGGCGTTCAGCCCGGACCCGACACCCATGCAGAGGACCCTATCGCCGACGCTCAGGGACTGCGCCTCGGCGGCGAGGGTCATGGGGAGTGAAGCCGGACCCACGTTTCCCCAGTGCGGGAAGGTGATGGGAACTTTGTCAGGGTCCAGTCCCACGGCGTTGATGATGGCCTGGGTGTAGGCATTGCTGACCTGGTGGGTCACGTAGCGGTCCATGGCCGTCCAGTTCCATTCGGGCTGGGCTTCGTGCCAGGCGTCGACGACGAGTTGCAGGCCGCCGTCGAGCAGGCCCTTCGTATCGGTGGTCATGCCGTCAATGCCACCCACGCACAATTCGTGGTGCTCGGTGCCGGCGCGCATCACGCCGCCCACCAGCCGGTGCGCCCCGCTGTGCTCGTCGGCCGGTCCCAGGACTGCGGCCGCGGCTCCTGACCCGAGGGTCAGGGTGGCGAATTCCCGGTTGAAATCCTCCCGGGTCGTTTCAGGCCGCTGCAGCCTGGCAAGGGTCGCCTCCTGCGTCAGCTGTGAGTCCTCACCGTTGACGATGATCGCGTACTTGATCTGTCCGGAGTCGATCATGTTGGCGGCCAGGATCAGCCCGTTGACGAACCCCAGGCAGGCGTTGGCGAGGTCGAAATTCATGGCCGAGGATGGCAGGCCCAGTTCGTGATGGATCTTCACTGCAACGGACGGCTCGAGGTTGCGGCGGGTAACGGAGGTGTTGATCAACAACCCAACCTCGGAAGCTTCGACTCCGGCATCGGCCAAGGCCTTCGCCCCGGCCTCGACGGCGGCATCGTCAAAGGATGTTCCAGCCGCCCACCAGCGTCGGTGCGTGACGCCCGCAACGCGTTCCAGGAGCCGGGGCGGGAACTTTAGCCGCTTCAGGGTGGTAGCCAACTTCCGGTCGAAGTCCGAGGAGCTGACGATCCGTGGAGCCTCGACGCTACTAACCGACAGCAGAGCGGTGTTGCTGTGCCTGAAGGTTGCGTTCCCTGCCAATTCAAGCCCCTGTTCGTTTCTGTCCCGCGTTCCTGCGGTGACTGTACCCCTATTACGCCATTCCAAGCCCGAAAGCGCAGTTGTGCTCCGGGTTCGGCGTGCACCAAGATTCCGCCGCAGTCCCGGCGCGTAAAAATGGCGACCCTTAAGCATGACAGACAACCGGGGGGTGTCATGACGCGGGGAGCGGGCTACCGGGAAATGATCATGATGCTTACCATTAGGGAGCATCTTAGGGGAGACCACCACTTACCAGGAGCGGACATGACATTGAGCAAAGGAACCCGCGTGGAGTGGAACACCTCCCAGGGGAAGACCCAAGGCAAAATCGTGGAGAAGAAGACCAGCGACTTCGAGCTGGACGGGAACATGCACCGTGCCAGCGAAGATGAGCCGCAATACGTCGTCGAATCGGAGAAGACCGGCGCGCGGGCAGCGCACAAGGGCGCAGCGTTGACCGAGAAGAAGTAGTGCCGTGGCCCGGCACGAGGTAGTGATCATCGGTGGTGGCAACGCCGGCGTCTCCCTGGCAGCCCGCCTGGTGAGGTACGGGGTCAAGGACGTTGCCCTCATCGAGCCCCGCGACCATCACCTGTACCAACCGTTGTTTTCCCATATCGCGGGCGGACGCGCCCAAGTGAAGGAAGCTGTCCGCAGCCAGCAGTCCGTGATCCCCAAGGTAGTCACCTGGATCAGGGACAAGGCAACGGACATTGATGCGGGGGCCAACACCGTCATGCTGGAGTCCGGCTCTTCAGTGGACTACGGGCACCTGGTGGTGTGCCCAGGGTTGCAGTACCACTGGGAAGCAGTGCCCGGCTTGGCAGAGGCCGTGAATTCGCCCTACGGATCGTCCCACTACGAATTTGAGCTGGCCCCCAAGACGTGGAGCTTGCTCAGCGCCCTGCGTTCGGGCACGGCCATCTTCACCATGCCTGCCGGTCCCGTCAAATGCGCCGGCGCCAGCCAAAAACCGATGTACCTGGCCTGTGAATATTGGAAGGAAAAGGGAGTCCTCGACAGAATCCGCGTTGTGATGGTCCAGCCATATCCCACGGTGTTCGGTGTCCCGGAGGTGGACCAGGAGCTGGAACGCAAGATAGCCGAGTACGGCATTGAGCTCCGGACCAACAGTGAACTGGTCTCGGTGGACCCGGCCAGCCGGACAGCCAGTATCCGTGACACCGCAGCAGGCACCATCGAAGAGCTGCAGTACGAGGTCCTCAACGCGGTACCACCCCAGTCCGCGCCCGATTGGCTCACATCCACCGACCTCCCGGCCGCGGGGGACCAGGGCGGCTTTGTCGAGGTGGACACGGAAACCCTGCGCCACCCCCGGTACGCCAACGTCTGGTCCCTGGGCGATGCTGCCGGCACATCCAACTCAAAGTCCGGCGGGTCGCTCCGGAAGCAGACCAAGGTGCTCGCCAGAAACCTCGTAGCGGCCCGGGAAGGAAAACCCGTCACGCAGAAGTACAACGGCTACTCGGTGTGCCCGTTTACGGTTTCCCGCAACACGGTGGTCTTCGCAGAATTCGACAACCACTACCGGCCCATGCCAACTATCCCCAAAGTGCCCACATGGAAGGAGAGCCGGCTTTCCTGGTGGGTGGACAGGATTATGTTCCCGCAGGTTTATTGGCGGCTGATCCTTCGGGGTCGCGCCTGACGACGCCGCCCATCGCCGTCGGTGGGACGGACGGACGACGGCGGGAGGTCGCCGTCGTCCGTCCGGTCAAACCTGCTGGGCCTGCTGGGTTTAGTACTCACCTTTGATGACGAAGTACGAACCGCGGATGACCCCAGCCAGCTTGGACTTCTGCCTGGCGAACTTAAAGTTCGCGGCCAGTTCCTCCGGAACCTCCATGCCGTCCGAGAGTTTGAAGCCCACAGCCCTTTTGCCGCCCTCAATGCCGTACATCACGTTGATGGACAGCCCCGATTGGTAGAAAACGTAGGCCATGCTCAGCCCGTCGACTTCGAAGGCGGTAGCTTCCAGGGCCGGCGATCCGATAACGATCCCGCGTTCCTCCCGGAGGATGCGGCTCACCCGTTCAACGACGTCGGGGACCTCGCTGGCCGGACTCACAGCGAAGACGTGCTGGTACTTGTTCCGGAAATACCGGGCCTCGTTGGCGCGCAGGCCCGCAAGGGCCTCGGCCACAGGAGAAGTCTCAAGCCCAGCCGTGGAAACCTTCTCAAAATCAACGATGTGCGGCATGCAGCCTCCTTATAGGACGTGTCCGCACCCATGCTAACCCGGCCGCGCATCCGTCCTGAGCCTTGTCCGGATCTGGCGGAGTGCCATGAGCGGGAAGAGCAGCAGTGAGATCATTCCGGCCCCCACCAGTGCCGAGGCGATTCCGCTGCTTATAAGCCCCTGGTCCCGGCCGATGGCGGTCACGGCAACGATGATGGGCAGCCCAGTTGCCCCAAACAGGATCAAAGCCCGCTTCTCGTTGGGCGGGGCGCCTGGCGGAGAGGCGAGCAATGATGGCAGCCCGCGGATGATGAGCAAGAGGGCCACGAACAAGGGGACCAAGGCCAGGGTAGCGGGGCTGGAGGTCAAGGCAGCCAGGTCGAAGTCGATACCGGCGTCGATAAAGAAGATGGGGACCAGGAAACCAAACGCAACGGCGTCGATCTTGGTTTCAACCACTTTGCGGTCCTCCTCCGGAGCCCGGGCCATGACGGTTTTCCAGAGGACGCCGGCGGCAAAAGCGCCGAGCAGCATATCCAGGCCCAACACCATGCTCAGCACTACCAGCGCGCTCAGGATCAGCATGATGGACCGGACCGCGAACTGGCTGCTCGTGTGCAGCGTGCGGGTCACTTGGGCGTGGAACAAGGTGTGCCGAGCCCTGGAAGCGAAGAAGACAGCCACACCCGTGAGGACAACGAAGCCCACCAGCACCACCGACGCGATGCCCACCTGGCGCCCGCTGAAGAACAGCGAAATGGCGATCAGGGGCCCAAACTCGCCGGCTGCCCCGAGGGCTGTCACAGCGATTCCAAGAGGCGACGTCGAGGTCCCGGCATCACGAAGGATTGGCAGAATGGCACCCAGTGCCGTGGAAGACAAGGCGATGCCAATGATCACGGCCGCTTCCGGGCCCGGAACCAGCAGGAAGCCAGCGCCGATACCTGCTGCGAGCGAGATGATCCAACCCGCTGCTGCCCGGTTTGCGGGCTTTCCCCTGATGGTCGAAAAGTCGATCTCATTGCCGGCAACGAAGAACAGCATGGCGACGCCGAAGTCGGCCAAGGTGTCGGTGAAGCGGGTCGACTCGATCCACCCCAGCAGGCTTGGGCCCAACAAAATTCCCAAACCAATCTCGAAAACCACGATCGGAATCTTGACCACGCGGTCCAGCAATCGGGCTGCAAGCGGCGCCGCAACACCGAGCATGGCTATCAGGACCAGGGACACGGACAGATCCTGCATGGGCGGCGCCGAAGTCACGGCCGGCCCGGCCAATCCTTGCCAGCCCAGGGATCGTAGTCGGCAATCAACGTTTCCTGCGCAGGCCGTTGCGCTTCAGGGATGTGTTGGAGGTTGATGCGCACCCGATACCAAAGGGAGCTTGAACCACGCATCCCGTCAATGAGCACATCTGCGGGGTGGAGTGCGGAAGTGAGGTCCGAATGGCCTGACTTCCATTGCTCGAGTGCTGCGAGGGCTTCCGGTTTCGTTTTGGTCCTGGCCACCTCGATCAGCGGCATCGTGGACATCCTCCGACCCGATCCGTCGCCTGCCCGCGGCGCCTTCTCTGCCGGGCCGAGTTCCGCAGCCAGGGCGAGCAGGCCATCCAGCGAGCCCGCGGCGTCATCAATGCCCGCGTGTGGGTCGCCGGATTCGGCGAAGCGGGCGGGGACTGTGAGCACGGTGAATTGCTCTGGCCGGGCGGTCCGGACTTCCTCCCAGCTCAGTGGGGTCGAGACCCTGGCATCCGGAAGGGAACGGATCGAATAGGCCGATGCGACAGTGCGGTCCTTCGCATTTTGGTTGAAGTCGACGAAGACGCTTTCGCCACGCTCTTCCTTCCACCACCGTGCCGTGGCCAGGCCCGGGGCGCGGTTCTCCACTTCACGCGCCAACGTTTCAGCGGCGAGCCGAACATCGCGGAAGGACCACTGGGGTGCAATGCGGGCCAGGATATGGAGCCCGCGCGAGCCGCTGGTCTTTGGCCAGCCCACCAGCCCGACGTCGGCCAGTACCTCCCGCGCGACATAGGCGGTGTCCACGATCTTCGACCAGTCCACCCCGGGCATCGGGTCGAGATCCACCCGGAGTTCATCCGGATGGTCGAGGTCCTCGGCGCGTACCGGATGCGGATTCAGGTCCAGGCATCCCAGGTTGACCACCCAGGCCAGGCCCGCGGCATCTCTGATGACCGTTTCTTCCGCGGAAGTTCCGGATGAGTAATGCAGGGTTGCAGTGTCGATGAACGCCGGATGGTTCTCGGGCACGCGTTTTTGAAAGAACGGCTCCGCGTTGATGCCCTTCGGGAAGCGTTTGAGGACCATTGGGCGGCCGCCGGCTCCCCGCAAGGCACCATCAGCGACCGCCAGGTAGTAGTGGACCAGATCCAGCTTGGTCAGCCCGGGCTCGGGGAAGACCACCTTATTCGGATTGGAGATGCGGACTTCGGCACCATCAACGTCCAGGATCTCCGCGGGTGTCTTGGAGGGGCTCATGCGGCCACGCTAGCAAGCAACGGCCGTCCCAACCAGAGTTGCGAGGAAGGAAAGTGGCTATGCAGCAGTAACTGCGATAGCCGGGACTTCCTGGCTGGCTTAAAAAATATAAGCAGGTATGGTGTTGGTAAAGCGACTGGAAAGGAATGATTGGCTTGTCCGGCAAATCACCAACAAATGCAAGGACAAAAAAGCCGGGGAAATCCATTTTCGAAAAGAGGTCGGAAAAGCGGGCCAAGGCCGAGAGCAGCGAAAACCGCTTCACCAAGCCCAGGAAAAGCCAACGGTAGGGTCCTCGTGACCGTGCGGAAGCAGGTTAGATCGCAGTTTTCGCGGGGCTTGCCGTAGCCGCGCGCTATGTTTACGGCGGAATTGCTCAGCTGCTGCCAGTCAGAAAGTATACAAATTGTCATGCGGAAGTTCCTGGTTGCACTTATTGTTCCTGCCCGGCTCCACGAGCCCGTCAGGATTAAGGAAATCGGATTGTGCCTTGCCAGTCGGCAGTCATTAGTGGAAGGGAATGTGGAAGCCATATCAGGACGAGGTTGGCACGCATTCCTGAATGACCAGGCCAAGTCCATTCCCCTGCCACTTAACCCCCGGGCCGAAGTCCTGATCCGCGAAGCCGGCACCCCCATCGAAGATCCGGTGGGCGGCAACGCCGTCTTCCTCGGCCACGGGAGCGACGGCGATGAAACGGACGTCCCAGCGCAGTTGCTGTCGCTGGCAGAACGCCTGTTCGCCACCCGATTGGCGGCCTGAAGAAGGCCGAGCAAGAGCGTGGACATGCCCTGACGGCTGCGTGGACATGCCCTGACCCGGGCCTTGCCCGGGGATGCACGGGATGCTCGGAGGCAAGCCGACTATATTGGGCCATGTCAGCCCACCGCCACAACTGAGGGAGCCTGCACATCATGGCGAAGGAACTTGCCACCCAACTCATTGAACAACTCCAGGCTGCCGGGGTGCAGCGGATCTACGGGATAGTCGGGGACAGCCTCAACCCGGTGGTGGATGCGGTCCGCCAGACGGGCGGCTCAAGTAAGGGCGGTATTGACTGGATCCATGTTCGCCACGAGGAAGCTGCCGCCTTCGCTGCGGCAGCAGAGGCACAGCTGACCGGCAAACTGGCCGTCTGCGCCGGCTCCTGCGGGCCCGGAAACCTGCATTTGATCAACGGCCTTTACGACGCCAATCGGACCGGGGCCCCGGTTGTGGCTATTGCTTCCCACATCCCCAGCAAGCAGATCGGCAGTGGCTTCTTCCAGGAGACCCACCCGGACCGGCTCTTCAACGAATGCTCCGTGTACTCCGAAATGATCAGCACCGCCGAACAGGCGCCGCGGGTCATGCACAGCGCCATCCAGAACGCACTGGGCCTGGGCGGTGTCGCCGTGGTTACCCTGCCGGGGGATATCGCGGGACTCGAGGCCGTCGCGCCTACGCCCCTGCCGGCGACCTTCCGGCCCGCCAGTCTGGTCCCTGATCCAACCAGCGTCCAGGAACTGGCTGGAGCCATCAACGACGCCGGAAAGGTCGCCATTTTCGCCGGCGCGGGCGTCGAAGGCGCGCACAGTGAGCTGATCTCCTTGGCTGAACTGATCAACGCCCCGATTGGCCATTCCTTGCGGGGCAAAGACTTCGTCCAGTACGACAACCCGTTCGACATCGGCATGACCGGATTGCTCGGTTATGGTGCCGCCGCCGAGGGTATCGAAGACGCCGACCTGCTCATCCTGCTGGGTACCGACTTTCCCTATGACCAGTTCCTCCCGGACACCCGGACCGCGCAGGTGGATCGCGCCGCGCAGCGGCTGGGGCGTCGGACCGACGTCGACATCGCAGTCCATGGCGACGTGCTCCCCACCCTGAGAGCCCTCCTGCCGTTGGTACAGCCAAAGAAGAACCGGCGCTTCCTGGACCAGATGCTCAAGAAGCACGATCGGCTCATGAATAAGGCGGTGGGTGCCTACACGCGCAAGGTCGAGAAGAAACAGCCCATCCACCCCGAATACGCAGCGTCCCTGCTCGACCAGGTAGCTGCCGAAGACGCCGTCTTCACCGCCGACACTGGAATGTGCAATGTCTGGACTGCCCGCTACATCAACCCGTTGGGTACCCGTCGGTTGATTGGGTCCTTCCTGCACGGGTCCATGGCGAACGCGCTTCCACATGCCATCGGTGCGCAGCTGGCTTATCCGGGGCGGCAGGTGGTTTCCGTGTCGGGCGATGGCGGTTTGTCCATGCTGCTGGGCGAGCTCGTCACCGTGGCAGCGCACCAGTTGCCAGTTAATGTCGTGGTGTTCAACAACTCCACCCTGGGGATGGTCAAGCTCGAAATGCTGGTGGATGGACTGCCCGATTTCGGCGTGGACGTCCCCGACGCCAACTATGCGGCCGTGGCCAAGGCCCTGGGCTTCCATGCCGTGCGCGTCACCGACCCTGCTGACATTGAGGCCGCCTACCGGGAGGCGTTCGCGCATTCCGGCCCTTCCTTGGTGGAACTCATCACGGACCCGAACGCACTGTCCATCCCGCCGAAGATTTCGGGTTCGCAGGTCATCGGCTTCGCCACTGCGATGTCCAAGGTGGTGCTGAACCGCGGTGCCGGTGAGGCTGTCAGCATGGCCCGCAGCAACCTGCGGAACATCCCGCGACGCTGACTCAGCGCCCGTAAGCGGCTGCCAGGTAGGGTGCCGTCCGGCTGGTGGTGGAACGCGCGACGGCGGCCGGCGGCCCAGCGGCGATGATTGTGCCGCCGGCGTCGCCGCCGCCCGGTCCCAGGTCGATCACCCAGTCGGCCCCGGCTACGACATCCATCTCGTGTTCGACCACGATGACGGTGTTTCCGGCGTCCACGAGCCGGTGAAGTTGCGCCATCAGGAGCTGTACGTCAGCGGGGTGAAGTCCGGTGGTGGGTTCGTCAAGGATGTACAGGGTGTGCCCTCGCTGGATGCGCTGCAGTTCAGTGGCGAGCTTGATGCGCTGGGCTTCACCACCGGACAGTTCCGTGGCTGGCTGGCCCAAGCGAAGGTAGCCCAGTCCCACCTCCAGCAGTGTTTGCAGGCTGCGGGCGACACCCGGGAGGTCGGACAGGAAGTCGGACGCTGCCTCCACTGTCATGCCCAGGACATCGGCGATGCTTTTGCCGCGGTACTTCACTTCAAGGGTTTCGGGGTTGAACCGGGATCCTTGGCATTCCGGGCAAGGCCCGTAGCTGCCGGGCAGGAACAAAAGCTCCACGGCAACGAATCCCTCGCCCTGGCAGGTTTCGCAGCGCCCACCAGCGACGTTGAAGGAGAAGCGGCCAGGGCCGAAGCCGCGGGCACGGGCATCTTCGGTGGCAGCGAACTCCTTCCGCACCCCATCAAACAAGCCGGTGTACGTTGCAAGGTTGGAACGCGGTGTACGGCCGATGGGCTTCTGGTCGACCTTGACGAGGCGGTCCAGTCCATGGAGCCCGGAGACTGACCCCGCACTGTTGGGTACGTCCCGGTCAGCTGTTTCGATGGTCCCCGGATGAAGCTCTGCGTCCACTACCTCTGCCAGGACCTGACTGACCAGGGTGGACTTTCCAGAGCCTGACACGCCGGTCACGGCGGTCAGGACGCCCAGTGGGAATCCGGCCTCGAGGTCGCGCAGATTGTGCCGGTTGACGTTGTGAAGCGTCACCCATTCCTTCGCTTCCCGGGGTTGGCTGGTGCTCCGTCGACTCCCGGCGGCGGCTGGACCGTCGTCGTTCTTTTGATTCCCCGCACTGCTGGTAGCAGGGAAGAGGAACGGCCGCGTCACTGACTCCTTCACGTCGGCAAGGCCGGCGACGGGGCCGCTGTAAAGAATTTCTCCGCCACCTTCACCCGCGCGCGGACCAACATCAACCAGCCAGTCGGCAGCCCGCACGAATTCCATGTTGTGTTCGACCACAAACACCGAGTTGCCGGAGGCCTTGAGCTGGTCCAGGACATCGAGCAAGGATTCGGCATCTGCGGGGTGCAACCCCGCCGATGGTTCATCGAGCACATAGACCACCCCAAACAGCCCCGAACGCAGCTGCGTGGCAATCCTCAGCCGCTGCATTTCGCCCGGGGAAAGCGTAGGCGTTTGGCGGCCCAATGCCAGGTATCCGAGGCCAAGGTCGGTCAGTACCGTGAGCCGCTTGAGCAGGTCGCGGGTGATCGCAACGGCTACTTCCGTGGCTTCGCCTGAGGACTGTTTTCGGGAAGCCGTCCCTGCAGAAGCGAGCTCCGTGGTTGGCCGGATAACGTCGGCCAGTTCGGTCATGGGCAGTGCGTTGAGTTCGGCGATGTTCTTCCCGGCGAAGGTCACAGCCAGCGCCTCCGGCCGGAGCCCGCTGCCGTCGCAGCGTGGGCATGGGCCGCTGACCATGAAGCGCAGCACCCGGTCGCGCATGGTGGTGCTCTTGGAATCGGCCAGGGTGTGCATCACGTAGCTCCGGGCGCTCCAGAACCTGCCTTTGTAGGGTTTGGCTACCCGATCGCGCTGCGGCGTCACTTCCACCACCGGTTGCTCTTCGGTGAACAGGATCCAGTCGCGGTCCTTCTTTGGGAGCTTCCGCCACGGGGTGTCCACGTCGTAGCCCAGGTGGCTCAGGATGTCGCGGAGGTTCTTACCTTGCCAGGCGCCGGGCCAGGCCGCGATGGCGCCGTCCCGGATGCTGAGGGTCGGATCGGGGACCAAGGAGGCTTCGGTGACTGTGTGCGCGGTCCCGAGCCCGTGGCACTCGGGACAGGCGCCTGCTGCGGTGTTGGGGGAGAAGGCATCGGAGTCGAGCTGCCCGACGCCATCGGGGTAGGTCCCGGAACGTGAAAAGAGCATCCGCAGCGAGTTCGACAAGGTGGTCACTGTTCCCACGCTTGAGCGGGTACTGGCGGTACCACGGCGTTGTTGGAGCGCGACGGCGGGTGGCAGCCCGGTGATGGACTCGACCTTGGGATTGTGGCCTTGTTGGATAAGCCGACGGGCGTAGGGCGCGACGGACTCGAAGTAGCGGCGTTGGGCTTCGGCGAAGATGGTTCCGAAGGCCAGGGAGGATTTCCCGGAACCGGAGACTCCGGTGAAGGCCACGATGGAATCGCGCGGGACGTCCACGTCGATATTGCGGAGGTTGTTCTCGCGGGCCCCGTGGACCCTCACGAAGCCGTCCTCGGCGGGGGACTGCGGTGCAGCAGGGTCGGGTCCGGGCCGTTGGGTCGTCATCAGTTTGCTGTCCATTGACACGACTCTATCGGCGTCTGGCTCCCGCACCGTTTTCCTCAGCGCTGACGACGGCGGCTACCGCACTGATCTCCACCAGCGCACCGGGTACGCCCAGGCCCGCCACGAAAGCTGCCGTCACCAGGGGTGGCTCCTCTGAAGCGAGCTGCGCAGCAATCGCTCCATAGCCTGCCGCGAGGTCGGCGCCTTCGACGAAGAGCACAGTCCAATGGATCACGTCGCCGAGGCCGGCACCCGCGGCTTCAAGCGCGGTTTGGGCATTTTGCAGTGCGCGTGCGGACTGGATGGCTGCATCGCCTTCCCCGACCAGTTTTCCGCTCTGGTCCACGGCGTTCTGGCCGCCGACGTAAATGGTGGTGGCGCCGGGAGGAACGACGGCGACATGGCTGAAGGCAGGGCTGTTGACCAGTCCGGCTGGGCGGAGGCGTTGAATAGGTGACATGAAGGTATGGTGCCATCCGGCGTCGCCGGCCAAAAGGGGCCGCGGCTAATCGGCGGCAGGCCGGCGTCGTTGTTGCTTGGTTGCGGACCGCTGTTCCTTCGCAGCCCGGTGGCGTCGTGCGGAACCGCGGGTGGGTTTGGACGGGCGGCGGATAGACTCCGGAGCGAGGCCCGCCGCGATGAGGTCGGCCAGCTTGGTAAGGGCAAGCTCCCTGTTGCGAAGCTGGGACCGCTCTTCGGACGCCGTCACAGTAATGACGCCTGAGACGAGCCTGCGGCCAAGACGCTGGAGCAGGATCTCCCGTTGTTCATCGGTGATGGCAGCAGAATCCGCGACGTTCCACATTAGTTCGGCGCGGGTGTCGGTGGTGTTGACGTGCTGCCCTCCCGGTCCCGAGGATCGCGAGAACCGCCAGCTGAGTTCAGCGGCCGGGATCGTCAGCGAGGGCGGGATGCGCAGGTCCATGGACCAAGCGTTACACGCCCCACGCTAGGATCATGTCATGGCCGGCTCCATGGATTTCCTCGGCCCCATTCTCGAGATGATGACCTGGGTGGGGTTCGTCCCGGGCGTGCCTTTACTGGTCATAGCCTGGGCCATCGCCAGGCGGCGCTGCCCTTGGGCCACGGCCGACGGAGAACAGTTCACGGCCGGGGGATTCCTGGGAGTCCAATGGGTGGACCAAAGCAATGAGGAACGGAAAGTCCTCCTGGATGTCGCTGCCAAGGATGGAAGCCTCACGTCGCGGTCTGTAGTGGTCCATTACGATCTCTGCCACCCCTCCAGGTGTTCCCTTCAACCACCCCGGTACGACAACACCGTGCTGATTCTTGGCTGGATCCTCACGGGCATCGGGCTCCTCAGTACCGTCGGCGGACTGCTCCTGGTGATCCTCTAACTGCGACCCCTTGAACGCCTGATCGATCCGGGGCTAGCATTTGCGCACGGTAGACCCGCGCGGCCAAAAGCAGGAGACCCAGATGAGCGACACGCCCGCAACGTTGACAGTGGATCTGATCATTTCACTGGACGGTTATGCCTCAGCCGAAGGATGGCCGGGGTGGTGGGGTTTGGAAAGTCCGGAGTACCTGGCCTGGCTCGAGGAAGAGGGTAAAAAGGAATTCACTACCCTGATGGGGGCGAACACCTACAGGGTCATGTCGGGCATGTCCGAGCAGGCCACCGGGGCAGATTCAGGGTTTTCCGAGGAGGAGGGCGCCGCCCTGACCGGGTTGGCTGCCATGGGCAAGGTGATTTTCTCCTCCAGCCTGCAAGAACCTTTGGCCTGGCCCAATTCGGAGCTCGTGCGCGGTGATGCGGTGGAGGCAGTGCGAAGGATGAAGGAAGCTGGAACGGGAAGGTTGATGACCCTCGGCAGCCTCAGTCTTTGTCGATCCTTGCTCGTCGCAGGTTTGGTTGACAGGTACCGACTGGTCGTTTTCCCCGTTATCACCGGTCGAACCGGACGGGAGCGAATTTACGATGGCTATCCGGACGTTTCCCTTGAAATGGTAGGGAGCAGGACGTTTGGGGGCGGGCTGCAGATGCTCGAGTACATTCCCACCCTTATCGACGGCCCACCGGCCGGCCGAGGGTGAGGCACCGCACAGGAACAGGATGCGCAGGGCCCTGGTGGACAGCCGGGACTAGGGCTGTTCGGGGAGCAAACTCTTCAAGCAGTCGGCGTAGTGGGTCATGGTTTCGGAGAACGTCAGAAGTTCGAAGCCTGCGGGGCCTTCGATGCTGCGGTTTCCGTCACCGGCCTCACGCCATAAGAGGGGCTCGCTGCTGGCGCCATTTGCTGTGAGCGTTGCAATGCCCCACGGGTGGCTCGGATCCGCCACCGTGATCCCGGCCGCATCGAAGGTATCGCGCAGGACGTAGGTGGTGACGGTCCGCCACGATTGCAGGAACGGCGGCCGCAACTGCTCAATAAGGTCCTCGTCCTGGAGGTTGTACGCCTCCCACAAATCCATGGACAGCCCGTCCCACTCTTTGTCTTCGCGGACCATGCGGTGCGCTGCCTCCACATGGGCGATGGTTTCTTTCAACGTCATGGCCAGTCCCCACACTTCCTGTCGTCATTCAACCCGAGGCGCATGTGGCCGCGGCCACAATACTCCTTCATGAAATGGGAACGGACAGGAGCCCTTCTTGATTCCCTGTCCAGCAGCCGTGGGCCAGCCGGTAGTCAATAAGCAAACTTACTAATAGGCTGGGCATGGGGGCGTCCCCGAACGAAGAGAGTTGAGGCGAACATGGCAGAAGAGCGCGACATCAGCAAAGTCACGGACATCATCAACGGTGCCAGGATTGGCATGGTGACCACAGTCAATGAACAAGGTGCTTTGGTTAGCCGTCCGCTGGCGGTCCAGGATGTCAAGGACGACGGCGACATGTGGTTCTTCACGGGACTGGGCACCTCACAGGTAGCGCACGTCCGAAATGATCCACGGGTCAACGTGTCCTTTGGAAAGAACACGGAGTGGGTATCTGTTGCGGGGAACGCCGAGGTGGTCACTGATCGGCAGATAATCCGCGACATGTGGAACCAGACAGTGGAAGCGTGGTTCCCGGATGGCCCTGAGACCCCGGAGGTCTGCCTGTTGCGTGTCGACTCTGAGTCTGCCGAGTACTGGACCAGCCCTGGAGGCACGGCTGCGACTGTGCTGCAGTGGGTGAAGTCCAAGGTCACCCACTCGCGGATGAGTGTCGGCGAAAGCGGCACGGTGGACCTGTGAACCGACGTGGTTGATTCGGGGCGGTTTCGGCGCCTCCTGGAGGACGAGAAGCAGCAGAAGCTCGAACTTCTCGCGGCGCTGAGCAGTGACATCACATCGGTGAACCGCGCACGGCAGGACTCGAATGTTGATGACGAGCATGACCCCGAGGGCAGCACCATCGCTTTTGAACTTTCCCAGGCCTCTGCGCTACTGGAGCAGAGCAAGCGTGGGCTGGCCCAGATTGACGCCGCTCTTGAGCGCATTGCCGCAGGGAGCTATGGATTGTGCGCCGTGTGTGGTGCGGTAATACCAGAGGGCCGGCTGGAGGCCCGGCCATGGACGCCGGTCTGCGTTGAGCATGCCTCCGGCAGGGCGTAGCTCTTTCGGAGAGTGACCGTTTCGCTTCCTTGGCTGTTCAGGGTTCAGGCTCCGCGTCCGCTAGGCCCCCATCCCCGGCTTGACCGGAACGTACTCGATGCCTAGGTGAACCTTCTTTTGCGGTCCACGGGAGAAGCCCTTGGCGTCGAGGTGATTACCCGCCCGGTAGTCCGCCAGGGCTTGGTCGTAGGCCTCGTTGAGTTGCCGGCCACTGAGGATCTCCTGCGTGCCATCGGTGAAGGTGATCTGTACGTGGATGCCGTTTGGGAAGTGGCGCTTCATGCGGATGAAACCTTGGGGATCCTGCTGTAGGGAAATCAATGCGGCCACGCTTTCTGAAGAGGTTTCCCCTATCTTCCCGCATGGGACTCTACGCTCGTCATTTTAGTTGCAGGTTCAACCATTGGGTTGTACGGTTAACTTGAAGGTTCAAGCTTTGCCTTCCTGTCAAACCCTGAAGGACCCCACATGACCGCCTGCCTGGACACCGCACCACCCGCTGCATCGCTGCCCAGGGCGACCGTTCGCAGCAACGTCACCGTGCCGCTTCAGTTTCCTGACGGATTCCGGACGACGGCGGAAGTCTTCACGTTCCACGGCCTGGCTGACGGCAAGGAGCATTTGCTTCTTGCCCTCGGCTCATGGGAGCAATCCCTGCTGGCCCAGGATAGCGAAACAGGTGTTGCTCCTCTGGTGCGCCTTCACAGCGAATGCATGACAGGTGACGTCTTCGGCAGCGAGCGCTGCGACTGTGGTCCACAGCTGCGTGAAGCGGTGGAGGAGATTGCCGCCGTCGGAGGTTTCCTGCTGTACCTTCGACAGGAGGGCCGGGGCATTGGCCTTTATTCCAAACTGGATGCTTACACGCTCCAGGACAACGGCCTGGATACCTACGAAGCCAATCTGGCTCTTGGCCATGACGAAGACGAACGTGACTACTCTGCCGGAGTCCAGATGCTCCAGGCCATTGGTGCCAGTCGAATCCGGCTTCTCAGCAACAATCCTGACAAGGCAGCGCAGCTCTCCGCACTGGGAATCGACATCAGCGAACGAGTGCCCACCGGCGTCCATGTGTCCGAAGCCAACCTGGCCTACCTGGCAGCCAAGCGCGACCGGACAGGACATGTGCTGGAATTGCCTGAGCCTGTCCCGGAGGTCCGGAGACCGGGATTCCACACGGAAGCGCCAAGCCCGGAAACGTTGATCTCCCTGGTGGGGGCCCTGCTGCCGCGCCTCCGGGAACGCGCATCCGAAACCGAGGAACTGCGCCATTTGCCCGAATCCACCATGACCGACCTCCGCCAGGCGGGCGTCTTTCGCCTCCTCGCACCCAAGGGCGTTGGTGGTTACGGGATGGGCGTGGAGACCTACGCTGAGGTGGTCAGGCAACTTGCCCGCGGTTGCGCATCGACTGCATGGACCGCCGGGCACCTGATGGAACATGTGTGGATGTTGGCCCGCTGGCCGAAGCAAGTCCAGGACGAAGTCTTTGCCTTGGGCACGGTTCCACTGGCCGCAGCGACGGGTGCGCCCGTTGGTGCCGCCACGAAGGTTACCGGTGGCTACAGCATCTCCGGCCACTGGAGTTTTGCTTCAGGAGTCATGCATTCGGAGTGGGCGCTCCTGGCTGTTGACTGCGACGGTGTCCGTCTCCAGGCGTTGGTCCCTGTCGCGGCGCTCGAATTGATGGACGCCTGGCATACCGCAGGGTTGCGGGGGACGGGCAGCAATGACCTGCGGGCAGATCACCTGTTTGTCCCGGACTACCGGGTCATGGAATGGGGTCACCTGAGCGCTTCGGACAACCCCGGCAGCCTGGTCCACCCTGACCCCACACTTCACATCCCCATGGCAACGCTGCTGAACCTGGTGGCACCGTCCACCGCTTTGGGCGCCGCAGAGCATGCCTTGGAGCTGTTTCAAGCGCAATTGATGGTGCGAAAGGTCAAAAACACTACCGAGGTGCGCCAAGCGGACTCTGTACTGGCCCAAGCACGTTTCGCCGAGGCCTTCGGACTCGTTGCCACTGCCCGGCTGCATTGGGAGGAGGCGGTCCGGATTCTGGCGGCATCCATCGCGCGCTCCGGTACGGCGCCAACGGACACGGAGCCAACAGGCACCGAGCCGACAGATACGGAGCGGTCGCGGTACCGGCTATCGCTTGCCCTCAGCGGCCAGGCGTCGGAGGCCGCGGTCAGGCTCATCGTCGCGGGTTCGGGCGGCAGCGCACACCGCTTGTCGCATCCCTTGCAGCGCATCCAGAGGGACGTCAATGTCCTCCTCAACCACCCCACGCTCAGCTTCGACCCCATTGTTGAGCAAGCAGGCCGGGGACTGCTGGGCCTGGGGTTCACGGTCAGGTCGTTCTAGGCGTTTCTGCTGGGCCCTCCCGGGTCGGTTCCGCAGCCAAGGTGCTGGCCCGGTCCGCCGCAGCCCCTTGCTTCCTGCTCGCCAGCAGGAACGGCACCGCAATAAGCTCGATAACGCCGGCCATGGCCAATGAGGCCGGATAACCGTAAAGGTCCGCGCCGCGGCCCAGGAGTGGTTGGATCACCACTCCTCCGCTGGAACCCATCAGCGAATCGAAACTGAGGACGGTGGCCCGCTGTTTCGACGGGATCATGTCATTCACATACGCCTGTCGGACCGGAGTAGCCGCAGAACCCACCACGGCCCACAACGCCAGCAGCACCAGGGCTACCCAGAACACGCGCGTGGATCCCAGCACCAGGAGAATCACGGCACCCACCAGGGCGGCCAGGATCATCACTGACGTGCGTTTGTGGAACAGTCCCCGGGCGTGCGGGGCCAGCCAGCCGCCCAGGATCTGCGAGCCTGCGACAATCGCGGCGGCCAGGCCCGCGATGGAATAAGCTTTCGGGTCGCCAAAAAGGTCGAGGAGGTACGGCTGCAGAGCGTAAAAGACGTAGATTCCGACGCCGGCGCTAAAGGGAGCGGCCAGCATCATGTACCGAACGGGTCGGTTTTTCAGGCCGTTGTCTATCGAGGCCGTCAGTACGGTATGGACAGCCCGCATGGGGCTGGTTGAACGCTCAGGCGAGAAACCGACGTCGTGCATGAGACCGAAGGCCACTGCAAACATGGCAAGCAGCACCCCCACGCGCAAAAGGAAAGGCACGCCCAGGTTGGTGGCTTGGGCAATCACGCCGCCCGCGACGGACCCAAACAGCATTGCGAGGCCCTGGACCATTTGCCCGCGGCCAAGCACGGATTCGAGCCCGCCTTCGTAACCGGAGAATCGCAGTGCGTCCACGAGCCACGCTTCGACGGCTCCGGAAAAGAACGTGAAGCCAAGTCCCAGCAGGACCGAAATCACGGCCCACATCCAAAACGGGGCTGAGAGCTGCCAGAGCAGGTAATACAGGTAGGTGGACACGGCCAGTGTCACGGTACCGAGCAGGAACGATACGCGGCGGCCCCAACCGTCGGCGACCACCCCGGTGGGAACTTCGAAGAGGACCATGCCAGCTGTGAAGAAGGCATTCGCGGCGAAGGCTTCCAAGTTGCTGAGGCCCGCATCAAGCAGGAACAGGGTGTTGATACCCCAGATGAAGGACGCCGCCACGGTATTACCCAGCGTCAGTGTGAGGTACACACGTTGGATCGTTCGTGCGGCGGGATTCATGGTGTCGCCGCTTCCGCCAGGGCGGGGAAGGACCACACGCCCATTCTCGCGCTGATCGCCCCTGTTCGCCAGATCGGGGCGGGGAAGGTTCGTGAACCAACGCAACAGCCCGGATGCCCGCACGTGAGTGAGCGCATCCGGGCTGTACGTGTTGCGGCGGTTTGGACCGACCCAACAAGTCAGCTGGTACCGGCTAGTGCCAGAGTCCCAGGGCGAATTCGGCAATCACGGTGGATAGAAGGAAGGACGCAGTGATGGCAACAAGGCCCACGGGAATGATCTTCCACCCGATGTTCCGCAGCAAGGGGATGTCCTTGCCAAGGGACAGCCCGGCCAGCGTCAACATCACCGTGGCGATGGAAAGGAAATCCACCGCCTTGACGGCTTCGTTCAAGACCCCTGACCCGAAGAACCACGGACTTGAGATGTACGCACCAATGGTGGTGATAAAAACGATGGCAGAGACTTTCCTGGTGATCCTGGCCAGCAACAGGCTGACGAGGACCAAAGCCAACATGATGCCGTAGCCGGCAAGGATGGACAGGCTCAAGCCCTTGGCAGCTACCGCTGCAGTGCCAACACCCAGGACCGTCAGGACAGACAGGGAAAGCCACAGCGGCAGCTTCATGGCCGCCGAGGACTTCGCCACCTCTTCACGGAAGCGGCGGTTCTCCTCAGCCTGGATGCCATCCTGCTCCAGCTCAGCTGCCGAACGCTCCAGGGGAGCAGCGCCAGCAGCCACCTTTGCGGTTTCCTTGGTGCGGGTCAGTACCTTGTAGAACCGGTCAGCCACAGGCAAGGCAATGTAGATGCCTACGTACACGCCAAGGATGGTGGTGATGAGGTTGGAAATTGCAGCCATCCCCAGAATGGCCTCCTGGTCACCCGGATAGGCCGCAATGATGCTCGCAGCCGAGGCAGCCATCATGGAGCCCGAACCGACACCGGCACCCATGGCCAGGGCCAACGGATCAAAAATCTTCCAGTTGGCTACCAAGGAGGTCAGCAGCGTGATGAAGATGGCGCCGAACAGGGTCCCGAAAACGTACATGGCCAGGACACCGCGGTACTGGTCCGAATCGGGGCCATACTTTTCCGAGACCATGGCGAAGGACGGTTCACGATCCAAGGAGAACGTTGCCCCCACGGTTGCCTTGCCCATGCGCAACAGGACTGCGAGGGGCAGCGCCAACACTACAGTTCCGAGCAGGTGTCCAACTTCCTGCAGGAGCAGCGCGGGGCCGGCCTTGATCAGGCTCGGCAGGCTTGGGCCGATATTGAAGGCGAGCCTGGCCACCAGGAGCAGGACTGCCACACCAACAAGGGCGGCGGCCACACGCTGGAGGTCCAGGCCCAGCGGCTTGAACTTCTGGATGGAAACCAGCAAGCCAAGGATCAAGCCCCAGACCATGGGGAAAATGATGATCGCACCAATGCCGAGATCAATCTTGGCCTGGCCGATGAACTGGACCGCAAGGGCAATGACAAAAGCCAGTGCGGCAACAGGAAGCGTCAGCCGTGTGCCGGCCTTGTCCGTCCGCGTGGTTTCGGTGCTGGTGCTCATGATGATGCTTCCTGAATCGTGGCTTCGCGACGGTAGGCCGCCTTAACGAAGCGATCTCTCTGTTGGGGATTGGTTGCGGCGCCCGCCACTGTCCAAGCCAGCGCGGTGGCTGCCTCGAACATCACGGCGTACGCCTCGGGGGTGTTCGCAAGCGCCGCGAAGCCATGCGAATGGATGGGAACGTTCGCGCCGGGAATACTCAGCCATGGATGCAGCGATGGAATCACTTGGGAGATATTTCCCATGTCCGTAGAGCCGCCTCCCATACCCGCCGCTGGAGAAGTGTCCTTACCGAACGCGTCCATGGCTTCTGTCCAGTGGGCGGCAAGTTCCGCATCCTGGATCAGCGGCTCGTAAAGCGGTTCCGCAGCAGTGATTTCCAAAGTGGTTCCTGTGGCAATTGCTGCGCCTTCAAAACACCGCCTGACCCGCACGAGCAACGCTTCATACTCCGGAAGAGTAAAAGCGCGGCACTCGAACGGAACCACGGCGTGATCCGGGATGATGTTGGTGACATGCCCGGCCTCAGCCACATAGCAGGCAACCCGGTGATCACCGGGAATCTGCTGACGAAGCAAACCGATGGCTACCTGACTGAGCACGGCCGCGTCCCCGGCGTTGACACCCATATGCGGGGCGGCCGCAGCGTGGGCCGCCTTACCAGTGAAAACAGCCTCGTAGCGACCAACAGCCTGGGCAGTGGTCCCTGCCGGGTTATAGGTCACCCCGTCCTGAACCGGGTGGACCATCAGTGCCAACCCGACACCGTCAAAGGCTCCCCGCTGGAGCATCAGCACTTTGCCGCCCCCGTGCTCCTCCGCCGGGGTACCAATCGCTTTGAGGGTGATGCCAAGCTCGTCCACGTGGGGAAGGAGAGCCAGGGCCGCAGCCACGGAAGCACCCGCGATGAGGTTATGTCCGCAGGCATGGCCCACAGATGGCAGGGCATCGTATTCCACGCACAGGGCAACGGTCAGGTCTCCGGTCCCGGCGCTCGCGGTGAAGGCCGTGGGCAGATCCGCAGTTCCCGCTGTGACGTCGAAGCCGCCTTCGGACAGGAGAGCGGCAATTGCCCCGGCTGCCCGGACTTCCTCGAAGGAGAGCTCTGGATTTGCGTGCAGGTCCTCCGACAACGCCTGCACTTGCGGCTTCCAGGTCGCTACGCCATCTGCCAGCGCTGCGCGAAGCGTCTCGTCCGAAGATGCTGTGTTAGTCGTTTCCATGGTTCTTCCTGCTAGTAGGACAGTGACGGGAAAGGGGATCCGGCCGCACGGGTGGGAACCCAGACAGCCTTCGTCTGCGTGTATTCGTCCAGGACGCCCGGTCCGGAGGAGCGGCCGTGGCCGGAATCGCCGAAACCACCGAAGGGAACAGCGACGTGGATGGTTTTGTAGGAGTTGATCCAGAAGGTCCCAGCCTTCACTTCGCGGGCAATGTGATGGGCGCGGGAGATGTCCGAGGTCCACACGGCGCCGGCCAGGCCGAAGTTGGTGTTGTTTGCCCGGGCGATGGCCTCACCCTCGGAGTCGAAGGCATCCGCACCCACCACGGGACCAAAGACTTCCGTGGTTTCCAGGCGGTTCGCGGGTGTCACGCCATCCAACAGCGTGGGCATGACCCAGTGTCCGCCCGACAGGTTCGAGCCGGTCAGCGACTCAGGCAACGCTCCTCCGGTAAGGCGACGGCCGCCGTCGTGCATTCCGGCCTTAATCAACGAGGTGACAGTGGCGAACTGAGGTGCCGTGATAATCGGACCCACTTCCGTTTCGGCGTGCATCGGGTCGCCGACCCGCAGCCGGGCGGCGCGTTCAGCCACCATTTCGACGAAGCGGGCGTGCACCCTGCGCTCTACGAGCAGTCGCGAGCCGGCGACGCAGGATTGGCCGGCACCGGAGAAGATCGCGGAGATCGCTCCATCGGCGGCCCGCTCCAGGTCGGCGTCGGCGAAAACGATGTTGGCGCTCTTACCGCCAAGTTCGAGTAATGCGGGTATGCCGGCCTGCGCAGCTGAAACAGCGACGCGGCGCCCTGTCGGGACCGAACCGATAAAGCTGACTTTCCCTACCCTTGGGTCTGAAGTGAGCCGGGCTCCAACAGTCTGTCCCAGCCCAGCCGCGACGTTGAAGACGCCTTCGGGGAGTCCGGCTTCGTGGGCCAATTGGGCGAGCCGGACAGTTGTGGCCGGCGTGAATTCGCTCGGCTTGATGATCACTGCGTTGCCAGCGGCGAGCGGGGCGGCTGAGTTCCAGCCGGCCGTGAACAGCGGAGCGTTCCAGGGTGTAATGGCGACGACGACGCCCCACGGCACGCGTTCGGTGTAGGTATGCCAGGGTCCCGGCACGGGGATTGTTTGGCCGGTCAGTTTGTCCGCCCAGCCTGCGTAATAGCCGAACATTTCAGCGACCTTTGCGGCCTCAACGCGGGCGTCCCGGATGGGCTTGCCGGTGGTGGCTGATTCGAGGATCGCCAGCTCTTCACCATGGGCTTCGACAACCCTGCTGACGTTCCGGAGGATGGCGGCGCGCTCGAACCCGTTCAAGGCGCCCCATGTTGCCGCGCCCCGGACGGAGCTGTCCAGGATGGCGTCGGCACCGTCGGCTCCAGGATCGGAGTAGGCGGCAAAGGGTTCACCCGTAGCTGCCGACGTCAGGGTGATGGTGTCGCCGGATCCCAAAACCACGTGCCCGTCGAGGAACGCGCCCAGACCGCCGGGAAAGGCTGATTCCAGGACGTCGCGGGCGGTGGCGGTGGAGGATGCAGCGGGTGCTGTGGTGATGCTCAAAGTACTGTCCTTCGTTGGGAGAGGCTAGGCCACGGTGGTCTTGTGGGGGGCGCCGGCGGGAGTTATTGCGGGTGCTACCGTCCTGGCGATTTCGGTGAAATCTGCTGCCGGTCCAAGGGCGGCCAGGGCTTCCTGCCACTGGCTGGCCGCTGCCGCCAGGAGCTCAGGCTGTTCGCCGATCTGCCGGGCGACATCGATGGCGAGGGCGGCGTCCCTGGCCATCAGTCCCAGGGAAAAGCCGGAATCGTGGGTGCCGGACAACACCCAGTTGGGGTACATGTTGGCGGAGACTTTGCTGCCGCCGGAGGCATTGCTGATGCTTGAAGCCGCCACGGCCGGGTCGATGCCGTAGGCCTTCGCCACGCCGAGTGCTTCTCCGACGGAAACCAGGTTGGCTGCGGCCAGGACGTTGTTCAAGAGTTTGACGACGTTGCCACTCCCGGGGCCGCCGATGTGGGCGTAGCTGCCGCCCGTGAGGGCTTCAAGGACGGGCCGCGCGGCCTCCGCGGCGGTACGGCTTGCTCCGACGAAGGCGCTCAGGGTGCCGGTCGCGGCTCCCTCGCGTCCGCCGGAAACCGGGGCGTCAATGAAGGCGGCACCTTTGGATTCAGCCAAGATATCCATGGATTTGCTGGTGGCGGGCTCGGAGGTGGTGGTGTCCACAATTGCGATGGTCCCGGGTGCGGAGAGGAGTACCGGCACTGTTGCCTCGACAATCGCAGCCGAGGGGAGGGAAAGCACGACGAAGGGTGTGCCTGCAAGGTCCTTGAGTTCTGCGGTGGTGGATATTCCAGCCTGCGCAGCTGCATCGCGTGCAGCTTCCGAAGGGTCGAACCCGGTGACTTCCCAACCCGCGCTGTGCAGGGTGGTGGCCATGGTGCCACCCATGGATCCCAGGCCGATGACGGCGACGCGGCGGTTGTTGCTCATGAGGTACTCCTAGAGGGGTGTTGAGGTGTGGCGGCCGACGGGTGGCCTCAGTCCAGGTAGATGTCCAGGTCTTTCCAGAGTTGCTGCGTGCGGCGGATGGCAGCGCGGCTGCGTTCCGGGTGGGCCGCTTCCATGCCGGCCAGCAGGCCGTAGACCATGGAGTTCGCTGCAGTCACGGACTGGAAAAAGGAGATGCCTTCCGAGGCAACAATCAGCAGATGGTCCGCAGCGGCGGCCAGCCGGCCTCGACGCATGTCGCTGATGGCGATTACCGTGGCCCCCGCTTGCTTGGCGGCTTCGGCCGTAAGGATGATCTGTTGGACGGACCGCCACATGTTCACCACCACCAGGACGTCACCGGCGCCGAGGCTGTTCGCTGCTGATGCAAGATGGACTCCGCCGCGGTTTTCCAGCGTGATGGGGTAACCCATGGTGGACCCCAGGTGTGCCATGACGCTGGCCGGTCCAGCGAAAGACCCGATGCCGATGGCGGTGATGGACCGAGCTGAGGCAAGGGCAGCGATGGCTGCCTCGACGTCTTCGGCGGTGTTTGAGTCCAGCGTGAGCCGCAGGTTCTCGATGTCGTGGTTCAGTGCGTCGTGGAGGGGGCTGCGATGTTCGCCGTGTTCGAGGAGGGTGTCTTCGGTTGAAATCATCACCAGGTACCGGGACCGCAGTTCGCGTTGCAGGTCCGGCCAGCCCCGGTAGCCCAGCCGCTGGGCCGTGCGGACGACGGTGGAGTTGTTCACGTCCGAGCGCTGTGCAATTTCGGCGATGTCCGCGTACGAAGAGAGTTGCGGATTACGGGCGATGACCTCCACAACACGCGCCTGGGACTTGGACAGCGCAACCTCTGGAAGGGCGTCCCCGAGCCACGCATGATCCATGGGTTCCCGCGCTGCGGGGGAGGAGCCAGCCTCGTCTTGCTTGGTTGTCACGGTCTTTTACTCCTTGTAACCCACATCACGCTGCAAACTGATTTGCATTTAACATACTCTGCAATTTGGTTTGCGACTAGGGGTTTGCGTTACGGGGATGTAAATCTTCGGGACACCGTTAAGTACCAAGTGCCGGGGAACCCTGCGTGGGTTCCCCGGCACTTGGGGGTACATCGTTAGGCTTGGTTGCTCACCAGGCCATGTGCGGCGGCACTTACCGTGTGGTGCGCCGAAAGCAGGGGCCTGAAGAACTCGCCGAGTTCCGCAGTTGCAGTCAGGGGCAGGACGTTGGCGACGTATTGGTCGGGGCGGACCACCACTACGACGCCGTCGCGGCTGAGTCCGCGCTGTTCGAAGATGTCGTTTGCCGGGTCGGTTCCGAAGACCTTCTCAAGGTAGGTGAGCTCGAAAGGGCCGACGGTGGGTTTGAACGCGACCGGGACGGCGTTGATGTCAACGCCGGTGTGGTCCTGCTGGTAGATCACCTTCACGTCGAACCATGCGTCGCGGTCAAGGTTCGACGGCGTCGCGGCCAGCGGCGAGTCGCTTGCGGTCGCGAGCCACTCGGCAAACTCCGCGACCGGGCCCTCGGTACCCGCTTGGGCGGCGTCGGCGAAGACGTAGATCCGCCAACGGCCGTCCGCTTTGGCGTGGTGGCCGAGGTGCATGGGGTTTGTGTCGCAGACGCGCTGGACGGGGGCGGACTTGAAGCGCTTGCCTACCGGGAAGCCTGTGGCGAGTTCCTGGTGCTTTGCCTCGGCAACGAGCAGGGAGGGCGCGTACTGCGTCATGAACCCGGCAGGGAACTCCGCGGTGCTGGTGTAGAAGGTTTCCAGTTCTGCCGGGTCCTCGAACTCTTCGGGTTTCTTGGCCATGAGGGTGGACCATTGCTTGTCGAAGTCGATGAGGTTCTTCGCCACCACCTGACGCTCGGCCGAGTAGGTATCCAGCAAGGACTCCGGGCTACGGCCTTCCAGGACGTGCCCGAGCTTCCAGCCGATATTGAAGCCGTCCTGCATGGACACATTCATGCCCTGGCCGGCTTTAGCGGAGTGGGTGTGGCAAGCATCTCCGGTGATGAACACCCGCGGGGTGCGGGTACCGCGCTCCTCCGGCAGAACGTCGTCGAACCTGTCCGTCAGCCGGTGGCCAACCTCGTAGACGCTGTGCCATGCGACGTTGCGGACATCCAGGGTGTAGGGGTGCAGGATGTCATTGGCCTTGGCGATGATTTGCTCGATGGTGGTCTTCCGCACCGCGCCATGATCATCCGCGGCGACCTCGCCCAGGTCCACGTACATCCGGAACAGATGCCCGCCCTCGCGCGGGATCAGCAGGATGCTCCCACCAGAGCCGGACTGGATGGCGCACTTGGTGCGGATATCGGGGAAGTCCGTCACCGCGAGGACATCCATGACGCCCCAGGCATGGTTGGCCTGGTCCCCGGCAAGATGGCAGCCAATGGATTCGCGAACCTTGCTGCGCGCGCCGTCGGCACCCACGACGTATTTGGCTCGGATGATGCGCTCTTGGCCTTCGTTCGGACCGGAGGTGTGGCCCAGCGTCACCTCGATGGGGTACTCGCCCTGGCCGGTGACCTTCAGGCCGACGAACTCGTAGCCGTAGTCGGGCCGCATCCGGGCCGGGGAGTTGGCCATGAACTCGGCAAAGTAGTCCAGCACCCGCGCCTGGTTCACGATCAGGTGCGGGAACTCGCTGATCCCCGCGGGGTCATCCACCGCGCGGGCAGCACGGACGATGCGCGAGTGGTCGGCCGGGTCCGGCTTCCAGAACGCCATCTCGGTGATCCGGTAGGCCTCGGCAATGATCCGCTCCGCGAAACCAAACGCCTGGAACGTCTCGACGCTGCGCGCCTGGATCCCATCGGCCTGTCCAATTGCGAGCCGGCCCGGGCGACGCTCAACGATGCGGGTGGTGACTCCCGGGAACTGGGACAGCTGCGCCGCCGTCAACATTCCTGCCGGGCCGGTGCCCACAATGAGGACATCTACTTCATCGGGAAGCCCGGCTGGTCGATCGAGGCCGACGCCGGCCGCCGGCTCGACTCGGGGGTCACCGGATACGTAACCGTGGTGGTGGAACTGCACGGGCTTTCCTCACTTCTTCGTGGGCTGGTTGACATTCGCTTGTTCGATAATAGAACAGCCTGTTCTATTATCGCTCATACCATCGTAATGCGGCTCACATGCGCGTTCAAGTCCTTTCAGGATTGCCCGCAGATGCACGCCAGTTCCTTCGAAATATCGGTTGGTCATGTCAGGATCAGGTATGCCTCGACTGATGCTCCTGGACACTGCCTCGCTTTACTTCCGCGCCTTCTACGGCGTGCCGGATTCGATCCGTCGCGCAGACGGGACACCGGTCAATGCGGTCCGTGGCCTGATGGACATGATTGCCCGCCTCATCACCGACTATGAAGCGACCCACCTGGTGGCCTGCTGGGACAACAACTGGCGCCCGAAATGGCGGGTAGACCTCATTCCCAGCTACAAATCGCACCGGGTGGCGGAGGCGGTTGCGGACGGGCCCGACGTCGAGGTGGTCCCCGACCCGCTGGAGGCGCAGATCCCCCTGATCCGGCGTGTTTTGGAGCTCGCCGGCATCGCCGTCGTTGGCGTGGACCACCACGAAGCCGACGATGTCGTTGGTACCTACGCCAGTCAGGCGCCGTTCGCCGCCGATGTGGTCACCGGAGATCGCGACCTTTTTCAACTCGTCGACGACGACCGCGGCGTTAGGGTCATTTACACCGCTCGCGGCATGAAGAACCTTGAGGTGGTTACCGACGTCGTAGTAGTGGGTAAGTACCGGGTGCTGCCCCAGCAGTACGCCGACTTTGCGACGCTGCGCGGCGACGCCTCCGACGGACTGCCCGGCGTGGCCGGAATCGGCGAAAAAACGGCAGCGTCCTTGTTGGGCGAGCATGGCTCGCTGGGAGGCCTGCTGGAGGCGGCCGAAGCGCCCGACGGCGGTTTGTCCGCTACCGTGCGGGCCAAACTGTCCGCCGCAGCGGACTACCTGAAGGTGGCACCCGCCGTCGTCAACGTGGTCCGGGACCTGAAAGTGCCGACGCTCGAACAAGCAGGCGCCGAACTGCGGCCGGTGACGGGAGATTCGCGCGCTGAACTTGAGCGGCTCGCTACCGAGTGGAACCTGGGTGGCGCAGTGAAGAGGCTCCTGGATGCGTTGGACAAGCTCGGCTGAACCTCGAATTCACAGCGGAATAACAGGTTCACAACAGCGCGGACTGGGGTAGCCCCTCCATCGTGTTAAGAGGACGGCACACCTGACCGTCCCTCAGGCACGGACCGAGGCAACACGGTCCATTGAGGAGAGGTATATGTCGAAAACGAAGAGAATCACGCTAGGCATCGCGGCCGGAGCCCTGGCCCTTGGCGCGGGGATGGGAGTGACGGGAATGGCTACAGCAGCCACCACCCCTTCGCCGAGCGCCACATCCTCTACGGATGCGGGCACCAGACCGGCGGATCCGGGCGGCAAGCCCGGCGGACACGGCCACGGAAGGGACGGCGGTCAGATTGCCTCCCAGCTCGCAACCAAGCTGGGTGTTGACGAAGCCAAGGTCACCGAGGCACTGAAGGCGTTCCGCCAGGCCAACAAGCCGACCACTCCACCCAGTGAAGGAACGGAAGGCACCAAGCCGGACCGGACGGCGCAAGAGGCCGCGCTGGCCAAGTCCCTGGCTGCGGCACTGGGCGTGGACGAAGCCAAGGTGACCAGTGCGCTGGAGGAGATCCGTACTGCAGGCCAGGCTGAGCGTGCAGCTGCGCTGAAGACCAGACTCGATAAGGCTGTTACCGACGGAAAGCTAACGCAAGCCGAAGCCGACGCCGTGAGCAAGGCTGTCGAAGCCGGGGTCATCGGAGGCGGTGGGCGCTAGGCCACCGTACCTCCCTGGCTGAATGCCAACTGAAAAGGATCCCTCAGGCTTCGGCTTGGGGGATCCTTCGCGTCTTGTTTCGGGGAGACACTTAATGCGGCCTGAACTGCTCCGCAACGGGACACTCAAAAGGTTCCCCGGCAAACAGGCCTACACCGTCCAGATACTTCACAACGATCACATAGGAAGCAATCAAACTGGTCTCCGTGTAAGGAATGCCCAGATCATCGCAGCACCCCCTGACGATCGCAGAAGCCCGCTGGAGGTACGGCCGCGGCATGTCGGGGAAAAGGTGATGTTCGATTTGGCGGTTTAATCCGCCCATCAGGGTGTCCATCAACAGGCCGCCGGTGATGTTGCGTGCCGTGAGGACCTGGCGGTTCAGGAAGTCGGCCCTGCTGGACGGTGGGAGTATGGGCATTCCTTTGTGGTTCGGTGCAAAGGAAGCGCCCATGTAGAAACCGAAAACACCCAGTTGTACGCCAAGGAAAGCACATGCCATTCCCAACGGCAGGAGCGAAAAGACCAAGACCGGTACAACCAGCAACCGCAGCACAATGACGGGGATCTCCACCCATCGGTGGTCCACTTTCCCTTGACGCAACAGGTATTTCAACGAATCAATGTGCAAGCTGACACCTAGGAAAAACAACAGGGGAAATAGCAACCAGCCCTGTTTGTGGGTGACATGCACCATGACTCCATGCCGGACGCTTGCCGCCGCGGGGTGGAACGCAATGGCTCCAGTGTGGATGTCCGGATCCTTATCGATGACATTGGGAAAGTTATGGTGCCTTGTGTGCTTCTGCGCCCACATGGAGTAACTGATACCCACAAGTCCTGTGCCGATCAGTCGAGCGGACCACTCGTTCATTCCTTTGGACTTGAACACCTGCCGGTGAGCGGCTTCGTGCGCCAGAAAAGCAAACTGGGTAAGTACCACGCCCATGAACGCTGCGATGAAGAGCTGGAACCACGTATCCCGGAGCAGGAGGAAACCGCTCCACGTTCCGGCCCATGCGATCATCAGGACGATGAAGATGGTGATGTAGAACCCTCTGCGGCGCTGAAGCAGCCCTGCATCGCGGACGGACCTCAGGAGTGCGGAGTACGAGTTGACCGCCCGGGCGGTGGCACCTCGCTCCGGACGGTACTTCTCGGACGAAACTTCTGGTGCCATGGTGCCTCTAGCCAATTACCGGTGGACTGAACACATCGTTTTCCACCGTCTCTTCAGAGTACGCCCCAACCCCACACAAAGCCCGCGAAAAATCTCGAGGCAGGATGTCGATATTTCCTCGACCCACTCGACCTATGGATGAGAAAGTCGAAGGGACTTTCCACGACACAGGAGATTGAGTGAGATGGCGAAATACATGTTGATAATGCGGGCCGACGACGATTCCTACGCCAAGTTCGAGAATATCGACTTCAACGAGATCCTCGAAGCGATGGGCAAATTCAATGACGAACTGATCCGTGCCGGGGTGCTGCTTGCTGCCGAGGGTCTGGAGGATGCCAAGGAAACCGTGGTGGTGGACTTCACTGGCGAAACTCCGGTGGTCACAGATGGCCCCTATGGCGAAACGAAAGAACTCTTCGGCGGCTTCTACATCCTGGACGTTGCTTCCAAACAGGAGGCTGTCGAGTGGGCGCGGCGGGCACCCATGACCGCTGGAACCAAGACCGAAATCCGCCGCGTCACAAGCATCGACGAGTTCCCCCAGGACAACGAATGGATCCAAAAGGAACGGGCATGGCGCGAGCAGACCGGACAACTCTAAGAGGTCGCGGACAGAAGCCGGCCGCAACTGGAGTGAGCGACAACTGAGATGAGGAGCAACGAGGCCAGGGCCGCCGTCGAAGCGGTGTGGAGAAGTGAGTCTGCCCGCATCGTCGGTGCCCTGGCCCGGTACACGGGCGATTTCAGCTTGGCCGAGGACGTGGCACAGGAGGCCGTCGCAGAGGCTTTGGTGTCGTGGTCCGTTAATGGCATCCCCGCCGAACCAGTGGGTTGGCTGCTGACCGCAGGCAGGCGTCGGGCGATTGATGCGTTCCGTCGGCGGGCCACCCGCGACGAGAAGTATGCGCTTCTTGCCAACGACCTAACGGACGAGGAACCGGGCGCGGACTCCCTGTTTAACCCGGAGGCGATCGACGACGACGTGCTCGCTTTGATGTTCATCGCATGCCACCCGGTGTTGTCCCGGGAAGCACGCATCGCCTTGACCCTGCGGGTGGTGGGTGGCATGGGCACTGAGGAGATCGCCAAAGCGTTCCTGGTGCCCGTGCCAACCATTCAGGCCCGCATTACGCGCGCCAAGAAGACTTTGTCCGCAGCCCACATACCTTTCATGGTCCCCGAACTACCTGACATCCCAGAGCGGCTGGGGTCCGTGCTTCACGTCGTGTACCTCATTTTCACGGAAGGAGCCTTTGCCTCCGGAGGAGACTCGTGGATGCGGGCGGAACTGGCCAGTGAGGCCCAACGGCTTGCCCGTGTTCTGGTACGGCTCGCGCCCGAGCCCGAAGCCTACGGGCTTCTTGCGCTGATGGAATTGACGGCAGCCCGCTTTCCCGCTCGGCTCGACCCGGCAGGCAACCCCATCCTCCTTGAGGATCAGGATCGACGACGGTGGGATCAGGCGTCGATACGTCGTGGCCGGGCGGCGCTGGCGACGTCGGTTGCCCTGGGCCGCGGGCTAGGTGCCTACGGACTCCAGGCAACCATCGCGGAATGCCATGCCTTGGCTTCGACAGCAGCCGAGACCGATTGGCAGCGGATTGTGATCCTCTACGAAGCACTTGGCCGGCTGGCTCCGTCGCCGGTGGTTGATCTGAATCACGCGGTTGCCGTAGCAATGGCCACGGGTCCGGCCGCCGGGTTGGACCTCGTAGATGCACTGGCGAGCCGGGGTGCGCTGAACGGTTCGCACCTCTTGCCCACCGTACGGGGGGAGCTGCTCACCAGGCTCGGACGGTTCGGGGAAGCAAAGGAAGCCCTGGGCCTAGCCATGGATTTGTGCTCGAACGCCGCGGAACGCTCCGCATTGGAACGCAAGATCGCCGAGCTGCCGGGGCAGTAGGACGCGACGTCGGGGGCGCAAGCGATTCGGTTCGATCATGCGGGGCAGACGTACTCCTCGTCGGTGACCAGCTCGCCCCACGTGGTTTCGGAGCCGTCCGTCACTCCGGCGGTTTCCCCCCGGTGAAGAGATGCGCCGGCCCCTTGGTGCTGGTGGTCTTAGGAAAGATATGCATGGTTCCTTTGTGTTCTGGCTGGGGACTACTGGTTCTGAGTGTTCCGTAGCGCCTCGTCCTGCAAGCGATCACGGGAGGCATCGGGCTGCTGCATGGTGGCGGCCCAGCTGGCAAGCAGGCGGAAGGCGTCCGCCGTCGGCGTATCGGGTTCCGCGTTGTAGACAGTCAGTGTCAGCCCGGTGTCGGCGGCGAACCCCATGGCCTCGTACAGCATGCGGAGCTCTCCAACGATCGGATGCCTGAAGAACTTCTGCCCGGTGTAGTGCTGTCGGACGTTGTGCGCGGCCCACCGCACCCGGAATTCCTCGCTCCGGGTGGACAGTTCACCCACCAAATCCGTCAGTCCCCGGTCGTAGGGGTCCATGCCGGCCTCGGTGCGCATGATCGCTACGGTGTCGTTGGCTGCGCGCTCCCAGTCCGGGTAAAAGGCGTGGCTGCGTTCGTCGAAGAAGAGATAACGGGCAAGGTTTGGCGGCTCGGCCGAATTGCCGTTATGACCGGAGTGGAGGTCGGAATACAGTGCCCGCCCCAGCGCGTTGCTCGCCAGGATGTCCAGGCGTCCGTTGCGCACGATCGCCGGTGAGTTGGTGATGGCGTCCAACGTCAGTTGCACTCCCGCGCGGATGGCCTGTTTCCGGGCGGGGCGTCGACGCGGCCGACCACCCTCGCTGGCCGCGCGGGCGAGGTCGTAGAGGTGGGCCCGCTCGGCCTCGTCGAGTTGCAGGGCGTTGGCCAGGGACTCGAGCACGCTGTCAGATGCCCCTGAGAGGTTTCCTCGTTCCAGCCGGGTGTAGTACTCCACGCTGACCCCGGCGAGCATGGCAACCTCGCCGCGGCGAAGTCCTGGGACCCGTCGGTTGCCGCCGTACGCGGGCAGCCCCGCCTGCTCCGGAGTGATCTTTGCCCGCCGGGTGGAGAGGAAGTCGCGCGTCTCGGTCCGGTTGTCCATGGTTCAACGGTAAGACTTTTGGCCGGCTAAGGGAGTCACTGCCAGTACCCCTAACAGCAGTGTCTCCCTTCCTTTCAGGCAAAGAGTGTTAGATGGAAACATCCACTTAAGACATACACGCAGGAGAAACATGCCTACCGCTTCCGCATTTGCTTCACCCTCGGCCACGGGCGACCTGACCCTGACCACCATCGACCGCCGTGAGGTGGGGCCGAACGACGTCCATATCGACATCAAGTTCGCCGGAATCTGCCACTCGGACATCCACACCGTCCGCGGTGACTGGGGCCCCCAGCAGTACCCGCTGGTCCCGGGTCATGAGATCGCCGGTATCGTCACCGAAGTCGGCTCCGAGGTCACCAAGCATAAGGTGGGCGACCGCGTCGGCGTCGGCTGCATGGTCAATTCCTGCAAAGAGTGCAAGAACTGCCTGGCCGGCGAAGAGCAGTACTGCCTCAAGGGCAACGTGGGCACCTATGGCGCAGTGGACCGCGACGGCACCATCACCCAAGGTGGCTACTCAACCAACGTTGTGGTGAACGAAGACTTTGTTGTCACCATTCCGGAAGGTCTGGACCTCGATGTTGCCGCACCGCTGTTGTGCGCAGGCATCACCACCTTCTCCCCGCTGCACCACTGGGGTGCGGGTCCCGGCAAGAAGGTCGCCATTGTCGGCTTGGGCGGTTTGGGCCACATGGGCGTCAAAATCGCCCACGCAATGGGTGCCGAGGTGACCGTCCTGTCGCAGTCGCTGAAAAAGATGGAAGACGGCCTCAAGCTCGGCGCGGACCACTACTACGCCACCAGCGACCCCGCCACCTTCGAGGAGCTGGCTGGCACCTTCGACCTCATCATTAACACTGTCAGCGCTTCCATCGACATCAGCTCCTACCTGCAGCTGTTGAGCCTCGATGGAACGTTGGTCAACGTTGGAGCGCCGGCTGAACCGCTGCCGGTGAACGCCTTCGCCCTCATCGGCGGCCGTCGCCGGTTCGCCGGTTCCATGATCGGCGGCATCCCGGAGACCCAGGAAATGCTGAACTTCTGCGCCGAGCACAGCCTTGGCGCAGAAATCGAGGTCATTCCCGCGAGCCAGATCAACGAGGCGTACGAGCGCGTGCTTGCCTCCGACGTCCGCTACCGCTTCGTCATCGACACCTCCACCATCGGCTAGGACCCCCGGCGACACCGTAAACACGGCGCCACCAAAAACACGAAAGGCCACGCCTCCTCCCGGAAGCGTGGCCTTTCCCGCGCCCCCAACAGGGACAATGGTCTGGTGACATTCAGACTGGACGCCATCGGCAGGGGACTGGTCTTCGCCGATTCCCTCGAAAACCTCGCCTCGGCCCTCACCAACCAGGGCGACGCCGGCACCGCAGTCGTGCAGGCACCGCCAGGTACGGGTAAAACCACTTTGGTGCCGCCGCTGCTGTCCAATCTTGTGTCCGAACGGCACCCCGGCCAGCCGCGCGTCGTCGTTACCCAGCCCCGGCGTGTCGCTGCCCGGTCCGCCGCCCGTCGACTTGCCGCCCTGGACGGCACCCGGCTTGGTGGCAGGGTTGGCTACACCGTCCGGGGTGAAAGCAAAATCAGCAACGACACCATGGTGGAGTTCGTCACGCCCGGCATCCTTCTGCGCAGGCTGCTGGCCGACCCGGGCCTTGAAGCCGTCCATGCGGTGGTCCTGGACGAGGTCCACGAGCGCGGCCTGGAAACGGACCTCCTTCTCGGCATGCTTGCGGAGGTCCGCGAGCTCCGGGACGACCTGACGTTGGTGGCAATGTCCGCCACGCTCGACGCACCGCGCTTCGCCGCGCTCCTTGGGAAAGCAGGGCCCGACGGCGACGGCCCGGCTCCCGTCGTCGACTGTCCGTCGGCGTTGCATCCGTTGAACGTTCGGTGGATGCCAGCCCGGGAGCAGCGGATGGATGGTCGGGGAGTGGCCCGCAGCTTCCTTGACCACGTAGCCCGCACCGCTGCGACCGCCCACGCTGCTGCCCTGGACACCAATCCCGAGGTGGATGCCTTGGTGTTCCTTCCGGGAGCCCGGGAAGTGTCCGACGTCGCTGCCCGCCTTCGGGGGCAGGTTACCGCCGGGATTGAGGTGCTGGAGTTGCACGGCCAGATTGGAACGGAGTCCCAGGACCGCGCAGTATCCGGCCGTGAGCCCGGAGGCCCGCCCCGGATTATCGTCTCCACGTCCCTGGCCGAATCGTCGCTCACCGTTCCGGGGGTCCGCCTGGTCATTGACTCGGGACTCTCCAGGGAGCCGCGCCGCGACGCGGGACGCGGAATGTCCGGCCTGGTCACCGTCTCCTGTTCCCGTGCCTCGGCGGAGCAGCGGGCCGGCCGGGCTGCGCGGCAGGGGCCGGGCACTGTGGTGCGTTGTTATGACCAGCAGGCGTTTGCCGCAGCCCCTGCGCACCAAACCCCGGAAATGTCCGTAGCGGACCTGACCGGCGCCGCCCTTGTTCTGGCTTGTTGGGGTGCGCCGGGCGGCGAGGGCTTGTCGCTTCCTGACCAACCACCTGCCATCGCCATGAGGGATGCTGTGGAGGTGCTCCGGGAATTGGGCGCCGTGGCGGATGACGGAAGCGCCACCAGTGTGGGCAAGACCTTGGCCAGGATCCCAGCCGACCCGCGGCTTGCCCGCGCCTTGCTGGACGGGTCCCCGGTTGTTGGCCCGCGCGCGGCCGCGGAAACGGTGGCGCTGGTGGCGGGGGACCAGCGGGCTCCCGGTGCCGATCTCACCACGTTGATCTCATCACTCCGTTCTGCGTCACACCCGGGCGCCCGGCGTTTCGCTGAGGACACCCGGCGGATGGAGTCGATTGCGCGGCGGGAGGCGGCCGCCGTCGAACCTTCCCACGGAAACGTCGCACCTTCCCAAGGAAACAAGGGCGTCACGGCGAGGGAAGCGCCCGGGTTTGTGGTGGCATTGGCGTTCCCGGATCGGATCGCCAGGCGCGTTCCCGGCGATGGTTCCACCACCTACCTGCTCTCGTCCGGAACGCGTGCCGGTCTCCCTGCGGGGAGCCCGTTGTCGGCCCATGAGTGGCTTGCTGTTGCCGAGGTGTCCCGCGCCCAGGGTCGTGACGCTGCCGGTACCGGCGCTGTCATCCGGTCGGCCGCACCGTTGTCGGCGGAGCTTGCAGAAGCGGCCGCGCCGCATCTCCTGGTCGCGGAGACGACGGCAAAGTTCGGCCAAGGGCGCGTAACCGCCACCCTGGAACGCCGTTTGGGCGCCATCGTCTTGTCCGCCACGCCTGTGCGACCCAGCGTGGAAGCCGGCCGGCATGCCGTGGCGGAGGCTCTGGAGAAAGCTGGGCTCTCCATGATTGGGTGGTCGGCGCCGGCCGACGCCCTGCGCAGACGGCTCGCATTGCTGCGTCGGGAGCTCGGTGATCCCTGGCCGGACGTCAGTGACGACGGCTTGCTCTCCAGGCTGGACGAGTGGTTGGCCCCCGAGCTGGAGGCCATCGCCTCCGGCTCGCCCGCCGGTTCGGTCAACCTCCTGGAGCCCCTGCGGCGCCTGCTGCCCTGGCCGGAGGCCTCGCGGCTGGACAGCCTGCTGCCCGAGCGCCTGGAGGTGCCGAGCGGTTCGCGGGTGCGGATCGATTATCCGGACGTGGACAACGACTCTGGCAGGCCTGTTGTGGCGGTCAAGCTCCAGGAGTGCTTCGGCTGGGACCGTACGCCACGCCTGGTCGATGGCAAGGTTCCGGTGCTCTTCCACCTGCTGTCACCGGCCGGACGGCCGTTGGCGGTAACGGACGACCTCACGTCGTTCTGGTCCGGACCCTACGCGCAGGTCCGGGCCGAGATGCGTGGGCGCTACCCCAAGCATCCCTGGCCCGAAGACCCGTGGACGGCGCCGGCCACGGCCAAAACCAAGAACCGGATGCAGGCCGGCTAGCCGAGCCGCTCCAACATGAACTGGATCTCGCCGTCCACGAAGGTTCCCAAAACACTGCTTGCGGCGAACTCGTCAGGCGCGGTGGTCAGGGGATCCATCTCGAAGGCTGTGAAGTCTGCGCGCTTGCCAACGGTGATGGAGCCCGAAACATCCCACAGCCCTGCAGCCTTGGCCGCGTGTGAGGTGTATCCCTCGAGGGCCTGGAGCGCGGTGAGGGCCTGGGCTGGGGCGATGGGCTGCTGCTCGGGATGTCCGGATCGCCGGCGCAGCTGCGAATCGGCGATGATGGGAAGCGGCTCGTAGGGTGCGATGGGCCAGTCCGAGCCGATGCCCAGGGTCACTCCGGCATCACGAAGGTCCCTGCACCGCCATGCCCGGTCCGCACGTTCGGGGCCCAGGCGGGTAGACCAGTTGTCGCTGTGGTCCGCGAGCGAATAGTGCGTGCAATGCGTTGGTTGCATGCTGGCCACCACTCCCGCGTCCTTGAAGCGTTCCACCAGTTGGTCCGGTACGGATTCGATGTGCTCGATCCGGTGCACGGTCCGGCGCAGGACATCGGCTGGAACAGTCTCGGCCAGCGATTCCAACGCATTCAATACATGGTGCACGCCCGCGTCTCCGATGGCGTGCGTCGCTGTGGGGATTCCCCGGGAGGCGAAGTAGCGGACAGCAGCGGTGTAGTCCTCGGGACGGGGCCAGAACGCTGCCGTGGATTGGCCAAGGGTGTCCGGTTCGTAGAGCCACGCGGTGCCGTTATCGACTGTCCCGTCCACGAAAAGCTTGATGGCCTCGATGGACCAGCGGCGACCACCGGTTCCGATGCTGCGGGCCATGTCCTTCCATTGGGCTTCGCCACTGCCTGGCATGCACCACGGAGCGGTCCGGAGCCTGAGGGGCAGTTCACCGTCTGCTTCCAGTGCCTGCAACAGGGCGGTCGATTCTTCACTGTGGTCCATGATGTGGCCGCCGGTCAGGCCGGAACGGGCGAAGTCCCTCAGCAGCCCGGCCAGCCGCGCCTTACGCTCGGCGAAGGACTCCTGCGGCATGTGCCGCTGGACGAGTTCCATGGCCGCGGCTTCCAGCAGGAGCCCGGTGGGGGTGCCATCGCCGTCGCAAACCACCTCCGAAGCCTGGTCGAATTCCTCCGGCCCGTGGACGCCGGCACGGTCAAGCGCCCGGCTGTTGGCCAGCGCCGAATGGCCATCGAACAGCCGTACAAGGGCTGGCTTCCCGCCGCTGACATCGTCCAAGGCATGGCGGTGCATGGGGGTGGTGCCGAAAGCGTTCGGGTTCAGGCCCCAGCCACGCAACCACTCGCCGTCGTTCGCTGCTTCCGTGCGCAACAGGGCGCGGACTTCCTCCAACGTGCCCGCGCCGGACAGGTCCACACCGACCGTAAGGTCAAGCCCAAATACGGGGTGGATATGGCAGTCCACCAGCCCTGGCGTCAGCGTAGCCGTGCCGAGGTCAACCACCCGTGTTCCCGCTTGGCGCCAGCTTTGGGCGTCCGAGCGGCTTCCGACGGCGGCAACCACGCCGCCGCTGACTGCGACGGCTTGTATGGGCTCATGGTGTGGCCGGTCATCCAGTGTGTGAACGGTGTCGGCCAGGATGATGAGGTCAGGAGTCATGGCTTTCGAAGCTTCCAATCCGGGAGAAGACGTCAGGGCGGTTGGTGCGCAGGCCGCGGGCAATCAGGAGGCCAGCGAGGAACACCAGCGGTGCCACCAGCAGCAGGATGGTGTTGGTCAGGGCATCGGCAAAGGTGAGGAGCTCGATGTTGATGGCGATCAGTGCCACCACTCCGAACAGCAGGACGGCCGAGGCGATGGTCAGCGGGATGATCAGGCGGTTCGTGACAGCGGCTGGGTTACGGCGCAGGTAGATGAAGGCAGCGACAGAAACCAAGCCCTGGAGGGCAACGATCCCGAATATGCCCGGAGTGTTGACCCAGATCAGCAGTTGCTTGTACGGGTCGGCCCCTGCGATCGCACAGATGATAATGACGACGGCGGCCAGGACAGTCTGGATCTGACCTGCACGATGCGGCGACTTGTATTTGGGGTGTGTCTTGCCAAGGAATGCGGGCAGGACGCCGTCTTTCGCCAGCATGTACACGTAGCGGTTGATGGCGTTGTGGAAGGCAAGCTGGGATGCGTAGACACTGGTCACGATCAGCACGTACATGACGACTTCGGCCCAGGGCCCCACGTATTGGTTGATGGTAGCGAAGAACATGCCATCGGCCAGTTCACCGGCAGCCTCCACCACGTTTCCGTCCCCATATGCCTGGATGACGGTCCAGACGATGAACGCGTAGAACACGGACATGAAACCTACGGCAATGTAGGTTGCCCGGGGGACCGACTTGTCAGGATTGCGTGCTTCGCGCCGGTACAGCACGGTGGATTCAAAGCCCATGAAAGCTGCGAAGCAGATGGCGAGGATGGCCAGCACGCCTGGCGTGAACGCGTGCTCGGGGGAGAAGGAGGAGAAGCTGATGCCTTGGGCGCCTCCACGGGCCAGGATTCCAACCCCCATGACGGCAAGGATTGCGGTTTCGGCGATGAGCAGGACCCCCAGGACCTTTGCTCCGACGTCGATGCCGCGGTATCCAAGGAACCACACCGCTGCGATCGCAACCAAGGCCACTACCGGCCAGGGAACGTCGAGGCCGAAGAGCGTGTGGAGCATTGCCTGGGTCTGGACGGCGAAGAGCCCGTAGACGCCGATTTGCAGGCAGTTGTAGGAAACGATTGCCAGGATGGCTGAGGCCAGGCCCACGGTCTTGCCCATGGCCAGCGTGATGTATGTGTAGAAGCCGCCGGCGGCTTTGACGTGCTTGGTCATGGCCATGAAGGAGATGGCGAAGACCAGCAGCACAGCGCCAGCGATGACGTAACCCATCGGGGCGCCGATGCCCCCAACGCCAAGGGCTACTGGTGCCACTCCGGCCATCACGGTGAGGGGGGCTGCTGCGGAGATCACCAGGAAGGCGATGCCGCCGGTGCCAATGGCATTCCGTTTGAGCCCGTTCCCGGCATCAGCTGCCGGCGGTCGGGTTTCGAGGTCAGACATGGGGGTCCTCTGGGGTTATGTGGGGAGGGGAAGTTTTCAGGGTTTCGGAACATAAAGCGAAAGGCTTTCGTTTATCGTAAGGCCCTGTGACCAGCGGCACAATACTTGGGCGCAAAGTTCTGGCTAGAGTCGTAACAACAACCTTGAATGGAGACACCCGTATGGCACGCCCGCTGGTCCCGCTGATATCCGTCGACGCACTCGTCACCGCCGCCCTCGAACTGGTGGACGAGGCGGGGGACTTCAGCCTGCCCAAACTGGCCAAGCGGATCGGCGTCAGCCAATCCTCCATCTACAACCACGTGAGCGGTCGCGAAGAGATACTTGAGCTCATGCGCGGGCGGATCATCGCAGAATTGCCCTACGTCCTCGGCGACGACCAGGATTGGGAAGCATCACTTCGCGCGATCGTCCGCAGTTACCGCGACGCTTTTGCCCGCCACCCCAGGCTCGCGCCCCTGCTGGTACTCCAAACAGTCCAGGACCCCCAAGTACTGGCGCTTTACGAAAACCTTGCCGTCGCCCTCCGCACGGCCGGGTTCACCGGCCGGGACGTGGTCTCCGCGATCTCCACCATTGACAGCTTCGCGCTGGGCTTCGCCCTGGACCTGGCAGCTCCTGACGTCGTCTGGGCTCCGCCGCAGCACGGCTATCCGACGCTCACCCATGCCCTGACCTATGCGGGCCCTCCCACTGAACGCGGTGAAGCCGCTTTCGAATTCGGTCTGGAAATCCTCATCGCAGGCCTCCACTCGCGCCTCCAGTCGACGGTGCAATAGACGTGGACGCTGCTGGAAATGTGGCCCACAACTGGTGGGACGCGGTGCTTCGGGGTTTCACCGACACCCATACCACTGCAGTTCCCCTCCCTGCCCTGCTCGGCATTCTCGCCTGCTCCGTGGTCCTGAGCATCCCGCGGCCCACGTGGCGCTGGTTCGGCCTGTACGTCACGTTCGTCCATGAACTCGGCCACGCGTACGCAGCGCTGATGACCGGCCGCTTCGTGCACGGACTCCGGATCGGGCTGGACCATTCGGGCCGACTGGTTAGCAGCGGACGCAGCTCCTTCGGGGCGGCGTGGTCAGGCTTCTGGGGCTACCCGGCACCGGCCCTTGTTGGGTTATGCCTGATTGCCGCCTGTGCCGCTGGGCGTTCTGGTGCAGCCATGTCCGTCGGCGCGCTGATCCTGCTGATTTCGCTGGTTTTCCTCAGGAACCTCACTGGCATCCTGGTGGCCCTGTTCAGTGCGGCCTTCGCCCAAGTGCTGATCCTGTTCGCGGCACCCACCACCGTCAATTACGTGGTGTTGGCGCTTGGCGTCGCCCTGTCCGTGGGCGGAGTCCGCGATCTCTTCAAACTGGTCGGGGTACACACCAAGCGCCGGGAACGGCTGGCGGCCTCCGATGCGTTCATTCTTGGCCGCACAACGGGTGTTCCGGCCTACGTCTGGCTGGCCGGATTCACCGTGGTTGTAGCTGGGTGCTCACTCGCGGCAGCCTGGTTGCTGTGGGGCATGCTCACCGTTTAGTCCTCCGCTGGACCGGTGGGTCGAAGAACGACGCCGGGCGGCTGGTTTTGCTCTCTGCAAGCCCTTGCCCCATGGTCGCCTCAGGGTGTCCAATCCTCTTTAACGTTCCAACTGCAGGGCGTTTGCACTGAGCGCCGGGAGAGAACACCAGGAGGTGCCCATGTCCGTGAAGGGCACGCGCGAATCGGCAAAAGCAACCGCCCCGGGTACCCCCGAGGCCAAGCGCGGCGACAACGGCTGGTCCTTATCGCCCGGCGATCCTGCCGGCATCCGGAATGTGGCACTCGTCGGACATTCCGGCGCAGGTAAGTCGATGCTGGTGGAAGCCCTGCTTGCAGCCACTGGCGCCATTCCCAGGATGGGCACCATCAGCGACGGGACCACGGTCAGCGACTCGGATCCGTCGGCGATCCATCAGCAACGGTCCGTGACGATGTCGGTGGCGCCGATCCGGGTCGGAGCGATCAAGGTCAACCTCATCGACACCCCCGGCTACACCGACTTCACCGGGGAACTTCGGGCTGGTTTGAGGGCCGCAGATGCGGCCCTCTTTGTTGTATCCGCCGTGGAGGACATCGACAGCGCCACCATTGCGTTGTGGGGCGAGTGCCGGAAGGTCCGGATGCCGCGTGCGGTAGTGCTCAGCAAACTGGACCATCCGCGCGCTGACTTCCGCGCCGCCGTCGTGCGTTGCCGGGAATCGTTCGGTGAGTCTGTCCTGCCGCTGTACCTTCCCGCTGACGACAATGCCGGCCTCATCGGAATCATCCATGGCAACAGCAGCGAGGTGGCAGTGGAGGAGGCCCGGGGCCCATTGGTTGAGGGCATCATTGCCGAAAGCGAAGACGAGACCCTGATGGACCGGTATTTGGGTGGCGAAGAACTGCCACTGGGCGACCTCATCAAAGACCTCGAAACCGCGGTAGCCAGGGGGAGTTTCTTCCCCGTCATTCCCACCGCCGCCGAATCAGGCTTGGGACTCGCTGAGCTCATGGCCCTCATGACCGAAGCCCTGCCATCCCCATTGGAACGGGTTCCTCCGCCGGCCACGACGTTGGACGGCGCATCGCTGAAGCCCCTGCAGTGCGATCCGGCAGGGCGCCTGGCGGCTGAAGTGGTACGCACCACAGTGGATCCCTTCCTTGGCCGAGTGTGCCTTGTCCGGGTCTTCTCAGGAACCCTGAGGGAAGATTCTTCGATCCACGTCGGCGGGAGGGGACTCGCGGACAGGGGCCATGAAGACCACGACGCCGACGAACGCGTCACCCATCTCTACTCGCCCGTTGGTCAGGCACTGAAAGCAGTCCCACAGTGCATTGCCGGTGACATCTGCGCGATCAGCAAACTCGCCAACGCCGAGACAGGTGACTCAATATCAGACCGTGAGGCGCCGCTGCTTCTCGAGACCTGGAACATGCCCGAGCCGCTGATGCCGGTCGCCATTGAGGGTGCCTCCAGGAGTGACGAAGACGCCCTTGCCAAGAGCATCGGCAAAGTGGCGGCCGCCGACCCCACGCTGCGTCTGGAACGCAACCAGGACACCCACCAACTCATCCTCTGGTGCATGGGTGAGGCCCACGCAGAAGTAGTTCTGGACCGGCTGCGTAGCCAGGGGGTCAAGCTCCAGACAGTGGACGTGGTCACGCCTCTCCGTGAGACCTTCGCTACCAAGGCAACCGGCCATGGCAGGCACGTCAAGCAGTCAGGCGGCCATGGGCAGTTCGCCATCTGCGACATCGAAGTCGAGCCGCTCACCCGCGGCGAAGGATTCGTCTTCACCGACAAAATCGTGGGCGGAGCAATCCCGGGAACGTTCGTTGCTTCCGTGGAGAAAGGCGTCCGGGCACAGATGCTTAAAGGTGTTTCGGCCGGTTTTCCCGTGGTGGACATCAAAGTGACGTTGGTGGGCGGCAAGACGCACAGCGTCGATTCCTCGGATGCGGCCTTCCAGGCGGCCGGGGCCCTGGCCTTGCGCGAAGCGGCAGCCGCCGCAAAGATCCAACTCCTTGAACCGGTATCCGCTGTTGTCATCAGCGTTCCCGATGAGTATGTGGGTACGGTGATGGGTGACTTATCGGGGCGGCGGGGACGCGTCACCGGAACCACGGCCGATGACGCCGAAGGGACCGAAATCAGTGCCGAGGTCCCTGATCAGGAACTCCTGCGCTATGCGATAGAACTGCGCGCGCTGACGGCCGGAACGGGCCGCTTCCGGCGCTCCTACCTCCGTCACGAACCCCTGCCGAAATAGGAACTATGGGTTGGCGCGCAGGAAAGCGGCCACCGCGGGGACAAGCGAGGCACCCACTTCGGCTGCGCCCCGCTTCACGCCCTTGACCGCGAACGAATGGTCACCGCCCTCACACCACTGGAGGGTCGCCGTCGGGCCTATCTTCTCCACCACGCCTTCCAGCAATTCCGGCGTGGCAAACGTGTCGCGGGTCCCTTGGAGAAAGAGCATGGGCACAGTGACGCCGTAAAGGTGCTCGTCGCGTAGCTTTTCCGGCTTCCCCGGCGCATGCAACGGGTAGCCCAGGTACACCAGTCCCCGGGCGGGCATCCCTTCAGCCACTGCCATCGATGCCATGCGCCCGCCGAAGGACTTGCCGGACGCCCAGAGGGGTTCTCCGTTGCTTAGCCCTGCGGCCTGGTCCATGACGGCCCGCCAGGCAGCGACGGCCAGCGGCGGCCGATCCGGGAAACGCCGCCCGGCTTCGCGGTACGGGAAGTTGAAACGGAGGGTCGCGACACCTTCGTCGGCCATCGCTTCAGCGAAACCCTGCAGGAACGGGTGTTCCATTCCCGCACCAGCGCCATGGGCAACCACCAAGGTGGCCGAAGGGTGGTCCGGCCGGATGGAGAGGGCAGAAATTTCGACTTCATTGACGGCGATCCGCAAGGACGTTTCAGGCATAGGCATGTATCCATCATCCTGCAGCGGCCCGGCCTGCGATGGACATGGGCACCGGATCGGGCCGGAATGCTGACGCGGGCGGTTCAAACACGGTAGCTTGTGGCCATGGCGAGCGAAGCAACCACTGTCACCGTGCCCGGTCCCGACGGCCCCCGAGAGGTTCGAATTTCCAGTCCCAGCCGCGTCATGTGGCCGGAGGCAGGACTGACCAAGTTGGACCTGGCCAACTACCTCATTGACGTCGGCGAGGCCTTTGTCGCTGCCAACGGGAACCGTCCGGTCAGCCTGCAACGGTATTCGGGCAACATCGAGGGTGAGATGTTCTTCTCCAAGAACCCGCCCAAGGGAGCCCCTGACTATGTGCGTTCCGTGCTCGTCACGTATCCGAGCGCAAGGTCCCATCCGCAATTGGTCATCGACGAGCCGGCCGCTGCGGTGTGGGCGGCACAAATGAACACTGTGGTGTTCCATCCGTGGGCTTCCCGGGCCGACGATCCGGACAACCCCGACCAACTCCGGATCGACCTCGATCCCCAACCGGGGACGGACTTTGATGACGCCAAGCCGGCCGCCCTTGAGCTTCGGTCAGTCCTGGAGGAGGCGGGCCTCACGGCGTTCATCAAGACGTCCGGCAACCGAGGGCTTCACGTCTACGCCCCGATCCATCCCAAGCATGAGTTCCTGGACGTCCGCCACGCCGTGATCGCCGCTGGCCGTGAATTGGAACGCCGCATGCCGGACAAGGTCACTACGGCCTGGTGGAAAGAGGAGCGGGGAAACCGGATCTTCGTTGACTTCAACCAGGCCAACCGGGACAGGACCATCGCCGGTGCCTACAGCCCACGCGCGGTGCCCACGGCCCAGGTGTCCTGTCCGCTGACGTGGGACGAACTGGATCACGCTGATCCAGCGAAGTACACCATCACCACAGTTCCCGACCGCCTGAAGAAAGTCGGCGACCCCTGGGCGACCATGCACTCGCAACCGGGAGAGATCGACGTTTTGCTCGACTGGTGGGAACGCGATGTCAGCAACGGCCAAGGCGAGATGCCCTTCCCGCCGGAATTTCCGAAGATGCCGGGAGAGCCCATGCGGGTGCAACCGAGCCGGGCCCGCAAGCTGGAGGAGTAAACCTCCGGAACCTTCGCCTGCGCCGTGGGTTCCGGGGCTATTCGAACCGCCAAGGATCCCCGGTTCCGCGACGCACGACTTCGGCAACGCCGCTGGAAAAGTCGATCACGGTAGTCGGTTCCGCCCCGGTGTCACCGGCGTCGATGACGCCGTCCACCTGGTTGTCCAGCCGTTCTTTGATCTCCCACCCTTGTGTCAGGGGTTCCTCCTGGTCGGGCAGGAGCAGTGTGCTGGACAACAGGGGTTCGCCCAGCTCGGCCAAAAGAGCCTGGACAACACGGTGGTCCGGGATGCGCACGCCCACAGTCTTCTTCTTGGGGTGCAGGAGCCGCTTAGGTACCTCGCGGGTGGCCGGCAGGATGAAGGTGTAGCTGCCGGGGGTGACTGCCTTGATGCTCCTGAAGACGTCATTATCGAGCATTACGAACTGGCCCATCTGGGCAAAGTCCTTACACACCAGGGTGAAATGGTGTTTGTCGTCCAGGTGCCGGATCGACCTGATGCGGTCCAGCGCTTCCCTGTTGCCGATCTGGGCGCCCAACGCGTAGCAGGAGTCGGTGGGGTAGGCGATCAGACCGCCGTCCTGCAGCATTTTGACCACCTGGCCGATGGCGCGTGGTTGGGGATCTTCCGGGTGCACGTCAAAGAATCTGGCCATGGGAAGAGCCTACGACAAAGCTAGGACAGGACGTCCTTGTTTGAGAATTTTGCGTAGGCCAGCGCGCCGCACACAGCTATGTACCCAGCCTGCAGCAAGGCGTTCGCACCGAACGATGTCCAGTCAATCGGCTGGCGGAGCAGATCCGCGAACCCCAGCCAGTGGTGGCTGAACAGCCACGGGTGCAGCCAGTCCAGTTGCGGTAGGTTATCGAGCACCTGTGAGACGACAGAGAGGACAATCGTGGCGGCCATGGCGCCCACCGGCACGTCCGTAAAGGTGGAAATCAGTAGCCCTATCGCGGCCAGCCCTAACAGCGACACTGTGATGTAGCCCGCGACCAGAAGGGACCGCAGGACCGATTCGCCCACACTGATGGTGTCGCCGGAGAGGAGCGTCACGGGTCCCACAGGAAAAAGTACGACGCCGGCCAGGGCACCGGACGCTGCCACGGTCACCGTCGCGGCGAAACAGAAAGCGACAGCCCCTGCATACTTGACCAGCAGGAGCCTGATGCGGCCTGCAGGTGCAATCAACAGGTAGCGCAGGGTCCCCATGTTGGCTTCGCCGGCTATGGTGTCCCCAGCCACCACGCCAATGGTCAGGGGCAGGAACAACGGTACGCAAACAACCAAGGCGGTCACTGCCACGAACAGCCCGTTCTGGGTGATGCGGTCCAGGAACAGCGGCCCCCGGCCTGGGGCGACTGGCCGGGACGACAATTTGACGGCCAACGCGATGAGAAGGGGTACGGCGGCGAGGGCCAGCAGCATGGCCCAAGTGCGGAGGCGGCGGAAAAGCACCGACAACTCGGAGCCAAGCAGGGACCAGCCAACCGCGGGCCGCGCTCCCGGGCTTGAATGCGTGGTGGTATCAGCCGACAACGTCGAACCCCTCTCCGGTCAGGGACACGAACCGGTCTTCCAGGCTCGAATCTTCAATGGCGAAACGCCGAACCCGGACGCCGTCGGCAACCAGCGCCGCGACGATCACCTCGGGAGCCGGTCCGTCCAGTCCACCGTCCAGCACTGCCCTCGCCTCGCGTGGCCCTGCCGCACCCGGTATGGCGGCGGGGACGAGCCCGAGGCGCGCCAGGACGCTCGTGGCCAGTTCGGCGTCGGGCGTTTCAACCACAACCTGCCTCTGGCCCGAGGACCGCAATTCGTCCAGCGGTCCTTGGGCGACCAGGCGCCCGGCGCTCATCACACCCACGTGGGTGCACATCTGTTCCACCTCGGCCAGCAGATGGCTGGAAACAAACACCGTGGTCCCGCCCGCAGCCAGGGAACGCACCAAATTGCGGACCTCACGGGTGCCCTGGGGGTCCAGTCCATTGGTGGGTTCGTCAAGGACCAGCAGTTCCCGCGGCCTGAGCAGCGCGTTCGCCAAGCCCAGGCGTTGCTTCATGCCCAACGAATAGGCGCGGACCTTCTTGCCGGCAGCGTGGCTAAGCCCGACACGGTCAAGGGCATCCGCGACGCGCTTGCGGCGTGTCGCCGACGAGGCGTGGCGGTCAGCGGAATCGAGGCGCATGAGGTTTCCGGAGCCGGAGAGAGATGGGTAGAAGCCCGGCCCTTCCACCAAAGCGCCCACGTCCGGGAGGACGGCTGCCAGCGCCGCCGGCATGGACTGGCCCAAGACCCGGATGTCACCGCTCGTGGCGGAGGCCAGTCCCAGCAGCACCCGGATGGTGGTGGTCTTTCCCGAGCCGTTGGGTCCAAGGAAACCGAACACTGCTCCGCGCGGTACAGCGAGGTCTATGCCGTCCACAGCGGAGCGGTGCCCGAAGCGTTTGACCAGCCTGTTTGTCTCAATGGCCAGCCCCGCAGGGTCCGCGGTCCCGTGTTGCTCGGGTGCGGGCCCCTTCACTGCGCGGCAGCGGCTGACTGGAGCCGCTCCAATGGCACCAGCCCTGCAAGGACGCGACCGTCGTCGAGAATCAGGACGCTCACCAGTGACGAGGCCAACGCCCGGCCCCCGGAAACGGCTTGCAACACCTGGGAGAGCTGGGGGTTGGAAGTAAGCCCGGCGGGCACGGCAGCGGCAGGCAGGATGGCGATCGATTCCCACCCTTCGCCGGTAACCATGGCGCCGTGCCGCGATGGTGCTTGAGCCGCAGCGTTGGGCACCGGGATGGGCTGCGCGGGGAGTACCTTGCCGGTGACCGTGGCACCCGCTGGAGGACTGAACTGGAACAGCCCGGGATCCGGCGCAGAAAGGTTCAGTTCAGTGAAGGCGAGGGAGTAGGCAGGTTCGGCTTGGTTCTTCGCACGGACGTGGACTCCCAGCGGGAAGCCTGTTTCGGAGTCGACGTCGATGGTCACCGAGGCCACCAGGGTGCCGGAGCCGTTCGGGGCCAGGTTCAGTTGGTACGCACTGCGTCCGGCAACCGATGAAGCCTCTCCGACTGTTACCTCTGTTCCGGCATCAACAGCAGCGAGGAACCGGCTGGCCAGTGCCTCGGGCGTGGGCATGGCGCGCTTGCTTGGCAGCGTTTCCGTGGGGCCGCCGACATCCGGGGCTTGGAGATGGGTGGCACTGTTGTCCGCTGAGTTGTAGAACCACGCATCCTTGCCATTGACGATCAGGTCGCGCTCAGCCATGGTGTCCATGATTTGCAGGCGCACCTTGGTTGGGTCGCCCACGAAGACGCGCGCGGTGTGGGTACCCGTCAGGAATTCCAATGCGGAGGCAGCCCCGGGAGTGACGCCAGGACCTGACGAGGGAAGTGCCGGAAGCCCCAGCTCCGCAGTCTGTTCGAGTGTGCCGGAGAACGAACGCACTTGCGTGCGCGCAATCATGGCGAGAACCTCATCGGCTGTCTTCGGCGGGAGCGACACGGTGGCACCCGCCTGGACCGAACCGGTGAGTACTGCAAGGACCAGGGCAAGGGGGATCAGGAGAGCTGGCAGCCACCGCCGCTTGGCCCGCGTCATCGCTACCGACCACCGCACGTGAAAGGCATGGATTAAGACTACTCCGGTTCCGCCCCGGAACCGGAGTAGTCAGGCAGAAGCGGGAGCTAGCTTCGAATCAGCTGGCGTGCCAGTTCCACCGCACCATGAACCGGGGCCTGCGTCAGGATCCTGACGGAAGACGGGTCTTCGAGTGAAACTTTCCGGGCCACGGCGCCAGCAAGCTGGGTCTGGTTGACCAGCAGGCCCCCGGCCATGACGAGCGGCAGGTCCAAACCCAGTTCGCCCAGTACCTGGCGGGCCAGCGTTGCCAAGGAATGTGCGGCCTCAGCCTGGATCCGAACGGCAGCGGGATCTCCCTCTGACGCGAACTCCAAGACGAGCGGGGCCAGGCTGGCCCAGTGGTCCGGTTCCGGTTTCGCGTAGAAAAAGTCCATGAGCTGCAGGGCGTCGGCGCTGGCGGTCGCCTCCATCAGTGCTCGAACCAGGATTCCAGGCTCCAATCCGGCATAGTGCTCACGGAGTGCTTCCCGGACGGCGTCCCGCACCACTGAGTAGCCGCTGCCCTCATCGCCCAACAAGTAGCCATACCCGCCGCTTCGGGCTTCCCGTCCGTCAGCATTGCGGCCCCAGGCTACCGAACCGGTGCCCGCGACCAGCACGGCGCCGGCGTCGAGGCCTGCAGCTGCGAGGACAATCCGGGTGTCGTGGACGACATCGACCTTGGCGCCGGGGAAGTGTTCCATGAGGAGTGCGGACAGGACGGCACGGCTCGCTGGTGTGTCTGCGCCGGCGGCACCAGCGCAAACGGCTTGGACCCCGCGGCCCACACGTGCGGCAATCCGCCGCAAGACCGCGTCAGCGCCTTGGTGCCCGACGGACGACAAGTTTGCGCTGGTCTCAGTGATTTCGTCGGCGACGCTCCCCGGCGAACCGCTGACCTGCTGCGCTTCATCCGAGCGGACGGCGTGGGTCTTGGACCCCCCGATGTGGAGGCCCAGGACTGCCGGCGTCACCGGAGGACCGCCGATGCTTCGGTCCTGACCGGGGCGGTGACGCGGACCAAGAGCCCGGTCTGCTGCGCACCGTCCGTCCACAAGTTCCCGTTTTCCTTCAACTGGCGTCCCTTCGGTTCGGGTGCGGACTCTCGGACAAGCACTATGCCGAGGATAGCCAGTACTCCGGATACGGCGAAAGGAAACCCGCCACGGGTTTGCCGCAGGCTGTGCAGGATTGGCATCTTTGTCCCCAGGGGTTTGTGCGAAGGTAGGGAGTGCCCCTGGTTCGCGGTAGTTGGTTGAAACCAGCAGTCCTAAGATTGGCATAGACCAATCGCAGTGTCTACAAGTAGGATGTCCAACATGTCACCAGAAGCTGCACCTGCGGCGCCGAAGTACTACCTCCTCAAAACCGAGGTCTTGGCACTCATCGCTGGACTGCAGCCCGGCACGCTCATCCCCACCGAGCGGGCTCTGGCAGAAAAGTACTCAACCTCCCGCACCACGGTCCGGCAGGCGATCAGTGAGCTTGTGGCGGAAGGCAGGCTGGGCAGGATCCAAGGTCACGGAACGTTCGTTGCGCCCCCCAAAGTGACACACGTCCGGCAGTTGACGTCCTTCTCCGATGACGCCCGCACGCAGGGCCTTCGGCCGGCCTCCACCTTGATCGCCCTCGACGTCATGAAAGCGGACAACGTAGTCTCGGCACACTTGGGCCTTGACGAAGGCGCGCAGGTAACGCGGTTGGAGCGGATCCGCCTGATCGAAGGCGAGCCGCTGGCACACGAAGTCGCCTGGCTGCCAGGCAAGCTGGCACGCTTCAAGTCGAACCTGACCAAAGCCGGTTCGCTGTATGCTGCCCTCGCAGACGTCTACGGGATCCGGGTCGCGGACGTAGAAGACACCGTGGAGACCGCCTTGGCCGGTCCCGGGGATGTCCAGCTGCTCGGTATCGAGATGGGCGCTCCGCTGCTGGTGGTCCACAGGCTGGCCAGATCCGCCACCGGCGTTCCGGTCGAATGGACCCGCAGCACTTTTCGTGGGGACCGTTTCCGGTTCGTCTCACGCGTGAAATCAGGCGAGTAGTATGGCCAACTCGACGTCGGGCGAGTCCGTCATCCGTCGCGTCGTGAGGCTGGTGGGAGCCTTTGATGACTCCCACCGCACCATGAGCGTTGCCACGCTGGCCCGCCGCTCCGGGCTCCCGGTCACCACGACATACCGCCTGGTGGACGAGATGCTTGCCGAGGGCCTGCTTGAAAGGGAAGCCAATGCCGAGGTCCGCGTAGGCATACGGCTCTGGGAACTCGTCTCCAGGAGTTCCCGGATGGTTGGCCTGCGGGAAGCCGCGCTGCCGTTCATGGAAGACGTTCAGTCCGTGGTCCAGCATTCGACCACGCTGGGGATCCTGGACTCCGACGAGGTCCTGTACATCGAGCGGATCGGCTCCAGGGATTCGATGGTGGACATTACCAAGGTGGCCGGCCGGCTCCCCGTGCACGGCACATCCTCCGGGCTCGTCCTGCTGGCATTCTCGCCGGCCGCCTACCAGGACCTCTTCCTGTCCCGGACGCTGGAGAAGTTCACCGATGCCACGCTGACCAACCCAGCTGAACTGCGCCGTCATCTGGCAGCCATCCGGCAGCGGGGATTTGCATCCATGCCCGGAATCATCGTGCCGGAGTCGAGCGGAATCGCCGTGCCGGTGTTTGGCCGCACGAACACGGTCGTGGCTGCCTTGAGCGTAGTGGTGCCCAGGAATGAAGAAAACGCGGCCGTCCGGGTGCCCGTGTTGATGACGGCGGCACGTGGTATTTCGCGTGCCTTGGGTTGGCGTGGGGAGCTCAAGGGCGCGCTTCGCCAAAGCAATGGCAACATCTGATTCCCGTTCATCGGTAACGCTGTGGCCCCATTCACAGACCCGCTGGCAAAGTTGAGCACACAGCAGGGCACTGCGGACCGGACCACCGTCCAGCGCCATCCACGAGGGCACTGACCCTCAAGGCATTTCGCCCCAGTACACGAACCGGCCCCTTGGGCCCTCTTCTGTGCTGCCCTGCGCCGTAGTGATGTTTGAACGCCGCAATGCCGCGGCAGGAGGAGTTTGGTCATGGAGTCAGCACTACACGGAAAGTCCCCACAGGCGTCCCAGCGCGTGGCTGGGAAGGTGGCTGTGGTCACCGGCGGCAGGGGAGACCTGGGCAGCGCAACCGCCCGGTTGTTGGCTGAGAATGGGGCAACGGTGGCGTCCTTGGATCGCGCCGGGGCGCCGGCCGGAGGCAGCCGCCCCGGCATCACCGAATACGACGTCGATGTCACTGATGAGTCCAGCGTGGCGCTGACCATCGGGAAACTCAGCGAAGAGCTCGGCACTCCGGACATCCTGGTCAACGCGGCCGGCATCATCGGTGTCGCCGGAGCAAGCCATACCGCCTCCATGGATGACTTCAACGCGATCTTTGACGTCAACGTCAAAGGGGTCTGGCTCATGACCAAGTACGTGGTTCCCGGGATGATCACCAAGCAGTCCGGGAGCATCATCAACTTTTCGTCCATCCACGGACTCACCGGTGGACGCAACGTGCCGCTGTACCACGCAACCAAGGGCGCCGTCCGGCTGCTGAGCAAGTCCGACGCCGCCACCTACGGAGTCCACGGCGTTCGGGTGAACTCCATCCACCCCGGTTCCATGAACACCAGGATGAGCCGCCGGTCCGCGGAACAGTCCGAGATCGGGCCAGAGGCCTATTACCGGCAACTGGTGGGCAGCAACCCGCTCCCCAGGCAGGGTGAACCGGACGAAATAGCCTACGGCGTGCTCTACCTCGCCTCCGATGAGTCCCGATTCACCACGGGATCCGAACTGGTGATCGACGGCGGCTACACCGCCGTCTGACCCACCGATATCCGCAAGCTATTCCCTTTCCTGAAAGGCTCTTCCGTGAAATTTTTGAACGGCACACAGACCGATACCTACGACGTCGTAGTGGTCGGATCGGGCGCAGGCGCCCTGACCGCGGCGGCCACCGCCGCAAGGGCGGGCAAATCCGTCGTCGTCCTCGAAAAGGCCGAACTGCTGGGCGGCACCTCTGCGGTGTCGGGCGGCATGCTGTGGGTGGCCGACAACCACCACGCCCGCGAAGCCGGCCTGGACGACTCCAAGGAAGCCGCGGCGCAGTACATCCGCGCCGTAGCGCGCGGCCGCAGCCGTGAAGAGCTCCTGGACGCTGCCCTCGACTTCGGGGACACCATGCTCCGTTTTACCGAGGACGAATGCGGGGTCCGGTTCATTTTCCTGGACAACTTCCCGGACTACCGCCAGGACCTGCCCGGCTCCGTCGAGGGCGGCCGCACCGTTGAACCTGAGCTGTTCAATATCCGCGAGGCACTCGGAGACCTTGCCCACCACGTACGTTCCGATGGCAGGGCACCGTTCACTATGCAGGAGTATGAAAACTGGGGTGCCTTCACCAAATTCCCGTGGAATGAACTGAACCAGCGGCAGGAACAAGGGCTTGTGGCCAAAGGCCATGCTCTGGTTGCCATGCTGCTCGCGAGCCTGGTCCGGGATGGCGCGGCGCTGGTGGTTGGCGCCCGCGGTCAACGCCTCCTGCTCGACGGCGGCAGGGTAGTGGGCGTCGAACTCGAGTCGGGTGAAACTTTCCACGCCAACGACGGGGTCGTCCTCGCGACCGGTGGCTTCGAGTGGGACAAGGCACGGGCCGATTCGCTGCTGGCCTCCCGCCTGTACATCATGTGTTCGCCGCCTTCCAACACCGGCGACGGACTGAAGATGGCACAGCGGATCGGGGCGCAGACCCGCGGAACCCGTGAAGCCTGGTGGGCCCCCATGTCCATTACGGGAGACACCCGCGACGGGGCACCCATTGGCACCTTGCTCAGGTTCGAACGGCAAGGACCCGGCTCGCTCATGGTCAACCGGCACGGGCGCCGCTTCGCCAACGAGTCCCAGAACTACAACGACCTCGCACGCTGCCTGCAGTCCTGGGATTCGCCGAACAACCAGACCCTGAACACCCCGGCACATGTGGTCTTCGACCACGGCTACTTGGAGCGCTACGGCGTCCTGGCTCACCGGGCCGGCCAACCGACGCCGGACTACCTGGTCGAAGCACCCACGCTGGAAGAGCTGGCCGAAAAGATCGGGGTCCCTGCCGACGAACTCAAGGCAACGGTCAGCCGCTTCAACGAATACGCCGTCAAAGGTGAGGACCCGGACTTCGGCCGGGGTGAAAGCGCCTACGACAAGTACTGGGGCGATGACGACTGCCCTTGGCCCAATCCGTCACTGGGCCCGCTGTTGACCGGTCCGTTCTACGCAATGGAGGTGGTCAATGGTGCGTTCGGAAGCAACGGAGGCGTAGCGACGGACGGCCGGGCACGCGTCCTGGATGTGGACGGCCAAGCTATCCCGGGCCTTTTCGCCGCCGGCAACACCACGGAAAATGCCTACGCTGCAGGCTACCCGGGGGCGGGCGCCACCCTTGGCCCCATCATGACCATGGGATACCTTGCGGGCCGGACCATTGCCGGCCAGCCGGCCGAGTATGCGGGAGCAAGCGTCCCGACAGGAGTGGGAGCATGATCCGCCATGCAGTGCTGTTCAAGTTCAAGCCGGACTTTCCCGCGGGGGACAAGGCCGCTTGGGTGGCAGGCTTGGACGCGATGGACGGCAACATTCCAGGCCTCCTGAAACTGACCCACGGCGCCGACGTCTTCCAGCACGAACGTTCCTTCGACTATGCGATCGTTGCCGACTTCGCCTCTGCCGAGGATATCGACGTCTATAACACCCACCCGCTCCACGAGCCCCTCAAGAAGTACTCGTTTCCCAACAGCGAGCACATCATCGCCGTCGATTTCCACCTCTGAAGCACCGCCTGGACGCCGTTCAAAGGAGAACAGCCATGACAACCACTGCCCAGCAGCCAACGACGCTGCCCAAGACCCCAGGGAAAGCGGCATTGGCCTCGTTCCTGGGAAGCACCCTTGAGTACTACGACTTCTTCATCTACGGCTCAGCCGCTGCGCTGGTCTTCGGTCCGCTTTTCTTTCCCTCCGACGACCCCGCGGTTGGCCTGATCGGAGCCTTCGCCACCTTTGGCGTGGCCTATGTGGCACGGCCGGTTGGCGGACTGGTCATGGGCCACTTCGGTGACAAACTGGGCCGGAAGAAGATCCTGCTCATCACCCTGGGCGTGATGGGGCTGTCGTCCCTCGGCATAGGGTTTCTGCCGAGCTACAGCCAGATCGGCGTCTGGGCTCCGGTCCTCCTGGTCATTGGCCGCCTGGCGCAGGGTTTCTCCGCAGGGGCGGAATCGGCAGGCGCGTCCACTTTGACCCTGGAACACTCACCGGAGGGCCGCCGCGGCTTCTTTACCAGCTTCGTCATGACCGGCTACGCCTCGGGCATGGTGCTCGCGACGCTCGTCTTTATTCCGGTATCCGCGCTGCCCACCGAGGCGCTGATGAGTTGGGGCTGGCGCATCCCTTTCTGGTTGTCCATCGTGGTGTTGGGCATCGCCTACTGGGTGCGGACGCACCTGGATGAGACGCCGGTGTTTGAGGACGCCAAGGACCGGAAGGCGGTAGCACCCATGCCGCTGCGGGAAGTCCTTCGTTTCCAATCCGCGGATGTGGCGAGGGTGGTTGGCATGTCCATCATGTCCGTCATGCAGACAATCTTCACGGTCTTCGGATTGTCCTACGCCACCGGTGCCGCAGGCTTCGACAAGGCGTCCATCCTCACGGTCAACGCAGTAGCCATTGGCCTGTCCATGTTCGTGATGCCGCTGACTGCCAAACTCTCCGACAGGTTGGGGCGCAGGCCATTGCTTATGACGGCAGCAATCGGCTGCTCGGTGACCATCTTTGCCTACTTCTTGGCGTTGTCCACGGGGAACATCTTCCTGGTCTTCGCCGCCGCGTTCATCAACATGACGTTGCTGTATTCCTGCTTCAACGGGATCTGGCCTGCCTACTTCGCCGAACTGTTCGCAGCCCCGGTCCGGTACTCAGGCATGGCTTTGGGGAACCAGCTGGGTTTGGTGGTGGCTGGTTTTGCTCCCCTCATCGCAGGACTGCTCCTGGGCAAGGGCCACGACGGATGGCTTCCCGTGGCCGGATTCGCGGTGCTGTGCATGGCCATAGCCGGAGTCTCCGCCTTCTTCTCCCGGGAAACCGCCAAGACTCCCATCGAAGAGCTGGGGGAGCCATACTGGCGGGGAATCGCCGTCAGGAAGCCGTAGCCGCAACCGTGCCTTGCAGGCAGCGTCGAACGAACTCCGCGCTGGGTTCGGCGTAGGCGGCAACGATCCGTTTGAACAATTCAGCACCCTCGGCCCCGGGCCAGTCGGCAGGCAGGAACGCCGGCGGCAACCCGGGGTCGAGGTACGGAATGATCCGCCATCGATCGATGCACTGGACGTAGGTGGCGAAGGCCTGCGCCGTCACGCCAACCCTTTGGCCTGAAGCCGCGGCGCCGTGTTCCCTGATGAAGTCCTTATGAAGTCCGGCCACCGCTTCCAGGTCCCACCAACTCGAGGCCGCGTCCCTGAGGCTGCCACCGACCAGGGGCGTTTCGGTCACGAAGACGGTTGCCATGTCCCGCAAGTCCAGGTCGGCGAGGATTTCCTCCACCTCCGCCCGCAGGGAATCAGGGCAGATCCACAGGCCCGCAGCCACTGTCCCGCAGCCGATCCAATGGAGCCTCCGCCGCAACTGGTGGCGCTTTTCGCGTTCAGTCTCCGGGATGGAAAAGGAGATCAGGCACCACGGATCGGCGTCACCCATGCTGCGTGGGTTGTAGATCCGGCGGTCGCCACGGGCCAGCATCGTGGATGCACCGTCGGTGAGCGTAAAGCCGGGGAGTCCGTCACGGCTTTCCTGCAGCACCACATCTTTCTTGCGCAGCCGGCCCAAAGCGGTCCGCGTAACAGTCCCGGACGTGCCGAGGGCCTCCATCAGCGCAACAATGTCCTTCGCCGACATCCAACCGCCGGCTTCCCTCAAGTACAGGCCAATGACGGTCCGCAACAAAGAGGTGGTACTCCCGGGCCGGGAGTCCATATCGTCCAGTACAGCGCTCACTTCAGGCTCACAGCAGTTCGGCGAGGGCGTCCCGGATGGCGGTCACTCCCAGCTCAACCTCGGCGTAGCTGGTGCTCAACGGCGACAGGCCAATGCGCAGCCCGTGTGGCGGGCGGAAGTCGGGGATGACACCCTTCTCCCACAACGCGGCTGTGACATCGGCGAAGAGTGGGTGGTCCACGGTGATGTGGGAACCGCGTTCTGCCGGGTCCCGGGGGCTGACAATCTCTGCTCCGAGCGGGACCAGGAGTTCCTCGGACAACGCGATGGCGTACTCCGTGAGTTTGATGGACTTTTCCCGGACAGCGTCCATGCCCACTGTGGCGATCAGTTCGACCATGTCCTTGAGGGGTTGCATGGCCAGGACCGGGGGTGTGCCGGTTATGAAGCGGCGGATGCCCTGCGCCGGACGGTAGGCCTCGGTCATCCCGAAGGGGTTGTCGGCGCCCATCCAGCCCCAGATGGGTTGCTGCAGGCGATCCTGCTGCGAGGAGTTAACGTAAGCGAAGGCAGGGGAGCCGGGTCCGCCGTTGAGGTACTTATAGGTGCAACCGACGGCAAGGTCCACGCCCCACGCATCCAGTTCCATGGGTACGGAGCCCACAGAGTGGCAAAGGTCCCAGAGCATGAGGGCACCGGCCTGGTGCACCTTGGCGGTGATTCCCTTCGCGTCCGCCAGGAACCCTGAGCGGTAGGCGACATGGCTGAGGACGACGACGGCGGTCCGCTCGCCAAGCAGTCCGTCCAGGTCGGCTGCGCGGACACCGCTGGCGGGATTGGCAGCGATCCATTTGATGGTTGCGCCGCGCTCCTTGGCGATTCCCTCGATGATGAACCGGTCAGTGGGGAAGTTGTCGCGGTCTATGATGATCTCGTCGCGTTCGGGCTGGGAATCGACTGCGGCCCGGATCATTTTGTACAGCATGACCGATGTGGAATCGCCGACGGTGGTCTGTCCGGGGGCCGCACCAAGGGTCACTTCGCCGATGCGGTCGCCTACCTTGGTGGGTTCGTCCATCCATTGTTCGTCCCAGCCCCGGATGAGGCGGCTGCCCCAGGCGTCGTGGACGAAGGACGCGAGATGTGCAGCGGTTGCCTTCAGCGGGCGTCCGAGCGAGTTGCCGTCCAAATATGAGGTGAGCTGATCGGCGTCGGGCGCGTAAAAGGCTTCACGCTGGGTGGCGAGGGGATCTGCGGCGTCCAGTTCGGCCGACGTCGGCAGTGGGGTTTGGGTCTGCTGTTGGGTGGTCATGGCTTCTCCTGCGGAAGTTCTGGGCGGCGCTGCCCGTGGTGGTTTGCTTAGTTGCCGATCTCGGTGCGGACGGCATAGAGCTCGGGGAAGAAGGTCAGGTCCAAGGCGCGTTTGAGGAAGTCCACGCCGGAGGATCCGCCGGTACCGACCTTGAACCCGATGGTGCGTTGGACGGTCCGGAGGTGGCGGAAGCGCCAGGCCTGGAAGTTGTCTTCGATGTCCACCAGGTCCTCGCACGCTTCGTAGAGTCCCCACTGTGTGTCATCCGACTCGTAGATCTTCTGGAAGATGGGGACGAGGTCCTGACGGAAGGTCCATGGTTCGCTGGTGTCCCGCTCAAGGATGTCTGCGGGAATGTCGTAGCCGGCGCGGGAAAGGACTCCAAGGAACGCGTCGTAAAGCGTGGGCTCCTCCAACAACCTGCCCAGCAGTGCGTGGGCTTCGGGCTCGCTTTCGAACACGCGCAGCATGCCCCGGTTCTTGTTTCCCAGCAGGAACTCGACACCGCGGTATTGGTAGGACTGGAAACCCGATGAGCTTCCCAGGAAGCCCCGGAACTGGGAGTACTCGCGCGGCGTCAGGGTGCCCAGCACGGACCATTGCTCGGTCATGGTGCGTTGGATGGCCTTCACCCGGGCGATGCACTTGAGTGCCTTGCCCAGGTTGTCGGCGTCGAACAGCCTCCGGGCTTCCAGGAGTTCGTGCAGGACAAGCTTGAGCCACAGCTCACTGGTCTGGTGCTGGATGATGAACAGCAGTTCGTCATGGTGTTCCGGCTCGCTGAGCGGATGCTGGGAACTGAGCAACTGGTCGAGATCCAGGTAGCCGCCATAAGACATCGCATGCCGGAAATCGGTACGGACACTGTCCTCGATGTGACGGACACTCTGGGGGGAATGGACGGGGGGCTTTTCCATGTCTCGAGAATATCACTTACATGACGAACGTCAAGAGATTGATGTAACCAATCATCGACCGACTCTTGCACCATCCCGTAGGCTGTTGCTGAACTGTTGGGGAAGGGGGGAGTGGACATGGATTCCGCCCATGGCCGGATGGCTCCCGTATCGATCTACCTGGATGTCGACGGCGTGGTGAACCCCTTTAGTCCCGTAGGGGCCACTGATTGGGGGAATGAGTGGACCTTCGCCGACGCCGGCATCCTCGAAGTCGCCTTTGCCCCTGAGGCCGTCGCCGAACTCAACAACCTCGCCAGCCACCCTGCCGCCCGCTTCGTCTGGCTGACCACCTGGGAACGGCTGGCCCCCGAGTTCCTGTGTCCCGCCATCGGTTTAAGGGGGCAGGACTGGCCGGTGCTTTCCAGCCAGGGGTGGGACGAGGGGCCTGAATGGTGGAAATTGGTGGCCCTCCAGAAGGATCTGGCGTCGGTCGGGAGTGATCGGATGATCTGGGTGGATGACCAACTCAGTGCCGAGTCGGACGCCCGCTCCTGGGCTGAGTACCAGCAGGACCGTGTGCTGTGCATCTCACCGGATCCGCGGAAGGGTCTGACCCGCAAGGAGTTGGCGGCGGTCCGGGCATATTTGGGTTGAAGCCTGGACCGGGTACGTTTGTCCGCTCAGCCCCCGCCACGTAGGATTCTTAAGGTTTCAAGCCCGCCAGAGTGAATCCCGCAAGTCGAGTCAGTTGAACAGATGCTGAACTATGCTGTGGATGGCAGGTACGGGGAAGTGGAACTGCTGAACGTCGACTCTGCAGATTGGGCAACAGGTGGATATCACCTTCATGGTCGCGCTGGTAATAGCGTTGGCCCTATTTTTTGACTTCACCAACGGGTTTCACGACACAGCCAACGCGATGGCTACGCCCATCGCTACGGGGGCGATCAAGCCCAAAACGGCTGTCGCCCTGGCTGCCGTCCTCAACCTTGTGGGCGCGTTCCTCTCTACGGAAGTGGCCAAAACCATTTCCGGAGGCCTGATCCGGGAAGGTTCGGACGGCATCCACATCACGCCGGACATTATTTTCGCCGGACTCATGGGCGCAGTTCTCTGGAACATGGTCACCTGGCTCAAGGGCCTGCCATCCAGTTCCTCGCACGCCCTGTTCGGGGGCCTGATCGGTGCCGCGGTGGTTGGCATCGGCTTCCACTCCATCAACTTCGAAACCGTCTTGCAGAAGGTCATCCTGCCCGCGGTCTTCGCGCCCCTGATTGCGGGGCTCGTAGCCTACATTTGTACCCGTCTCGCCTACGCGCTCACCTCAAGGCACGATCCCGAGACCGGCGACAAACTCACGCAGAAACGCGGCGGGTTCCGCACCGGCCAGATCTTCACCTCCAGCCTGGTGGCCCTTGCCCACGGCACCAACGACGCCCAGAAGACCATGGGCATCATCACCCTGGTCCTGATCGCAGGAGGTACCCAGGCCCCCGGCAGCGGGCCCCAGTTCTGGGTCATCACCGCCTGCGCCCTGGCCATTGCGATCGGCACCTATGCGGGCGGCTGGCGCATCATCCGGACCATGGGCTCCGGCTTGACCGAGGTGAAGCCCGCGCAGGGATTCTCCGCCGAAACAAGCACGGCCTCGGCCATCCTGGCGTCATCACACCTGGGTTTCGCCCTCTCCACCACGCAGGTGGCTTCAGGTTCAGTTATCGGTTCGGGCCTGGGACGAAAGGGCACGTCGGTCCGGTGGGGAACCGCCGGGAAGATTGCGTTGGGTTGGCTGTTCACCCTCCCGGCCTCGGCGATCGTTGGTGCCCTGACGGCCCTCCTGGTAAGTACCGGCGTCGTAGGCGTCGTCATCGCCGCGGTGGTTGGAACGGCAGCCGTGGTGTTCATGTTCGTTGTTTCACGTAAGTCGCATGTCGGCCACCACAACGCCGTCGAAGTCGATGAAGCCGGTCACGCTGTGCGGTTCCGGAAAAAGAAGAAAAACCGAAAGACCACCCCGAGCGGAGACGTGCAGCGATGAAATGGTTGGAATTGCTGCAGGTTGCAGGTGTCACCCTCGTGGCGGCGGTCACCCTTGTGGTCCTGTATTCGCTCGGGGTGCGCCTGACGGCCATCGCTGGGGACGCCCAGCAGAAGTCCCCTGCACTGGTGCGTTCGCTGGCCTACCTGTGCTTCGGCGTGTGCGGGGTTGCCGTCCTGTTCGGTATCTACTTGATTGTTCCCTACTTCGGAAAATAACGGCCTCTCTGGTAGTCACGTCCCATCGGGAGAATAATCAGCAGTGTAGTTATGCACATGACTGCGTGATCGTGATCCGGCAGATGTGGGGCTGTCATGAAATGCCAATCCCGGAGCCATCTCATCGGACTGGCCCTGGTGCCGGTCCTGATGCTGGGGCTCTCTGCCTGCCTTCCCCCATCCACAGAAGGTCTCCGGCCTGACCAGGGCTCCAGCCCAGCCTCCCCGGGCACCTCGCAACCACTGCAGCCAACCGCTGCCGCGCCTACCGCTGCCCAGCCCGCCGGCCCTGCCGGCCCCGGCGCGCCACAGGCGAACGCACCAGTAGTGCAGTGGTTACCAATCGGCCCCATTGGGCCCAACGACCCCACCTCGGGACAGCGGTATCTCCTGCTTCAGCAATTCCAATGCGACGCGCTGGCCCAAAGCGTCGAAGGCGCGGAGGACGCCGCGGTGTGGCAGGCGGGCGCCGCTGTCTGCCAGGCGCTGCAAAGCGGAAGCCAGCAGGACTGGCAACGGGCATCGAATGCAGTGGGAGCAACTCCGCAGATTCCGCAAAGCAAATGCCTGGAATTCAGGGTTGCCGTTACCGCGGCGTCCTTGGTTGCCCAGCACCGCAGCAATCCGCAGGCCAGCCTCAACGTTCAGCCAGGGCAAGGCCAGGCCTGCCCAAGGCAACTGGTCGGGTTGACCGTGGTGGACAAGGACCTCAGGCCCGTTCCCGGCGCAGCCCGCGCAACGGGTCCCAGCACTGGCGGCACCATCGTCCGACTGGACGGGTACTATGTGCGCGTAGCTGAGGTCCTGTTCGACGGCGTACCAGCGGATGTCGACTTCGTTGGCGACAGGCAGGACTACGGAACGGTCTACCTGCGGATGCCCCCGGCAAATGGTCGGGACTCAGTCCGGATCTCGATCACCGACACGGTAGACGTCGCAGGAACGGTCACGTTCTTCTACGACGACTCCGGCGTGTCCACCAGTACGCAACCTCCATCGGCACCCACCCCGACCGCGCCCGCGACACAGCCGCCGGACGTCCCCACGGCCCCCGTGACATCCGTTGAACCGTCCACGACGGCCGCACCGTGAGCGAACCGCAGGAGGCCGACGAAAACAGCACCAGCAATACCCGCTGGAAGAGGACCCTCGAGGTCCTCTCAGTCATCGGGCCCCCATTGACGGTCGCCACCGCGCTGCTGGTCTATTTTGGGTGGGCGCGCACTGATGCCCAGGCAAAAGCCATGGGACTCGACGTGAGCCTGTTCGGCTACACAGTCCAGGATTTCATCCTTCGAAGCATCCAGTCCCTGTTCCAGCCACTGGCCTGGCTGGTGGTCATCGGGCTGTTGTGGCTGATGCTGGACCGCGCCGTGTTGCGGCTTATCGAAAGGGCCACCTACCGGACGCTGGTCCATCGGATCGCGATGGTAGTCATCATCCTGGGGTTCGCGTATGCGGCAGTGATGTGGATCGTTGTGGTCACCAGGCCTGGCCAGGTTCTCCTGTACGCCCCGTTCCTCATTGCGGCCGGACTTGTGATCGGAACCTGGGGCCTGGGCGTGAGGCGTCGGGCGGCCACCCCCTCCAGTGGGCTGCGCGCGACCAGGCCCAGGGCCTTGGAGCGGGCACTGGTCTTCGCCCTCGTCACACTGCTTTTGTTTTGGGGTACATCGGATTACGCCCAGGCGTTGGGGCGCGGTGCCGCCGTCGACTACCAGGAACGGTCCGGCCTGTTGCCAACCGCCGTCGTCTACAGCAAGGAGCGCCTGGCCGTCACCGCCCCGAACGTCCATGAGGAATCGGCCGGTACCGATGCAGCCCCGCTGTACCGGTACACCGGACTCAGGTTGCTGGTTGTCAGCGGTGGCAGGATCTTCCTGCTCAACGATGGCTGGAGCCTTGCCCGGGGGCGTGTTGTGGTGCTGCGTGACGATGGCAGCGTCAGGGTCGAGTATGGGAACCCTTCCGCCGGCTGACTAGTCTGGGGCCATGTCACTTTTCCAGTACTACGTAGCGTCCACCATTGACGGCTTCATCGCCTCACCCGATGACGATCTGGCCTGGCTCCTGCAGTTCGACCAGGTAGACGGCGTTAACGAAAGCATCGGGTCCTTCATGGCAGGAGTCGGCTGCGTCGCCATGGGTGGTGATACCTACCGGTGGCTGATCGAACACGAGCCGGACAACTGGCCGTATCCGGAAACACCCTGCTGGGTCTTCACGCACCACGAGTACCGGGCACCAGCGGGATCGGACATCACCTTTGTCCGCGGCGACGTCAGGGAGTTCGCACCTGACCTGCTCAAGGCAGCCGGCGAAAAGAACGTGTGGTTGGTCGGCGGCGGAGACCTGGTGGCCCAGTTTGCCGACGCGGGACTCCTCCACGAAATCATCGTCACCATCATTCCGGTGGTGTTGGGCGCCGGGAAGCGGCTCTTGCCGCTGAAGGGCCCGACGGCGCCCCTTGAGTTGGTCTCTTCCCGCATCCTGGGGGGCGCCGCGGCTGAACTGCACTACCGTATGCCGCAGGCGGTCACCGCTTCCTAGTGCCGGTTGTCCCGGATCATGTTGGTGATCCGGGCGGTCGAGAGGCGGCGGCCCTTGTCGTCGGTGATGACGATCTCGTGCGTGGCAAGTGTTCCGCCCAGGTGGATGGCCGTGCAAGTGCCAGTCACCAAACCAGCGGCAACCGAGCGGTGATGGGTGGCGCCTACTTCGATCCCTACCGCATGCCTGCCCCTTCCGGCGTGCAAGGAGGCGGCGAAGGATCCCAGTGTCTCGGCGAGGACCACGTGGGCCCCGCCGTGCAGGATTCCGGCCACCTGGGTATTACCCTCCACGGGCATGGTTGCCACAATGCGCTCGGCGCCCATCTCGGTGAAACGGATGCCGAGTTTCACCACCAAGGCGCCAACTCCGTGGGCCGACAGCCAATCATGGAATTCTTCAGGCACACCTGCCTCATTCAGCTCGTCGACAAACGGGTTCGGCGTGAAATTGTCCTTCATGCCAACTAGGCTGGCACCTGTGAGTGAAACAACCAAACCGGACCAGGTTCCAACGGCCCAGGCTGCTGCCGTCGCTACAGCACCCGCACCTTCCGCCAACAGCACGGGGGAGGGCCGGCCCAGGTTGCTGGTCCTCGATGGCCACTCCATGGCGTTCCGGGCGTTCTATGCCCTTCCCGCCGAGAATTTCTCCACTGCCCGCGGGCAGTACACCAACGCAGTGCACGGCTTCACGTCCATGCTGATCAACCTGATCAAGGACCAGAAGCCGACGCACGTCGCGGTGGCTTTCGACGTTTCCGACGACACCACGTTCCGCAAGGCCGAGTACAGCGAATACAAGGGCGGACGCAACGCCACCCCCGCGGAGTTCGCGGGCCAGATCGGCCTCATCGCCAAAGTTATGGAGGCCTGGGGAATCCGGACCATCGCCATGCCCGGATATGAAGCGGACGATGTCCTGGCTACGCTCGCCGCACAAGGCGACGCGGCGGGCTTCGAGGTCCTCCTCGTTTCTGGCGACAGGGACGCATTCCAGCTCATCAACGACAACGTTTTTGTGCTCTACCCCAAGCAGGGCGTCAGCAACATTCCCAAGATGGACGCAGCAGCCATCGAGGAGAAGTACTTCGTCAAGCCGAGCCTCTACTCGGACCTCGCCGCACTGGTGGGCGAATCGGCAGACAACCTGCCCGGTGTTCCCGGCGTTGGCCCCAAGACCGCCGCCAAATGGATCAACCTTTACGGAGGCCTCGAAGGCATCCTGGAAAACCTCGACTCCATCGGCGGCAAGGTGGGTGGCGCGCTCAAGGAGAACCTGGAGAACGTCAAGCGCAACCGCAGGCTGAACCAGTTGCTGTCCGACCTTGACCTTCCGCTGACCCTGGCGGACCTGCACGAGCCCCGACCGGACCGGCAGGCCATTGAAGAGCTCTTTGAAGAGCTCGAATTCCGGACGCTCCGCACCCGCCTCTTTGACCTTTACGGCGACGACACCGCAGGAGCCGCACCCGACACCATCGACGCCCCGCAGTTCTCCAGGCTCAAGGATGCCGGCGCACTGGAGGCGTTCTTCGCGGCAGGGTCCGGCATGCGCTCGGCCCTCGCGGTGCAGTTGGTTCCCGGGCGGATCGGCGATGACGCGAGTGCACTGGCTGTTGTCCGGAACAACGGAGCAGCCTACATTGAGCTCACGGACCTGGATGCCGCAGCAGAGTCGGTGTTGCTCCGCTGGTTGCAGGACCCCGAAGAAGCCAAGGTGTTGCACGAGTTCAAATCGGCACTCAAGGCCCTGCACAACCGGGGCCTTGGGCTCGAGGGCGTGGTGGATGACACATCCATCTCCGGTTACCTGATCCAGCCCGACCGCCGCAGCTACGACCTCGCCGAGCTCGCCCAGGTGCATCTGAAAATTTCGCTCACCGCCGCTGCGGCCCAATCCGGCCAACTGGAGCTGGACCTTTCCGGGGAATCGGACGAAGTTGCCGCAACAGCGCTGGTCCAGCATGCCGCCGTCGTTCATGCCCTCAGCAAGCACTTCGAAACCGAGCTTGCCGACATCAAGGCCGATGCCTTGCTGACGACGCTGGAACTTCCCGTGGCGCGCGTTCTGGCGCAGATGGAACTGACAGGTATCTATGTCTCCACGGACCGCATGGATGAGCAGCTCGCCGACCTCACCAAGGTGATCGGCAATGCCCAGGAGCAGGCGTTCGCCGCGATCGGCCACGAGGTGAACCTCGGATCCCCGAAGCAGCTGCAGACCGTCCTCTTCGACGAACTTGGGCTCCCCAAGACCAAGAAGATCAAGTCCGGCTACACGACGGATGCTGCGTCGTTGAAGGGGCTGCTGGAGAAGACCGGCCACGAGTTCCTGGTCCAGCTCATGGCGCACCGTGAGTCCTCCAAGCTGGCCCAAATGGTGGAAACACTCAAGAAGTCCGTCGCCGATGATGGCCGTATCCACACCACCTATGCGCAGAATATCGCTGCCACCGGCCGTATCTCGTCCAACAACCCCAACCTGCAGAACATCCCCGTCCGCAGCGAGGAAGGACGCCGTGTCCGCGGTATCTTCGTTGTCAGCGAGGGCTACGAGTGCCTGCTGTCCGCGGACTACTCACAGATCGAGATGCGCATCATGGCGCATCTGTCCGGCGATGAAGCCCTCATCCAGGCTTACCGTGACGGCGAGGACCTGCACCGGTTCGTGGGCTCACGGATCTTCAACGTAGAGCCGGCCGAAGTTACCAGCGCCATGCGCTCCAAGGTCAAGGCGATGTCGTACGGCTTGGCGTATGGGCTGACGTCCTTTGGCCTTTCCAAGCAGTTGGAGATCTCCGTCGATGAGGCGCGCACCCTCATGAAGGACTACTTCGACCGTTTCGGCGGCGTGCGGGACTACCTGCGCGGCGTCGTGGACCAGGCCCGCACGGATGGCTACACGGCCACCATCGAAGGCCGCCGACGCTACCTGCCGGACCTGACCAGCACCAACCGGCAGGCGCGTGAGGCAGCAGAACGCATCGCGTTGAACTCTCCCATCCAGGGTTCGGCAGCGGACCTCATCAAGCGCGCCATGTTGGGTGTCTCAGCGGAGCTGGCCAGCCAGGGCCTGAAGTCCCGCTTGCTGCTGCAGGTCCACGACGAACTGGTCCTTGAGGTTGCACCCGGGGAGCGCGAAGCAGTGGAGAAACTGGTCATCGAACAGATGGGCTCGGCGGCTGACCTCTCTGTCCCGCTGGATGTTCAGATCGGCGTGGGCTCCAGCTGGTATGAGGCCGGACACTAGCCCAAGCAGGCATTCAATGGATCGCCGGAGGGCGCGCCGCCGAGATGGTGGCGCGCCCTCCGGGGTCTGGCTAGGCTCGGGAGCGTGGCTGATCCCAATGAACGAAACCTTGAAAAATACTCCGTCCAGCGTTTTCCTGCCGTAGGAAACCCGGATGACGCCGGTTACGGCCGCTGCGCCACGTGGGTGCAGGCGGTCTCGCACGGCTTCCACCAGCAACGGCGCGACGACGAATACCTGGCCAAGACACTTGCGGCCTACCAAACTGACCAGCGGCAGCTGACCGGCGTTTATGTCAATGGCAGCGTGCCTGATCACTCGTTGGGCGCCGACGTTCCCGTGGCGACGTACGCCACGATGCGAAAGACCTTGAACATCGGCTTCGGTCGGCAACTTGAATCCAACCTGGTCACCGCCGTGACGGTCCGTGGCACCCACCGCCGGAACGGAATTCTCCGCGGCATGATCACCGCCGACCTGGAGTCCGCCAAGGACGACGGCTTGGCGATGGCGGCCCTCACGGCTTCCGAAGGTTCCATCTATGGCCGCTTTGGCTTCGGGGTGGCTACTTTCGAACGCAGCATCAAGGTTGATGCCGGGCCACGTTTCCGGCTGAGGGGAGAACCGGAGGGCACCGTCGAGGTCGCCGATCCTGCAGTCCTCCTGGACGTGGCACCGAAGGTGTTTGAACGTGTCCAACGGCTTTCGCCCGGTTCAATTGACCGGCAGGAGTACTACCGGCTGGTCGCGTCCGGCTCCATTGGCCACGACGGCAAGCCCGACACCAGTGTCCGCTGCGCCCTGCACTACGACCTTTCCGGGGCATTGGACGGATACGTTTCGTACCGCTTCAAAGGGTGGGAGCACAAGCCCTACACCATGGAAATCGTTGACTTCGTAGCGGCGACCAACGCCGGATACCTTGACCTGTGGCGATTCCTGGGCAGCATCGACCTCATTGACGAGATCACGTGGGCCGAGGCGCCGGTCGACGACCCGCTGGCATGGGCCCTTGAAGATCCGAGGTGCATTGATGCTTCGGAAATCCGGGACATGCTCTGGCTCCGCATCCTGGATACTCCGGCCGCCCTGCAGGCCCGCCGCTACGCCACGGCCGGACGGCTGGTACTGGACGTCGCGGATCCGTTGGGGCTGGCGGGCGGCACCTGGGTTTTGGAGTCCGACGGCGGTGCTGCCGCCGTCGTGCGGGACGCTGCGGGCGAAACGCCCGACCTCAGCCTGGACGTGGCGGACCTCGCGTCCATCTACCTGGGGGCCGTGTCGCCGGTGACCCTGGCCGCCGCGGGGCGCATCAACGAGAAACGACCAGGCGCCGCGCTGGAAGCCCAGCAGCTCTTCGCAGTTGAGCGATCCGCGCATTGCCTGACCCACTTCTAGGCCCTTGCCCGGAGCGACCATAATCACATAGCCACATAAAGATAGGGACATCCATGGGGGATTCCAAGCGGCGGCCGTTGGCCCGCCGGCGATCAGTGCTGCTTGGAATGGCGGGCTTAGCCTCAGCCGCCCTGGCAGCGTGCTCGGACAATGCAAGTGCACCCGGCCCCAACGCCACCGGGATGGGACAGGGAACACGGCCGGCGTCGGGCCCCGCCACTCCGCCTCCGTCCATCGCAGCCCGGTCCCGCGAACAGGCCGCTGCCGCCCTGGCACCAGCGCCCAAGCCTCCGGCGGTGCCGGACAAGCAGCAGGTCCTGGCGGAGTTCGGTGGGCGCAGGCCCAAGGAATGGGGGCTCCACGTGACCGGGGTGGTGAACAACTCGCACTCCCGGCACGTGGCCCTCACCTTTGATGCCTGCGGCGGACCAGGAGGGGCAGCGTGCGACCAGAAGCTGCTGGAAACGCTGCGGCGGCTCAAAGTACCCGCAACCCTCTTCATGAACAGCCGTTGGATCCATGCCAACCCGGGGCTTGCGGCTGAGCTGGCAGCAGACCCGTTGTTTGAGCTCGCCAACCACGGAACCGCGCACCTTCCCTTGTCCGTGAACGGCAAGTCCGCCTATGGAATTGCCGGAACTGCTACCGTCTCGGCGGCCTACGACGAACTGATGGGCAACCAGGAAGTCATGCACGAACTGAGCGGGAAAACGCCTGGCTTCTTCCGGCCCGGGACTGCCTACTACGACGACGTGGCCGCTGCCATGACGCACCGGGTTGGCCTGCTGCCCGTCAACTTCTCGGTGAACGGCGACGGCGGAGCCACCTATCCGGCGGCGACCGTCGCCGCCGAAGTGGGTCGGGTAGCGCCCGGAGACATCGTCATTTCGCACTTCAACAGGCCGGCCGCGGGCACGGCGGAAGGCTATGCACGTGTCCTCCCGCGGCTGCTGGACAAGGGCATGGAGTTTGGGCGGCTCAGCGACGTACTCACCGCGTAGGACTGCTTTTGACCCTGCTTTGCCAATGCGACTAGAATAAACGGGCGTGTACTACGTGCATGCATCCATTTTGTATTAATCCACAAATCAGGATGACCCGGTAATTTGCCGTGTTCTGCCGTCCGGACCCGGGCGGCAGCGGTTTGCCTGACCGACTAACTATCCACAACGGAGCCCCTACTACATGACCATCACCTCCACCGAGAAGCCCGGTACCCCCGTAGTCGCCATTAACGACATCGGTACCGCTGAGGACTTCCTCGCAGCTGTCGACGCCACCATCAAGTACTTCAACGACGGTGACCTCGTCGAAGGTACCGTCGTCAAGGTCGACCGCGACGAAGTTCTGCTCGACATCGGTTACAAGACCGAAGGTGTCATCCCTTCCCGCGAGCTTTCCATCAAGCACGATGTTGACCCCGGCGACGTTGTCGCCGTTGGCGATCAGGTCGAAGCTTTGGTTCTCACCAAGGAAGACAAAGAAGGCCGTCTGATCCTCTCCAAGAAGCGCGCACAGTACGAGCGTGCCTGGGGCGACATCGAGAAGGTCAAGGAAGAAGACGGTGTCGTTACCGGTACCGTCATCGAGGTTGTCAAGGGTGGCCTCATCCTGGACATCGGCCTGCGCGGCTTCCTGCCCGCATCCCTCGTCGAGATGCGTCGTGTCCGCGACCTGGCTCCGTACATCGGTCAGCAGATCGAAGCCAAGATCATCGAGCTGGACAAGAACCGCAACAACGTTGTTCTGTCCCGCCGTGCATGGCTCGAGCAGACCCAGTCCGAGGTTCGCTCCACGTTCCTCAACAAGCTGGAAAAGGGCCAGGTTCGTCCGGGCGTTGTTTCCTCCATCGTCAACTTCGGTGCATTCGTGGACCTGGGCGGCGTAGACGGCCTCGTTCACGTTTCCGAGCTGTCCTGGAAGCACATCGATCACCCCTCCGAGGTTGTCGAGGTTGGCCAGGAAGTCACCGTCGAGGTCCTCGAAGTGGATCTGGACCGCGAGCGTGTCTCCCTGTCGCTCAAGGCTACGCAGGAAGATCCGTGGCAGACCTTCGCCCGCACCCACGCCCTCGGCCAGGTTGTTCCGGGTAAGGTCACCAAGCTGGTTCCGTTCGGTGCGTTCGTTCGCGTCGAAGACGGCATCGAAGGCCTCGTGCACATCTCCGAGCTGGCTGTCCGCCACGTTGAGCTCGCCGAGCAGGTTGTCTCCGTTGGTGACGAACTGTTCGTCAAGGTCATCGACATCGACCTCGAGCGTCGCCGTATCTCCCTCTCCCTCAAGCAGGCTAACGAGGGCGTTGACGCTGACAGCACCGAGTTCGATCCCGCTCTGTACGGCATGGCCGCTGAGTACGACGAAGAGGGCAACTACAAGTACCCTGAGGGCTTCGACCCCGAGTCGAACGAATGGCTCGAAGGCTACGAGAACCAGCGCGCCGCTTGGGAGCAGCAGTACGCTGACGCCCAGACCCGCTGGGAAGCCCACAAGAAGCAGGTTGCCCAGCACGCTGCCGACGACGCTGCTGCTGCAACGTCCGGTGAGAGCGATTCCGGCACCACCAGCTACTCCTCGGAGCCGGCTGCTGCTGAGTCCAACGCCGGTACCCTGGCGTCCGACGAAGCACTCGCCGCGCTGCGCGAGAAGCTCACCGGCAACTAATTCCGCCTCCCTCACGGGATGTGCTGAATAGCCAAAGAAGGACCCCTGCCTCCGGGCGGGGGTCCTTTTGCGTTGTTCGATCGGAACCGGGCGCGGGCTTCTCAGCGCGGGAGGTCGATCCATTCGGTTCCCTCGGGCCGCAAGTCAATGGTTCCTGCTGTCAGCGATGCCAACCTGCCCTTGGCCTCGGCAAACTCAGCGGGGTTGTCAGCGAGTGCCAGTCGCAGGATGGTGTGCTTGGCCTCGTAACCGGTTTCGGCCATGACGTACCCCGCACCCCGGAGCTCATTCTCGAGGCGTCCGGCTTCGGCGTGTGGAACCTCCAATGCACAGAGGCGCAGCCGCCGGCGGATCACCAGGGGAGCGGACTCCAAGGCTGACGAGACAGACTCCGAATAGGCACGCACCAGCCCTCCCGCGCCCAGCAGGATCCCACCGAAATAGCGCACGACGACGACACTTACGTCACTCAGGTCAGTCACCTGGGGCGCTGTCTCGCGTTTGATGAGGGCTTCCAGCATGGGAATGCCGGCGGTTCCCGAGGGCTCACCGTCATCACTGGAGCGCTGGACCATGCGGTCCGGTCCGATGACGAACGCCGAGCAATGGTGGCGGGCGTCGTGGAATTCACGCCGTAAATCCGAAACCAGCGAACGGGCGGTCTCCTCATCGGGCGAACGCCGTAGGACGGTAATGAACCGGGACCGCCGGATCTCCAGTTCGTGGCGGACGTCGGGCCCCGCGGCGAGCGTTGTGTACGTTGTTGCGCGACTGTCGTCCTCAATTTCCACCGCTTCAGTCTAGTGTTGAGTGGTGTTGAAGATTGGGCTGACGGGCGGCATCGCCTCGGGAAAATCGCTGGTTGCATCAAGGCTGCAGGAATTGGGCGCCGTCCTTATCGACGCTGATGCCATTGCACGGCAGGTGGTAGAACCTGGCACTCCCGGCCTGGAACGGGTGGTGGAAGCATTCGGTCAGGGCATCCTCGACCAGGACGGCCGGCTGGACCGGCCTCAGCTTGGCTCCATAGTGTTCCGGGACGCCAGGCAGCGGGAAGTGCTCAACGGCATCATCCATCCGCTGGTCCGTGAAGCAGCCGCGGCAATTGCCGCAGCTGCGGGCGCCGGGGACATTGTGGTGCAGGACATTCCGCTGCTGGTTGAGACAGGGCAGGTCAGCAACTTTCATCTGGTGTTGGTGGTTGATGCGCCGGACGACGTCCGCTTGCAGCGCATGGTCGAGTTCCGCGGAATGACGCCGGCAGACGCCCGCTCCCGCATGGCGGCACAGGCTACGCGCCAAGTGCGCAATGCTGCCGCTGACGTGTTGCTTTCCAACGCAGGCACGCGGGAGGAACTCCTGGCCCAGGTCGATGCCCTCTGGGAGCAACGCTTGGTGCCGTTCGTGGAGAACCTTCGACGTGGCGTGCGGGCCTCCAGACCAGGCGCGGCTGTCATGGTCCCCGCCGACGCTACCTGGAGCACACAGGCGGAGCGGCTGGCGGCCCGCATTGCTGCGTCCGCACCGGGGGAGATCCTGGCGGTCGACCACATAGGTTCGACGTCGGTGCCCGGCTTGGCCGCCAAGGATGTCATCGATCTCCAACTTGCCGTGACGGACCTGGGGACGGCGGACCGGATTGCGCCATTGCTCACCGCCGCCGGCTATCCGGCCGTGCCACATGCCAACGCGGACACGCCAAAATCCGCCGATCCGGATCCACGGCGGTGGGAGAAGAGATTCCACGCCAACGCGGACCCTGGCCGCCCAGTGAACCTGCACGTGCGGGTGGCAGGGTCTCCCGGGTGGCGTTACGCCCTGCAGTTCCGTGACTGGTTGCGGGCCGAACCATCGGCACTGGCCATATACGAGGCGCACAAACGGGAACTCGCAGCCAAGCACGCTGAAGACCACGGCACCACAGGCTACGCGGATGCCAAGGAGCCTTGGTTCACCGATGTCGCCTGGCCGCTCATGAATGAGTGGTCGGACCGCACGGGCTGGCAGCCGCCGTCGTATTCCTCTTCTGCTGATGGCAAACGCGGACAGTAGTTGTCCTGGGGCGGGGGTAGATTTGATTCATGAGCCTTGCCCAGGAAATCAACCGCGTCGTCGCACCTTTCGAAGTGATCAGCGAGTTCAAACCTGCCGGTGACCAGCCGGCCGCCATCGCTGAACTGACGGAACGCATCAACAACGGCGAGAAGGACGTTGTCCTCCTTGGCGCCACAGGTACGGGCAAGAGCGCTACGACGGCGTGGCTCATCGAGCAGGTCCAGCGACCCACCTTGGTGATGGTCCAGAACAAGACCCTCGCGGCTCAGCTGGCCAATGAATTCCGCGAACTGCTGCCCAACAACGCGGTGGAGTACTTCGTTTCCTACTACGACTACTACCAGCCGGAAGCTTACGTAGCCCAGACTGATACCTTCATCGAGAAGGACTCCTCCATCAACGAGGAAGTCGAACGGCTGCGCCACTCCGCCACCAACGCCCTCCTCACCCGACGTGATGTCATCGTGGTGGCCACGGTGTCCTGCATCTACGGCCTGGGAACGCCCGAAGAATACATCGCCGGGATGGTCACCCTCCGCAAGGGAGCGGAGATGAACCGGGACCACCTGCTGCGGAGATTCGTTTCCATGCAGTACACCCGCAATGACATGGACTTCCACCGGGGGACGTTCCGGGTCCGCGGCGACACCGTGGAAATCATCCCGATGTACGAAGAACTGGCCATCAGGATCGAATTCTTTGGCGATGAAATCGAGAACATCCAAACCCTTCATCCGCTGACCGGAGAAGTCCTCCGGGAGGAAGAGGAGATGTACGTGTTCCCGGCGTCCCACTATGTGGCCGGGCCGGAACGGATGGCACGTGCCATCAAGCGGATCGAAGACGAACTTGCCGACCGACTGAAGGTCCTTGAAGGGCAAAACAAGCTGGTTGAAGCGCAACGCCTACGGATGCGCACCACATATGACCTCGAAATGATGCAGCAGATGGGCTTCTGCAACGGCATCGAGAACTATTCGGTGCATATCGACGGCCGCGCCCCCGGGACGGCACCCCACTGCCTGCTCGACTACTTCCCAGACGACTTCCTGCTGGTCGTGGACGAGTCCCACGTGACCATTCCGCAAATCGGTGCCATGTACGAAGGTGACATGTCCCGCAAGCGCAACCTGGTGGACTTCGGTTTCCGGTTGCCCTCCGCCATGGACAACAGGCCCCTGAAGTGGGACGAGTTCCTGGAACGTATCGGCCAGACGGTCTACCTCTCCGCAACCCCCGGCAAGTACGAGCTCGGCAAGGCTGATGGCTACGTCCAGCAGATCATTCGACCCACGGGACTCATCGATCCCGAGGTAGTGGTCAAGCCCACCAAGGGCCAGATCGACGACCTGCTGGGCGAAATCAGGACCCGCACCGAAAAGAACGAACGCGTCCTGGTGACCACCCTGACGAAGCGGATGGCGGAGGACCTCACCGACTACCTGGTGGGCCACGGCGTGAAAGTGGAATACCTCCACTCCGACGTCGACACCCTGCGGCGCGTCGAACTGCTCCGTGAACTCCGCATGGGGGTCTTCGATGTATTGGTGGGCATCAACCTGCTCCGTGAAGGCCTCGACCTGCCCGAAGTTTCCCTGGTCAGCATCCTCGACGCTGACAAAGAAGGCTTCCTGCGTTCCTCGACGTCCTTGATCCAGACCATTGGGCGTGCTGCACGTAACGTTTCGGGCCAGGTACACATGTACGCCGACCGGATTACGGACTCCATGGCCCACGCCATCGAGGAAACCAACCGTCGCCGAGCCATCCAGGTCCAGTACAACACCGACCACGGCATCGATCCCCAGCCGCTCCGCAAGAAGATTGCCGATATCACCGACCAGCTGGCCAAGGAAGATGCCGACACCCAGGAACTGCTGAACAACAACCGGCTGGCTAAGGGTGCCAAGCGCGGTAAGTCCGCCGCCAAGGGTGCCGCGACGGTCCGGCAGGACGGGCTTGCTGCAGCTCCTGCCGAGGACCTTGTGGGACTCATTGAGCAGCTCACGGAGCAGATGCACGGGGCCGCGGCCGAGTTGCAGTTCGAAGTGGCTGCCAGGATCCGTGACGAGGTCAAGGAGTTGAAGCGCGAATTGAGGCAGATGCAGACCGCAGGCCACGCCTAAGGTAAGGTTGGAGGCACGTAGGGGAGTATCCCAAGCGCTAAGTCCGTCAGCACGCAAGGCATAGTTGCCTCGCCGGGCCTAGCGGGTCGCCATGTCAGAGCATTGAGTCTCCAGGCGACCGGAGAGACTTACACCGCTTTCACGTACCCTGCGAAAGGCCCTTAAATGGAGCTCCCTGTCTGGTTCGAGGTCGGCTCGTTCGTCGTCCTCGGAATTATTCTGCTGATTGACCTCCTGCTGGTCGTCAAGCGCCCCCACGAACCCTCAATGAAGGAAGCCGGTCTCTGGGTCGCTTTCTATGTGGCCCTGGCCATGGTGTTCGCCGGAGCAATGTTCTACTTCACCGGTCCGGAGTACGGCAGCCAATTCATCGCGGGTTGGGTTACCGAGTACAGCCTGAGCATCGACAACCTGTTCGTCTTCATCATCATCATGGCCCGCTTCGCGGTGCCCCGTAAGTACCAGCAGGAAGTGCTGATGGTGGGTATCATCATCGCGCTGGTCCTGCGCGGCATCTTCATTGCCCTGGGTGCCGTCGTCATCGAGCAGTTCAGCTGGGTCTTCTACATCTTTGGCGCGTTCCTGCTCTGGACCGCCTGGAAGCAGGCCAAGGACTCCGGTGAAGACGAGGAAGAAGGCGCCGAGAACCCGCTTATTGCGCGTCTGCGCAAGGTCCTGCCCATGTCCGAGAAGTTCGACGGCGGCAAGTTGCGGACCACCGTTAACGGCAAGAAGGTCTTCACCCCCATGCTGATCGTCTTCGTGACCATCGGCCTGACAGACCTCCTGTTTGCTGTCGACTCCATCCCGGCGATCTTCGGGCTCACCCAGAGCGCCTTCATCGTGTTTACAGCGAACATCTTCGCGCTGATGGGCCTGCGCCAGCTGTACTTCCTGCTTGGCGGCCTGATGACGCGCCTGGTCTACCTGAAGCACGCGCTCTCAGTGATCCTGGCGTTCATTGGCGTCAAGCTGGTCCTCCACGCCATGCACGTCAACGAACTGCCCTTTATCAACGGCGGCCACCACATCGAGTGGGCCCCGGAGATCCCCACCTACGTATCGCTCGCAGTCATCGTCGGAACCATCATTGTGGCCGTCGTCGCCAGCCTCCTGAGCCCGGCAGCGCGCCAGGCCAAGATGGATGCAAGGCTGGAAGAGGACGCACGAAAGAGCATGAGCGAAGCCGAGTAGTCGGCTTGGATCGTTGTAGTCTCATGAAGTGAACACCACTTCGACGACGGCGCTGGACCCTCAACGGGTCCAGCGCCGTTCCGTTTTCCTCCTCAGCTCTGCCCAACTCCTCAGCGGAGTCGGCAATGGAGCCACATTGTCCATTGGTTCGCTCTTGGCCGTGGACCTTTCCGGTTCCGAGGCATGGGCGGGTTCGATCACCACGGTACTGACTTTGTCCGCAGCGATCGCAGCTCTACCGCTGGCGCGGTTGGCCGAGGCACGTGGGCGCCGTGTCGGTCTCGTGACCGGCCTGGTGGCAGCCATGGCCGGTGCGCTCCTCATCATCCTTTCTGTGATGAGCCAGTTGTTCGTTGTCTTGTTGTTGGGCGCGGCCTTCCTTGGCCTCGGTACCGCAGCGAACCTCCAGGCGAGATTCGCCGCCGTCGACCTCGCTGAACCCGAACGCCGTGGCCGGTCGCTCTCAACGGTGGTCTGGGCGATCACTATCGGGGCGGTCGCAGGTCCGAACCTCATCCAGCCTGGCGCTGCGGTCGGAGCGGCTTTGGGCCTGCCTTCGATCGCTGGACCGTTCGTGTTTTCCGCCGCGGGGCTGCTGCTGGCAGCCATACTGCTTTTCGTCGGCTTGCGGCCGGACCCCTTGCTGCTGGCCCGCCGCCTGGCCGCCGACGCCAGCGGGCCAGGCGCCACGGGGGAGAAGCCCGTGAGGGGCACCATCGGGTCCGGCCTGCGGGCTGTCCGCTCGTCCCCGCCAGCGATGCTGGCGCTCACGGCCGTGGTCGCCGCTCACGGGGTGATGGTGGCTGTCATGTCCATGACGCCGCTGCACCTGCAACAACTGCTGGGTGGATCGCATCAGGGGCACCACGGAGGGACCACCGACAGCACGGACGCCCTTGTGGTCATAGGTGTGACCATTTCGCTGCACATCGCCGGCATGTTTGCCTTGTCGCCGTTGTGGGGGTGGCTGACGGACAAGGCCGGACGACTGAAGACCATCGCCCTGGGCCACGGCCTCTTGTTACTGGCAGTGCTCATCGCCGGCTTCGGCCAGCACGAGCCTGTCCTGGTGACGAGCGGACTGATTCTGCTCGGCCTGGGTTGGTCCGCAGCCACCATTGCCGGCTCAACATTGTTGGCAGAGAGCGTCGCACCGGGCCAACGGGTCACCGTGCAGGGCGTATCGGACACGCTGATGGGTGCTGCCGGGGCAGTGGGCGGCGCCACCTCCGGGCTGCTCCTGGCATGGATCGGCTACCAGGGCCTCAACGTTGCTTCCAGCATGGTGGCGGCAGCGGTACTGGTCCTGGCCGGCATTGCGGCCCTGCGGGGACCACTCCGCCCAGCCGGACACTCCCGAGACCAAGTGATTCAGTGATTCAGATCTAGCGGGCAGCCCGGACCATGCCCAGCAACCGCCCGAAGATGCCCTCCCCGTCCTCGCCAATGCCATCATGGTGGAAGTCCGGGGTAACCCACGGCTGGAGCCCACGCACGGCGGCCGCCGTCTCCAGGGAAAGGTCATGATCGACGTAGATATCGTCCCTGTACACCGCCGCCGCAACCGGGACAGTGTTGGCTGCCAGCCTTCCGGTGTCGTACAAAGGCTTCCAGTCCTTCTTGCTGGCCAGCAGACCAGCGACCTCACGCAGTGGGACGAGTGATGGATCCTGCTCGAAGTACCACGGATAAACCATTTCGCCGGTGAGCAGCGGCTCGGCGGCGTCCGGCTCGAATTCCGGGTAGTCGCGCAGCACCCTCCACGCGGCCCAGTTGGTGGCTTCTTCCTGGCCGTAGATCGATTCGTGCATCACGGCGTAGAGGGGATTGGTTCCCCTGCTCACCAGCACCCGCACCTGTTCGAGGAACGATTCGGATAGCCGCTGCCCTGCGCCCGTCTCAATGAATGCGTCTTCCAGGAGGTAGTGCAGCGAATCAACCCTGCTGTTGCCGCCCAGGAACGACCCCACCATTTGGAACCGCTCCGGCGTCAGCCGCTCACCGCTCGCCAAAAACTCAGGTTGCTGTTCCAAATGACGCACAATCCGGGTCACGAGTTCCCGGTCCTCGGGGTACCACGAGAAGTATTCTGCGTTGCGGGCCGCGACACGGCGGAACGTGGCGCGGTAGACGCGATCGGCCGGACCCTGGAGAGGGGCCAGTCCACCGGTAATCAGTACTTCCCGCAGCCCTTCGGGCGCGAAGGACAAATACGTCAAAGCACAGAAACCGCCGAAGCTTTGGCCCAGGACGGTCCATGGTCCGGAGTCCAGGACCGCGCGGATGTGCTCAGCGTCGGCCACGATGGAATCCGCCCGGAAATGCGTCAGGTACTCTGCCTGCGCCTCGGCGTCTCCCCGTCGTTCCAGGCTCTGGCGCTCGATGGGCGCGGACAAACCCGTCCCGCGTTGATCGAGCATCAGGATGCGGAAATCCTTGGCGGCGGCCTTCATCCATCCGGAGAGGGAGGTGATCCTATTGCCCCGGCCACCCGGCCCACCTTGGAGGTACAGCAGCCAGGGCAAACGGCTGGCTGTCTCCGGCGTGTGCTCAGCGGAGGAATATTCACGGGCGAACACCGAAATCGTCTCGCCGGAGCCGCCTTCGCTGTCGGTTTCATGGTCCAGGGGAACCGTGAAGTAGTGCTCCACGGTCCGGATCCCGCGGAATTCGTGGCGGGCGCGGATGCTATGGCCGTTGTTTGGCTGCACTTTTTCAGCCACGGGCGAGTGCCTGGTTGACGTGGCCGTCGTTTGCGCCGAACGCTTCAAGAGCGTCACCTGTCAGACGGAATGTTGACCATTCCGCCATGGGGAAGGCGCCGAGGTTCTTATAGAAATTGATCGAGGGTTCGTTCCAGTTCAGGACGCTCCACTCCACGCGCGCATATCCACGTTCGACGGCGGTCGCGGCCAGATGCTGCAACAGCGCCTTGCCGTGGCCTTCGCCGCGCGCGTCGGGGACGACGTAAAGGTCCTCCAGGTAGATGCCGTGGACCCCTTCCCACGTGGAGTAGTTCAGGAACCACAAAGCGAAGCCCTGCACCGTGCCCGCGGCATTCTCGGCGATGGTGGCGTAGACACGGGGGTTGTCGCCAAAGAGGACGTCCGTGAGCATCTCCGGGGTGTTCTTGACGGCGTCCGGTTCCTTTTCGTAGATCGCAAGATCGTGGATCATACGAAGGATAGCGGGGACGTCTTCAACGGTGGCGGGTCGGATTGCACTCATGGCATCGAGCTTACTAGGGGAGATCGGCCTGCCGCCGCCACGCCAACGCTGACGATCCGTACTGTACGGGCGGCTCCCGGTACATGAGCTGCGTGCCTTCCACCAGGAGGGGTGGCCCCACGAACCTGAGGGTGCCATAGGGGCTGTCCGTGACCAGAAAATCGGGCTCCAGCAGGGGACTGGTAGCACCATCCCCGTGGACCGGGGGAAGTTCGAAAAGTTGCTCGGCGGTACGTGCCAGTGACATCGTCGCCGATCCACCACGTCCGGTCCGTAGCCGTTCGCCCAACAAGGCAATGACGGCAGCAGCCAGGCCGTACCCGGTGGCATGGTCCAGGGCCTGTACCGGCAAGGCGCCGGGTCTCCACCCTGCGTCGTCGGGTTGTCCATACCGTTCGGCGATCCCTGTGGCCGCCTGCACCAGACTGTCGAATCCACGCCGCCCCCTCCACGGTCCACCGCGGCCCCACGCGGTCAAGGTGGCAACGACGAGGCCGGGCCTGCTCGCCAACAGCGCACCGGGCGCCAGACCGAAACGGTCGAGGCCGCCGTCGTGGTATCCCGTGACCACAACGTCGGCCGAAGCAACCAGCCCGTTCATGACGGCGAAGTCCGCCGTCCGGCCAAGATCCGCCTCGGCGCTTCGCTTATCGAAACCTGAATCGACGAAAGCGTCCGTTAATTCCGGAAGCTGGGGCGGGTCGATGCGTAGTACGTCCGCGCCGAGGGCACCCAGGAGCCGAGTTGCGGTGGGGCCGGCAATGACACGGGTCAGGTCGAGCACCCTGAGGCCGTCCAACGGCAGCCGTGGGTTGCCGGCAGGAAGCCAGGCCGTGCCAGGCGAGGCGGCAGCATGCTCAGCCGAAGGTTCGACGTCGATCCAGTCGCCGGACGCCGCCGCCGGACGCATCGGCGAGGCGAGCCATTCGGTGCGGCTCCGGACGGCCGCAGCCACGCCCTTGTTGGCCACGATCGCGGCCTCGGCCTCCAGGGAGGTCATCGACAAGAGCGCCCGGTCCGCGTCTTGTGGGCCCCTGGCTGAAAGGGCTTCCAACAAGCGCGCCGCATGGTGTGGATAGTTGGCGTGGAGGCGGATCCAGCCATCAGCGGTGGGCCGGAATCCTGACATCGGAGCGAAGCCCATCGGTTTCTGACCGTCGATTCGCAAGTATCCGAGTGAATCGAACGAGGCTGCCACCGGACCGGCGGCCACGGAGTACCTGTCGGCGGAGCCGGTCAGTGCGTTAAGTGCAGTTGCCACCGCTTGAACTGAGCCGAGCGCCAGGCCCTCCACATCCAATGCACCGCCCCACCACCGGCGCGGGCCGTCCCAAGGGGCGGGTGGCAGTTCACCGAGTGCCCCCAGTTCCCGCAGGCCTGCACCGAGGTTGGGGATGGTTCCCATGGGATTCCCGTTCAGAGCCTGTTGACGTCTGTCACGCGGACCACGGCGGTGCCGGACTCATCAGAAGCTGCAAGGTCCACTTCGGCCGAAATGCCCCAGTCGTGGTTGCGTGCCGGGTCATCGAAAATTTGCCGGACCTTCCATGTGCCGGGCTCTTCGGTAATGATGAGCAAGCCCGGTCCGCGGGCGTCGGGACCGGTGCCGATGTCGTCGTGTTCGTCAAAGTAATCGTCCAACACGTCTTCCCAACGCCCGGCATCCCAGCCGGCATCGGCGTCGAGCTCGCCCAGGGCGTTGGAATCCTCGTCAGCGAAAAGTTCCACCCTGCGGAACATCTCGTTACGGACCATCACCCGGAAGGCCCTGATGTTCGACGTCAGCGACGGAGGCGGGGGCGGGGGAGCGTCATGCGGTGTCGGCGCCGCCCCGGAGGTGAGCTCTTCCCATTCATCCAGCAGGCTCGAATCCACTTGGCGGACCAGTTCGCCCAGCCAGGCGATGAGGTCTTCAAGATCCTCGCGGAGCAGGTCTTGGGGAACGGTCTGCCGGAGGGCCCGGAAACCGTCCGCCAGATAGCGGAGGACGATGCCCTCCGAACGGGCCAAGCCGTAGAACTGGACGAACTCCCCGAAGTTCATGGCGCGCTCATACATGTCACGGATGATCGATTTCGGTGCAAGCTCAAAGTCGCCAACCCAGGGGGCTGCCTTGCGGTACACCTCGAAGGCTTCGCCGAGGATCTCCGCCAACGGCATGGGATAGGTGACTTCATCGAGCATCGCCATGCGCTGGTCGTACTCGATACCGTCAGCCTTCATGGCCGCAACCGCTTCGCCACGTGCCTTCTTCTGCTGCGCGGAAAGTATCTGTCGAGGCTTCTCCAACGTCGACTCGATGACGGAGACAACGTCCAGGGCGTACGACGGCGACTCAGGGTCGAGCAGTTCCAACGCAGCAAGGGCGAAGGGGGACAGCGGCTGGTTGAGGGCAAAGTTTGCCTGCAGGTGAACGGTGAGGCGTACCGAACGTCCTTCAGCCTCTTGCTGGTCCTCGGGGATCCGTTCAACAACTCCTGCTGCCAGGAGTTCGCGGTAGATCCCCAAGGCTTTCTTCATCAGTTTCAGCTGCGCGGGGCGGCTCTCATGGTTTTCGCTGAGAAGCCTGCGGGTTGCCTGGAAGGGGTCGCCAGGACATTCCATAAGGTTCAGCAGCATCGCGTGGGTGACGGTGAAGCTGGACGTCAGCGGCTCCGGTATGGACTCCACCAGCTTGTTGAAGGTCGGCTCGCCCCAGGAAACAAACCCCTCCGGAGGCTTCTTCTTGACCACCTGGCGCAGCTTCTTTTGGTCATCTCCGAACTTGGCCGTGGCCTTCGCCATGGCTTTGGTGTTCTCCACCACGTGCTCCGGAGCCTGGACCACCACCGTACCTGCAGTGTCGTAGCCCGCGCGGCCTGCGCGGCCTGCAATCTGGTGGAACTCGCGGGAGTTCAGCGGCCGGGTTCGTACGCCGTCGTACTTGCTGAGAGCCGTCAACAGCACGGTGCGGATGGGTACGTTGATGCCGACGCCCAAAGTGTCGGTGCCGCAAATAACCTTCAGGAGTCCTGCCTGGGCAAGCTGCTCCACCAAGCGGCGATACTTCGGAAGCATTCCGGCGTGGTGGACACCGATGCCGTGGCGGACCAGCCTGTTGAGGGTCTTTCCGAATCCGGCGGCAAACCTGAAGCCCGCGATGAGTTCAGCGATCCGGTCCTTCTCGTCACGGCTGCACATATTGATGCTCATTAGGTTCTGTGCGCGTTCGATGGCTTCAGCTTGGCTGAAGTGGACCACGTACACCGGAACCTGCTTGGTGGCGAGCAGGTCCTCCAGGGTCTCGTGTACAGGCGTCACCTGGTAGTAGTAGTGCAGCGGGATGGGGCGTTCCGCGGAGCTCACGGTGGTGGTGGAGCGGCCGGTGAGTTCCGTCAGGCCGGCCTCGAAGCGGGTGACGTCGCCCAAAGTGGCGGACATGAGGAGGAACTGGGCCTGGGGGAGTTCCAGCAATGGAACCTGCCACGCCCAACCGCGTTGCGGGTCGGAGTAGAAATGGAACTCGTCCATGATGACGGAGCCCAATTCGGCAGAAGCCCCCTCGCGGAGGGCGATGTTGGCAAGGATTTCCGCGGTGCAGCAAATGATCGGCGCGTCCTGGTTCACGCCGGAATCACCCGTGATCATCCCCACGTTCTCCGCGCCGAAGATGTCGCACAGGGCGAAGAATTTTTCCGATACCAGGGCCTTGATGGGAGCCGTGTAGTAGCTTCGTTTGCCCCGTGCCATGGCTTCGAAGTGAGCCGCGATGGCCACCAGCGACTTTCCGGAACCTGTGGGGGTGGCGAGTATGACGTTGGCGCCGGAGGCGAGTTCCATGATCGCTTCGTCCTGCGCCGGGTACAGCTGAAGCCCCCGACTCTCCGTCCACTCCACGAACCGTGTGTAAATTTCGTCCGGGTCCAGGGGACCGGTATCGGCGGAACCGGGAAGCTGCTCAAGAAGTTTCATTGGTTTCCAGCTTAGTGCCCGCACGGTTTAGGCTCGGCCCAGCAGTGATGCCAGACGCGAGGAGGCTCTAGTGAAGTGGGACCCGTCCAAGTACACCGAGTTCGGTAATCATCGGGACAGGCCGTTCCATGACCTCGTCGGGAGGATCCAGGCCAACGACCCGCGGAAGGTGGTGGACCTCGGTTGCGGCCCCGGAAACCTGACGGCGACGCTGACCGATCGATGGCCCGAGGCCCGCGTGGTGGGCGTTGACTCCTCGGCGGAGATGCTCCGCAAAGCGGAGTCGCTGGCGAAGCAGACCGCGCACCTGGAGTTCGAGCCAGGCGACATCGCCCGCTGGGAACCGGATACGGATACCGATGTGGTTGTCACGAACGCGGCGCTCCAATGGGTACCGGGCCACCAGGAAATGGTGGCTGCTTGGCTGCGCGACCTCAAACCCGGCGCCTGGTTCGCCATGCAGGTACCGGGAAATTTCACCTCTCCGTCCCACGCCCTGATGCGCGGACTGGCAGAGTCGCCCCGGTGGTCGCCCCGGTTGGCTGGAGTCCTTCGGCACGATGACGCTGTAGGCACTCCTGCGGACTACTTGGGGATAATGCTCGACGCCGGATGCGCGGCCGACGCTTGGGAGACCACCTACCAGCAGGTACTGACCGGCGAGGACCCGGTCCTGGAATGGGTCCGCGGCACGGGCTTGCGACCTGTGCTGGCGGCTTTGTCCGCGGAGGAAGCCGCAGGCTTCGAGCAGGAGTACGCCGCGATGCTGCGGGAAGCTTATCCGGCCACGAAACACGGCACAGTTTTTCCTTTCCGGCGGATCTTTGCGGTCGCGCGCAAGAATTGAACCCTGGATTGCCGCCGATTCCAGCAGCCGAAAGTTTCCCTCGCCGGACCGGCTTGTCCCGTACCGGCGTCGCTGGTCTAATTTTCGACATGGACCATGGACGTTTCGAATCCCTCACGCCGCGCACGACGCCGGTGACCGGCCGGAGTTACTGATGACTCCCACAGGCGAGTTCCCCGGCACCTGGCGGCCCCACACCGGGAGCGCCGTAGCGCTCTTTGAACAGTTGCGCCTCCGGATCATCGAACTGGTTGACTCCGGAGCCCTTACGGTCGGGGCGAAGCTTCCTCCGGTCCGCAATCTTGCGGGTGCGCTGGATGTTGCACCCCATACAGTGGCCCGCGCGTACAAGGAGCTGGAAGCGGCGGGCGTGGTAGCTACCCGGGGGCGGAACGGAACTGTCGTCTGTGCACGGGACGACCGATGGGGAGCGCTGGCCGGAGTCGCAGCCGAATACGCGGCCGCCGCGAAGGCACAGGGCGCTTCCTTTGCTGAAGCCGTGCAGCTTCTGGCAGCCGCCTACGACGCTGACTGATACCGATCAGTAGCGTGTGAGGCACGACATGGAAATTCGAAGAAGTTTTCGATTAGCATTGGTAAGTGCCCAAAGCCTTAGCTGAAGATACCGCCATCGAATCGCCGAACAGCGTCCCAGCCGTTCTTGAAACCAAGCCCGCCAGGCCTGACCTGTCGCGCCTGGTGGTCAAGGGCGCCCGGGAACATAACCTTCGCAACGTGGACCTGGACCTGCCCCGGGACGCCATGATCGTGTTTACGGGCCTTTCGGGTTCCGGCAAGTCCTCGTTGGCTTTTGACACTATCTTCGCCGAAGGCCAGCGCCGGTACGTGGAATCGCTGTCTGCCTACGCGCGCCAATTCCTTGGCCAGGTGGACAAGCCCGATGTCGACTTCATCGAGGGCCTGTCACCTGCGGTGTCCATTGACCAGAAGTCCACCAGCAAGAACCCGCGCTCCACCGTGGGTACCATCACCGAGATTTACGACTACATGCGGCTTCTGTGGGCCCGCGTTGGCCGCCCGCACTGCCCAGTGTGTGGCGAGCCGATTACCCGGCAGACGCCCCAGCAGATCGTGGACCAGCTCCTTGAACTGGAGACCGGGACCCGCTTCCAGGTCCTCGCACCCGTGGTTCGCGGACGCAAGGGCGAGTTCGTTGACCTCTTCAAGGAACTGACCACCAAGGGCTACTCCCGTGCCCGCGTGGATGGCGAGTTGGTCCAGCTGAGCGATCCCCCCAAGCTGGGCAAGCAGTTTAAGCACACCATCGAGGTTGTGGTGGACCGCCTTGTCGTAAAGGACGACATCAGCCAACGGCTCACGGACTCCGTGGAAACAGCCCTGGGCCTGGCCGAGGGACGCGTCCTGGTTGAATTCGTCGACCTGGATGCTGACGATCCCGGACGCATCCGGGCGTTTTCCGAGAACCTTGCCTGCCCCAATGAGCACCCCCTGGCCATCGATGAGATCGAGCCGCGCTCCTTCTCGTTCAACAACCCCTTCGGTGCCTGCTCCGCTTGCAGTGGCATCGGTACCAAGCTTGAAGTCGACGAGGAACTGATTGTTCCCAACCCTGAGCTATCGCTCGGCGAAGGCGCCATCGCCCCGTGGTCATTGGGTACGGCGACCACCGAATACTGGAACCGCCTCCTGGAGGGCCTGGCGCACGAACTGGGCTTCTCCATGAAGACCTCGTGGGAGAAACTTCCGAAGGACGTCCGCAACACCGTGCTGCACGGCAAGGACCACAAGGTTGTTGTCCAGTACAAGAACCGCTTCGGCCGGGAGCGTAAGTACAGCACCGGCTTCGAAGGTGCCATCCAGTACGTTCACCGGAAGCACGGGGAAACGGACTCGGATTGGGCCCGTGACCGCTACGAAGAATACATGCGGCAGATCCCCTGCCCTGAGTGCAACGGCGCGCGCCTCAACCCGGCGTCGCTGTCGGTGCTGATCAACGGCAAATCGATCGCCGAAGTCGCCGCCCTGCCGATGCGGGAATGCGCGGAGTTCCTGGGCAGCCTGACCCTGACCAACAGGGAAGCGCAGATCGCCAACCAGGTGCTTAAGGAGATCCAGGCCCGGCTGACCTTCCTCCTGGATGTCGGCTTGGAGTACCTCAACCTTGAGCGGCCCTCCGGCACATTGTCCGGCGGCGAAGCCCAGAGGATCAGGCTGGCAACCCAGATCGGCTCCGGCCTGGTGGGTGTCCTTTACGTCCTTGACGAACCGTCCATCGGCCTCCACCAGCGCGACAACCGGAGACTCATCGAGACGCTCACGCGCCTCCGGGACCTCGGTAACACGCTGATTGTCGTTGAGCACGACGAAGACACCATCCAAGAGGCCGACTGGGTGGTGGACATTGGACCGGGCGCCGGTGAGCACGGCGGCCAGGTTGTGCACTCCGGCACCTACAAAGAACTCCTGGCGAACACGGAATCGCTGACCGGCGATTACCTGTCCGGTCGCCGGACCATCGACATCCCCAAGAAGCGTCGCAAGTATGACAAAAAGCGCGAGTTGAAGGTTGTCGGCGCCCGGGAGAACAACCTCAACAACGTTGACGCGACCTTCCCCCTGGGACTTTTCACCGCCGTCACTGGCGTCAGCGGATCCGGCAAGTCCACGCTGGTCAACGAGATCCTGTACAAGGTGCTGGCCAATAAGCTCAACGGCGCCAAGCAGGTGGCCGGTCGCCACCGGACCGTGGCGGGACTGGAGCACCTGGACAAGGTGGTCCACGTCGACCAGAGTCCTATCGGCCGTACGCCCCGGTCCAACCCTGCAACGTACACCGGCGTCTTCGACAACATCCGCAAACTGTTCGCCGAGACCACCGAAGCCAAGGTCCGGGGTTACCAGCCCGGGCGGTTCTCCTTCAACGTCAAGGGCGGGCGCTGTGAGGCCTGCTCGGGTGATGGCACGTTGAAGATCGAGATGAACTTCCTGCCGGACGTCTATGTTCCCTGCGAAGTGTGCCATGGTGCGCGCTACAACCGGGAAACCCTTGAGGTCCACTACAAGGGCAAGACCATTGCCGACGTCCTCAACATGCCTATTGAGGAAGGTGCGGAGTTCTTTGCGGCTTTCACGCCCATTGCGCGGCATCTGAAGACTCTGGTGGACGTTGGCCTGGGCTACGTCCGGCTAGGCCAGCCTGCCACCACGCTGTCGGGTGGCGAGGCGCAGCGCGTCAAGCTTGCAGCCGAACTCCAGAAGCGCTCGAACGGCAGGAGCATCTACGTCCTGGATGAGCCCACCACAGGGCTGCACTTCGAGGACATCCGGAAACTCCTGATGGTTCTCCAGGGGCTGGTGGACAAAGGCAACACCGTCATCACCATCGAACACAACCTGGACGTCATCAAGTCAGCCGACTGGATTGTGGACCTGGGCCCCAACGGTGGATCGGGCGGTGGCCGGATAATCGCGACGGGAACACCCGAGCAGGTGGCGAAATCCACTGAGAGCCACACCGCAACATTCCTGGCCGAGATTCTGGGATAGAAGTATTCCGGTAGCGGCATGCGAGTTTCAGGCATGCCGCTACTCGTGAGAAACTAACCCGGTGACTCAAACAAAGGTGCCCGTAATATTCGATCTGGACGGCACCCTTGTCGATCCTGCCGGCGGTATAACTGGGGGAATCTCGGCTGCCCTCAGGGAAATGGACCTTCCCGTCCCGGAGCAGGCAATCCTGAATTCCATGGTGGGCCCAAAGCTCAGTGATTCGCTCCTGCATTTGGCGAATGTCCCCACCGAATTGGTGGACCAGGTTATTGATCGCTATCGGCGCCACTACAAGGAATCCGGTATCGCCCAGAGCAAGCTTTACCCGGGTATTTACGGTCTCCTGCAGTACTTTGCTGAGTCCGGCCGTCCGGTGGCGGTAGCTACCCAAAAACCACAGTCCATTGCCCGCCTGGTCCTTGAGCATCATGGCATTGCCGACTTCTTCGTCTCCATACGGGGCGCCGCCGACGACGAGTCCCTGGGCGCCAACACGGCCTCCGGCAAAGTGGAAATCGTGGGCGCGGCCCTGGCCGACCTGCACTCGCAACCCGCAGTCATGGTGGGGGACAGGCACCAGGACATAGCTGGTGCGATGGCCAACGGACTGGACTGCATCGGCGTCGGCTGGGGTTTTGCGCCCGATGGCGAACTCGAGCAGGCCGGTGCAGTGACCGTGGTAACAACCGCGCTTGAACTGAAAAGCACAATTGAAGAACTTGACGCTGTCCGCACGGCAGCCCTGAGCGAGGTACAAAACGATGGCAGTCTTTGATGCGATCCGGTGGACTACCCGCGGGCTCATTTCCTCCACGTGCCGCCCTACGGTCATTGGGCTGGAAAACGTACCGACTGACGGTCCCTTCATTGTTGCCCCCAATCATCTTTCCTTCCTGGACAGCGTGATCGTGCAGGCATTGATGCCCCGTCCGGTCGCGTTCTTTGCCAAAGCGGAATATTTCACCACCAAGGGCGTCAAGGGCGCCGTGATGAAGTCCTTCTTTGAGGCCGTTGGTTCCATCCCCGTGGAGCGGGGCGAGCAGGCTGCAAGCGTACAGGCGCTGAAGACCCTGCTGGACATCCTAGAGTCGGGCAAGGGCATCGGCATTTACCCCGAGGGCACCAGGTCCCGTGATGGAATCCTCTACCGTGGTCGCACGGGCGTGGGCTGGCTTGCGCTGACTACCGGAGCCCCCGTCATCCCGGTAGGACTGATCGGCACCGAGAAGCTGCAGCCGGCGGATAAGAACGCAGTCCGGCCCCAGCACTTCACCATGAAGGTCGGCGAACCGCTCTACTTCGAGAAGACGGGCCCGGATCATTCTCTGCCGGCCCGCCGCGAGGTCACGGACAAGATCATGGATGCCATTGCCCTGCTCAGCGGCCAGGAACGGTCCACGAGCTACAACCAGAGCAAGTCCGTGGACTAACCACCCAGGTCCGCGGGTTGTCCGTGGCATCTGGTGTCGGTCCGGTTCACTAGACTGGAAACGTGGCAGATCCAGCAAGTTACCGACCCCAGACGGGTGAAATTCCCACCACGCCGGGTGTCTACCGTTTCCGCGACCCCCATGGACGGGTCATCTATGTAGGCAAGGCCAAGAACCTCCGCTCACGGCTGAACTCGTACTTCGCCAACCCGGCAGGTTTGCTCCCCAAGACCTATGCCATGGTCCACGCGGCCAGCAGCGTCGAATGGACCGTGGTTGGCAGTGAACTCGAGTCGCTGCAGCTCGAATATACGTGGATCAAGGAATTCAAGCCACGCTTCAATGTCGTCTTCCGTGACGACAAAACGTATCCGTACCTCGCGGTGACCATGGGCGAAAAATACCCCAGGGTGCAAGTCATGCGTGGCGAGCGGAGAAAAGGGACCAGGTACTTTGGGCCCTATACAGCCGGGGCCATCCGGGAAACCATGGACACCCTCCTGAGGGTATTCCCGGTTCGCAGCTGCAGTGCGGGAGTCTTCAAGCGGGCAGAGTCCAGCGGACGGCCGTGCCTTCTTGGCTACATCGACAAATGTTCAGCGCCATGTGTTGGCAGGGTGACTTCTGATGAACACCGGGTGCTCGCAGAGGACTTCTGTTCGTTCATGGGCGGCGAAGCCAAACGCTTCATTAGCCGGCTGGAGAAAGAGATGGCATCGGCGGTAGCCGACCTCGATTACGAGCGCGCTGCTGGGCTCAGGGATGACATCATCGCCCTGCGCAAGGTCTTTGAGCGCAACGCCGTGGTCCTCGCCGAGGACACCGATGCCGACGTCTTCGCCTTGCATGACGACGAGCTGGAGGCCTCTGTCCAGGTCTTCCACGTGCGCGGGGGCCGTGTCCGCGGCCAGCGGGGTTGGGTGGTTGAGAAGGTCGAAGATGCCACCACGCCCGAACTCATCGAACATCTGCTGCAGCAGGTCTATGGCGAGGACAGCGAAGTCCAAGGGCGCATCCCCCGGGAAGTCCTTGTCCCGGAAAACCCCAGCAACCACGCAGAGCTCGCTGAATGGCTGGGAGGCCTGCGCGGCGCCAAGGTGGACATCAGGGTGCCCCAGCGCGGGGACAAAGCTGCGCTGATGTCCACTGTCCGCGACAACGCGGAGCAGGCCCTCAAGTTGCACAAGACCCGGCGCGCCGGGGACATCACTGTCCGGTCCTTGGCCCTCCAAGAGCTCCAGGAAGCCCTGGACATACCCGTGCCGTTGCTGCGCATCGAGTGCTTCGACATCTCGCATGTGCAAGGAACAAACGTGGTGGCATCCATGGTGGTGGTCGAGGATGGCCTGCCCAAGAAGGCTGACTACCGCAAGTTCTCCATCACGGGTGCCGCAGCAGCAGATGACACCGCAGCCATGCATGACGTCCTGACGCGCAGGTTCCGGCATTACCTGGCGGATAAGGTCGCACAAGTGCCTGTTGTTTCCGGCGAAATCAGCAACCCTGCAAGGCCCGGGAGCGTCCGCGCCGGTGAGGTGCCGCCGTCGGATCCCACCATGCCCGCACCCAAAGCCAAGTTCGCCTACCCACCCAACCTGGTGGTGGTGGACGGCGGACAACCGCAGGTCAACGCGGCATCGCGTGCCCTTGCGGAGCTGGGAATCGACGACGTCTACGTCGTGGGGCTCGCCAAGCGGCTTGAGGAAGTCTGGTTGCCCGACAGCGACTTCCCGGTGATCCTGCCCCGAACCTCCCAGGGCCTGTACCTGCTCCAGCGGATTCGTGACGAAGCGCACCGGTTTGCCATCACCTTCCACCGGCAAAAGCGTGGCAAGGCCATGACAGTTTCCGTGCTGGACGGGGTCCCAGGCCTCGGTGAAGCCAAACGAAAGGCCTTGGTGGCCCATTTTGGGTCGCTCAAGAAAATCCGCGCCGCGTCAGTGGAGGAGCTCACCTCCGCCAAGGGCATCGGCCCGGCATTGGCAGCCGCAGTTGTCCAGCATCTGGGGACCACCGCGGACTCCGACGAGGCAGCTCCGGCGATCAACATGACCACCGGCGAAATCCTTGAATCTTAGTTAGGGTAAGAACTTGCTGCAACGACCATTCCGAACTGAACGGGGAACACTTGATGGATGAGGCAACAGGGTCCGGCACGGAGCAGGACGGCCTCACGCCCGTCAAGCCACCGGAGGCGGAGCTGCTGGTAGTCACTGGCATGTCAGGGGCTGGCCGCAGCACGGCTTCCGATGCCTTGGAAGACCACGGCTGGTATGTCGTGGACAACTTGCCCCCACAAATGCTGGGCACCCTGGCTGAAATCGTTTCGCACGCCCCCAAATCGATTCCTAAACTGGCCGTGGTGGTCGATGTCCGCAGCAAGGACCTCTTCACCGACATCCAGACGGCCCTGGGTGCGCTCAGCGCCACAGGCATCACTTTCCGGGTGTTGTTCCTTGACGCCAGCGACGAAGTGCTGGTCCGCCGCTTCGAGCAAGGCCGCAGGCCCCACCCGCTTCAGGGCGGCGGACGGATCCTCGATGGCATCGGTATCGAGCGCGAGGTCCTGCGGGAACTGCGCGAGCATGCTGACGTCGTCCTGGACACCACCGAGTTCAACGTCCACGGACTTGCCACGGCCATCACCGAGCTGTTCAGCGACACCGGACCTGTCACCCTGCGGTTGAACGTCATGAGCTTCGGCTTCAAGTACGGGCTGCCCGTGGACGCGAACTTCGTCGCCGACGCGCGTTTCATTCCCAACCCGCACTGGGTTCCGCAACTCCGGCCGCACACCGGCTTGGATGAGGACGTCAGCAACTACGTCCTGGCCGCTGATGGCGTCCACGAGTTCGTTGACCGCTACGTCAGTGCCTTGGAGCCGGTACTGGACGGCTACCGCCAGGAAAACAAGCACTACGCCACCTTGGCTGTGGGCTGCACCGGAGGCAAGCACCGTTCGGTGGCCGTCGCCGTCGAGCTTTCCAAGCGCCTGGCGCAGTATCCCCGCGTCACCGTTACCACCACCCACCGCGACCTGGGGCGCGAATAGTGGGGGTCCTGACGGGCCCGCTGCCGCTCATTCCCCCGAAGGGCGTCCCCGGCAGCCAACAGAAGAAAAGCCCGTCGGTGGTCGCCTTGGGCGGCGGCCACGGACTGGCGGCGTCACTGTCCGCCCTGCGGCTGCTTACCTCCGAGCTGACGGCAATCGTCACGGTAGCGGACGACGGCGGTTCGTCCGGGCGTCTCCGCGACGAGTACGGCGTCCTCCCGCCCGGGGACCTGCGGATGGCTTTGAGTGCGCTCTGCGACGATACCGACTGGGGACGTACCTGGCGCGATGTCATGCAGCACCGCTTCGACGCCGGCTCTGCCAAGGGCGGGTCGCTGGACAACCATGCCATGGGCAACCTGCTCATCGTCACGCTGTGGGAGTTGCTTGGCGACACCGTCGCCGGACTGAAATGGGCGGGAGCCTTGCTCGGCGCCCGCGGGCAAGTGCTGCCCATGTCCAGTGTTCCCCTCACCATTGAGGGCCAGGCAAGGGTGCAGCTTCCGGGCGGCGGCTATGAACTGCAGACCGTCCGGGGCCAGGCGAAATGCGCCGTGGCGGGGAAACTGGAGGATGTCACTCTCCTTCCCGAAGCGGCTCCCGCCTGCACGGAAGCGCTTACCGCCATCGAACTGGCCGACTGGGTGATCCTTGGACCCGGCTCATGGTACACCTCGGTGCTCCCGCATCTGCTGCTACCTGAGCTTCGCCAAGCGCTCGGGGACACCGCGGCCAAGCGCTGCCTGACCATGAACCTGGACGTGGAGACCAAGGAAACCTCAGGTATGACGGCCGCTGACCATTTGGACGTCCTGCGCCGTTATGCACCCGAGTTCAGCGTGGATGTGGTTCTTGCCGACCCCGCTGCGATCCAGGATCTGAAGGCCTTCGAAAAGGCTGCCGGGATGCTCGGTGCCGAAGTGGTGTTGGGTAGAGTAGGGGCGTCGAGGCGCCGCCCCGTCCATGATCCATTGCTGCTGGCAGCGGCGTACCACGATATTTTCGGGAACAGTTAGGAACACACGATGGCACTTACTGCGTCGGTCAAGGACGAACTGTCCCGGCTGGACATCAAGAAATCTTCGGTCCGCAAGGCCGAGGTTTCAGCAATGCTGCGCTTTGCGGGCGGCTTGCACATCATTTCAGGGCGCATCGTCATTGAGGCCGAAGTAGACCTGGCCTCCACGGCACGGCGCCTGCGCGCCGCGATCGCCGAGGTTTACGGCCACCAGAGCGAAATCATCGTGGTTTCCGGTGGTGGCCTGCGCCGGGGGAGCCGCTACGTTGTCCGCGTGGTCCGGGACGGCGAGGCCCTGGCCCGGCAGACGGGCCTCTTGGATGGGCGGGGCCGGCCGGTGCGGGGACTCCCATCGGTTGTCGTGAACGGTTCAGCAGCCGACGCCGAGGCTGTCTGGCGGGGTGCTTTCCTCGCACACGGTTCCCTGACGGAGCCGGGACGTTCCTCATCCCTGGAGGTGACGTGTCCCGGACCCGAATCGGCCCTTGCCCTGGTGGGTGCGGCCCGGCGGCTCGGGATCCAGGCCAAGGCCCGCGAAGTGCGTGGTGTGGACCGCGTGGTGATCCGTGACGGCGACACCATCGCGACCCTCCTGACCCGTATGGGTGCCCATGACGCACTCATGGTCTGGGAGGAACGGCGGATGCGCAAGGAAGTCAGGGCCACGGCCAACAGGCTTGCCAACTTCGATGATGCCAACCTGCGCCGCTCAGCCCAGGCCGCCGTTGCGGCCGGCGCAAGGGTGGACCGCGCCCTGGAGATCCTGGGCGACGACGTACCGGACCACCTGAAGTACGCGGGGGAGCTCCGTGTTGCCCACAAGCAGGCAAGCCTGGATGAATTGGGCCGGCTCGCTGATCCGCCCATGACCAAGGACGCCATTGCGGGCCGCATCCGCCGCCTGCTGGCCATGGCCGACAAGCGTGCGTTGGACTTGGGTATCCCGGGCACTGAGGCAAATGTGACTCCCGAAATGATGGACGAGTAGCCCGCACCCATAGAATCGAAAAAGTGCGGAGGAAATACTGCGAGGGCCCCGCGGGTTGTTCCCGGTGGAGGCAAGAGCAGGCTTCTTCGCCAAGGATTTCCGGCCGGTCCGCTGGCCGGATGAAATAACGAGAGTTACCAACCCGGACTTCAGTCCATTACATTGGAGGATTTCGTGACAGAGTACGTTCTGCCCGAGCTCGGCTACGACTACGCAGCACTCGAGCCGCACATTTCGGCAAAGATCATGGAGCTGCACCACAGCAAGCACCATGCGGCCTACGTCGCAGGCGCCAACAACGCGCTCTCCCAGCTCGCTGAAGCACGCGACAAGGGCGACTTCGCCAACATCAACCGCCTCTCCAAGGACCTCGCGTTCCACACCGGTGGCCACATCAACCACTCCGTTTTCTGGAACAACATTTCCCCGGACGGTGGCGACAAGCCTGAAGGCGAACTCGCAGCAGCCATCGACGACGCTTTCGGTTCGTTCGATGCCTTCCGTGCACAGTTCAGCGCTGCCGCACTGGCCCTGCAGGGTTCCGGCTGGGCTTTCCTGGCCTACGAGCCCATCGGTGGAAACCTGGTCATCGAGCAGCTTTACGATCAGCAGGGCAACGTTGCACTCGGCACCACTCCGCTGCTGATGCTGGACATGTGGGAGCACGCCTTCTACCTGGACTACGTGAACGTCAAGGCTGACTACGTCAAGGCATTCTGGAACATCGCAAACTGGGCAGACGTAGCCAAGCGCTTCGAAGCCGCACGCACCAACGCCACGGGCCTCATCGTCCTCTAGTGGTGAGCTCCGGTTCACGCAGATGTAACAAAAGTCACTTTTAGCGTGAATTCCGGCTAAATGCTGGAAAGCCTGCCTCCGCAGTTGCGGGGGCAGGCTTAGTTAAACGTAAGATGGATCACGGAAGGCGGTTAGCCTTCAGCAACGTGGCTGGTCGCCCTCCGATCTGATAATCACCTCTGCCCAACGGCGTGCGGGGTCTGTTAGTTGGAAATATCTGATCCGACTCACTAGGCGTGCTTGCAAGAGCACCAAGGAGATTGACACATAGTGACCACCCGTATTGGTATCAACGGCTTCGGCCGCATCGGCCGCAACTACTTCCGCGCAGCACTGGCCCAGGGCGCAGACCTTGAGATCGTCGCAGTCAACGACCTCACCAGCCCCGAGACCCTCGCCCACCTCCTGAAGTACGACTCCGTCGGTGGACGCCTCGCCCAGACCGTGGAAGTTGTCGATGGAAACCTGGTTGTCGACGGCAAGTCGATCAAGGTCCTGGCAGAGCGCGATCCCGCGAACCTTCCGTGGGGCGAGCTGGGCGTGGACATCGTTATCGAGTCCACCGGCTTCTTCACCAAGGCCGCCGCGGCGCAGAAGCACATCGACGCCGGAGCCAAGAAGGTCCTCATCTCGGCACCTGCCAGCGACGAAGACATCACGATCGTCATGGGCGTGAACCACGAGCTCTACGACCCCGCAGCGCACAACATCATCTCCAACGCGTCCTGCACCACCAACTGCCTCGGCCCGCTGGCCAAGGTTGTCAACGACGCCTTCGGCATCGAGCGTGGCCTCATGACCACGGTGCACGCCTACACGGCCGACCAGAACCTGCAGGACGGCCCGCACGGCGACCTCCGCCGTGCCCGCGCTGCTGCCATCAACATGGTTCCCACCTCCACCGGTGCCGCCAAGGCAATCGGCCTGGTCCTGCCGGAGCTCAAGGGCAAGCTCGACGGCTACGCCATCCGCGTTCCCGTCCCCACCGGCTCCGCAACGGACCTCACGGTTACGGTTTCCCGCGAAGTAACGGTCGAGGAAGTCAACGCCGCTGTGAAGGCCGCAGCAGAGTCCGAGCAGTGGGCAGGCATCCTGTCCTACACGGACGCCCCGATCGTCTCCTCGGACATCGTTGGCGACCCGGCGTCGTCCATCTTCGACTCCGGCCTCACCAAGGTCATTGGCAACCAGGTCAAGGTTGTTTCCTGGTATGACAACGAGTGGGGTTACTCCAACCGCCTCGTAGACCTCACGGAGCTCGTCGCATCCAAGCTGGGCTAGGGTAGACACATGACATCTCACACCCTCAACGAACTCATCGCTGAAGGTGTCCGCGGGCGGTACATTCTGGTCAGAAGTGACCTGAATGTGCCGCTCGACGGCTCTACAGTGACCGACGACGGCCGCATCAAAGCGTCCCTGCCGGTCCTCAAGAAGCTCTCGGACGCCGGTGCCCGTGTGCTCGTAACCGCCCACCTCGGCCGCCCCAAGGGTGCTCCCGAGGAAAAGTACTCCCTGAAGCCCGCAGCGGACCGCTTGGCTGAACTCGCGGACTTCTCCGTGCAGCTCGCCAAGGATACCGTCGGCGCCTCCGCCAAGGAGCTGGCCAGCGGCCTGCAGGACGGTAACGTGCTTGTCCTGGAAAACGTACGCTTCGATGCACGGGAAACCAGCAAGGACGACGCCGAGCGCGGCGCGTTTGCTGACGAACTCGTGGCCCTGACAGGTGACAACGGCGCATTCGTGGACGATGCTTTTGGCGCCGTGCACCGCAAGCACGCCAGCGTCTACGACGTCGCTACGCGGCTGCCGTCGTACCTGGGCGACCTCGTCCACACCGAGGTCGAGGTTCTCCGAAAACTGACCACCGACACGCAGCGCCCTTACGTCGTGGTCCTCGGCGGCTCCAAGGTCTCGGACAAGCTGGCTGTCATCAACAACCTGCTGGGCAAGGCCGACACCATCCTGGTTGGCGGCGGCATGCTGTTCACCTTCCTGGCTGCGGCCGGGCACAAGGTTGCCGGCAGCCTCCTTGAGGAAGACCAGATCCCTGTCGTCCAGGACTACCTCAACCGTGCCGCCGACGCCGGAACGTCGTTTGTGGTCCCTACTGACGTGGTGGTCGCCAGCCGTTTCGCAGCGGATGCCGACCACGAGGTTGTCAGGGCAGATGCCATTGAGGAGAGCACTTTCGGTGCTTCCGGCATCGGCCTGGACATCGGCCCGGAAACCGCGTCGGCTTTCGCCGCCCACATCGAAGGGGCCAAGACCGTGTTCTGGAACGGCCCCATGGGCGTGTTCGAATTCGAGGCCTTCTCGAGTGGCACCCGTGCCATCGCGCAGGCACTCACAGACACTGTGGCCTTCACAGTTGTTGGAGGCGGCGACTCCGCGGCCGCGGTTCGGACCCTCGGCTTCGACGATTCACAGTTCGGCCATATCTCAACCGGTGGCGGCGCCAGCCTGGAATACCTTGAAGGCAAGGAACTTCCCGGGCTCAGCGTCCTGGACCGCTAAGCACCAAACCGGCCGGCAGGACGCGCATGCGTCCTGCCGGCCGTTCCACATCTCAACGTAATCTTTGGAGTTCATGTGACTACCTCTGCCAACGGCAACTTCGTCCGCAAGCCCTTCATCGCCGGCAACTGGAAGATGAACATGGACCACGTCCAGGGCATCACCTTGCTGCAGAAGCTTGCCTGGACCCTGTCCGATGCCAAGCACGACTACAACCGGGTGGAGGTGGCCGTCTTCCCTCCGTTCACCGATCTCCGCGGCGTCCAAACCTTGGTGCAGGGTGACGACCTGGACGTTGTCTACGGCGGCCAGGACCTGTCCCAGTTCGACTCCGGTGCTTACACCGGAGACATCTCCGGACAGTTCCTCAACAAGCTGGGCTGCGCCTACGTCCTGGTGGGACACAGTGAACGCCGCACCATCCACAGCGAATCCGACGAAGTCCTCAACGCCAAGGTCAAGGCAGCCTTCCGCCATAGCCTCACTCCGGTGCTCTGCGTGGGAGAGGGCCTGGAAGTCCGCCAGGCCGGAACACACGTTGAGCACACGCTGGCCCAGTTGAGGGCCGGTGTTGAGGGTCTTGCGGCCGAGCAGGCGGCTGAGCTTGTAGTAGCCTACGAGCCCGTCTGGGCCATTGGAACCGGGGAAGTAGCCGGTCCTGAGGATGCCCAGGAAATGTGTGCTGCCATCCGTGCCGAACTTGCCGTGCTCTTTGACGAAACGGTCGCGTCCAAGACACGGTTGCTGTATGGCGGTTCCGTCAAGGCCAACAACGCCGCGGCAATCATGGCAGAAAGCGACGTCGACGGTTTGCTTGTGGGTGGCGCCAGCCTGGACCCCGCGGAGTTTGCTAACATTGTCAGGTTCGAGAACCACCTGGTCACTGACTAGTCCGGCTCCCGATTTCCGCTTCTTCGAAAGGCCGTCGTGGACGTTCTTCAAGTCATTCTGCAGATCCTGCTGGGCATCACCAGCCTCCTGCTGACGCTGCTCATCCTCCTGCATAAGGGACGTGGCGGCGGTCTGTCCGACATGTTCGGTGGTGGAATGAGTTCAGGTCTGAGCTCCTCAGGTGTTGCCGAGCGCAACCTGAACCGCTTCACCATCATTCTCGGAATTACCTGGGGCGTAGTCATCATTGGCTTGGGCCTGATCATGCGTTTTGCTTCGGGCGGCGACTCCTAGTCGTTCCTGGCAAGGGGAGGTTCCTTCACAGGAACCTCCCCTTTTTTCTTGCCCCGCACCAAACAGCAGTGCCGCCGTCGGGCTCCCCGCATTAGAATGGCCGTGTTGGCCGCGAGGCCGCAGGGCCGTGACGGCCGACCACCGACTCGCTAGGGGTTCGAAAATGGTTCATGGCACGCCAGGTTACCGGGGCACCCGAGTGGGGGTCACCCAAGGATCCGAACCCAGAAATCAGAGCGACCACGGCGAAGGGCAACAGCTGCCCCGTATCCGGGTCCCATACTGGTGCGCCAAGGGACACGAAACCCAGCTGGTCTTCCTCAAACTACCGGACGAGCAGATACCCAAGGCGTGGGATTGCCCCAAATGTGGACTGCCTGCTTCAAGGGATCCCAGTCACCCGGCATCGTCGCGGCCTGAGGACGAAATCTTCAAGTCCCACTTGGATTACGTTAAAGAGAGACGCTCCAGCCAGGACGCCGAAGTGGTCCTGGCCGGAGCGTTGGAGCGGTTACGCGCCCGCGGGGTCCTTCCGGACGAGTTGCTGGGGGACGCGTGACGCTGCATTCTCGTCAATAAGCCACAGAGTCCGCGAACGGCCCACAGGGCCCGCTGCCGGGACCTGGACGGGGTTGGCGCCGGCAAGGGCGAGCCCTACCGCTCCGGCCTTGTCCTCACCTGCCACGACCATCCAGATTTCCTGGGCGGTGTTGATGGCCGGAAGCGTCAGTGAAATCCGCGACGGCGGCGGCTTCGGGGAGTTCACGACGCCCACCACCGTGCGCTTTTTCTCGCGAATGCCGGCCTGTTCGGGGAACAGTGACGCTACGTGCGCGTCCGGGCCAACACCAAGAAGGAGGATGTCGAAGCGGGGGAGTACGCCTGGGTGTTCCGGCCTGTCATCGGACATGTCCGCTGCGTGCTCCGCCTCCGCGGCAGCCTTCAATTCATCGGCGTAGGCAGCAGCTGCTTCCTCCGCGGAAGCGAACTGGTCCGCCGATCCAGGTTCGTGTATGCGTGTCGGATCCACGTCCAGGTGCGACAAAAGCGCCTGGTGCGCCTGGCGCGTGTTCCTGTCATCGCTGTTAGCAGCAACGAAACGCTCATCGCCCCACCAGAAGTTGACCTTGGACCAGTCCACTGCCGGAGCCGCAGCCGAGTCGGCTACTGCCTTCAACGTTCCAATGCCAACAGTGCCGCCCGTCAGGACTACCGTGGCTTCGCCGTGTTTGTCCTGGACATCCACAAGCTTGGTGATGAGGCGGGCCGCAATGGCAGCCATCAGCACCTTCGAGTCGGGGTGGATGCTTACTCTTGGCTCAGCGTGCACTGGTCTGGACTCTCCTCTGGCTGGTAAGTGGCAGTCCCATCGTAATCACTTCTCCGAAGACTTCGTCGGGATCAAGCCGACGCAGTTCCTCGGCCAAGCAGTCCTTGAGGCTCCGACGGGGGAGCGTGATCCGCTGCGCTGGCTGTCCCGGCTGCGTCAGTTCAGCCACGGACAGGCCGGGACGGAACAACTGCACATCGCCGCTGGCTCGGGTCAGTCGGACACGTCGGATGCCCGTGCCTGCGGGATCCGCCACAATCGTGACAGGTGCCTGCAAGGCAAGGCTCAGCCAGGCAGCGAGCAACAACGTACTGGGAGAATCCGAGGCTCCCTCCACCGCAACAGCCGAAACAGGGTCACCGTCCACCTGGTCAAACACAGCGGCCAGCTGCATGCGCCAGTTGGTCAGTCGGGTCCAAGCGAGGTCGGTGTCACCGGCCTTGTAGGTGGACCGGATGTTTTCCAGCGCCAGGCGAGGGTCCGGTTCGTTGGCCGAATCCGTGATCCGGCGGTGCGCGATGCGGCCAATCGAGGTCTCACACGCGCTTTCCGGTGCACCGTGCGGCCACCAGGCAACGATCGGGGCATCCGGAAGCAGCAGGGCCGCCACGAGCGATTCGCTTTCGTGGGCCATGTGGCCGTGGCCGCGCAGGACGATGACTTCGGAGGCACCGGCGTCGCCGCCCACGCGGATCTGCGCGTCCAAGCGGTCCGGGCCTTCAGCGCCGGCGTCGGCGAGGACGATGATCCGGCAGGGGTGTTCCCGGCTGGCTTCGTTGGCGGCCTCGATGGCCTCCTCTTCGAGCCCCGACTTCGTCACGACCACCAAGGTCAGGACACGGCCCAAGGCGATCACGCCGCCTTGCTCGCGCAGCGACGTGATCTTCTTGGAGACCTTGGAAGTGGTGGTATCGGGAAGATCTACGATCATGGCCTTCTCCAGGTTCGTCCGTCACGGGCCAGCAGGGCATCGGCCGAGGCCGGTCCCCAGCTGCCGGGTGCGTAGGGTTGCGGTTGTTCATCGAGCCCGGCCCAGTATTCCTCGAACGGGTCAAGGATCTTCCAGGAAAGTTCGACTTCCTGATGGCGGGGGAACAGGGGCGGCTCGCCCAGGAGAACGTCCAGGATGAGGCGTTCATACGCTTCGGGGCTGGACTCCGTGAACGAGTGCCCATAACCAAAGTCCATGGTGACATCACGGACTTCCATTTGCGTGCCCGGTACCTTTGACCCGAAACGGATCGTGGCGCCCTCATCGGGCTGCACGCGGATGACCACGGCGTTCTGGCCGAAGTCGTCCTCACCGTGGTCACGGAACAGAAGGTTTGGTGCACGCTTGAACACCACGGCGATTTCGGTGACACGACGGCCCAGGCGCTTGCCGGCACGCAAATAGAACGGAACGCCGTTCCAGCGTCGGGTGTTGATATCCACCCGGATCGCCGCGTAGGTTTCCGTCTTGGAGTCCGCGGGGATACCGTCCTCGTCCAGATAACCGAGGACTTTCTCGCCGCCCTGCCAACCACCGGTGAACTGGCCACGCGCGGAGTGCGTGGAGAGGTCATCGGGCAGCTTGACCGCGGCGAGGACCTTCTCCTTCTCAGCACGCAGGTCATCGGCGTTGAACGAGATCGGCTCTTCCATCGCGGTCAGGGCGAGCAACTGCAGCAGATGGTTCTGGATGACGTCACGGGCCGCACCCACGCCGTCGTAGTAGCCTGCACGCCCACCGGTGCCGATGTCCTCGGCCATGGTGATCTGGACGTGGTCCACGTAGTTGGCGTTCCAGAGCGGCTCGAACAACTGGTTCGCGAAGCGCAGTGCAAGGATGTTTTGTACCGTCTCCTTGCCCAGGTAGTGGTCGATCCGGAATACGGCGTCCGGCGGGAACACTGATTCGACAATGTCGTTCAGCTGCCGAGCGGATTCCAGGTCATGGCCGAACGGCTTCTCGATAACTACTCGGCGCCACTGGCCCGGCTTGGCCTGGGCCAGGCCGTGCTTGGAAAGCTGCCGGCAGACTTGCTCGAACGCCTTGGGCGGGATGGACAGGTAGAAGCCGTGGTTACCGCGGGTCCCACGGGTTTCATCGAGCTCATCCAGTACATCACCGAGGCGCTCGAAGGCGTCGTCGTCGTCGAACTCGCCCTGAACAAAGCGGATACCGGAGGCAAGCTGCTCCCAGACCGCTTCATCGAACTTCGTCCGGGCGTGCGCCTTGACGTTTTCCTTGACCTCGGCCGCAAATTCGGCGTTATCCCACTCACGGCGACCAAAACCCACCAGGGCAAAGCTCGGAGGGAGCAAGCCACGGTTGGCGAGGTCGTAGACCGCGGGCATGAGCTTCTTACGGGCGAGGTCGCCGGTGACTCCGAAGAACACCAACGACGAAGGCCCGGCGATGCGGTTCAGGCGCCGGTCCCGCGGATCCCGCAAGGGGTTCCGCAGGCCAGCGTTCTTCCTGCCGTTTTCAGTTTCTGGCATGTTGTGTTTTGTGCCTTAGCTTTCGAGTGCGCTGGCCTGGCCGGCAAGCGCAGCGACGACGTCCTGGAGCTGCGCTACACCTGCGGCGCGCTCGGTGAGGTGCAGGCGCAGCACAGGACGGCCGTGTCCTTCAAGGACCTGGGCGTCACCCGATGCCTGCGCGGCGATGAGCTGCCCGAACGTGAACGGGCGCTCCGGGATTTCGAGATCGGTGGAAGCGGCGGCAGTGACCTGCAGGAAAACGCCGATGGCCGGTCCGCCCTTGTGGAACTGGCCGGTGGAATGAAGGAACCGGGGACCCCAGCCGAACGTGACCGGGCGGCCGCTCACAGCGGCAAGCTCATCCCGGATCCCCTCAAGGGGGGCGTAGGAAATGCGATCCAGGTACGCCTGGACGCTCAGGTAGCCGTCCGCGCCGAGCTGTTCGAGGAGCGCCTGCACGGCTTCGGCCACGGTCGCAGCAGAACCGAGCCAGTCACCACCGCGCACTTCCACCACACCGTCCGTGAAAGCGGCCGGTGTGGGCTCCGGGCGGGCATCAAGCAGGCCACGGGCTGCCACTTTGGCGGCTTCGACGTCGGGCTGGTCAAAGGGGTTGATTCCCAGGAGGCGGCCGGCAACTGCCGTGGCAAACTCCCAGACGAACATCTGGGAAGGCAGGCCACCGGCGATTGCGACCTCGTTTTCGCGAAGTTCGACGTCGGCATCCGCACCGACCAGTCGCACCACCAGGACGTCCTCGGCTCCGTTCAGGGCCTCAGGGGACTCTGGACCGGCAACGACCGGCAGGACACCGGTACCCAGCTTGCCGGTCGACTCGGCAATGAGCTGTTCGGCCCAATCGGCGAAGCCGACGATGCCGGAACCGTCCTCGGCAATGACGATCTTGTTGCGGAGTGGGTTAGTGCCGCCCAGGGCGATGCCCAGGGCCAGGCCGATGTTGTCTGCCGAATCCTCGTTGAGGATCTCGGCAGCTTCTTCCGCTTCGTCCAGGAACGCCTGGATGTCTACTCCGGCGAGGCCACAAGGGACCAGGCCGAAGGCGGTGAGTGCGGAGAAGCGTCCGCCCACGTTGGGATCGGCGTTGAACACCGCGCGGTAGCCTGCCTCGCGGGAGGCCTTGTCCAGGGGCGAACCAGGATCGGTGACGATGATGATGCGGCTCTTGGCATCGATACCGGCGTCAGTGAACGCTTTCTCGAACACGCGTCGCTGCGAATCGGTTTCCACGGTGGAGCCGGACTTGGAGGAAACGACGATGGCCGTTTCCTCCAGCCGGTCAGCCAGGGCAGCACTGACCTGTTCGGGGTCGGTGCTGTCCAGCACGGTCAGCTCGACGCCTGCGGTGCCGGCAATAACCTCGGGAGCCAAGGACGATCCACCCATGCCACAGAGGACAATGCGTGAGACGCCTTCGGCGCGGAGGGAATCACGAAGTTCCAGGATGTCCCCGACCAAGGCCTGGGACACGGTGGCGGCTTCTACCCAGCCGAGGCGGATCGCCGACTCGGACTCCGCATCCGGGCCCCACAGGGTGTGGTCCTTGGCGAATATCCTCGTGGCGATCTTTTCTTCGACCAGGCCGTCGATGTGCTGGGCGATGGCCTGCTGGGCGGCACCGCTGGCGTCGTAGCTGATTGTGCTCATAGTGGGTTAGGAAGCCTTCCGTGCGGTGACGAGTGCGCCTTCGACGTCGGCGAGGAGTTCCTTCCAGGAGCCAACGAACTTCTCGAGGCCTTCGGTCTCCAGGAGGGTGACGACGTCGTTGTAGGAGACTCCCAGTGCTTCGAGGGCATTGAGGGTCTCGTTCGCTTCGTCGTAGGTGCCGGTGATGGTGTCACCGGTGACGACGCCGTGATCGAACGTAGCGTCGAGCGTCTTCTCCGGCATGGTGTTGACCACTCCGGCGGCGACGAGCTCGGTCACGTAAAGGGTGTCCGGGTAGGCCGGGTCCTTGACGCCGGTGGAGGCCCACAACGGGCGCTGGGGCAGGGCTCCGGCCTCGGCCAGGACAGCCCAGCGCTCGGTGGAGAAGAGTTCTTCGTAGACCTGGTAGGCCAAGCGGGCGTTGGCGACGCCCGCCTTGCCCTTGAGTGCCTTGGCTTCGTCTGTGCCGATGGCATCGAGGCGCTTGTCGATCTCGGAGTCAACGCGGGAAACGAAGAAGGAAGCCACGGAGTGGATCTTGGAGAGGTCGTGGCCGTTCTCCTTGGCCTGCTCAAGGCCGGACTGGAAGGCATTGATGACCGCGCGGTAGCGCTCCAAGGAGAAGATCAGGGTCACGTTGACGCTGATTCCCTCGGCCAGGGTTGCCGTGATGGCTTCGAGGCCTTCCAGGGTTGCCGGAATCTTGATGTGGACGTTGTCCTTGTTGACCTTTGCGTAGAGGTGCTTGGCCTCGGCAATGGTGCCGGCAGTGTCCCAGGCAAGGCGGGGGTCCACCTCGATGGAGACGCGGCCGTCCACACCATTGGTGGCGGCGGCGATCGGCGCGAAGAGATCGCAGGCGTCAGCGACGTCCGTAGTGGTGATCTCGAAGATGGTCTCTTCAACGCTGGCGCCCGCGGCAGCCTGCGCTGCGATAGTGGCGTCGTAGTCCGTGCCGGCGGTGATGGCGGCGTGGAAGATGGACGGGTTGGTGGTCACACCAACGACGTTCTTTTCGTCGATGAGCTTCTGCAGGGTGCCAGTGTCCAGGCGGGTGCGGGAGAGGTCATCGAGCCAGATGGAAACGCCGGCATCAGAGAGCTGCTGCGTGGGAGTGCTAGACATGTTTTTTCTCCTGTGAGAGGGGAGCAGACTGTTATGCGTTCGAGTCTGCGAGGGAGTCTTTGGCTGCGGCCGCGACGGCTTCGGCGGTGATGCCGAATTCGTTGAAGAGCCGCTTGTAGTCGGCCGAGGCGCCGAAGTGTTCCAGGGAGATCGAACGGCCGGCGTCGCCGACGAATTCGCGCCAGCCGAGTGCAAGGCCGGCTTCAACAGAAACGCGGGCTTTCACGGCGGCGGGGAGCACGGACTCGCGGTAGCCCTCGTCCTGCTTGTTGAACCATTCAACGCAGGGCATGGAAACCACGCGGGCTGCGATGCCTTCGGCTTGGAGGGCTTCGCGGGCAGCGACGGCGAGCTGGACCTCTGAACCGGTGCCGATCAGGATCACCTGCGGGTCAACCGTTTCGCCGTCCTTGGAGGCTTCGGCAAGGACGTAACCGCCCTTGGCAACACCTGCAGTGGAACCGAAGGTGTCACCTGCAGCCTCACCTTCGCCGCGGGCATAGGTGGGGATGTTCTGGCGGGTCAGCACAATGCCGGCCGGGTTCTCGTGGTTTTCCAGCATGGCCTTCCATGCTGCCGAGACCTCGTTGGCGTCGCCCGGGCGGACAACGTCCAGGCCCGGGATGGCGCGGAGGGTCGCGAGCTGCTCCACGGGCTGGTGGGTGGGTCCGTCTTCGCCCAGGCCGATGGAATCGTGTGTCCAGACATACAGGGACGGAACACCCATGAGGGCGCCGAGGCGGATGGCAGGGCGCTGGTAGTCGCTGAAGATCAGGAACGTGCCCGAGAAGGCGCGGGTGCGGCCGTGCAGGGAGATACCGTTCACGATCGACGCGGCAGCGTGCTCACGGATACCGAAGTGCAGGACACGTCCGTAGGGGTTGCCCTTCCAGGCATCGGTGGAACGCGACGTCGGGATGAACGACGGCGAGTCTTCGATGGTGGTGTTGTTCGACTCGGCAAGGTCAGCGGAGCCGCCCCAGAGTTCAGGCAGGACAGGGCCGATCGCGTTCAGGACCTTGCCCGAGGCGGCACGGGTGGAAACGTCCTTGCCGGCTTCGAACACCGGCAGTGCAGCATCAATGCCGACGGGGAGCTTCTTGGCTTCAACGCGCTCAAGCAGTGCAGCAGCGTCCGGGTTGGCGGCCTGCCATGCTTCGAACGAGCTCTGCCAGGCAGCACGCGACTCAGCGCCGCGGTCCAGGACCTTGCGGGCGTGCGCCAGGACTTCCTCGTCAACGTCGAAGGACTTTGCCGGATCGAAACCGAGCACAGTCTTCAGGGCTGCGACTTCCTCGGCACCGAGGGCGGAGCCGTGGATCTTGCCGGTGTTCTGCTTCTTCGGTGCCGGGTAGCCAATGATGGTGCGCAGCGAGATGATGGACGGCTTGTTCGTCTCAGCTTTGGCAGCCTGCAGTGCCGAGTAGAGCTCCTGGACGTCCTCGACGTAGTCGCCGGTCTTGGTCCAGTCGACGCGCTGGGTGTGCCAGCCGTAGGCCTCGTAACGCTTGAGTACGTCCTCGGTGAAGGCAATGTCGGTGTCATCTTCGATGGAAATGTGGTTCTCGTCGTAGATCACTACGAGGTTGCCCAGTTCCTGGTGTCCGGCCAGCGAGGAAGCCTCGGACGTGACGCCTTCCTGGAGGTCGCCGTCGGATGCGATAACCCAGATGGTGTGGTCGAACGGCGATTCGCCGGCGGGAGCATCGGCGTCGAAGAGGCCGCGCTGGCGGCGCTGTGAGTAGGCGAACCCGACGGCGGACGCGAGGCCCTGGCCGAGCGGACCGGTGGTGATTTCCACACCGGCGGTGTGCTTGTACTCGGGGTGGCCCGGGGTCAACGAACCCCAAGTGCGCAGCGCCTCAAGATCCTTCAATTCCAGGCCATAACCGGAAAGGAAAAGCTGGATGTAGAGGGTCAGCGAGGTGTGGCCGGGGGACAGGACGAACCGGTCGCGGCCAATCCAGTCTGGGTTCTTGGGGTCGTGGCGCATCAGCTTCTGGAACAGCAGGTACGCTGCCGGAGCCAAGCTCATTGCCGTACCAGGGTGGCCGTTGCCGACCTTCTCCACGGCGTCGGCGGCCAACACGCGAACGGTGTCAACAGCCTTCTTGTCCAGATCGGTCCATGACAGTTCTTGCTCTTCCAAATGTGGCACGAAAACCGAGCCCCTCTCTGTGCTGACGGCAGGCGTACGGACAGCACGCAGGAAGCACAGGATGGCGCCCGCTGCAATGTGTCTACCAGCCGTTCACCATTGAAACGTTGATCTCTCATCCAGACGCACGGATATCCGAGAATACGGTTTCCCGGATGGTCAACGTGTGCTGATCTGCTCACCAGCTTAGCCCTAAACGTGTCATGCAACTCAGGGAATCCCACTAACTGGACAGAAATTCCCTTATATGAATCACGATGGCCCGGCGCGGGAGTGAAGTTTCGGAAACATTGACGAATTTTGCGGACATTGGGCCACTTCCGGCCACGGTATGATATTTGGAGGCCACCAGCGGTTCATGCGCCCGTGTTTGCTTTCGAAAACCGGGACGGCAGCCGCTGCGAGAACCCCAGAGCATAGAACAGAGTGACTGCCGCCGTGAGCACAACTGATACGCCCGTCAACGCGTCCCCGGCCCGGGGAAGCATTGGAATGTCCCGTAAATTCAAGGCGTATCTGGCTCTGACCAAACCCCGTGTCATCGAACTTCTGCTGGTCAGCACGCTGCCCACCATGATCTTCGCGCAGCGGGGATTCCCTTCCATCGGTCTGATCCTGGCCACTTTGGTCGGTGGCGCATTCGCAGCTGGCAGTGCCGGGGTTTTCAACTGCTATATCGACCGCGACATTGACAAGCTGATGCACCGGACCGAGAAGCGTCCGCTGGTCACCGGTGAAGTGACTCCCCGGGAAGCCCTGGTCTTCGCCTGGATCCTCGGTGCCGCTTCCATCGCGATCCTCTGGTTCGGCGCGAACCCGTTGTCCGCATGGCTGGGCCTGGGTGCCATCGTTTTCTACGTGGTGATCTACACCATGATCCTTAAGCGCCGGACTGCCCAGAACATTGTCTGGGGCGGCGCGGCCGGTTGCTTCCCGGTCCTCATCGCCTGGGCTGCTGTCACCAACACCGTCGAGTGGCCGGCGATCGTCCTCTTCATGGTCATCTTCCTTTGGACGCCCCCGCACTACTGGCCACTGTCCATGCGCTACGGCGAGGACTACCGGAACGCAAACGTGCCCATGCTCGGAGCCATCGCCGGCGCCAAGGTGGTCTCCGTACAGGTAGTTCTTTACGCCTGGGCGATGGTCGCCTGTTCGCTCTTGATGATTCCTGTCGGTGGAGCCGGCTGGGTCTACACCATTGCTGCCGTCGCTGCCGGTGCCTGGTTCCTGTACGAGAGCCACGCCCTCTACAAGCGTGCGCAGGGCGGCGACGTCTCCAACAAGGGAGCCATGAAGGTCTTCCACGGTTCCATCAGCTACCTGACCCTGCTGTTCATCGCGCTGGCAGTCGATCCCTTCATTGGTTCACCGCTTATCGGCGGCTAAGCCGACTCTTCAGCTAGCCCAACGCAAAGGCACGACGCCGCCACTTACCCGGGTGCGGCGTCGTGCCTTTTGCTTTTACCCACCGCACCACGCCTGCTCATACCACCTACGCGGCTTCCTTCAACACCTAGTTCAGGGCTCCCAGCACTCATTTTCAGCGTCGACACCACCTAGTTGTGCTGGAGTCCGACTAGGTGTCGCAACATATCCCCTACCGTTCGAAGCGGAACAAAGCTGTTCCATTTCCGACCAAGATTTGGGGAAGCAATGAAGAAGCTATTGCGTACTGCCGGAGTGATGACCATTGCAGGGGCTTCGGTCCTGACGGGCGTTTCCGCCGCCCAGGCCGCCCCGGCATGCTCCACGGCAAGGGTATGCCTCTACGACGACTATTGGTTTACAGGAACGCAGCGAACCTTCGGATGGGTGACCTCCAACGTCGGAACGGCAGCGAACGATAAGGCAAGTTCCCTGGTGGTAGGGCCACCCGCCGATCCAGCTTCTCCGTACGTCTATTTCTACGTTGATGACAACTTCTCCGGGTACAGCATCATCTTCCGGGGCGGGAACGCCATGAACGACCTGAGGGGCAGTGCCATGGTGGCCGGCAGGAACTGGGACGACGAAATCACGAGCGTCTGGGGCTGACGGATTGCGCAGTGCAACGACCATGCTTCAAGCCGTAGGCAGTGCTGTGACGATGCTGGTGGTTTCGGTCATCGTCACAGCCTGTTCGCCCGTGGGCCAAGCCCCGGCCGCGCCAACGTCAACGTCAAACCTTCCTGTTGTGGATCGCGCAGCAGGAGCAGGTGCGCGTGCGGTCCTCAATGAGGCCACGGGAGAGGTCGTGCTCCCGATGAGTGCCTACTGGTACTCCGACCGGGAGAACGTCCTGGTCAATTCCGCGGTGGCATTCCTGATCTACGACTGCGTTGAGGACGCCGGATTCACCGTGGCCCCTTGGGGTGGTGACGGCAAAGGGCTTCAAGACCGTCGATACGGGCAATGGTCCAAGACACTGGCCGCAAAAAACGGCGTCAAGCCCGAGATCCGCAAGGTTGCCGGCGTAATGCCAGAACAGCCCGACCGGCCCGCCCTCAGCGCCGAGCACCAGCAGGCAGAAACCAAGTGCAGCAACACTGTGGGGCGGGCCGGGTTCCCGGAATTCCTTGAAGGCTTGGCCGGTGATTTGTCAGTCCAGCAACAGATTACCCAGGACGCCGTGGGGCTCACGGCCCGTGACCCGGAATATCTGGCGTATCGAGAAGACTGGCAGCGGTGTCTGGCTGAGAAGGGCCTGAAACTGGTGGCTGGCGACACCTGGACTGTCGCCTCGGGTGGTTCCAAGGAAGATGAAATCCGTGTGGCGGTACTCGACGTTGACTGCAAGGAATCCAGTGGGGGCGCCAGAAAGCCATATGACATTTTCGCGCAGTACCAAGCGGCCTTGATGAAAGGCCATCAGGCCGAGCTCAACGTCCTGGCTGAACAGAAGGCGGCGGCTGTTGAGAGAGCCAAACAGGTTCTTCGCGACCACGGCGTGGCCGATGCGCGGCTCTGAGACGAGACTCGACGGCCCCGCCATGAAACGCGTACCCCGCTGGTGGCTTGTGGTGGTCGCAGGTGTCGTAGCGTTGTCAGGGATGTTTGCTGCCTATTGGGCCGGCTCGCAAGCTGCTTCCATGGCAACCTCGACTCAGGACACCCCTGAGGTGATTCCCGTGTCGGCCACCATCGAGCGCCGGGCTGTGGCCCAACAAGTCACTGTTGCCGGGAAAGTGGTGGCCGGCAAAACGTCGCCAGTCACCGCGAGTCTTTCCGATGGGATAGACAGGCTGGTCCTGACTTCCACACCCAAGGCCGTGGGAGATTCCGTGGCGCCAGGTGAGTTGCTGGCTGTCGTATCCGGGCGTCCCCTTCTGGTGATGCCTGCCAACGTTCCGATGTATCGGGACCTGGTGGCTGGCGACTCCGGCCCGGACGTCCGGGCGCTGCAAGAGAGCCTGGCTGGGTTCGGGTTTGCGGTGAAGGCAACCGGAATCTTTGACCAGCAGACCCAAGATGCCCTTGAGGCCTGGTACAAGGCCGCGGGCTTCTCCGCCCCCACGTCATCCAACGTCGACGCAAGCAACAAGTCCGCACCCGCAGTGATGTTTCGTTGGCGGGACTTCGTTCAGGTTCCGGGTGATACAGGAAGAGTTGCTTCGATTGCCGCGACTGGCGCCGTGCTCGCAGAGGATGGCGTGGTGGCACAGATCTCCATAGCCGAAGACACGATCGTAGCCAGGGCCACCGTGCTCCAGGCCGGGAGCTTCGCCGTCGGATCCTCAGTGACCGTCAGGGCAGGAACGGTAAGTGTGAATACCTTGGTGACGGCTGCCGGCGCATTCACTGAGGGTGACAGCGGCAACAATGTTGTGCCGGGGATGGACATTACATTTTCCATCCCTTCGGGGACCGTTGGCTTGGCACCCGGGCAGTCCGTCACGGCGACGTCCGGAAGCGTGCCGGCCCAGTCGCTCGCGGTGCCGCTCATCGCCATTCGACAGGAGTCGGGAATCGCCTATGTCCAACTCGGCACGGAAGAGGGTTCGAAACGGATAGACGTCACAGTGACAGCCCAGGCTGAGGGTTGGGCCGCGTTGGCCGACGTCCAAGGCATCGCCGTAGGCGACAAGGTTCTGCTGCCGTGAGCGCCAAAGGGCAGCTCGCGCCCAGCATCGCCCCGCTCGGGGAGGACCCCCTGATCTCCCTGCGGCATGTCAGCCGGGAGTTTCCCGGGGCCAAAGCCGTGGAAGACGTGAACCTGGACATTCGGGCAGGGGAATTCGTGGCTATCGTCGGGCCCTCTGGCTCCGGCAAATCGACCCTGCTCAACATCCTGGGTTTGCTGGACGCGCCGACTGGCGGAACGTATGTAGTGATGGGCGCCGATGTCGGCGTTCTGCCGATCAGGCAGCGGGCGGAACTCCGGGCAAGGACCTTCGGGTTCATTTTTCAGGAGTCCCACATGGTGGGACGGGACGCCGCTGCCAGAAACGCAGTTCTGGGGCTTCGCTCTCGGGGAGTTGCCTGGAAAGAGCAGAAGCGCTTGGTTATTCCCGCCCTGCGCAGGTTCGGCTTGGAGGACAGGACACAAACCCCCGCCTCCTTGCTCTCCGGTGGGGAGCGGCAACGCCTGGCCATTGCACGCGCGGTCATCGGCGCGCCCACCGTGGTTCTGGCCGATGAACCCACCGGAAGCCTGGACACCGCCAACGGACGCGTGGTGGTGGATCACCTACGGCAGCTACAGAAGGGCGGCACCACGGTAGTCGTGGTCACGCATGACCCTGGCATCGCAGCATCCGCGGACCGAACCATCACCATGCGGGACGGACGCATTATTGACGACACGGGGCCCGTTTTCCCTGCAGAACAGGGTGGACAGAATCACTTCACAGCCGGCGAACATCGTCCCATCCTGGACCGGCGTCGCAGGCATGAGGTCATCGACCTTGTCGCTGACGCGCTGTCTGCCCTGACCACACGCCCAGCCAAGGCCCTGCTGTTGGTTCTTGCTTTCCTTTTGGGCACTGGTGGGCTGGTCGCGGCCGTCAGTCTCAGCGAAAGTGCCGCCGTCAAGGTTTCCGCACGCATAAACGCAGCGGCCAATGATGAAGTCCGGGCCACACGGGTGGGCGGTTACGATTCCTGGGCGGCTGTGTCGACGGATCTGATGGAATCGAGCCTGCTTCCCGGGGTCACCGATGCCGGCGTGGTCGCCGAAATCCCGGCCAGCGAGGCACAGCCTTCGACGTTCCGGCCGGGCTCCGTCCCGGAAGCACCTCCATTCAGTGGTGCAGTCCTCATTGCAGACGCCGCTTACGTCCGCCTGCAGGGGGCCCACGTTTCCTACGGTGATGTCGCTCTGCTTGACCATTCATTCGGGGCACCGGTGGCATTCCTGGGCCGGGACGCAGCGCGTCAACTGGGCGTAGCGAAGCCCGGCCCCGGCGTCGTGGTCTGGCTCTATGGGCAACCCGTATCAGTGGTGGGAATCATCAACAACCCAGGACGCGACCCCGTTTTGGGTGGCGCTGTGGTGGTGGGCGTTGGGTCGTATCCAATTGCTTCACACAAGATGGCTGCCACCCTGGTCCTTCGTACCCGCACGGGCGCGCCGGCGGCCATAGCAGAAGCGCTCCCCAAGGCCCTGAGTCCCGCATCACCGGAAGCAGTCGAGGTGCAGACCGTTGCTGACCTCAGGGAGCTCAAACACGGGATTAACACTGACCTGGGTCGAATGGTTGCGATGGTTTCGGTAATTCTCCTGGCAATCGCAAGCTTGAGCGCAGGCACAACAATGTATGTGGGGGTCCTGGCACGAACGCAGGAGATAGCGTTGAGGCTGGCCCTCGGTATGCGCAGGGGCGCCTTGGCGTCCATGTTTCTGGTGGAGGGTGCGTTGGTGGGTACGCTGGGCGGGGTTGCCGGCGCCGCCGCAGGAATGGGCGCTGCCCTTGCCTATTCGGCGAACGAGGGCTGGCTGCCCGTTATACCGGCGGATGCGGCCATCCTGGGTATCGCGGCGGGTCTGCTGAGCGGTACCCTGTCAGCGGTCTATCCGGCAGTGGTGGCGTCGCGGGCGAACCCCGCCCAGCTCATCCGCAGCTAACGCTGCGGGCTGGAACGTGCGACGTCGGCCGCATTGGTTGAGGCGCTCATCAGCACCGCAGCGCCAAGCATGTGGGCGCCCACCAGCAGGGCAGGAATACCGTTGTAGTACTGGGTAAAGCCGATGACGGCCTGGAGCAAGGTCACGCCCAAGAGGAGGTATGTCGCCGTCCGGAACGGTCCAACAAGCTTGTGCCGGAACACCAAGTAGAGTGCGAAAAGGGTTCCGCCGGTGATCAGGTAGGCGGGGACGGCGTGGATGTGCGAGAAAAGGTCCCAGTCAAGGTCGTTGCGTGGCGCATCGGCGTCGCCGGCGTGCGGTCCCGCTCCTGTGACTACGACGCCCAGCATGACGGACAGCGCCGAGAACACAGCAACAGCGAGCATGAGCGGACGGGCCACGGTCGGCAGGACAGGCAGGGTGCGGTTCATGAACTTGCCGGTGCGGCCGTAAGCCCGGTTGACCAGCAGGGTAGAGAGAACCACCAACGCCATGGAGACCAGGAAGTGCAGGCCCACCACCCAGGGGTTCAGGCCGGACAGGACAGTGATACCCCCGATGATTGCCTGAGCCGGGATGCTGGCCAGAAGTCCCAATGCCAGCAGGAAAAGGTCGCGGCGCTCCCTGCGAAGGTTCCACAAGTACACCAACATCAGTGCCGCAACGGCAGCGAGGGCGAAGGTCAGCAGTCGGTTGCCGAACTCGATGAACCCGTGAACACCCATTTCCGGCGTGTTCACCAGCGAGTCACTGGTGCATCGGGGCCAGGTGGGACAGCCCAGGCCGGAAGCTGTAAGGCGGACTGCGCCACCGGTGACAACCAGGACTGTCTGCCCAATGAGCGAGAACAGGGCGAGACGGCGGACCGTCTTGTTGACCTCGGTCGGCAGCTTGGACGTCAGGCGCTGGACGGTTTTCGGGAGGCGCGAAGCCGTGCTCACAGTTTTCTCACTTCTCAGTTCTGCATTGTTGGTTGACACGCGGCTGGTTAGTTCCACTTGAACCAGCGGATGGCGGCGGCACCGGCCACTAAGGTCCACAGTACGAGGATCACGACGGCGGCAAGGGGGACAGTACCCTGCAGGAACGCTTCCCGCAGGGCCTCACCCAATGCACCGGAGGGAAGGAAATGCACGATGCTCTGGACCAGGGCGGGGAGTCGTTCGGCCGGTACGACGATTCCTCCCAGGGCGCCAAAGAGTATCCACACCAGGTTGGTGATGGCCAACGTAGCCTCGGGGCGAACAGTGCCCGCCACGAGCAAACCCAGCGCAGTGAAGGCCGCGGCGCCCAGGATCAGCAATCCGAGTCCCGGAATCCAAGCCTCTGGCCGGGGCTGCCACCCCAGCAGGCCCGCGACTGCCCCCACCACCAGAACCTGGAGCACCAGGACCACCAGAACTGCCAGGACCTTTCCGGCAATCAACCCGGTTCGGCCGAGGGGAGTGGTGGACAGGAAACGGAGGACGCCGTACCGGCGGTCAAAGCCCGTTGCGATGCCCTGGCCGGTGAAGGCCGTGGACATGGCGCACAGGGCCAGGATTCCGGGGGTGGCAACATCCACCCGGGAGCCGCCTAGGCCGTCAAGCAAAGGGGTAACAGCCAAGCCCACCAGCGCCATCAGGGGCAGGACGATCGCGAGGATGAGTTGCTCACCGTTGCGCAGCATGGTGATGGTTTCGTAGCGCCCTTGCTGCATGATCCGGCGGGGCAGTGATGCCGGTCCCGCGTTGGGTGAAAGCAGTTTGCTCATCGGACGTCCCTTCCGGAGATGTCAAGGAACACGTCTTCCAGGCTGCGGGCTTCCAAGCGCAGCGAGGCAGGCATGATGTTCCGCTCTGCCCACCAGGCCGTCAAGGCAGCGAGGTCCTCGGGAGTGAGTTCGCCGGTTACCGAGTAACTGCCTGACCGGCTCTCGCTGACCCGCAACGCCCCGCCAAGGACGCCTGTGAAGTCCAGGCCGGGGGGCGCATCGAAAAACAGGGTCCGGTCAGTAACGGTGGCGTCAGTAGTGTGGTCGTGTTGCAGAAGCCCGGCAACAGTTCCTTCCACTACGTTGTGGCCCCCGTCGATGATGTAGACATAATCCGCAAGGCGTTCGGCGTCGTCCATCAGGTGCGTCGTCAGGATGATCCCCATTCCGGCGTCGCGAAGTTCCGCAATCAGGTCGAAAACCGTCTGGCGCGACTGCGGGTCGAGTCCCGCGCTTGGCTCATCCAGGAACAGGATCTCCGGGTTTCCCACCAAAGCCGCTGCCAACGCCAGCCGCTGCTTTTGGCCGCCGGAGAGCCGACGCACAGTGGTGCGGCTGAACTGGTCGATTCCGAGGCGCTGCACCAGTGCGTCGATATCCATGGGGTTTTGGTACATGCCGGCAATGTGCCGCAGCAACGGGATGGGACGGGCCGACGGCGGCAGGCCACCATCCTGGAGCATCACGCCTACGCGGGACCTCAGCTGGGCCCCCGCCGTATCCGGGTCCTCACCGAGCAGGGAAATACTGCCACCGGTCCGCTTCTGCAGGCCCTGGGCACACTCAAGCGTGGTGGTCTTGCCGGCACCATTGGCCCCAAGCAGGGCAGTCACCTGACCGCGCTCAGCCACCATGGACAGCCCACTGACTACCCGGAGCATCTTGCCGTCAAGGGAGGCCAAGGGGCCTACATCCTTAATTAGTCCGTCTATGGTGAGGACAGGGGAATCGGGTGATCGCACCAAAGTATTCTACGGGAAGTAGTACGGTCACACTTGGCGGGCAGGCGTAGGTCAGTCTTGCCTTACTGGATGCATGAAACAAATTACGACATGATTGTGTTGTGTATTCCATGAGCAGTCCAGTTTCCATGCCCCCTAAGCGGCATGCTGCAGCGGCAGGGGCACCCGTTGCCGCGCCTGCGTTGCCGGACGCGGATGACCGCACCCGTGACCGCGTCCTCAGTGCCGTCCTCGAGGTCGGTCCCGTGAGTGCCGCCGAACTCGGCGACCTCCTCGGATTCACCCCCGCCGCGGTTCGCCGGCACCTTGACCACTTGGAACGCACTGGCGTCATCGAGGTCAAGCGGGTAGCGAAGGCCGGATCCGGCGCAGGCCGACCCGCACGCCGTTACGTGCTCAGCTCCCGGGGACAGTCCAAGCTCGGCGACGATTACCTGAACATCGCCAGTTCAGCGCTCAGGCGGCTCCAGGAACTCGCCGGAGAGGACGCCGTCCGCGAGTACGCGGAAGAACGCTTCTCCGACATGGAACGCCGGTACGCCCCCGAAGTCGAAGCAGCCGGGGACGACATCACTGCCCGGGCGGCTGCCCTGTCGAGGGCCCTGAGCCGCGACGGATTTGTTGCCTCAGCACATTCCATCGAAGCCAAGGCACCCCTGCCGGCGGCATTGTCCAGCGTGCAACTCTGCCAGGGACATTGCCCTATCCAGCGCCTCGCTGCTGAATTCCCCGTCTTTTGCGACACCGAAACCAAGGTCTTTTCCCGTTTGGTCGGCGTCGACGTCCGGCGGCTGTCTACGCTCGCGCAGGGCGGACATGTCTGCACAACCCACATACCTACCGGGCGCTTGGCTGCCACGGTGCCTACAGGTGCCGAAGAGCAGTCCGTGAGTCCGTACCAGGAATCAAACAACCAGCAAGAAAGGCCGTGATGACGGACCAAATAGCAGAGAAAGCGGTAGCCGACGGCACTGTGATCTCGGAGATTCTGGAGAAGAATCCCGAACTGCACGGTATCGGAAACTACGAGTACGGCTGGGCCGACAAGAACGACGTAGGCGCCAACGCCCGTCGTGGCCTCAACGAGGAGGTCGTCCGCGACATCTCCTCGAAGAAGAACGAGCCCGAATGGATGCTCGATCTGCGCCTTAAAGGCCTGAAGTACTTCGACCGTAAGCCCATGCCCACCTGGGGTGCAGACCTCTCCGGCATCGACTTCGACAACATCAAGTACTTTGTGCGTTCCACCGAGAAGCAGGCGGCAACGTGGGAAGACCTTCCGGAAGACATCCGGAACACCTACGAGAAGCTCGGCATCCCCGAAGCTGAGCGCAGCCGCTTGGTATCCGGTGTCGCGGCACAGTACGAATCCGAGGTCGTGTACCACCAGATCCGTGAGGACCTGGAAGCCCAGGGCGTCATCTTCCTGGACACAGACACCGCCCTGCGCGAGCACCCGGAGATCTTCCAGGAGTACTTCGGAACCATCATCCCCGTGGGCGACAACAAGTTCGCTTCGCTGAACACGGCCGTGTGGTCCGGCGGTTCCTTCGTGTACGTGCCCAAGGGCGTTCACGTGGACATCCCTCTGCAGGCCTACTTCCGCATCAACACGGAAAACATGGGCCAGTTCGAGCGCACGCTCATCATCGCCGATGAAGACTCCTACGTTCACTACATCGAAGGTTGCACGGCGCCGATCTACACCTCGGATTCCCTGCACTCGGCTGTCGTGGAGATCATCGTGAAGAAGGGCGCCCGCGTCCGCTACACGACCATCCAGAACTGGTCCACCAACGTGTACAACCTGGTCACCAAGCGCGCCATCTGCGAAGAGGGCGCCACCATGGAGTGGATCGATGGCAACATCGGTTCCAAGGTGACCATGAAGTACCCGGCCGTCTACCTCGTTGGCGAGCACGCCAAGGGTGAGACGCTGTCGATCGCCTTCGCAGGCGAGGGCCAGCACCAGGACACCGGGTCCAAGATGGTTCACATCGCTCCGAACACCAAGAGCTCCATCATTTCCAAGTCCGTGGCCCGCGGTGGCGGCCGTGCAGCTTACCGCGGCCTGGTCCAGGTCCGCGAGGGCGCCAAGCACTCGGCCAACACGGTCCGTTGCGATGCCCTCCTGGTGGATACGATTTCCCGCTCGGATACGTACCCGTACATCGACATCCGCGAGGATGACGTTGTCATGGGCCACGAGGCCACCGTTTCCCGCGTCAGCGAAGAGCAGCTCTTCTATCTGATGTCCCGCGGCATGCCCGAAGACGAGGCCATGGCCATGATCGTGCGCGGCTTTATTGAGCCGATCGCCCGTGAACTCCCCATGGAGTACGCCCTTGAGCTGAACCGCTTGATTGAACTGCAGATGGAAGGGTCCGTCGGTTAACAATGACTGATATCACAACAGAAAAGGCGCGCATCGGCGCGCCCTCGGCCCAGCCGTTTATCAACGGCTTCACCGAGGAAGGCGAGAACCTTTCGCCCGTCAACACCGGAACGAACACCAGCACGACGTCGGAGCAGCCTTCCGCTGGTCCGCTCGGCGGCGCTTCGGCCAAGAGCCACTCGCATGGTGGCGGCGTGGGCATCCCCGACAGCTCCCGTGCAGGCCGTCTCACCTCATACAAGCTGGCTGACTTCAAGCCGTTGAACGGCCTTGAGGAAGACTGGCGCTTCACCCCCCTGAAGCGCCTGCGCGGCCTCCACACCGAGGTGCTCAACGGTGCAGCTCCCACTGTCAGCGTCACGGCGCCTGCCGGCGTCGTTGTTGGGACCGTGGGCCGCGACGACAAGCGCATTGGCCAGGCAGCCATCCCGGAGGACCTCGTGTCCGCCAATGCATGGGAGAACTTTGCCGAAGCAACGGTTGTCACCGTCCCCGCCGAACTGCAGGCCGAAAGCGAAGTTTCGGTCCTGGTCACCGGCGCCGGAGAGGCACCGTCAGCCCAGCACATCGTGATTGTGGCTGAGCGCTTCTCCAAGGCTGTCGTTGTCCTTGACCACCAGGGCACTGCCGTGGTGTCCGAGAACGTCGAGATCATCGTGGAAGAGGGCGCTGAACTGACAGTGATCTCACTCCAGGAATGGGCTGACAACGCTGTCCACGCGTCATCGCAGCAGGCAAAGATCGGCCGCGATGCCAAGTTCAAGCACATCGTGGTCAGCCTTGGCGGCGACCTCGTGCGTGTCACGCCGTCCACCCGCTTCACCGCACCTGGCGCCGACGTCGAGATGTTCGGTCTCTACTTCGCCGATGCCGGGCAGCACCTGGAGCAGCGCCTGTTCGTTGACCACGCCGTGGCCAACTGCAAGTCGCGGGTCCTCTACAAGGGTGCCCTGCAGGGTCGAAATGCCCACAGCGTGTGGGTGGGCGACGTCCTGATCCGGAAGGAAGCAGAAGGCACCGACACCTACGAGGCCAACCGCAACCTGGTCCTCACCGACGGCGCCCGTGCCGACTCCGTGCCAAACCTTGAAATCGAGACGGGTTTGATCGAGGGTGCCGGCCACGCCAGCGCCACCGGCCGTTTCGATGACGAGCACTTGTTCTATCTCATGGCCCGTGGCATCCCCGAAAAGGTTGCCCGCCGCTTGGTGGTCCGGGGCTTCCTCAACGAGATCATTCAGCAGATCAAGGTTCCGGCGATCGAAGAGCGCCTGACCGCAGCTGTTGAGCGCGAACTCGCCGCGACCGACAACTAAGACAGGCCAGGCAGGACAACCATGAGTGAAGAAACCAAGGGCGAACTGGTATGCAACGCCAATGACATCCAGGTCAAGCAGGCGCTGCGTGTCCTGATCGGTGACTACCCTGTAGCCATCGTGAGGGACTCGATGGGGGAGATCCACGCCATCGCCGATACCTGCTCGCACGCGGACATCTCGTTGTCCGAAGGAGAGGTTGAAGGCTGCGCGATCGAGTGCTGGGGACACGGATCCCAGTTCGACCTGCGCAGCGGCCAGCCCCTCCAGCTGCCTGCTTATGACCCCGTCCCGGTTTTCGCCGTCACCATCGATGGCGACGACGTCTACGTGGACGTGACCAACGTTGTGAACGGTGCCTCGGTAGATAACTACTGAGCACCCAGTACCGCCAGACTTACGAACGAAAAGAAAGAAGAGCATGTCAACTCTTGAGATCAAGGACCTGCACGTCAGCATTGAGACGGAGCAGGGCACCAAGGAGATCCTGAAGGGCGTCAGCCTGACCATCAAGACCGGTGAGACCCACGCCATCATGGGTCCCAACGGTTCGGGCAAGTCCACCCTCGCCTCCACCATCGCCGGCCACCCGCGTTACACGGTCACCAGCGGCACCATCACCCTGGACGGCGAAGACGTCCTGGAGATGAGCGTCGACGAGCGTGCACGTGCAGGCGTTTTCCTGGCCATGCAGTACCCGGTAGAGGTTCCGGGTGTGACCATGACCAACTTCCTGCGCACCGCCAAGACGGCCATCGACGGCGAAGCGCCGGCCCTTCGCACCTGGACCAAGGACGTCAAGGCAGCGATGCAGCAGCTGCGCATCGACGCTGACTTTGCCCAGCGCAACGTCAACGAAGGCTTCTCAGGTGGCGAGAAGAAGCGCGTCGAGATCCTCCAGTTGGAACTCTTCAAGCCGAAGTTCGCCATCCTCGACGAGACCGACTCCGGCCTTGACGTCGACGCCCTCAAGGTAGTGTCCGAGGGCGTTAACCGCGCGCACGAAGAGGGCAACATGGGCACGCTGCTCATCACCCACTACACGCGTATCCTGCGCTACATCAAGCCTGAATTCGTCCACGTTTTCGTAGACGGCAAGGTTGTTGAGGAAGGCGGCCCCGAGCTCGCCGACCGTCTCGAAGAAGAGGGCTACGACCGCTACGCTCCCGGCGCCGGCGTAGCCGTTGCCCCTGCCGTGCAGGCCTAGTTAGGATCATTCCATGACCGAAATCAACGCGGCGCGCACCAGCCTCGAGGACGTCGAGGAAGCGCTCAAGGACGTCATCGACCCGGAACTTGGCGTCAATGTCGTGGACCTGGGGCTTCTGTACGGGCTCAAGTATTCAGACGAAGACGGCGCGCTCCTGATCGACATGACACTGACAACGGCGGCATGCCCGCTGACGGACGTGCTTGAAGAGCAGGTAGGCAAGTCGCTCGACGGCGTCGTTGATGACTGGCGCCTCAACTGGGTATGGATGCCGCCATGGGGTCCCGAGCGGATCACCGACGACGGCAAGGACCAGATGCGGGCCCTCGGCTTCAACATCTGATCAGCATGTTTCACCCGCTCGCAGCGGGAAAAAGAATGGTTCCGGGCAATGTGCCCGGAACCATTCTTTGTTAACTGCGAAAGTCCTAGGGAGCGGCAACTCCGAAGGTGTCGCACTTGTTGATGTCACCCGTGGTGTAGCCCTGGTAGAACCACTTCTGGCGTTGTGCACTGGAACCGTGCGTCCACGATTCCGGGGATACCCGCCCGGTGGCCGCTTTTTGAATACGGTCATCGCCGACGGCGGAGGCGGCCGACAGGGCGTCCTGCAGGTCCTGCTCGGTCAGGGGATCCAGGAACGGCTTGCCGCTTGCATCGGTTTGCGTTGTGGCGTGCCGGACCCACAATCCTGCGTAGCAGTCGGCTTGCAGTTCCACCCTGACACCACCGGACTGGGGACCCTGCGGGTCCTGCTGTGCCTTATCGAGGTTGCCCAGGATGTTCTGCACATGGTGTCCAAATTCGTGGGCCACCACATACTCCTGCGCCAAGGGGCCGCCGGAGGAGCCGAAGCGGGTCACCAGTTCATCGAAGAATCCGGGATCGAAATAGGCTTTCACGTCGGTGGGGCAGTAGAAAGGACCCACATCCGTGGTTGCTGGGCCGCAACCGGTGTTGGTGGCTTGGTCGAAGATGACAGTCCCCGGGCGCGAATACTGGACGTTGTACTGGGCCAGATAGTTCGGCCAAAACGCATTGAGGCTGTTGACCGTGCCCGTGATCCGGCAATCAAGTCGTTTATCGGCGTCGGCGCCGGTCTGGCACTCCTGGAGGCCCCCCGCGCCTGCGGTGCCACTTTCGATGGCAGGCGGTTGGCTACCGCCGCCTGTCAGATCGCCCAGGATGTTGGGATTGATCCCGAAAAGGGCCAGGAGCAGCACTACGATGCCGCCGCCGATTCCACCACCGATCTTGGTTCCGCGGCCCATTCCGCTGCCACGTCGGTCTTCCACCTGGGAAGGGTCAAGCTGTGCACCGTCATTGAAACTCATACAGTCAGAATAGACGTCACTTTTGGTGCCTGGCGTTGGACACTGCCGTAAAATTGGCTGGATGCCTTTCCTGGACAAACTTCAGCTCTGGGCCGACGAGCGCCCACACGACACCGCCGTCGTTGTGGGAAATGCCGGGCTCACCTGGGCCGGACTCCGCGACGCCGCAGCGGCGCTGCTCGGCACTGCGGCGGCCACCACTGTTCTTGCCGAACCCAACTCGTTGGGTTTCGTGCAACGCTATGCGGCGGCCGTGTCAGGGGAACGGCGGTGCGCTGTGCTGGATCCGCAGTGGCCGCCGCACATGGTCGAGGAAGTCTCGGCGCGCATCCTGGATTCGGGCTCTGCGGAAGGTACGGGGTTGGAAGACGGCGATCCTTCCAGCACGTTCCTTATCGGACTCACCTCGGGGACCACGTCGATCCCGAAGGCCTTCACCCGTTCGCGCAGCTCGTGGCAGGCTTCCTTTGAAGCATCCATAGAGTTCTTTGGCCTCACGGCGTCGGACCGGACGTTGGCCCCAGGCCCGTTGTCAGCCAGCCTTAACCTTTATGCCCTTTCGGAGTGCCTCTATGCAGGATCGGCATTCCACACTCTTGAATCCTTCGATGTGGGTGAGACGCACGCCGCCATCAGCCATGACGGCATTACGCGCCTGGTCCTTGCACCCACCATGCTGCGGTTGCTCAGCGAACGTGGCCTTGCGGGCGACGTCGACGCTTCGGGTCTTCGAAGCATCATCTGCGCGGGGTCGAAGTTGGACGCCCGTACGTTGGAGGCCGCACGGCGTTGGGCCCCCCACGCCGCTATTTACGAGTACTACGGTGCCTCGGAGTTGAGCTTCGTGTCCGGTACCCGGCTGCCCGCGGGCGAGCGGCTCGATGCAGGCGGCACCGGCATTGGCAAGCCGTTCCCGGGCGTGGAACTGCGCATCATGGACGACTCGGGCCGAGCGCTTCCCGACGGTCAACATGGAAATATCAGCGTCCGTAGCGCAATGGTCAGCAACGGCTATCTGTGGGGGGATGACGGGCAGGCCTTGCGGTGCCTGGATGGCTGGTACACCGTGGGCGACCAAGGTTATGTTGAGGACGGGATACTCCACATCCTGGGTCGTCGCTCGGACATGATTCTTACCGCCGGAAAGAACGTCTACCCCCACGAGGTAGAGCTTGCCCTCGCCTCGGTTCCGGGCATCGAAGTGGCCGTCGCTGCCGGGGCGCCTGACGATATCCGCGGACAAAAGGTGATTGCCGGCGTCGTACCTGCCTACGGCGCAGTCACCGCCACGCACCTGCGCACCGGGCTGGACGGGCTGCTGGCGAGAGACAAATGGCCGTTGCAGTTCTTTGTACTTTCGGAGCTGCCCATGACGGACCGGGGCAAAGTCAGCAGGAATGTCCTCCTGGACTGGATCAAGAACCACGACCCGCGGGCGCAGCCCCTTGGCTGACAGAGCTCCAGGAACCATTCGGACGGATGAGTCCCTGCAACCGGTGATCATTGCTGCGCTGCGAACTCCCATTTGCCGTGCGAATGGCCAGGTGAAGCACCTCCGCGCGCCGGACCTCCTGGCCCCGGTGATCCGTTCGCTCGTCGAATCAGTGGGGGCGGACCCTGCCGGGGTAGACGACGTCATCATCGGAAACGCGGTGGGTGGCGGCGGAAATGTGGCTCGCTTCGCCGCGCTCCAGGCCGGGCTGCCAATCTCAGTCCCTGGCCTTACGGTGGACCGGCAGTGCGGCTCGGGACTGGATGCTATTGCACTGGCGTCCCGGCTGGTGGCGGCCGGCGGGGACCCCCTGTATATCGCGGGCGGCGTCGAAAGCATCAGTACCGCTCCCGCCCGGGCCAACAGGAACGACGACGGCGGCCTGGACTTCTACTCGCGGGCCACCTTCGTGCCGGTGGAGTACGGCGACCCGGACATGGGTGTGGCAGCCGAAAATGTGGCACGGGAATGTGGTGTGTCACGGGAAAGGCAGGATGACTACGCACTCCGCAGCCACCAGAGGGCGGTGGAAGCCGCACAGGACGGCAGGTTCGTGGGCGAGATGGTCGCACTGGGCGACGAGGGAACTTTGGTGGCCTGCGACGACGGTCCCCGCCCTTCCCTTCGCGCGCCGATGATGGCTCGTTTCCCTGCCGCCTTCGTAGCCGGAGGAACTGTCACAGCAGGGAATTCGTGCTTCGACGCCGATGGTGCCTCCGCCGTCGTCGTTACCTCCCTGAAGCGTGCACGCGCCATGGGCGCGGAGGACGGCTTGCAGGTGTTGGGTTGCAACACCGCCGGGGTGCATCCGGAACTGCTGGGCGTCGGTGCGGCGAATGCAGCGGAGGGGCTCCTGGCGGGACACGCGGTGGCGCCGGACGATATTGACCTCATCGAATTCAATGAAGCGTTCGCCGCACAGACGATTGCCTGCCTGGACCACATGGGGATCGGGCCCGAACGGGCCAACCTGGACGGCGGAGCTTTGGCGCTGGGCCACGCCTACGGTGCGTCGGGAGCCGTCCTGGTGACTCGCCTTCTGGCCCAGGCGCGCCGGCGGTTCCTGCAGTCGAAGGAGTCGTCTCTGGGGCTCGCAATGATCAGTATCGCCGGCGGCATGGGAACAGCGGCACTGATGCGGTACTCAACGCTCTAGGGTGTCTTCCGGTTCACCCAGGCCGCGGGCAGCCAACGCGTCACCCGTTTGCCGGGCATACGCCACGGTAGTGATGAAGACAGGGAGAACCAGGGCCCGGGGGTTCCGCTCCAGGCCGCGGGCCCGGGCAGAATCGCGCACGTCAGAGAAAGCGCCTGCGATGAACGGAATGCTCCGCAGCATCACGGCGATGGTCAGGGCGAAACGTTCGGGATCGGCCCCGAACCGCCGGAACGGCTTGGCCAGGGAGACCACGCCATCCAAGAGGTCCTGCACCGGGGTAGTGGCCGTCAACACGGAGGCTGCCACCACGCACACCAGAATGTTGAGGACGATGCGGGCCGCCGTGGGCCCTCCCAGTTGCCACCACTGGAACAGTCCGATCACCAGCACAATGGGCGCCACCATCCGGATGGTTCCGGCAAGTCGTCCGAGGCCTGCTCCGCTGAGCAGTAACATGCCGCACACGATGCCGAAGATCAGCAGGGAAACGGCCCAGTCCACAATCAGGAACGATGCCGCCCCGCAGGCAGCCACTACCAGGAACTTCAGCCACAGGGGTGCGCGATGGATGACAGAGTCACCGCGCACATAGTTGGCGATCAGGAAACCATGACCCCTCACCTGGGCACGTCCCCTGTTCTGGTCCCGGACGGGAACCCTTCCAACTCCGCAGCGCACAGCATCCGGTAGTGTGCGACGCCTGCCGCCGCTCCGCCGTCGAACGCTATCCGGCCCGATTCGACAACCAGGACACGGTCCATATCCAGGGCCAGGTCCAAATCGTGGGTGGACATGATGACCTGCTGGTCCAGGCTTGCGATGGTTCGGCGAAGGAGCTCCCGGTTGCGCAGGTCCAGCAGGGTCGATGGTTCGTCGAGGACCAGAACCTTGGGGTCAACGGCCAGAACGGCGGCCAGCGCGAGCAGCTGCCGTTCCCCACCGGACAGTTCGTAGATGCTCTGGTCGGCCAGGCCCAGAAGGCCGAAACGGGCAAGGACAGCTTCGGCCCGGGCTGCGCGCTCTTTGGAGTTCTTGACCGAACGGCGGAGTGAAAGCTCAACGTCTTCGCGGCCCGTCGGCATGACCAGCTGAGACAGGGGATCGGTGAACACGAAGCCCACGTTGCCCCGAACCCGGCGAACATTCGCCACGGTGTCATCGCCGTGGACCGCTACCGTGCCTTCGCTGGGTGTAACCAGGCCATTCAGGAGGCGCAGCAGGGTGGATTTTCCGGAACCGTTGGCACCAATGACGCCAATGCGGCGCTCCGGCAACTCCAGGGAAACGTTGTGCAGGAGGGTCTTGGCAGTGTCGCTGCCGTCGACCGCCACTCGTACCGCGACGCCGTCGAAATGGATGGAATTCATTAACTGATTGTTCACTGCCTACTTGACCCGACGGACCAGGACGTCTGGGAAAGCCTTGTGGATGGCCAGAGCAATGACCACGGCCAGCACGTTCTTGAGGATGTCACCGGGGTAGAAGGCGAGGTCGGCGAGGAAAGCCTTACCAAAGTCCAGCTTGCCGTTGAGCATCATGCCCAGGACACCAAGACCGTGAATGATGACGATACTGCTGACCATGGCGGCGGCGAAGAGCCACAGGCCACGGTGTTTGACCGTACGACGGATAACGACGCCGGCCAGGTAGCCCGTGGCGGCTGCGGCCAAAGGGAAGGCCACAATGTAGCCCGCGGAGGGCGTCGCCAGGATGCCCAACCCGCTGCGGCCGCCGCTGAAGATGGGCAAACCTGCCAAGCCGAGCAGGACATAGAGCCCGACGGCGGCAAAACCGCGTCCAGCGCCCAACACCAGTCCGCTGAGCATCACGGTGAGGGTCACCAAGGTGATCGGAACCCCCAAGGTTCCCACCGGGATACCGGGGACGATCGAGGAGGCCGCGACGAGCGCTGCGAAGACGGCGATAAGGCCGATGTCGGTAGCGGTCCAACGTCGACGGGCAGGTGTGACGGTGCGCGTGGCTGTGGCAGAGGCGGTCTGGCTCATGAAGGATCCAATCAAGTGTGATGTGGTGCGGTGCGTGCGGAACTTTCCCCTGCTTTCGAGGGTACGGAGGCCAGGGAACCCCCATTTTGGAGCCTTCCCACAACGCACGCCGCGGATTCTTTGCAGGGTGCCCCAAAATTTCCGTTCACGGGCCGATGCCAGTCCGCAGCCGGGGTGCCGGTAGACTTGGACAGGCTGTTCTCACAGCCACCCCGCCGCAGCTGTCAGGCCCCGCACCTGACCGGGCCCACCGGTCCCCGCAGGCGTTCCCCATTGAAAGGCATCACCCGAATTGATTACCGTCCAGGACCTTGAACTCCGCGCTGGCGCACGCCTGCTCATGGACCAGGTTAACTTCCGGGTGGACAAAGGGGACAAGATTGGACTCGTCGGGCGCAACGGTGCCGGCAAAACCACTCTTACCCGCGTCCTCGCAGGCGAAGGACTCCCCGCTGGTGGCAAAGTAACCCGCAGCGGCGAGATCGGCTACCTGCCACAGGACCCGCGGACCCCTGACATGGAGCAACTCGCCCGCGACCGCATCCTCTCCGCCCGCGGCTTGGACGTCGTGGTTGGCAAGCTTAAGAAAGCACACGAGGACATGGCCAGCGAGGACGCCGCCGTCCAGCGTAAAGCCATGGGCCGGTACGACCGCCTCGAAGCAGAGTTCCTGGCAGGCGGCGGTTACGCAGCCGAAGCCGAAGCAGCTGCAATCTCCTCGAACCTGGCGCTGCCGGACCGGCTCCTGAACCAGCCGTTGAAGACCCTCTCCGGTGGCCAGCGCCGCCGTGTGGAACTGGCACGGATCCTATACTCGGACGCGGAAACCCTGCTTCTGGACGAACCCACCAACCACTTGGACGCCGACTCCATCACTTGGCTTCGTGACTTCCTGAAGAACCACCAGGGCGGCCTGATCGTCATCAGCCACGACACCGACCTGCTCGAAGCCACTGTCAACAAGGTCTACCTCCTTGACGCCAACCGCGCCCAGATCGACTACTACAACATGGACTGGAAGCGCTACCTGCTCCAACGCGAAACGGACGAACGCGCCCGCAAGCGCGAGCGTGCCAACGCAGAAAAGAAGGCCCAGGTCCTCATCGACCAGGCCAACAAGATGCGGGCAAAGGCCACCAAGGCAGTGGCAGCCCAGAACATGGCCAAGCGTGCCGAGCGGCTCCTGAGCGGCTTGGAAGCTGTCCGCGAAAACGACCGCGTAGCAGCACTGCGCTTCCCGGACCCTTCACCCTGCGGCAAAACCCCCCTCACGGCCGAAGGGCTCAGCAAGTCCTACGGCTCGTTGGAAATCTTCACCGACGTGGACCTTGCCATCGACCGTGGCTCCAAGGTGGTCATCCTGGGCCTCAACGGCGCAGGCAAAACCACCCTGCTGCGCATGCTCGCCGGCGTCGACAAGCCCGACACCGGCGACATCATCCCCGGCCACGGACTCAAGGTGGGCTACTACGCCCAGGAACACGAAACCCTCGACGTCGACCGCACTGTCCTCGAAAACATGCGTTCTTCGGCGCCGGACATGAAAGACGCCGAGGTCCGCGGCATCCTCGGTTCGTTCCTGTTTTCGGGCGACGACGTCGACAAGCCCGCAGGCGTGCTCTCCGGTGGAGAAAAGACCCGCCTGGCCCTCGCCACCATTGTGGCCTCCAGCGCCAACGTACTGCTGCTTGACGAACCCACCAACAACCTGGACCCGGCCAGCCGCGCCGAAATCCTGGGCGCGCTCAAGAACTACAGCGGTGCCGTTGTCATGGTCAGCCACGACGAAGGTGCAGTTTCGGCACTGAACCCGGAACGCGTGGTGCTGCTTCCTGATGGCGTTGAGGACCACTGGAACGAGGACTACCTGGATCTCATTACGCTGGCTTGAGCCCCGCTTGGCCGTCCGCGGCCTAGCGGACCTGTAAAGGTTCGGCGTCGGTGATGCGCGCCAGCTCTTCGTAGCTGATGGAGAACATGGAGTTGTGGTCTCCGGCTCCTGCCCAGAGCAGTGGGTATTCCCGCAGCGAAGTGTCCAGGATGGTTCGGAGTTTCTTAGGGTGGCCCACTGGGGCTACACCTCCTACTTCCTGGCCGGTGTGTTCCAGTACGAAGTCCGGCGATGCCCGGCGGATCCTTCCGGTTCCCAGCTGATCTGCCACCAGCGTTGTATCGACTCGTGCGGCACCGCTGGCAAGGATGAGCAGGGGAGCGCCGTCGAGCTCGAAGATCAGGCTGTTGGTGATCGCGGCGACCTCGCACCCCAGGACCGACGCAGCTGCGGCCGCCGTCGGAACCTTGTCCTCAAAGATTTGCACCGTGTCCGAAACTCCGGCGGCAGTCAGGGCTGACTTTACGTTCAGTACAGGATCCGGAATCATTCAGTAGCCTTGGGCATCAAGGATCGCGTCTTCCTCTTCTTCGGACGTGGGCCGCTTGTTCTTGCGCACCGCGGGGGTCCGGGGCTTGGGTGTCCCGCCGGCAGCAATGATCCCTTCGTCCTCTTCTTCTTCCGCGTCAATGGCCGCGTTGCGGGCCTGCTGCCGTGCGGCGTAGCCGAAACCGATGAACATCAGCACACCGAAAGCGAACCACTGCAGGGAGTAGGAAAGGTGCGTGCCCTCTTCCGTGGCCGGCTTCGGGAACGGGGTGGGCATCGGTTGCACCGCGGGATCCTCGCTGGCCAACTGCCCGTACGCTCCGGTGGCGATGGGGTAGGGCAATTCTTTGGCGAAGCTGGCAAGGTCGATTGAAGCGAGTTGCCCATCCACGGCACCGCGGTCAAGCTTCGGCTCGGCAGGTTTCAGTCGGGCCACTACGGTCACTTCGCCCGCCGGAGGGGCTGGCACTACATCGGGGCGGCCTGGAGTGTTGTTGCCGATCGGCAACCAGCCGCGGTCAATGACCACCGACTCGCCGGTGGTGAGCCGGAAGGGAACCACGACGTCGTAGCCCGGCTGGCCGTTCAGCGGACGGTTACGTACAACACGCTGGCCGTCCAGGTCGTAGCTGCCCCGCAGCTGGACCTGCGTCCATTCCCGTTCTGGGTCCAGGGTGTGGAACTGGTCGCTGATTTCCGTAAAAGGGATGGGGGTCGCTGAATAATTGCTGACCACGCGGTTGATCTCTGCAAGAGTCTCGGCCCGGCGGTCCATCTGCCAGCGGCCCAGGAAAACGCACGCGGTGGCGAAGATCACGGCCAGGACAAAGTACCCCAGCCATTTGCTGGAGAAAAGGAAACGGTACATTCAGCCGGCCTCGTTCGCAGGGTCCTCGTCGGCCACGAACGGCACGCTTTCCTTCCAGAGGCCCCGGGTTTGAAGGTAGTCCTCCAGCCACTCCCGGTGGTCGCCGCAGGAGAGCCACACTTTCCGCCGCTCTGCTGTATGGATGCGTGGGTTGTTCCATAGAAGCTGCCACTCGGCGCCGGCCCGGCAACCCTTCCGTGAGCATGTCACCGGCCCCGCGGCCTGCCGGGATTCCTGGCCTGAAAGGCCGGGGTTGCCGAGGCTAAAGATATTCATGAAGTCGCCTGTTCATCGCCGGATTTCCCGGCCTCGCTTGCTTGGCCACGGGTGTGTTCCGCAGGGCTGGCCGATGGTTCGTCATCCACCAGTTCGCCTTGGAGCACGGTTGGCGTGTCCGCGGATTCATCCTCCGCAGGTTGGGACGGTTTTTCGATTTCCGGTACTGCCACGTAATCCAGCAGGGATTCGCTGTGGTCCTCGGCCTTGTCGCTGCCGTTGGCGATGACCACCGCAATCCAGGGAAGGAAGACAGCACCCGCGATCGCGATGATCTTGAACCAACCGTCCACGACGAAGATCAAGATGATGCAGACCATGCGGATGCCCATGGCGATCGCATACTTGATCATGCGCTGACGCATGTCCTCGGAGTGGGCAGCTGCCGCATCGGTGATGCTGTGGACTTCGGGGTCACCGGAAACAGCGTCCGGGTCTCCGGGCACTTGCTGTAGGGGACTGCTTCCTGTGGTCACAGTTGAATCATCACGCTCCAAAGGCCTCTTCCAATTCTCTCACCAAGCCGGTAGCGGCCCAAACCGCGGACGGCCCTTGTTGCCCGCCGGTTGCTGCGCACGGCGGATAAGATCAACAAAGGAAAATCCCTGTCGCAGCGGCACCGAATGCCGCGGAACCTGGAGCACATGTATGTCTGAAGCAGTATCTGCCCCCCGCAGCGTCCTCATCACCGGCGGCAACCGCGGCATCGGCCTGGCCATCGCGGAATCGTTCCTCGCCAACGGTGACAAGGTCGCCGTCACCTACCGCAGTGAAACAGAACTGCCTGAAGGAATCCTGGGCGTCAAAGCCGATGTGACCGATGAGGCGTCGATCGATGCTGCATTCAAGATCGTCGAGGAAGCCCACGGTCCCGTGGAGGTCCTGGTGGCGAATGCCGGGATCACCAAGGACACCCTTCTGCTCCGCATGAGCGAGGAGGACTTCACGTCGGTCCTGGACACAAACCTCACGGGCGCATTCCGCGTCATCAAGCGGGCGTCCAAGGGCATGATCCGGCTGCGGAAAGGCCGCGTGGTCCTTATTTCGTCGGTGTCCGGGCTCTACGGTGCACCTGGCCAGATTAACTACTCCGCCTCCAAAGCCGGCATGGTGGGCATCGCGCGGTCACTGACCCGTGAACTCGGCAGCCGCGGGATCACGGCGAACGTAGTGGCTCCGGGATTCATCAACACGGACATGACTGCCGAACTGCCCGAAGAAACACAGAAGTCGTATCTGGCCAACGTTCCGGCCGGTCGCTTCGCGGAGGCATCCGAAGTAGCCGACGTCGTTCGCTGGGTAGCCAGCGACGAAGCCGCCTACATCTCCGGCGCTGTCATCCCGGTCGACGGCGGACTGGGAATGGGCCACTAGCCTGCAGGACTGTTTTTGTCCGGGGACGACAAAGGATTTGGTCCTTGCCACTGGCAAGATGGAATCCGAGCCCACGGAATTTGGATGAAGTGAACAAAAGGAGCACGAATGGGAACGCTGGATAACAAGACCGCGATCGTCACGGGGTCATCCCGTGGAATCGGCGCGGAAGTTGCCAAGATCCTCGCCGGCGAGGGTGCCGCCGTCGTCGTCAACTACCGCCAAAAGGCACCTCGCGCCAACAAGGTTGTAGCTGACATCCAGGCAGCGGGCGGCCGCGCGGCCGCTGTAGGAGCGGACCTCACCACTGACGAAGGCGTACACGCACTGGCCAGCACGGCCATGGAGGAGTTCGGCTCGCTGGACGTCCTGGTGCTCAACGCTTCGGGCGGCATGGAGTCCGGCATGGAGGAAGGGTACGCGCTCAAACTGAACCGCGACGCCCAGGTCAACATGCTCAACGCCGCCGTGCCGCTGATGCCGGAGGGCTCGCGCGTCGTCTTCGTGACCAGCCATCAGGCCCACTTTGTGGAGACCGTGCCCACCATGCCCGAATACGAACCCGTCGCCAAGAGCAAGCGCGCCGGCGAGGACGCCCTGCGTGCCCTCCTGCCGAACCTGGCAGACAAGGGCATCTCCTTGGTGGTCGTTTCAGGTGACATGATCGAAGGAACAGTGACGGCCACCCTGCTGGACCGCTCCAACCCGGGCGCCATCGAAGCTCGCCGCGCCGAAGCCGGAAAGCTCTACTCCGTGCAGGAGTTCGCGGCCGAGGTCGCCAAAATGGTTACCGCCGACGTCGAATCGGGACACACTGAGTACGTCGGAGGCTCGGACTACTTCAGCAAGTCAGCCGAGTAGCAGTACACCGCTTCACACGGAACGGCCCGGGACATTGTCCCGGGCCGTTCCGCTTTAACTCCGCAGCTGCTTGCGGGAAGAAACTCTGCCTGATGACAATTGCATAAATATTGATCAGAATTCCGTCACGAAATAGCGGCAAGTGTTTCTTGTTTCTACTTTTGCATTTACCCCTCCCGTCTGATTGACTCTGCAAGGTGCCACCTTTCTGGCCCATCATCAATGCGCACGCCCAAAACCGCTCGACTCACAGGTTGCGGCTCATACAGGAGTTTCTTTGGACTTATTACTGCATGCAGATGACATCCATGCGTCCTATGAACAACGGCAAATCCTCAAGGGCGTCAGCCTTTCGCTGAATCGCGGCGAAATTCTCGGCATGATTGGGACCAACGGTGCCGGAAAAACAACGCTCATGGGCGTCCTGGCAGGATCCCATCAGCACCATGCCGGCCACATCATGTTGGCGGGGGAGAAGTATCGGCCCGAATCGACAGAGGAAGCGCGAGCCTGCGGCGTCGGGCTCATCCCTCAGAACTTCCGGCTGGATCCGGACCTGACCATCGCGAAGGCAATCTTTCGCGGTACTTTCCAGGCCGGCAGGCCCCATGAGGAACTCCGCGGCCGCGCAGCTGAACTGATCCGTGACATAGGTGTCACCATGGATCCGGACGCCAAGGTGGGCACCCTGATCCGGGCCGAGCAGGCGCTCGTGGAAGTTCTCAGGATGGTTGCCGAAGAAGCCCAACTGGTCATCATGGATGAGGTTGCCGCTTCACTTCCGGATCACGATGTTGCGGTCCTGCATCAGGTACTGCGCATGCTGACCAGGCAGGGCCGTGCGATTATCTACATCACGCATCGCCTGGATGAGGTCCGCTCCATCGCCCACCGCATCGCCATACTGAGGGACGGAAGGGTCCACAAAGTGCTGGAAGCCAGCCAGACCGACGTCGACGAGCTAGCGTTCCTGCTGCTTCAACACCGGCTCGAAGGCAATGCCAGGCCCGCCGACCGGACCAACGCAGAAGAGGCTTTGCGCGTGGTGGACCTCAGCGTGGGTGACGCTGTTCGGGGAGTGTCCTTTGACGTCTCCAAAGGGGAGTTCTTTGGCTTGGTGGGAACACATCGCTCAGGCGTCTACCAGCTGATCGAGGCCCTGGTTGGCGTTCATCCGAGCACGTCCGGCGAGATCCGCGTGCAGGGTGAGCGCGTTGAGATCCGCGGGACCCAGGACGCGTCGAGACTGAAAATCGGCTATTTGTCAGACACGGCCGAATCGTCGGCGCCCGACGCGAGCATCACGGAGGGGCTTCAGCACGGGCGCGCAGCAACCGGAGGCCTGGAGGACGAGATCGCCGCGTTGCGGAGCGTGGTTGAGGTGGTTCGCCGCATGCGCATCAACACCACAAACATCCATGGCGCCTTGAACACACTTTCCGGAGGTGACCGGCAGAAGGTACAGCTGGCCAAATGGATGACTGCCGGGTGTGATGTGCTGATTCTCAGCCATCCCAGTCGCGGCATCGACATCGGTGCCAAGGAAGTCGTTTACAGGATGCTCAACGAACTTAGCGAGCTCGGCGTTGCGATCATCCTATTGTCGTCGGACTTGTCGGAGTTGGTTAGCTGGTGCCACCGGATTGGGGTGATGCGCGATGGGGAGCTCGTCACCATCGAGGCCAATGCCAACACGAACGAGGACGTCCTGGTCCATCACATGTTGGGCGTGAAGTTTGAGTCAGGCACCGGAGATGCGCGGCGGGTGAGGACCTGACCCCAGCTGCTTCTCGACGGTCGTTGCTGACGAAGAAAAGGACGGTCGCGGTGCGGCCGTCCTTTTCCGTGAAAACGCAGGACCTAGATGCTGACGCCCTTGGAGATGCTGCTGAGCTTGTGGCGTGCCAGGGCCAGGTTCGCGTAGGTGCGATCGAGCACCAAATACACGAAGAGGCCTTTGGATCCTTCGGAGTTCAGGACGTTGATCAGATGGTACTGGGTACCCAGGGTGATGAGGATGTCTTCGATGTTGCTGTCGAGCTTCAGGTCCGCCATGGTGCGCAGCTTGGAACTGACCACGTTGGAGTTACCAGCTGCGGCCACTCCGAGGTCGAAGCCGGGATTTCCGCCCTGTGCCAGGGCCATCCCGCTTGAGTAGTCAACGATGGCCGCACCCGTAGCGCCCTCTATGGACAGCAGTTGCTTTATGGCGTCGTCAAGTGAGCTCATAATGGATTCTTCCTGTTCTGTTTCGTCATGGCCGGAATCCGTGAAGTAGATGGTTCGGGTCTCCTGATAGAGAGGCGTTCCGCTGGAAAATACAGGCTCAAACACCTCCGTAGCGGCGGGCTGGGCACCGTGGGGTTCCACCTCGAGGATTTCATGAAGGGGTGTCAGAGTTTCTTCGGCGGAAAGATACATCAATTCCGCCGTATCCAGACCGTCATGGCGTTTCCACCATTTCCATGTGCGCCCTGAACGGTCCACCGCCTGCTCCTGCACTTCCTTCATCCCGGACCGCTAATGCATAACGGATTACCTTTTGAAGTTCCCATCCTCACACACGAAAATGTCCAGGCATATTTCTGCATGCCATATAAAGCAATTGAATGACAATTCGATAAATAACCGATAATTTACCGTCACGAAATACGATGCAGCCCCACTTATGCGCTTTCGGGGACATGGCACATTAGGACAGAAGCCCGGGAGGAATACGCCTGGCTAGACGTTGGCGATGTGCCTGACGGCATCCAGATAGGGCATGTTGACGGCGGCGTCCGCAACGGCACGGACAGCCGGCTTGGCATTGAAGGCAATGCCAATCCCGGCCGCACCCAGCATGTCCAGATCGTTGGCACCATCACCCACGGCAATGGTGTGCTCCAGGCTGATGCCCTCCGCAGCCGCCCATTCGCGCAGGTACTTCTCCTTGGCAGCACGATCAATAACGGCACCGAGTACCTTGCCGGTCAATGCGCCGTCGACAATTTCCAGCTCGTTGGCGATCCAATAATCCAGGCCCAACCCTTCCGCAATCGGTCCCAGGATCTGGTTGAACCCACCTGACACCACGGCCACAGTGTGGCCGGCCGCCTTGAACGCTGCTACCAGTTCTCCGGCACCGAGGCTGAGGCGAACCTCTTCCCGGACGGAATCGACGACGGCGGCCGGCAGCCCGGCGAGTACGGCAACGCGGGCGTGGAGGCTCTGGGCGAAGTCGAGTTCGCCCCGCATGGCCGCCTCGGTGACGGCAGCGACTTCTTCCCGCTTGCCGGCGTGCGCGGCCAGGAGCTCGATGACTTCCTGTTGGATCAAGGTGGAGTCGACATCCATGATGAGGAGCTTGCGCGCGGCCTGCCGGAGCCCTTCGGGAACAATGGCTGTATCCACTCCGGGGCGTGCTGCCTCAGCTACCTTGCGCCGAACGCCGGCGAGGTCCGGAGCCGCGTCCGTGGCAGGTGTGAGCTCCGCCGTGTGAACTGCAAAGCGCTCATCCGCGGAGTGTGATTCCGACGACACTGCGACGCCGGCACCGGCCAATGCGTGCCGGACGTTGTCGAGGGATTCGGGGGTCAAGTTCACGCCGTAGCTGACCGCAGCCAAGTTCGAAGTCATGGCCCCAATCCTACTGAGGGCGCCGCATGCACCCGAATTCGTTTCGTGTCACTGAGCACATGCCGCAACCGGTTATCAGTCATGTGGATTTTTGTCCTAGTGTCTACTGCTATGAGTGATGTTCTGGAATTGGCTTCCGTCAGCGTTGTCCGAGGCAAGAAGACCCTGCTGGACAAGGTGGACTGGCAGGTCAACGAAGGCGAACGCTGGGTTATCCTGGGCCCCAACGGTGCCGGCAAGACGACCCTGCTCCAGATTGCTGCAGCGCGGCTGCATCCCAGCAGCGGCCAAGCCGGAATTCTCGACGAAGTCCTTGGCCGCGTCGATGTCTTTGAACTGCGCCCCCGGATCGGTTTGTCGTCGGCAGCACTCGCAACCCAGATTCCGGAACACGAGAACGTGCTGAACGTCGTGGTCACGGCCGCCTATGGCGTCACCGGGCGGTGGCGCGAAGGTTACGAACGCGACGACGAACGTCGCGCCTTCAGCCTCCTTAACGACTGGGGGATGGGCCCGCTGCTTAACCGCACCTTTGCCACCTTGTCCGAGGGGGAGCGCAAGCGCGTCCAGATCGCCCGGGCCCTCATGACTGATCCCGAGCTGCTTCTCCTGGACGAACCGGCGGCCGGCCTGGATGTGGGGGGCCGCGAAGAACTCGTCCACAAGCTCGGCGAGCTCGCCAGCGACGAGGATGCCCCCGCCATGGTCCTGGTGACCCACCACCTTGAAGAAGTACCGCCCGGATTCACCCACGCCATGCTCCTGCGCGAAGGCGGCGTTGTGGCCGCAGGTTCCATCAAGGAAGTGCTGACGGACGAACACCTGAGCGACACCTTCGGACTGGCCCTGAACGTGACTGAAAACGCTGGCCGCTACACGGCCGTCGCCCGCCGATAGACGGACTCGAAATTACTGTGGACATTTTTAACGACATCCTTGTCTTCTTCGCGGGCTTGTGGGCCGGAACCATCAATGCGGTGGTCGGCTCCGGCACGTTGGTGACCTTCCCCGTACTCATCGCCATTGGCGTGACGCCTGTTGTTGCCTCCATGAGCAATGCGATGGGCCTGGTGGCGGGCAACGCCGCAGGCGCATGGGGCTACCGGCGCGAACTTGCCGGCCGCGGCAGGCAGCTGATGAAGCTGTTGCCGGCCTCTTTGCTGGGCGGTATCACCGGAGCCTGGCTGCTGCTGCACCTGCCGGAGAAGGTGTTCCACTTCGTTGCCCCCGTGTTGCTGGTGGTGGCCCTGCTGATGGTGGTCTTCCAGCCCAAACTGCAGGCTTGGGTGCGCAGCAGGGAAGAGAACCCTGAGCATGCCATCCGCGATCGAAGCCACGGCATCCTGCTGGTGGTCCTCGTGTACCTTGCCGGTGTCTATGGAGGCTACTTCGTCGCAGCCCAGGGGATCCTCCTGGTGGGAATCCTGGGGGTCTTCCTCTCCGGAACCATGCAAAACGCGAATGCAATGAAGAACATCCTGGTGCTGGGCGTCAACATGGTTGCCGCCGTTTCCTACCTGATTTTCGCCTTTGACCGCATCGAGTGGTTCTTTGTCCTCCTCATTGCCGTGAGCTCCACCATCGGTGGCCTCATCGGTTCGAAAGTGGGGCGGAAGCTTTCCCCGAAAGTCCTGCGGGCCGTCATTTTCGCGCTCGGAATTGTTGCACTGGGCTTCATGATCGCCAACCTGCTGAAATAAGCTCCCGTGACCTTCCACCACCTTGAGTCCGCGGACGACCCACGCGTCACGGACTACACCACCCTCACCGATGTCCACCTTCGCAAACTCCGCGAGCCGGAGGAAGGCATGTACATCGCCGAGTCCTCCCGGGTCCTCCGCCGGGCCCTGGCCGCTGGACACCAGCCCCGCTCCTTCTTCCTCGCCGAGAAGTGGGTGGCGGACCTCGACGACGTCTTCCAGCAATATCCCGACGTACCGGTGTTTATCGGTAAGGCTTCCCTGCTGGAAGAGATCACCGGATTCCACCTGCACCGCGGAGCGATGGCAGCCATGCACCGGCCGGCACCCGTTCCGCTGGAGGTGCTCCTCGCGAACGCACAGCGGGTTGCTGTGCTGGAGGACATCGTGGACCACACCAACGTAGGAGCCATCTTCCGTTCCGCTGCGGCGCTGGGTGTCGACGCCGTCCTGGTCTCGCCCAGGTGCGGTGATCCGCTGTACAGGCGCAGCGTGCGCGTCAGCATGGGCACGGTCTTCCAGGTCCCGTGGGCGCGCTTGGAAAGCTGGCCGGATGACTTGTCCCGTCTGAAGGAACAGGGCTTCACGGTGGCCGCCATGGAGCTGACGGAGGATGCGGTAGACCTCGACGATCTGGCCGCACGGCAGATCCCCAAACTTGCTCTGGTCCTTGGTACCGAAGGTGCTGGCATGAGCGAGGACACGCTCGCCGCCGTCGACCTCGCCGTCAAGATCCCGATGCGGGCTGGTGTCGATTCACTCAACGTAGCCGCGGCCTCGGCGGTGGCGTTCTGGGAACTCCGTCCGCGGGACTAAAGCCGGTTCGTATGGCATGGACGTTTCCGCTATGATTGGTTGTTGGCCCAGCCGCTGGAATATTCACTTTCCAGTCACGGACCACCTCCATTCATACCTGGCAGCTGGCAAAATCCAGTTGCGTGAACAAAAGGTCCCATTATGAAGTCTGATATCCACCCGAAGTACGAAGCTGTTGTCTTCAACGACCTGGCCTCCGGTACGCAGTTCCTGACCAAGTCCACCGTGTCTTCCTCGAAGACCATCGAGTGGGAAGACGGTAACACCTACCCGGTTATCGACGTCGAAATCTCTTCGGAGTCCCACCCGTTCTACACGGGCAAGCAGCGCATCATGGACTCCGCTGGCCGCGTCGAGCGCTTCAACGCTCGCTTCAAGGGCTTCGGCGGCAAGAAGTAACCACTTCACCCCAAGTCTTTACAAAGGCCCGTATTGCTGGAATTCCGGCAATGCGGGCTTTTGCGTTTTCCGGCAAGATGGACAGCATGACTTCCCAGCCCACTCCTGAAACCCAGAATTACGACGACGACACCCGCCTACACGGCGAATATAAGGTTCCCGGCGGAAAACTGGTGGTGGTGGACCTTGAAGTGGCGAACGGACGCTTCGCGAACGTCTCCTTGAGTGGAGACTTCTTCCTGGAGCCCGATGAGGCCCTGCAGGACATCAACCGGGCGTTGACGGGACTTCCGGATCAGTCAACAGCCGCAGACATTGCCGCGGCAGTAACCGCGGACCTGCCTGAGGGCGCCGTTTTGTTCGGCTTCTCCGCGGAAGCCGTGGCCATAACCGTTCGACGGGCTTTGTCCAAGGCCACGGGCTGGTCCGACCACCACTGGGAAGTCATCCCGCCGACTGTCCTGCCAACCGAGGTCAACGTGGCCTTGGACGAAGTCCTCACTGAGGAAGTCGGTGCGGGGCTGCGGAACCCCACGCTGCGGTTTTGGGACTGGGAAGAACCCTCCGTTGTCATTGGCAGCTTCCAGTCCGTGCGGAACGAAGTGGACCCAGACGGAGTGGCCCGTCATGGCATCACCGTGGTGCGCAGGATCAGCGGCGGGGGAGCCATGTTCATGGAGGCCGGAAACTGCATTACGTATTCGCTGTACCTGCCGCAGACCCTGGTGGACGGAATCAGTTTCGCGGACTCCTATGCGTTCCTGGACTCCTGGGTCATGGCCGCGCTGGAGAAGCTCGGGATCAACGCTTTCTACGTCCCGCTCAACGACATCGCAACGGACCAGGGAAAGATCGGCGGTGCGGCGCAGAAGCGGCTTGCCAACGGCGGCATGCTCCATCACGTCACCATGAGCTACGACATCGACGCCGACAAAATGGTGGACGTCCTGCGTATCGGCAAGGAGAAGCTATCGGACAAGGGAACCCGCAGTGCCAAGAAGCGCGTGGACCCTCTGCGTCGCCAGACCGGCCTGGCCCGATCCGCAATCCTCAAGGCCATGCAGGACGTCTTTATGGAGCGCTATGGTGCAGTCGAGTCCCGGCTCAGTGAAGCGGAACTTGCTGAGGCCGGAAAGCGGGTCGACGCGAAATTCGGCACAGACGAATGGCTGAACCGCGTTCCCTGACAGTGTCTTTCCCGGCCAGTCCTAACCGTTGGCTGCCTGAGCAGTCAACGCCCGCAACAAGTGGCTGCGCTGTTCGATAATGATGCGCCGCAACGCACGCGGAGCGTCACCATGTTCCGCCAGCCATTCGTCGGTGCGGAGCACCACCGGGTGCCGGGCAGGTTCCATGCCGTCGCCAAGATCCTGGGCGGCCGGGAACAGTCCGCGGACAATCCTTCCGGCAATTTCAATGCTTCGCTCTGCCCACACCTTTTCAAGGCAATCGAAATACGGTTCCACGTAGGGTTCCAACAGGGCAGCCGGGGCCGTGGCGAAGCCCGCAATGGTCGCGCTCAGGATTTCATTGGAGAGTCCGGTGCCGAGGACTGCCGAGTCCCACGCTGCGGCCTTCACCGAGGGGTCGGGACGGGCCGCAGAGGCAAGAGCATGGCCTTCCCTTCCTGAGGCTGTCTTGTCGGCTTCAAGCTCCCGGTCGAGCTCAGCTTGCGACGCCTGTCCGTGGGCTGCCAGGGCCTGCCACAGGCTCCAGCGCAGTTCTGCGTCGACTGCGAGTCCGTCAATGACAACGCTGCCGTCAAGGACGCTGCGCAGCAGGGAGAGCTCAGTGTCGCCATGCCGCGAGACATCCGCGAGTGTCCTGGCCCAGGCAAGTTGCTGATCCGACCCCGCTGGCGCAGCCTTCAGCTGCGCGGCAGCGACGGCCAGGAAGTCCTTACGGACACCATCCCGCGTCGCAGTGGGCACAAAGCGTCCAATGGCGGTGGAAGCGTTGCCCAGGACGTTGAGCAGGACGCCGATGCCGTCTTCGGCCGGGGCAAACTGTTCCACTGCGGCAACATACCGGGCTCCGGGGGTGACGCCATCGCGCGCCGAATCCCACAGAGCGGTCCAGCACAGCGCGCGCGCCATGGGGTCATGGATCTTGTCCAGCGACGTCCTGACCGTGTGTTCAGATCCAGGATCGAGCCTGACCTTTGCATAGCTCAGGTCGTCATCGTTAACCAGCAGCAGGGCTGGCCGGGGTTTCGCGTTCAGTTCGGCCACCAGCGTGCTAGGACCGTCCACGTCGAGTTCGATGCTTTCGGTCCTGACAAGGACACCGTTTGAGTCGGGATCGTACAAGCCCAGCCGCATGCGGTGGGGGCGGAGTTCCTGGTGCCCGGTTATGGGGTCGATCGCGTCCTGTCGAAGCGTCACCGCACCCAGTAATCCGTCGTCTTCGACAATCTCGGCCGAGATGGTGGAGATTCCGGACGTTTGCAGCCATTGACGTGCCCAACCGGCCAAGTCCCGTCCCGATGCCGCACCAAGGGCTTCCAGGAGGTCCTTCAGGGAAGTGTTGCCGTAGGCGTGATCGCGGAAGTACTGCCGTGAGCCGGCGATGAAGGCGTCGAAGCCAACGTAGGCGACCAACTGTTTCAGGACCGACGCGCCCTTTGCATACGTAATGCCGTCGAAGTTCTGCTTGGCCGCCTCAAGGTCAGGAATGTCGGCGACGATCGGATGGGTGGTGGGCAACTGGTCCTGCAGGTACGCCCATGCCTTGCGTTTGCTGGCGAAGTTCACCCAGGCCGACTCCCAGTCAGTAGCGCGATCCACGCCCAACGTTCCCATGTAGTCAGCGAATGACTCCTTGAGCCAGAGGTCGTCCCACCAGTTCATGGTGACGAGGTCACCGAACCACATGTGGGCCATCTCGTGCATCAGGGTGTTGGCGCGTCCCTGGTACTGGGCGTCGGTGGCCCGCGAGGCGTAGACATACTTCTCTGTGAAGGTGACCAGTCCGGGATTTTCCATGGCCCCGAGGTTGTATTCGGGCACGAACGCCTGATCGTACTTGCCCCAAGGGTAGGGATAGTCGAAGAGTGCGTTAAAGAACTCCAGCCCGTTCTTGGTCAAGCGGAACAGTTCGTCGGCATCGAAAGCGCCCGCCAAAGAGGCGCGGCAGTAGAGTGCCAGCGGCACCTCAAGCCGGGTGCCGCCGTCGAGCGTTGCTCCCCAATGGTCCGTCGCTTTGAAGTAGGGCCCGGCAAGCACGGTGGTGATGTAGGTGGACATCCGCTTGGTGGTTTCGAAGTCCCATTGGACGGCTTTGGGGTCATCCGTCAACGGCGTTCGCGCGGTCTCCGCCCCATTGGACGCGACCTCCCAGCCTGCTGGGGCGATAACGCGGAAGGTGAATTCGGCTTTGAGGTCGGGCTGTTCGAAGTTGGCGAAGACGCGGCGGCTGTCTGCTGGTTCGTACTGGGTGTATAGGTAGCACTGCCCGTCAGCAGGGTCCACGAAGCGGTGCATTCCTTCCCCGGAACGGCTGTAGAGCGCTGTTCCGGCCACCGTCACCTGGTTGTCGGCCGCGAGGTCTTCCAGGATGACCCGGTCCCGGTCCACCACCGCGTCGATGTCCAAGGCCCGGCCGTTCAGCACCACCGACTGCACGCCGCCACTGATGAAATCCAGGAACGTGGCAGAGCCGGGCTCGGCGGAGAACGTGATGGTGCTGGTGCTCGGGTAGCCGGCGACTGCGGGATCTGCCGCGTCGCGGACATCGAGGGTGACGTCGTAGCTGTGGGTGGTGATCAGGGCTGAACGGGAGGCGGCTTCATCGCGCGACAGATTGTGATTCGACACACGGCTATCTAATCATGATCCAGGCAGCTACCAGGCCCAGCGATGCGATGATCAGCCAAGAGCCCAGGGCCACCACCACCGCACGTCCACCGGTGTGTATCAGCGTCCGGACGCGTACCGCGGATCCCAATCCGAAAAGCGCCGATGCCAGCAGGATGTCCTGCACCAGGGCGGCCACCTCCAGCCCGGCCGGGGGAGCCCAGCCCATGGACCGGACGGCCACCATCAGAAGGAACCCGACCACGAACAACGGAACGATGGGCGGAAACTTTCCCTCGCTCCCGGCGTTCTGGTGCCCGGCACCGTTGGCGCGCTTCCGCACGTGGTCGATGCGCTGGTGCAGTCCCGCCGCCGCCACTACCGGAGCCAGCAGGACCACCCGCGTCAATTTCACGACGACGGCGATCGCCAGGGCCGCCGTCCCCGCAGTTTGCGCCGTGGCCACCACCTGGCCCACATCGTGCACGGAAGCGCCGGTCCATGCCCCGAACTGTTCCGGGTTCAGGTTCAGGGGGTGCATGAGGAGGGGCAACACGCCAATGGCAAGGGTGCCGCACAGCGTCACGAGCGCCACCGGGAGCACCGTGTCCTGATGCCTGATGCGCCGCACAGCAGCCATCGCGCCAATAGCCGAGGCGCCGCAGATGGAAAAGCCCGTGGCGATCAGCAGGGCAGTCTCGCCGGGAAGGCGCAGCAAGCGAGCCAGCCCATAGGTACCCACAAAGCTGACCAGCACCACACCGGCTATCAGGATCAGGGACAACCAGCCCAGTCCCAGCACGTCCTGAATGCTGACCTTGAGGCCCAGCAGCACGATGCCGGCCCGCATGAGGTGCTTTCCGGCGAAGTCCAGGCCCGGGCGGGCGCGCCCTGCAGTGAGGACAGAGGTGCCCGGTATATTTGCTGAGAGCAAGCCCAAGGCAACAGCGAGAGTCATTGCTGGAACAGCTGGCAAGACCGCGTGGATGGTGAAGGCAAGGCCCGTTGCGGCGAAGCACAGGACCAACCCCGGCCCCAACCGGGACAGCTGGGAAGCGGGACTCTTGAAGGGCATGCCTCAACCCTGCCGGATGGGGGCACGGAAAGGCGAACCGGGGGTTCCCGGAAACAGCGACACAATCAACGCGAAATGCGCTCGACTCGAAAAGGTGATTGTCTAATTCCCATGTCTGACCTATTCCAGGATTACTCCGAGGCCGCCGCCCGCAGTGGCGCCTACGACGAGATGTTTGCCCCGGGCCACGTAGCCAGAAAATCCTACGGTCAGGTTTCCGGTGCCCTGCGCGAGCTTTCCCTGGCGGATGTCACCGCCAGGGCGGACTCCATGGCCCGCACCTTCCTGGACCGCGGAGTGACCTTCGACTATGCGGGGGAGGAGCGGCCCTTCCCGCTCGATATTGTTCCCCGTGTCATCCCGGCCGACGAATGGGACGTCCTGGAGCGCGGTGTAGCCCAGCGCGTCAAGGCCCTTGAAGCATTCCTCAACGACGTCTACGGACGCATGGCGGTGGTGGCCGATGGCGTGATCCCACGGCAGCTCGTCACCACCAGCGCGCACTTCCACCGGGCGGTCCACGGATTCGAACCGTCCGGGGGCGTCCGTGTGCACGTCTCGGGCATCGACGTCGTCCGTGATGCTGCCGGAACATTCCGCGTGCTGGAGGACAACGTCCGCGTCCCGTCGGGCGTGAGCTACGTCCTGGAAAACCGACGGGCCATGGCCAAGGGCCTACCTGAAGCGTTCGGCCAGCAGCACATCCGGCCCGTGGAGGAATATCCCCGACGACTGCTTTCGGCCCTGCGCAAAACAGCACCAGCCGGCGTCGACGATCCCACCGTGGTTGTCCTGACCCCTGGCGTTTTCAACAGCGCCTACTTCGAGCACACACTCCTCGCAGGCTTGATGGGCGTGGAGCTGGTGGAAGGACGCGACCTCATCTGCCGTGGCAATCGCGTGTACATGCGGACCACGGCAGGCGAGCAGCGGGTGGACGTGATCTACAAGCGCATCGACGACGACTTCCTTGACCCCCTCCAGTTCCGCTCCGATTCCATGCTCGGCTGCCCCGGATTGGTCAACGCTGCCCGCGCCGGCGGGGTGACCATCGCCAACGCGGTGGGTAACGGCGTAGCCGATGACAAGCTCGTGTACAGTTACGTGCCTGACCTGATCCGGTACTACCTCCACGAAGAGCCGATCATCGCCAACGTCGATACTTTCCGGCTCGAGGAAAAGGAAGCCAGGGAGCATGTTCTGGACCGCCTCGACGAACTGGTGGTCAAGCCGGTTGACGGTTCCGGTGGCAAGGGCCTGGTCATTGGACCCGACGCCACTAAAGACGAGCTCGATGCCCTGCGCAAGCGCGTCATCGCAGACCCGCGCGGGTGGATCGCCCAGCCTGTCCTGCAGCTCTCCACCGTGCCGACGCTTTCCGGCGACAAGTTCGGTCCCCGCCACGTGGACCTGCGGCCATTTGCCGTGAACGACGGCGATGACGTTTGGGTTCTGCCCGGCGGCCTGACCCGGGTTGCTCTGAAGGAGGGGTCCCTGATCGTGAACTCCAGCCAGGGTGGCGGCTCCAAGGACACCTGGGTTCTGGCCAATTCACCCGAGTTGCCGGCCGAGTTCATTCCACGCCAGTCCGTGACAGTACGCGAACAGGTTTCCGTGTGGCCTGTGGAAAGCAACTGGCGCGACCGGCAGACGGAGCAGCAGCAGTGAACCCCGCCACCAACCACTTGAACTCCTGCAGGCACCACGTGAAGGAGGCACAGTTCCATGCTGAGCCGTATTGCTGAGTCACTCTTTTGGATCGGACGCTACGTAGAACGCGCCGACGGTACTGCCAGGATCCTTGACGTGCACCTGGAGCGCCTGAACCACCTGCCCCTCGAGGAGCAGCGGAGCGTCGCGCGGGAACTGCTCGCCGTCATGGGTGCCAAGCCCCAAAGCGAGGACTTCGGCCTGCCTGAGCTGCTCCATGCCCTGGCCTACGACAAGCAGAGCGCCTCCTCGATCGCCGGCTCCCTCGGGGCAGCCCGTGAGAATGCGCGGCGTGCCCGGGAAACCGTCTCCCAATCGCTGTGGGAAAGCCTCAACACGACGTACTACGGCCTTAACCAGCACCGAAAGGATGTCGTAGGAACATACCGTTTCTGCAACTGGGTGCTGGAGCGGACCGCCATGGTGCGCGGCCTGGCCGACACGACTGTCAGCCACGACGAAAGCTGGCTGTTCATGGTGCTCGGGCGCTCCCTTGAGAGGGCCGACATGACCGCCCGCATGCTGTCCACCCGTGATGTCCAGTCGGCCGGCATGTCCTGGGTCAACATGCTGCGCTGTGCCGGTGCCTACGAATCCTTCATCCGCACCCGGCGGGCGGCCTTCGGAGACCAGCATGCGGCCGAATTCCTGCTCCTGGACCGGCTCTTCCCGCGCTCGATCGTTTACGCCCTGCGCGACGCCGACGATTGCCTGGCAAAACTGGATCCGTCAGCGCAACGAGTGGGCTTCATCAACGATGCCCGGCGGATCGTGGGCCAGGCCCGGACGTTCCTTGAGTTCCACCGCACCGATGACCTCATGTCTGAATTGCCCGAGCACATGGAACGTGTGCAGAAGGCTGTGACACAGGCGTCGGATGCCATTTCCCGTAAGTACTTCAATCAGGCTGATGAGCATGCCTGGGTGGGAGAAGTTTCATGACCCGGCTGAGCATCGTCCACAAGACGGCCTACAAGTACAACCGCCGCGTGACCCTGTCCTACAACGAGGCCCGGATGACCCCCTTGACGGACGGCCAGCAGGTGGTCCTGGAGGCGTCCCTCAAAGTGTCGCCGAACCAGGCCTCCGTCAGCACCTACCGTGACTATTGGGGCACCCGGGTCACGGCGTTCGATATGCAGATGCCGCACGAGAGCCTCGAAGTGCTTGCAACTGCCACGGTGGAAGTGCACCGTACGGAACGGGTGGCAACGGAGGACGACATTGTCGGCTGGGACGTCATCGCCTCGGACAAGATCCAGGACGAATTCAGTGACTGGCTGCCCCAGTCCCGGCTGAGCGGCCCCGGCGAAGAAGTGCTGGACATTGTTCCCGGCATTGTCGAAGGTAAAAACCCACACGAGGCGGCCCTGGCCGTGTTCGCCTGGATGGCTGGTGAAATGACGTACATGAAGGGCACCACCGGCGTGACGACGAATGCCGAGCAGGCGTGGTCCCAGCGCCAGGGCGTGTGCCAGGACCTGGCGCATCTTGCCATCGGAGCCCTGCGCTGCAGCGGGATTCCGGCACGCTACGTTTCCGGCTACATCCACCCGCGGTCCTCGGCGGATATCGGCGAAACAGTGGCCGGGCAGTCACACGCCTGGTTGGAGTGGTGGGACGGCGAATGGCGCAGTTGGGACCCGACCAACCACAAGCCTGCCGGTGATTACCATGTGACCGTAGCGAGGGGACGCGACTATCGCGATGTGCCTCCGCTGAAGGGCATCCTGTCAGGTGGCGGAGGCTCGGGCCTTTCGGTCTCGGTGGAGATCACCCGCCTCGCGTAGGAGTTTTATGTACAGCAAAGGCCCTTAAGACGAACACTTAAGGGCCTTTGCTGTACTCACACTTCTCTACCAAGGGGACGGTTTGTAGTCCTTGAGGAACACACCGTACTGGTCCTCGCCCTTTTCGCCCATCACGATGGGGTCGTACACACGCGCGGCACCGTCCACCAGGTCCAGGGGAGCATGGAAGCCTTCTTCCATGAGCCTGACCTTGGTGAAATGCGGACGTTCATCCGTAATCCAGCCCGTGTCCACGGCGGTCATGAGGATGCCATCGGAGTCCAGCATCTCCTGGGCACTGGTTCGGGTCATCATGTTCAACGCGGCCTTGGCCATGTTGGTGTGGGGGTGCCCGGGGCCCTTGTAGGCACGCGAGAACTGCCCTTCCATTGCCGAAACGTTCACGATGTATTTGCGATGCGCCGTCGAACGCTTCATCGCCCCACGCAGCCGGCTGACCAGCAGGAAGGGAGCAGTGACGTTGCACAACTGGACCTCGAGCATCTCAAGGGGATCCACCTCGTCCACTACCTGGGTCCAGCTGTTGATCGCGGCCAAGTCCGGAACAAGTCCGCCGGCATCAATGGCCGTTCCCGATTCGATACGCTCCAGTGACGCCGAACCGGTGGAGAGCGCCAGGGACGTGATCGCGTCTCCAGCCAGCACCGGGTGTTCCGTGACGCTGCTTGCCAGGGCCAGCGGGTGCTTGTCATGCGCATGGCCGAACGTCACCAACTCAGGGCCACCATTGGCCACTTCCAGGGCGGCCGGCAACGGCTCGTCCTCGGCGTCCACCAACGGTTTGTAGGCATTGCCTGAGCGTCGCACGGTCTGGGCGGCGTTGTTGATGATGATGTCCAACGGGCCGGCCTCATCAAGCGAATCCGTCAGCGCCATGACCTGCGCCGGGTCGCGGAGGTCAATGCCGACAATGCGAAGGCGGTGCAGCCATTCAGAGCTGTCCTCCATCGCAGCAAAGCGGCGGGCTGCGTCCTTGGGGAAGCGTGTGGTGATGGTGGTGTGCGCGCCATCCCGAAGAAGGCGCAGGGCAATGTACATGCCAATCTTCGCGCGGCCGCCGGTAAGCAACGCCCTTCGGCCAGTGAGGTCGGTGCGGGCATCGCGCTTGCTGTGGCTGAACGCAGCGCATTCCGGGCACAACTGGTGGTAGAAAGCATCCACCTGGGTGTAGTGCGTTTTGCAGATATAGCACGGGCGTGAACGGATGAGGTGGCCGGCGATCTCGCCTGTGGCCGAGGGTGCAAGCTTGTTGCCCCGGGTTTCGTCGTCGATCCGGTCCGGGGCGGCCGTTGCTGTCAGGGCAATAACGGCACGGTCAGCTTCGGCGATGGAGTCGCGCTTGGTGACGCGACGGTGGCGCTTGACGGCCTTGAACATCTTGCCGGTGGCACGCCGGACAGCAACGTAGTCCGGGTGCTCTTCGTCGTAGACGTGGATCGTTGTCAGAACCTTGAGGCAGGCCTGGATCTCTTCAGGCGTCAGATCGGTGGAGCTCATTGACCTGATTTTACAGCCTTGGGAGCCTCCGGCCTGCCTCGGGTTCTGTCAGCGTACGGCCAGCGGGTTAGTGCGCGGCTCCCTGGGAAGCAGCGTCCGCCACGCGGGCCTGTATTCCGGCGGCCACCTTTTCAGCGGAGTCTCGGATATCGGGATCGTGGTGGGTGGCTGCCTTGACGGCTTCCGGAAGGCTGCGGCGATGCTGGGCGGAAAGTGCGAGTTCCGCTTCGCCTGGCTCCGGGACCACCTGGCCCTTGGCGAGGACCGTGATGCCGGACTCCGTGACTTTGTACCCGCGGGCCCTGTCCAGCTCGGGGTCCAAGCCAATGGCAGCACCAGCGGGGACCTTGACGTTCTTATCCAGGATGGCGCGCTTGATCACGGCACCTTCACCCACACGGACCTTGTCCATGAGGACGGAGTCCTGGACGCGGCTTCCTGCCGCCACGTACGCGTCGTTGGAGAGGACGGATCCCTCAACGATGCCACCGGAAATGACGACGCCGCTGGCCACGATGGAATCGAGGGCAGTGCCCACCGTGTTGTTTTCGCCCCGAACGAACTTTGCGGGCGGGGAAATGCTCTGGCGGGTGTAAATGGGCCATTCGGAGTTGTACAGGTTGAAGACGGGGACAGGGGAGATGAGGTCCATGTGGGCGTCGTAGAACGAGTCGATGGTACCGACGTCGCGCCAATAGGTACGATCCCGTTCCGTAGCACCGGGGATGTCATTAAGGGTGAAGTCGTACACGCCGGCTTCGCCCTGATCCACGAAATAGGGAATGATGTCGCCGCCCATGTCGTGTTTGGTGTCGAGCCGCTCCGCGTCAACGTGCAAGGCCTCAACCAACGCATCGGCGTCGAAGACGTAGTTACCCATGGAGGCCAGGAACTGCGTGGGGTCGGCTGCGAGCCCGGGGGTGCTGGCAGGCTTCTCCACGAAGGCGGCGATCTTCTGGGGATCGTTCTGGTCCACCTCGATGACGCCGAACTGGTTGGCCATGTTCAGCGGCTGACGGACCGCGGCCACAGTGGCCTTGGCTCCGCTGGCGATGTGCTGCTCCACCATTTGGGAGAAGTCCATGCGGTATACGTGGTCAGCGCCGACCACTACCACGATGTCCGGGGCGTCGTCATGGATGAGGTTCAGCGATTGGTAGATGGCGTTGGCGCTGCCAAGGAACCAGCTCTTGCCCACGCGCTGCTGCGCCGGAACGGACGCCACGTAGCGGCCCAACTGCGTGGACATGCGCCAGGTTTCCGAGATGTGGCGGTCAAGGCTATGGGATTTGTACTGCGTCAGCACAACAATTTTCAAATATCCCGAGTTGACGAGATTGGATAGTGCAAAGTCAATTAGCCGGTAGCCGCCGGCAAACGGAACCGCAGGCTTGGCCCGGTCCGCCGTCAGCGGCATGAGTCGGTTGCCCTCTCCGCCTGCCAATACGATTGCCAAAACTTTCTTCAACGCCATGGTCACTGCTCCCCGTACGTCTTCGTAGCCCCCAAAAGTCCGATTTTCCGGACTCTTTCACACTAGAACACATACGCCGGAACGACTACGTTGGTTAGCGTGCGAATAGACATTGTGACTAAAGAATTCCCTCCGGAAATTTATGGCGGTGCCGGTGTCCACGTTGCCGAGCTCAGCCGGGTGCTGGCAAAGCACGTCGACCTTCACGTCCGGGCGTTCGGCGCGCCCCGTGATGCCGACTACCATGGGGCGACGGTGGCGTCCTACGCGACACCCGAAGACCTTGGCGACGCCAACGCTGCGATTCAGACCCTGGGCGTGGACCTAAGGATCGTTCCGGACATTGCGGGAGCGGACCTCGTCCACTCGCACACCTGGTACGCCAACATGGCCGGCCACCTCGCTTCGCTGCTCCACGGCATTCCGCATGTCCTCAGCGCCCACAGCCTGGAGCCGCTCCGGCCGTGGAAGGCTGAGCAGCTAGGGGGCGGCTATGCGTTGTCCTCTTGGGTGGAAAAGACCGCTTACGAGGCCGCCGCGGCCATCATCGCCGTTTCCGACGGCATGCGCCAGGACATCCTTCGCAGCTACCCCAATGTGGATCCTGACAAGGTCCGCGTGGTCCATAACGGCATCGACGTCTCGCTGTGGGAGCGTGACGAAGAAGACGATGCGATCCGCGCCCTGGGGATCGATCCTGCCAAACCGAGCGTCGTGTTCGTGGGGCGCAATACGCGCCAGAAGGGTGTTCCCTACCTGCTTCGCGCCGCATCGAGCTTGCCGGACGATGTCCAGCTGGTGCTGTGCCTCGGTGCCGCGGACACCCCGGAGCTGGCTGCGGAAACTGCCCGCCTGATTGAGGAGCTTCAGACCAAACGCGAAGGCGTGGTCCTGATTGAGCGGATGCTCCCGCGGCGGGAACTGATCCAGGTCCTCAGCCATGCCACCGCCTTCGCATGCCCTTCGATCTACGAGCCCCTGGGCATCGTGAACCTTGAGGCCATGGCCTGCGGCGCAGCCGTGGTGGCCAGCGCAACCGGCGGCATCCCCGAGGTGGTCCAGCACGGGGAAACCGGCCTGCTGGTCCAGCTGGAACAGGTCACCGACGGCACCGGCACTCCTCTGGATCCGGAAAAGTTCGTCAGCGATTTCGCTGCAGCCTTGAACCAGGTGGTCGCTGACCCGGCCCGTGCCCGTGAAATGGGTATTGCGGGACGGCGCAGGGCGGAGGAGCACTTCTCCTGGGAGTCCATCACCGAAACGACCCTTGAGGTGTACCGCTCGGTCCTGCACTGAGGCACAGCGTCCAACCAGCAGTCCAAACCACGACGGCGCCGCCCCCTTTGGTGGGGACGGCGCCGTCGGGCGTTAACAAAGGTTCCGCAACTGTTCACGGCCTGTCAACGGAGTACTGCTAACGGGCTTTGGCTGCCTTCAGGGCAAGCAGGGCTTTCTCGTCAGCCGGAGCGGTGCCGCTGGCACGCTGCTCGCGGAAATGATCGCGGGCCTGGTCCTGCCGGGTAGCTTCGGCACCGGTGGCGATGGCAGCGCGCAGGTGTTCGGGACCGTATCCGAAGGCATCAACGAGGTCCAGTGCGTGGGGGCGGATCTTGACCAGCAGGCGGTTGATGTAAGTGCCCACGGTCCGTCCACGCTGCATGGACAGCCGGCCGTTCATGAGGTACCAGGAGAGGTGCTTCTCGATCAGCGACAAGCCGAACAGGTCCCGCAGCCAGGTCAGGACGCGCTTGGTTCCCTCGTCGGCAACGTGGGGGAGGGCCTCGGTGAAAGCTTCCCACTGCAGGAGTTCAGCGTGTGCTTGCGCCGCTTCGATGAGTTCGTGCTGGTGCTGGTTGAACAGCGCCGCGGCCTGGTGCTGGGGAAGCTTGTTGGCACCCTTCAGCGCGGCACCCACCTCAGCCACCATGGACTGGACCCGATCGGCGAGCAGTGTCCGCTGGCCTTCTTCGTCCCGCAAAGCCAGAGCAGCCTTCTGCACCGAGCCAGTGTCTGCAACGAACTGGGCAACCTGCCGCAAGCCCGTCCTGTGCAGGGCCACCCCAGCTGCCTGATCCACCACGTAGCGGGCAAGGACGCCGAAGTCAGCACTGCGGAATTCCTTGGCGTAATCAGCCAACAGGCGCTTTGCCACCAGTTGCAGCAGGACGGTGTTGTCGCCCTCGAACGTGACATACACGTCCAGGTCCGCGCGCAGGGAAGCAAAGCGGTTCTCGATCAGGAAGCCGGCACCGCCACATGCTTCACGGCACTCCTGCAGCGTGTCCAGGGCATGCCAGGTGCTGAGCGGCTTGAGTGCGGCGGCAAGCGTTTCCAGGTCCTGCCGGTCAGCATCGGTGTCGTGCGCCCCGGAGAAGACGTCGTCGAATTTCTGCAGCAGCTGTTCGTGCGCGAAGCTGGCCGCGTACGTTGTGGCCAGCCTGGTGAACAGGCGGCGCTGGTGCCGCTGGTAGTCCAACAGCACTTCCTCGTCCGTGGCGGAGGAGGCATTGAACTGGCGGCGCTCAGTGGCGTACTGGATCGCTGTCTTGAGCGCGAGCTTGCTTGCCGCAACCGCAGCGCCGTCCAGCGAAACGCGTCCTTGGACCAAGGTGCCCAACATGGTGAAGAAGCGACGCCCCGGGCTCTCGATAGTGGAGGTGTAAGTGCCGTCCGCGGCCACGTCGCCGTACCGGTTCAACAGGTTGGTTCGGGGAATCCGTACGTCGGTGAAGTGCAGCCGGCCGTTGTCGATGCCGTTCAGGCCACCCTTGATGCCGTCGTCCTCGCCGCCGATACCGGGCAGGAATTCCTTGGTCGCCGGGTCGCGCAGTTCCACGTAGAAAGCGTGGACGCCATGGTTGACCTTCCTGGTGATCAGCTGGGCGAAAACGACGGCGGCAAGGCCGTCGGTGGCGGCGTTGCCGATGTAGTCCTTCCAAGCCGCACGGAAGGGCGTGTTGATGACGAATTCCTGGCTTGCTTCGTCGTAAGTGGCGGTGGTGGCAATGCTGGCAACGTCCGAGCCATGGCCTGTTTCCGTCATGGCGAAGCAGCCGGGTATCTCCAGGCTCATGATGCCGGGGAGCCACTTGTCCTGGTGTTCCGCGGTGCCGAGGTGCATCACGGCGGAGCCGAAGAGGCCCCACTGCACGCCGGCTTTGATCTGCAGGGAGGGATCGGCGGTGACGATTTCCTCGAAGCCTGCAATGTTGCCGCCGTGGTCGTCAGAGCCGCCCAGGCGGGTAGGGAAGGCGCGGTGGACGGTGTTGTTGTCCACCAGGAATTTTAATTGTTCAAAGACGCGGGCGCGATGCTCAGTGTGGTGCAGCCCTTCAATCTTTTGCACCGCCGGGTTCCCTGCCACTTTGCGGGCCTCATGGCGGATATGGGCCCATTTGCCAAGGAGCTGCTCCCCGAGCGCGGCGACGTCCACCACGGGTTCAGTGGCAGCGGTGGCGGCGTCGTCGCGGCCGGAGGATTTCTGGGCTGATGAGGCCTTGTCCACTACTTCAGTCATGTTGCTTCCTTCTTTGGTTCCGACAACTGATGAGTCATTGCTGGTGTCAGGTGGTGGTCTTGAGTGCCGGGGCAATGCCCAGGCAAAGCCAATCGGTGATCTGCCCCGCCATGGTTGCCTGATCGGGTTTCGCGCTGTCCGCGGGGCTTCCCAACCACATCTCACCGGCATTCCTGACGAGACCGATTGCGGCTGTGGGCCAGTAGACGATCACCGATTCGTGTTGGTCGCCAAGGTATTCACGCATGGGTGTGGCGATCATCCCGGTGATCTGTTCGAAGAAGTTGCCCAGTGCACCGGATGCCGCGATGGCGTCCTGCGAGGATGCCTCGCCTGGAGAGAGCCTGGTAATGAAGGCGTAGACATTGGGACTGGATTCGGCCATTTGAAGATAGGCGGACACCATGGCCAGCAAACCTTCGCGGGGGGTCTGGGCCTGTTGGGCTGCTTCCTGCATGCGACGCTGCATTTGTCCCAGGACCACTTCGCCCATTGCCTGCTGGAGCCCTGCCTTGTCACCGAAATAGCGGTAGAAAACGGATTTCGATGTGCCGGCTGCGCTTGCGATGTCCTCCATGGAGGAGTCACTGCCCAGCTTGTGCACAGCCCTCCGTGCCTCCTTGATGAGTTCACGGCGGCGTTCTTCCCGGTGTGATTGCCAGCGGGCAGCCCGGCCGTCAACCGCTCCGGCGGCACCGGCCCGCGGGGGCGCGGCTGAGACGGGGGGTTCTTCGTGGCTACTGTTCACGATACCCAGCGTATCAGGTACGCTGGGTATCAGTAACCCGCATTGATCGAAGGAGACCAGCATGGCTGCAACAGACTTGAACCCGGACGCCACCCGGGAACAAACCGCTACGCCCACGGCAAACCGCGCTGCCGTCATTGTCGGCGGCAACCGCATCCCCTTCGCCCGGACCGGTGGCGCCTACGCCAAGTCCTCCAACCAGGACATGCTGACCGCCTCCCTCGAGGGGCTGATCGCACGGTTCGGCCTGCAGGACGAGCGCATCGGCGAAGTCGCGGCCGGTGCGGTGCTCAAGCACTCAAGGGATTTCAACCTCACCCGCGAAGCCGTCCTCGGCTCGGCCCTTTCGCCCGAGACGCCGGCCTATGACCTTCAGCAGGCCTGTGCGACCGGACTGGAGACAGTCCTTGGACTGGCCAACAAGATCAAGCTGGGCCAAATCGATTCGGCGATCGCCGGCGGCGTTGATTCAGCATCGGATGCGCCCATCGCCGTGAGCGAAGGTCTCCGCGAGATCTTGCTGGACCTGAATCGCGCCAAGACCACGGTGCAGAAAGTGAAGATCCTCAGCCGCATCAGGCCCAAGGACCTGGCCCCCGACGCCCCGAACACCGGAGAACCACGGACAGGCCTTTCCATGGGGGAGCACCAGGCCCTCACCACCGCTCAGTGGAAGATCACCCGTGAGGCGCAGGATGAACTGGCCTTCAACAGCCACCGCAACCTGGCGGCCGCCTACGAGCGGGGCTTCTTTGATGACCTCATCACTCCCTACCGCGGACTCAACCGCGACTCCAACCTCCGCGCCGACACCACGTTGGAGAAGCTGTCCACGCTGAAGCCGGTCTTCGGCAAGAACCTTGGCGCCGAGGCAACCATGACTGCGGGCAACTCCACTCCGTTGACCGACGGCGCTTCCACCGTCCTGCTGGCAACCCCGCAATGGGCCGATACCCACGGCCTGCCCAAGCTGGCCACCGTCCTGGACGGTGAGGCAGCCGCCGTCGACTTCGTCCACGGCAAGGACGGCCTGCTCATGGCGCCAGTCTTCGCTGTTCCGCGTCTGCTGGCCCGCCATGGACTGACCCTTGAAGACATCGACTTCTTCGAGATCCATGAGGCTTTCGCCGGCACCGTCCTGAGCACCCTGGCCGCGTGGGAAGACGAAGAATTCGGCCGGACCCGGCTGGGCCTCGACGGTGCGCTGGGCAAGGTGGACCGCGCGAAGCTCAACGTCAACGGATCTTCGCTGGCCGCAGGACATCCCTTTGCCGCAACGGGTGGGAGGATCGTGGCATCTCTAGCGAAGATGCTGCATGAGAAGGGCAGCGTCAACGGGCGACCCGCGCGCGGCCTCATTTCCGTGTGCGCCGCCGGCGGGCAGGGCGTCGTCGCCATACTGGAAGCAGCGTAGGGGGAGTCTTGGCAGATAAATACACACAGTTGGTCAGCCAGGGGCTCGGCAAGGACCTTGCGAAAAGGCTCGGCTTGCCACAGCCTGTGGAACTTCGACGGTATCGCCCCGGCGCACCGTTGGTCACCGGCCCTGTACTGGTCAGTGGGGACAGCGCGGGCGCCGATGACATCGCCACAACCCTGCTGGGCTGGGGCCTGGATGTACGTCGGAACGCGCTGCCCAAGGAAAAACTGGGTGCGATCGTCCTGGTCCTCGATGCCGTGCAGCACCCCGACGATCTGGGAAAGCCCGTGCTCACTGCCGGGGCTTCGCTGCGGGACCTGGCCGTCAACGCGAGGGTAGTCACCATCTCGCGGACCGCGGACTCCGCCCAATCTCCGGCCTCCGCAGCTGCACGACAGGGCATCGATGGCTTGCTGCGCTCACTGGCCAAGGAGCTTCGGGCAGGGGCAACCGCCAACGGCATTCTCCTGGACGACGACCTTGCGACCACCAGTCCCTCGGCACTGGGGGCCCTGCGGTTCTTCCTGTCGGGACGCTCGGCCTACGTTGACGGACAGTTCCTGACGGTCAGCTCCACCAGGGGCCTCATGCCGGGCGATCCGGAGAAGCCGCTGGCCGGCAAAGTTGCCGTGGTGACCGGCGCCGCGCGTGGCATCGGAGCGGCCATTGCCCGGACGCTTCACCGTGACGGTGCCACCGTAGTCGCTGTGGACATTCCCGCCGCCGGTGACCACCTGGCGAGGGTCGCCAACGAGGTCCGGGGGACCGCCCTGCAGCTGGACATCAGCCGCGACGACGCCGGCCATCGCATCATTGAGCACGCCGTGGAACGCCACGGACGGCTCGATATCGTTGTCCACAACGCGGGGATCACCCGGGACAGGCTGCTGGCCAACATGGATGAGGGCCGCTGGCGCTCAGTTATCGCGGTCAACATTGCGGCCCAACTCCGGATCAACGAAGCCTTGCTGGCCTCGGAACATTTCAAAGACTCGCCCCGTATCGTCTCGGTCGCCTCCACCAGCGGCATCGCCGGCAACCGCGGACAGACCAACTACGGCGCGTCAAAGGGCGGTGTGATCGGCATGGTGAGGTCCACCGCGGCACACATGGAACCATTCGGTGGAACCATCAACGCAGTTGCCCCGGGCTTCATTGAAACGGAGATGACAGCCAAGATGCCGTTCGCCATCCGCGAGGCGGCCCGCAGGCTCAATTCCCTCAAGCAAGGCGGCCAACCCCAGGACGTCGCCGAGGCCATAGCGTTCCTGGCCAGTGACGCCGCCGGCGGAATCACCGGCGGGGTATTGCGGGTCTGTGGCCAACAACTGGTGGGAGCATGAGCACCCTGCAGCCGGTGGTTCTTGGGGAGCTTCCCTCACTGTCCAAGTTGTACGTCAACGCGGCAGCAACAGCAGCGCGGCGCCGCGTTTTGGGGGCCGCGGGCGGGGAAAGGCAATTGCCCGCTGTCAGCCATGAGGTGCGGAACGTCCATGCCGACGTCGGAAACCTCACCGCCTACCAGCATCTGGTAGGCGAGAGCGCCAGCGATACCCTGCCCGCCGGATACGTTCATGCCCTGGCGTTCCCCGTGTCCATGAGTGTCATGAACCGGGACGATTTTCCTTTGCCCCTCCTGGGGATGATCCATCTGAAGAACAAGGTGGAGCAGAGGGTTCCCATCGAATTCTCCGAGTCCCTGAACATCCTTTCCTGGGCAGAAAACCTGTCCGGGCACAGGGCCGGGACCCAGGTGGACATTGCGGCCGAGGTACGTTCCAATGCCACCGGCGAATTGCTTTGGCGCGGTATCTCGACCTATCTCGCCAAGGGCAGCTTCCTGCCGGGCATCGACAAGCCGGGAGCATCCAACGGCGCCGTTGGGACCGGCGACTTTTCCCCGCCGGACCCTACGGCGCTCTGGCAACTTGGCTTGGACACCGGGCGGAGCTATGCCACGGTATCCGGCGACTTCAATCCGATCCACCTGAGCGTCCTGTCGGCCAAGGCGCTGGGCTTGCGTGGCTCCATAGCCCACGGCATGTACCTGGCCTCCCGCGCGTTGGCGGACGTTGGAGCGGTGAAAGCGGACTCGTTCGCCTGGGACGTCGCCTTCGAGGCTCCGGTGTTCCTTCCGGCGCGGGTCGCGTTGGACATCACCACGGTCCAATCGGAGTCGGGCGGCTGGCAGCGCTCGGATTACGTGGCGTGGAACCCTCGAAGCGGCCGTCGGCATTTCACAGGGACAGTCTCCGCCCTGGCCTAGGCATGATGGAGACGACGGCGGCGGTCACCCCTGGGGTGACCGCCGCCTTTTTCGTACTCGGTTTTGTAAAGGCCTCCAGCCCGGGTCACGGGTTGTTGCTGGTAGCGCTCTCCGGCACGTAGGCGCCTGCCCAGCGAAAAACTTCCTCGAAAAACCGGCTCCGCGCAGGTTCGGCCGAAAGCGCCAGGTCGTGGATGCCGCCGTCGATCCTTGCCAATGTCACCAGTCGGCCAAGCCTGGTACTGCGATCAGCGATGTGCCGGACGTCCAGGACGATGTCGTAGGAATTGATGGTCTCCATTGGTGCTGTCACTGCCGCACTGGCGGTCGATGCACACACCAGGACCGGGCAGCGGATATCGAGCCCTTTGGCGAGCTGGGCGTGCCCGCGCCGGATGGCGCGAAGCCAGCCGGCCAGCACCGGAAACCCTTCGAGCGGCTTCCATGAAAGGTTGAAATCCCAGGCACCCCCGGTGGTTGCGTGCAGGCTGCGGCCGTAGTGCTCACCCAGTACGCCCACCTGGCGCCGCGGCTGGTAGTTCGCCAGACGTTCGACGACGGCGGTCCCCACCGTGCGCTGGAAGAAGGGCTTATTGAGGTCGAACCATGGGCTGTTGAGGACCAAAGCGTCCACGATGCCATCGAAGCGCCGCCGGTGTGCCCACAGGCTGGTCACCAAACCACCCGTCGAGTGGCCAAGGACAACCAGGACGTCGTGTCCGTCCTCTTCCTTGATGATCCGGGCAGCCTCATCCAGCTCTTCGTCATAGCTTTCCAGAGACTCGATGTAGTTGGGCGTCTGGTGGGGGCGGAGGGAACGCCCGTATTTCCGGAGGTCCAGGGCGTAAAAGTCGTACCCGGCATTAATCCACTCATCGGCAAGGTGAACCTGGAAGAAGTAATCCACGAACCCGTGGACGTACAGCACCGCCCGGCCGTTGGCCGCCGGCGCCTTCCGGGACACGAGTGTAGCTACCACCTCACCCTCGGCATCCGGCTGGAGCGCCAGGGTCCGTGCCGAGTACTCAGCGCCGAGGATGTCTTCTGAGCTGTCCATGGTTTCCTTAGGTGGGCCGGGAAGAAACACTTGTGATCAAACTCGCATTGTATTTGCGGAGGTGTCTTCCCGGCAAAACAAACAAGGCCCGGAATCCATTGATTCCAGGCCTTGTGTTGGTGCGCGGAGGGGGACTTGAACCCCCACCCCCTTTCGAGGACTAGCACCTCAAGCTAGCGCGTCTGCCATTCCGCCACCCGCGCAGGTGGTGTTCAGAGAAGTGATTGAGCACCTTCCGGTGCTTTACTTTCCTCCGAAGCAGCGAGAAAAACTCTAACACGGTTTGGGGTAACGGAAAAATCGGGGCTGGTCAGGGCGCCTTCCCTGGTCGCCCTGCGACCCGGGGCGCAACGAATTCCTGACTGGGGCGGCTGCTGGTGAGTAGGCTGATGGGACACGGGACGGGCTGCGGAAGCCGCAACGCGCGTCGCCGGAACCTGCAGCCCAGCCACGCAAGGAGAGTTTCCATGTCTGTCATCCGCCCCGAAGACGAAGTAGTCCGGATCTGCCAGGAGCTCATCCGCATTGACTCCTCGAACTTCGGCGACGACACCGGCCCGGGGGAGCGCGCAGCGGCCGAATACACTGCCGGGCTCATCACCGAGGTTGGCCTCGAGGCTGAAATCTTCGAGTCCGCCCCGGGACGGGCCAATGTGGTGACCCGCCTGGCCGGAGAAGACCCCTCGGCTGACGCCCTGGTGGTGCACGGGCACCTGGACGTCGTTCCGGCCCTGAAGGACCAATGGAGTGTTGATCCTTTCAGCGGAGAACTGAAGGACGGGCTGGTTTGGGGCCGCGGCGCTGTGGACATGAAGGACATGGACGCCATGATCCTGTCGGTCATGCGCGACTTCGCCAGGACCGGCCGTAAACCCAAGCGGGACATCATCTTCGCCTTCTTTGCCGATGAGGAAGCCGGCGGCACGTACGGTGCCCGCTACGCCGTGGAACACCGGCGCGACCTTTTCGATGGCGCCACGGAGGCCATCTCCGAAGTGGGTGGTTTTTCCGCCACGATCGGCGGGCAGCGCACCTACCTGCTGCAGACCGCTGAAAAGGGTCTCTCCTGGCTGCGGTTGGTGGCCCATGGCCGTGCCGGCCACGGCTCCCAGATCAACACCGATAACGCGGTCACCCGGCTCGCTGCTGCCGTGACCCGGATCGGCGAGTACAAGTGGCCCGTGGAACTGACCCCCACCACCCGCCAGTTCCTGGACGGCGTGACGGAACTGACCGGCGTCGAATTCGACGCCGACAACCCGGACATCCTCCTGAAGGAGCTCGGCACCGTGGCCAGGTTCGTTGGAGCCACCCTGCAGAACACGTCCAACCCCACACTCCTTCGGTCGGGCTACAAGCACAACGTCATCCCGGAGTCGGCGGAAGCATTCGTTGACTGCCGCACCCTGCCTGGCCAGCAGGAGCTGGTTTTCGAGACCATCAAGGAGCTCGCCGGGGACGGCATCGAGATCAGTTACGTCAATAAGGACGTGTCCCTGGAGGTACCCTTCGCCGGGAACCTGGTGGACTCCATGATCGACGCCCTGCATTCAGAAGATCCCGGGGCAAAGGTCCTCCCGTACACCCTGTCCGGGGGCACCGATAACAAGTCGTTGAGCAAGATCGGCATCACCGGCTACGGATTCGCTCCGCTGATGCTTCCGGATGAGCTCGACTTCACCGGCATGTTCCACGGGGTCGATGAGCGTGTTCCGGCCGAGTCCCTCCAATTCGGCGCCCGCGTCCTGAACAAGCTACTGAGCAACTACTAGACGCCACCACCAGAAGGAGGCACTTGGATGGTTTCCGAAGAAATCCTGCCCGACGCCCTGCTCGAGCGCCTGCGCGGCCGGGCCGCAGGGTATGACCGCGACAACAGCTTTTTCCACGAAGACCTGGAGGAGTTGGCCAACGCGGGGTACCTCAAGCTTTTCGTGCCGGAGGCCGACGGCGGTTTGGGGCTCGGTCTCGAAGCGGTAGCGGCTTTGCAGCAACGTCTCGCCACGGCCGCCCCCGCTACGGCGCTGGCCGTCAACATGCACCTGGTGTGGACCGGCGTCGCGCGGGTGATGGCGGCCAGGGGCGACGATTCGTTGGACTTCGTCCTGAAGGAGGCCGGTAAGGGGGAGGTCTTTGCGTTCGGCATTTCGGAGGCGGGCAACGACTCCATGCTTTTCGATTCGGGCACGGTAGCCGAATCCCTGCCTGATGGTGGTTACCGTTTTACGGGCCGGAAAATCTTCACCAGCCTTTCCCGCGGTTGGACACGCCTGGGGACGTTCGGTAAGGACGCCGCCGCCAGGGACGGGGCAGGGGAGCTGGTGTTCGGCTTCATTCGCCGCGACGAACCCGGCCACGAAACGCTAAGTGACTGGGACACTTTGGGAATGCGGGCCAGCGCCTCGAACACCACCCTGCTGCATGGTGCCGTGGTTCCTCCGGACCGGATCTTCCGCAAACTGCCGGTGGGCCCTAACCAGGACCTGCTGATTTTCGCCATCTTCGCCTGCTTTGAAACGCTTCTCGCCGCCGTCTACACAGGCGTGGCAGAGCGTGCGTTCCTCCTGGGCGTCGAGAACGTCAAACGCCGTGTTTCGGCCAAGAATGGCGGCCGCAGCCTCGCCCAGGACCCCGACATCCGTTGGAAGGTAGCAGATGCCGCTTTGGCCATGGATGGAATCCAACCACAAATAGCGACGGTTGCCCGGGACGTCGACAACCTCGTGGATCATGGCGCGCAATGGTTCCCCAAACTTGTTGGGATCAAGTCCAGGGCGACGGAGAACGCACGCCACGTCGTGGACCTGGCAATCCGGGTAACAGGCGGTTCGAGCTATTTCAGGGGTTCTGAAATGGAGCGGCTGTACCGGGATGTGCTGGCGGGCATCTTTCACCCTTCCAACGACGAATCCGCGCACAACACAGTGGCCAACGCATGGCTCGGGCCCTTGGAGAAGTAGCCTCCCTGGGCGGTGGCGCCTAGACGGTCCGCTGTACGGAATAGACTTTTCGCCGCAGCCAGAAACGGCGGCCACCGCCCAGGTACAGGACGCTGCGTTCAAGTTCCCATTTGCCGTACTCCGAATGCTCGGCAAGCCTTCGACGGGCTTCAGGCAGCGAATCGTCAGGTCCCACCGTCAATACGAGGTACTCGTACTGGCGTGCGTAGTCTCGTTGGCGCTCCACGGAGCTGCCCGGAAATTGTTCTCTCATCCCTCTCCATTTTCGTCTTTTTCCGGCTAACGTGAAGTCATGAGCATCGATCCGCGTGTCGCGCTTCAATCACTGACCGCCGCCTTGGAAGAGCACCTGGCCGCAGCATCCGCCCGGCGGGGCGAAGGGGACCCCAATGTCGAGGCCGCGTTCTTCGCGGTTGCCGACGCTTTCGAGGTCTATGAGGACGCACTCTACGAGGCTTTCTCCGAGGTTACTCCGCTCCAGGTCTTCGACGACGAGGATGAGGACGACGACGAGGCACTCGATGAAGACTTGGAAATAGTGGAGGACTAGGACTCTTCCCCTTACACCGGCCACTTTCGGGTGGCCGGTTTTTTGTGCCCATTTTTCCTCGCTCCATTGCTTTTGACGCCCGCGATTCCGGGCTTTTTTGCGCGCTGGCCAGTGGCCGGGCCACGTAGTCCTGCCGGTGCCAGCTAGGTACTTGCACGTAGGGGCAATGGGTAACGCTGCGCAAACTTGAGTACCGACTACTGGTGCGCCCCCTGACGGCCGAGGCTTCACTGATATGTAGGCAATGGCAGGTCTGCGAAGAAGGCTGACATGGTGAAAGTTCCAGTCTTGCGTCTAGGCAAGGTAGCGGCACCCACGGGTCCGAACCATGCCACCGTGGGATCAGTCTTTCCAACGGAACCTGCCACTGCCGATGTCAATCCGCCGGCGTCTCCCTGGATTGACAAGTCCGTTGCTGCACAACGGACTGAAAAGGCGGGACTGGCGGCGCCGAGGCCGGATGTCACCCTGGACCTTGTGCCGCCAGTCACCCACCGGCGCTCCCGGGTTACCGCACCGCCCAAAGACCGCCTGACATGGACGCACCGGCTGACCACCAGCCTCCGACTGGCTGACACCATGTTGGTTGCGGCGGCCGTCACCGTCGGGTTCCTGGTGGATACGGAGGGATGGCCGTTCACCGCCGACACCCCGGCGCAGGCAAACCACCTGGTGCTGGGCGGGATGCTGGGCTTCGCTTGGCTGGCAGCACTGGAGGTCTACAGGACCCGGGATCCCAAAGTCTTGGGCGTGGGCCCCGAGGAATACAAGCGGGTCTTCTCAGCGAGCATCCGCGTCTTCGGTTTCCTTGCCATCGTGGCGGTAGTTTTCCGCCTTGAGGCTGTCAGTTCCTTCGTCCTGGTGTCCCTGCCGCTTGGCCTGATATCGCTGACAGGCAGCAGGTGGGGTTTCCGCCGGTGGCTGAGCCAGGAAAAGTCCCGGGGACGCTGCCTCTCGCGCGCCCTGGTTGTTGGGGAGCCGCAGGACGTCCGCTACGTGGTCAAGCAAGTCAACAGGAAATCCGGTGCCGTTTACGACATTGTGGGGGCCTGCCTTCCGGGCGCACGGCGCGGAGCGGTCCTGGTAGTAGACCACCAGCGGGTTCCGGTCCTGTCATCCCTGTACGGGATCGCACACACCGTCCGGCAGACAGGCGCGAACGCAGTAATTGTGGCCGGCCCCGTTCCCGGTGGCAACCAATTCATCCAGGAACTCGGATGGCGGTTGGAGGAAAACTCCGCGGAACTCGTCCTCGCCGCAACCCTGACCAACGTCGCCGGTCCACGCATCCACTGGCGGCCCGTCGAGGGACTTCCACTGATGCACGTCGATATCCCGCATTACTCCGGGGGCAAGCACACGCTCAAGCGCCTCATGGACATCGTCGTCTCAGCTGCAGCCTTGGTCGCCTTGGCGCCGGTGTTGCTTGTCCTGGCCGGAATAGTGCGAGCGGACAGTCCAGGCCCCATCCTTTTCCGGCAAGAGCGGATCGGCAAGAAGGGCACGACGTTCAGGATGCTGAAGTTCCGTTCCATGGTGGTCGACGCCGAATCCCAACTGGCAGCGCTAGGCAGCCAGGACGAAGGCGCGGGAGTCCTGTTCAAGATCCGGGGGGACCCACGGATCACACGGTGTGGTCGGTGGATGCGCAAATACTCCCTCGACGAACTGCCGCAATTCTGGAATGTCCTGGTGGGCGATATGAGCCTCGTGGGGCCCCGTCCACCGCTGTCCCGCGAGGTCAGCGCCTACGAACAACACACGCACCGGCGCCTGCTGATCAAACCGGGCATCACCGGCCTGTGGCAAATCAACGGGCGCTCCGACCTTCCCTGGGATGAAGCGGTCCGGCTGGATCTCTACTACGTGGAGAACTGGTCCCTGGCCGGTGACCTGATGATCATGTGGCGAACCTTCCGGGCGATGACCCGGGCATCCGGCGCCTATTAGCGACGACCTGCAGTACCGACCAAAAACCGGGCTACCAGCACAGAAGTTGAGTGGGAAATGAGCATACGAACTATTCCATCAGGACAACTGAACGGCCATGAGCTGCGGCCAAGGCTCCGCGTCGCGGTGGTGGGAGCAGGCTATTGGGGGCCGAACCTCGCCAGGAACCTCAAAGCGAGCCCCGACTGGGACCTCGTTGCCATCTGCGACCTCGACGTCGAACGCGGCCTGAAACTCGCCGGCTCGGTGGGCGGGGTGGCCGTCGTCGAGTCCTTGGACGAACTGCTGGACACCTACAACCTGGACGCGATCGCCGTCGCCACACCGGCGCACACCCATCACGGCGTGGTGATGACGGCCCTGCGCGCAGGAAAGCACGTGCTCGTGGAAAAGCCGCTCGCGGACAGCCGTGCCAAGGGACTGGAAATGGTGGAAGAAGCCAACGCCCGCGGGCTGGTCCTGATGGCCGACCACACCTACTGCTTCACCCCGGCAGTCCTCAAGATCCAGGAACTGGTCTCCAGCGGAGTGCTGGGCGACATCCTGTACGTTGACTCAGTCCGCATCAACCTGGGACTCGTCCAACCGGACGTCAATGTCTTCTGGGATCTGGCACCCCACGACCTCTCAATCCTCGACTTTGTGCTCCCCGGCGGGCTTCATCCCACGGAAATCTCGGCCCACGGCGCGGATCCCCTCGGCACCGGCCGGGACTGCGTGGGACATCTGACCTTCGGCCTGCCCAACGATGCGATCGTGCACATCCACGTGAACTGGCTCAGTCCCACCAAAATCCGCCAAATGATCATCGGAGGGTCGAAGAGGACCCTCGTGTGGGACGACCTGAACCCGCAGCAACGGCTCAGTGTCTACGACCGCGGAGTCAGCCTGGACCAGCAACCCAGATCAGCGGCCGATAAGAAGGCCTCAGCGATTTCCTACCGCTTGGGCGACACGTGGTCCCCGGCGCTGCAGGAACGCGAACCTCTCGGCCAAGTAGTAGCGGAACTGGCCACCTCCATCCGAAACCACACCCGGCCCCGCACCAGCGGCGAATCCGGGCTGCGGGTCCTGTCCGTCCTTGAGGCCGTGACCCAGAGCCTGGGTACCGATGGCCAGGCAACAGTGGTAGCCGGCAACGAGGTAAATCTCCAGGTCGCACGATGAAGAAGCTACTGGGCGCCAACGTGCTGGTCACCGGAGGCGCCGGAACCATCGGATCCACTCTGGTGGACCAACTGCTCGACGCCGGTGCGGCGCATGTGGACGTCCTGGACAACCTGGTCCGGGGACGCCGGGCCAACCTGGACGGCGCACTGGCCACCGAACGCGTCCAACTCGTCGAAGGCGACCTGCGGGACAGGGATCTCGTCCACGACCTCACCCACGGCAAGGACCTGGTCTTCCACCAGGCGGCCATCCGCATCACCCAATGCGCGGAAGAACCCCGGCTCGCCCTCGAAGTGTTGGTGGATGGCACGTTCAACGTGTACGAGGCAGCCGTAGAACACAAAGTGGACAAGCTCATCTCGGCGTCCAGCGCCTCTGTTTACGGAATGGCCGAGCAGTTCCCCACCAAGGAAAACCACCACCACCACAACAACGACACCTTCTACGGAGCCGCAAAATCCTTCAACGAGGGGATGGCCAGGAGCTTCCGCGCCATGTCGGGCCTGGACTACGTCATCCTGCGCTACTTCAACGTCTACGGACCCCGCATGGACGTGCACGGGCTCTACACCGAAGTGCTGGTGCGCTGGATGGAACGGATCGTCGATGGCCAGCCACCCATGATCTTCGGCAGCGGAGAGCAAACAATGGACTTCGTCCACACCGCGGACGTGGCCAGGGCCAACGTCCTGGCAGCCGTCAGCGACGTGCGCGAAGGGGCCTACAACGTGGCCAGCGGCACCGAAACCAGCCTGGCCGAACTGGCTCAAACCCTGCTGACGGTCATGGAATCCCCACTGCACCTTGAACACGGCCCGGAACGCGCAGTGAATGGGGTTGCCCGGCGCCTGGCGGACGTCACCGCTGCCCGGGAAGACCTCGGCTTCGAAGCAGCGGTCGGCCTGGAAGACGGGCTGCGGTCGCTGGTCTCCTGGTGGCGTCCCCTCCGCGACGAGATTGCAGCAGCCCGGCTGGTGGACCGCCCTGGGGCGCCGGCAGTTGGTGCGCGATGACCATCTCCGAGACACGCTTGGGCCGCATCGACGTCATGAAACCCTGGCTGGGCGAAGAGGAAGCCCAAGCCGTGGCCGACGTGATCGCTTCGGGTTGGGTCGCACAAGGCCCCAAGGTTCGCCAGTTCGAAGAAGCGTTCGCAGTGGAACAGGAATCCCGTCATGCGGTGGCAACCTCCAGCTGCACCTCGGCCCTTCACCTGGCGCTCGCCGTCGCCGGCGTCGGCCCGGGAGACGATGTGGTGGTCCCGTCTTTCTCTTTCATTGCCACCGCCAACGCACCTACCTACATGGGGGCGCGTCCCGTGTTCGCCGACGTCGATATCCAGACGGGCTGCCTGACCGCAGAGACGGTCGAGAAGGCCCTCACACCGGCCACCAAGGCCGTCATCGCCGTAGACCAGGGCGGGGTTCCGGTTGACTTGGATCCCATCAGGTCCCTCTGCGATGGCCGCGGCATCATCGTGGTCGAAGACGCGGCCTGCGCCATCGGCTCCCGCTATCGCAGCCGTCCGGTAGGCGCCGGGGCCGAGGTGGCCGCGTGGTCCTTCCATCCCCGCAAGATCCTCACCACCGGTGAAGGTGGAATGCTCTCCACTCCGCGCCAGGACTTCGCCGACCGGGCACGGCGCCTCCGGGAACACGCCATGAGCGTTTCGGCCACCGACCGGCACGCCAGCATCCTCGCCCCCGCCGAAGAGTACCTCGAAGTCGGTTTTAACTACCGCATGACCGACCTTCAGGCCGCCGTCGGACTGGTCCAACTGGGGCGCCTCCATGAGGCTGTCCAGCGGCGTCGTGAACTGGCCGCCACCTACGCGAATGCGTTTGCCGGCGTCGAAGGTCTCAGGCTGGTCAGCGACCCCGGATACGGCACCAGCAACTTCCAATCCTGCTGGCTGGAAATCGGTCCTGCATTTCCGTTGGGGAGGGATGCCCTCATGACCCGACTCGCCGAAGACGGCATCTCCGCACGGCGCGGCATCATGGCAGCCCATCGCCAACCGGCCTACGCCGGAAAGGACACAGGCCACGCGGCGCTTCCGGCCACGGAATGGTTGACCGACCACACTCTGATCCTCCCGGTGTACCACCAGCTGGCCCTCCACGACCAAGTCCGCGTGATCGATTCCGTACTCCGCGTGGCAGGACAAGGACGATGAGCGAGCTCCTTCTTATTGCCGCCAGCGGACTCGCCCGCGAAGTCCTGGCGATGGTCAGGAGCAGCGGGCCGTTCGACGTCGTCGGCATCCTCGACGACGACGAGGACAAACTCGGGCGCGTGGTCGACGGCGCCCATGTACTCGGGCCCGTCAGGGACGCCCTGCTGTTCCCACATGCGCTGTTGCTGGTCTGTATCGGATCAGGAGCCGGCCGCGAGAGCGTAGTGATGCGGTTACGGTCCTTGGGGCTCGCAGAAGACCGTTACGCCACCGCAATCGATCCCACAGTCAATGTCCCGGAAGGGTGTGTGATCGGCGCAGGCAGTATCCTCCTGGCCCACGTCAGCATGACAGCCTCCGTCACTATCGGCAGCCATGTAGTCGCCATGCCCGGGGTTACCTTCACCCACGACGACATCATTGGCGACTTCGCGACGTTCGCTTCCGGGGTTTCGCTCGGTGGGAACGTCAGCATTGGCCGCGCCGCCTACATAGGAATGAACGCCAGTGTCCGCGAGCGCCGTTCCATTGGCGCGAAAGCCACCATCGGCATGGGCGCGGCGGTCCTCACCGACGTGCCTGATGACGAGACGTGGGCGGGTGTCCCGGCCCGGGTCATCCGGCGGGGCAACTCTCCAGCGCTGGAGGGGGCCCAGTGACCGTCCGGATTTCCTTGCCAGTAAAGAGGCCACCGACACCCAGCCGGGCGTTTGTGATAAGCGTCGTCAACGCCTTCATCACCAAGCTCGGTACCATCGGCATTGGCATTGCACTCGCGCGCCTGCTCGGACCCGAAGAATTCGGAACCTACGCGGTGGCATTCATTGCCCTTGTAGCGGTCCTGAGCTTCAACGAGTTGGGTGTCAGCCTCGCCATTGTGCGGTGGCCGGGCGATCCGAAGGACATAGCACCCACTGTCACCACGATCTCCACCGTGTGCAGCGTCCTCCTGTTCGGCATCTCCTATGCGGTTGCACCGGCCTTCACAGCCGCCATGGGAAACGAGGCCGCAACAGATGTGGTCCGGGCGCTTGGTCTCTGCATCGTGCTCAACGGCCTGGTAGCCACGCCCGCTGCCCTCCTCCAACGGAACTTCCGGCAAGGCCAGCGCATGGTCATCGACCAAGTCAACGTATGGCTTGGGGCAGGTGCCTCCCTGATTCTTGTGATCGGGGGAATGGGGGCGATGAGCCTGGCCGTTGGCAGGGTTTTGGCCAGCCTTGTTGCCGCGGCCCTGTTCCTTGCCTATTCGCCGTTGCCGTACCGTTTTGGTTTCTCTGCGACGTCCGCAAGGGCGCTGCTCTTCTTCGGGCTGCCCTTGGCCGGGGCGAGCGCCGTGGTGTTCGCGGTGGGCTATGTTGATCAGCTAGTTGTCGGACGGATGCTTGGACCTGTCACACTTGGCCTGTACGTGATGGCGACCAATATGGCGGGGTGGCCGGCCAGTTTGCTCTCTCAGCCGCTTCGCAGCGTGGCGCCGGCAATATTTTCCCGGTTGCAGGGCTCGCCGGAAGACATGCGACGTTCGATGCTGAGGATTCTCGGTGTGGTGTCTGCTGTTATGTTGCCGGTCTCGTGTGTTCTTGCTGCCAGCGCCCTACCCGTTGTCACGGTGCTTTACGGCGAAAATTGGGCAGCGGCGGCCGTGGCGCTGGCATGGCTGGCACCGGTGGCCGTCTGCAAGGTGCTCCACGAGCTTTTTTATGACTACCTGGTAGTCCTGAAGCAATCCATATCCATTCTGCATGTCCAGGTCTTCTCACTCGGTGCTTTGGTCCCCGCCCTGCTCCTGGGGGCGCACTTTGGTGGCCTGGCCGGAGCGGCAGCGGCCCCCCTGCTGGTGGCCCTTGTGGTGACGTCTCCGCTGTACCTGAGGGCGCTTGGCCGCGCAGGCCTGACCCTGCGCATGATCCTTGGCCACCTAGCGGTTTCCTTGGCTGTTTCCCTGGCGGCCGGGGCCATCAGCTGGGTGCTGGCAACGTATGCAGGCGAACACCTGATGGCCCTCATTGGAAGCGTGCTGGTTGGGCTGGCCGCCATGGTGCTGACCGTTTTCCTGCGGCGTGGAGATATCGCCGCCCTCCGGCTCTTGCGAGGGGAACAGGAGCAAACATGAAAATCCTGGTGTATCCACATGACTTACGGATCGGCGGAAGCCAACTGAACGCCATTGAACTTAGTTCGGCAGTTCGCGACCTCGGTCATGAAGTGGTGGTATTCGGACAGCCGGGTCCTCTTGCTGACATGGTGAAAAGAGCCGGCCTGGAGTTCATCGGAGCTCCCTCTCCCCGTAAACGCCCTTCACCCTCCGTCGTGCGGGCCTTGGTTGGCCTGGTACGAAGCAGGGGACTGGACCTGCTTCACGGCTATGAGTGGCCGCCGGCACTTGAATGCCTACTGGCCTCGCGCTTGGGCGGCGCCAGTTGCAGCGCAGCAACTGTCATGTCCATGTCGGTGGCTCCCTTCATACCGAAGTCGATGCCCCTGGTTGTGGGCACGGCCCAGATCTTCCAAACCGAAGCCGACTTCGGACGTCAGCGTTTGCTGTTGGTCGAACCCCCGGTGGATGTCGAGGCCAACAACGTTGAGGCTGTCTCGAATGGTCGCCGTTTCCGGCGGCAGTTCGGGCTGGAAGACGACGTCCGGAACGTAGTGTGCGTCTCGCGCCTGGCCAAAGAGTTGAAGCTCGAAGGGATCCTGTCCTCAATGGACGCGGTCGCGGCCGTTGCGCCGCGCAGCAAGGTACGGCTTGTCGTTGTCGGTGACGGCCCCGGCATGGCCGCCGCGGCGGCGAAAGCTTCAGCCATCAACGAATCCCTGGGGCGCGCGGTGGTGCTGCTGACCGGGGAATTGACGGACCCGCGCGGGGCGTACGCGGCTGCGGACATTGTCCTGGGCATGGGAGGCTCGGCCCTACGCGGGATGTCGTTCGGTAAACCGCTGGTTGTTCAAGGGGAACGGGGTTTCTGGAAGGTGCTTACTCCAGAGACACTTCCTGAGTTTCTGTGGCAAGGATGGTATGGAGTTGGCCGGGGCCCAGCCGACGGGTTGGCAGACCTGACGGACATTCTGACCCACCTCCTGGACGATGGGCCCTTGCGGGAATCACTTGGTGCCTTTGGGCGGCAGGTTGTTGAACAGCGATTCTCGCTTCAGTCCGCCGCGCGGGTCCAGGAAGCCTTCTACCGCGACATTCTGCAGGATCGCGCCCACATGCCACTATCGCTGCTGGCCGAGGCAACAGCCGCCGGCCGGTACATTGCCCACGTAGGACGGCGAAGGTATCACCGCCTCTTCGGACAGAGTGCAGCCGAGGACTTCAACGCAAACCCCGTTGCCGCCCGGATGCCTGCTGCGACCTCCACTGTGAGAACCCCATGAAATCCATCGTGTATATGTCCGGCACCCGCTGGGACAGCCTCCCGGGAACCGACAAGATGCTGGCCCTGTCCCTGGCCAAGTCCCATCACGTGCTCTGGGTCGACCACCCCGTACCCTTTTCCCGGTACCCCGACGTCAAGCAGAACCTCGTCCAAAGCCTCCGGGGCAAAACAGAGGAAGTGGACCCACACATTGCCAGGCTGCGTATTCCAGCATTGCCGGGGGTGAGCAAACCTGTGGTACGCCACTCGACGGACATCATCGCCAAGCACTGCATCAATTCCGCCATCACGAACGCAGCGCTGCCCGTCGCCGGCGTCATCAATGCCTCGCCCATCATGTTGTTCCCAACCCACCCAGGCGGGATCCGGCTCCTCCACGTCACGGATGACTGGTTCGCAGGCTCGGCATTGATGGGCTTTTCACCCACGTTCTTACGTCGGATCTTCCTTTCAAACGCAGCCACGGCAGACGTCATCTCTGCAGTCTCACCACACCTGGCTGACAAGGTCTCCACCCTTTCGGGCAAGCCCGTTGAAGTGCTGGCCAATGGCTGCAGCCCGCTGGATATGTTCGGCTCAGCGGTACGCCAACCCGTCGTGGCACTCCTTGGGCAACTCAATGAACGGCTGGACCTGAACATCCTCGAATCCGTCGCGTCCACGGGGGTTCCGCTGCTGGTCATTGGCCCCAGGGCCGAAGGCGACCCCGTATTCCGGTCCCGGATGGATGCCCTGCTGGCCAGGCCCACCGTGGATTGGCGGGGAGCCATGCCGCCCGACCAAGCCGCCGCCCTCCTGCAAGCCGTGTCAGTGGGTATCACGCCGTACGCTGACACCGAGTTCAACCGCTCAAGCTTCCCCTTGAAGACCCTCGAGTACCTCTCCGCCGGACTCCCCGTGGTGGCCACCGATCTGCCGGCCTCACGCTGGATCGGATCCCCGGCAATCACCTTGGCCCGTACACCCGAACAATTTTCCTCGACGATCCTTGACTTGCTGCAGCAAAACCTCACCCGCGCCCGACGACAAGACATCGTGGACTCAGTCCGTCCGCACAGCTGGGACGCGCGCGCAGCACAGGCACTCACACTGCTGCGCCGCCCCGCCGCCCAAGGGCAAGCGCTCCAAAGCCCCCCACAAGCTGATCAATTCACTGCCCCCGCGGCGGACAACCAGGACGGCGCACCCGACCACGTTTTCCTCACACGCTTCAATCTTCCATCCGCAGGTTTCGAAAGCCTGGTCCGCGCCAAGGACGGCTGGCTGCGCCACCGGGTGGGCCTGTTCGAGAGGTTCTGCCTCCCGTCAATGCGCGCACAAACCCGAAAGAACTTCCACTGGATTGTCTACTTCGACCCCGAAAGCCCCGAATGGCTAAAGCAATGGATAGGGACGGTCAACCACGACGACGTCTTTACCCCCCTCTTCCGAGACGAAGTCCCGGCCCATGAACTCATCACGGACATCAAACAAGTCACGGGAGCGAGAGCGCAAACACTACTGACGACAAACCTGGACAACGATGACGGCCTTGCCTCAGACTTCGCGGCCCGTGTACAGGACGTTGCATGCGAAGCGGTGCCCACGGCCATCTACCTGACAACCGGCCTCGTGAGAACCGACAATTCCGTGTACCTCCGACGCGACCCACGAAACGCCTTCTGCTCAGTCAAGGCCCCCTGGTCCAGCCCAACCACATGCTGGGCCGCCTGGCATGACCGCCTCGGCGAAAACATGGGCACGGCAAACAGCGGAGGACCCGCCGCGTGGCTGCAGGTCATCCACGGGGACAACGTCAGCAACCGCGTCCGCGGGCGCCTGGTCGACCCAGCGCCCTATCAACAGCGGTTCCCCGGGATGCTCACCGATATCAAACCCGTCAGCATCCGCGATTTCATCCTCGACGTCCTCGTGGCGAACTCATGGAGGATGTCCCGGGAGCTCCTTCGAGCCGGCACCAAGGCCGCCGTCATCAAGATCCTCGGCACGGCGGGAATCGACAAGGTGAAACTTTTTCTTGGACACGGCCGACGGGAGATCCAGCGATGCAAATAGGAACAATACTGAGAAGCTTGGGGCGAAGGTGGTACCTCGTGTTGCTGGGACTACTTCTGACAGTCGCTTTTTGCTACCTGGTCCAGCAAACAACACCGGAAAAATACAAAAGCCAAGCAAGCCTGGTCATCATGCCCTCAGCCCACAGCGTCGGCGAAGACGGAAACCCATACTTGAACCTGGGCGGCATGGGGGAGGCCCTCGATATCCTCACGCGCCGGCTGTCATCCGAAGAGGTCAGAAAGCAGATAGCCGCCGACTTCCCCAACGCCACCTACACCGCAGAAACCGACAAAGGCACCAGCGGCGCCATCCTCCTCATCACGGCCACCTCACCGGATCCCAACGACTCGCTGGGCACCACCCAAGCAGTCATGAAAACGGCTCCCACCCTCCTAGGGCAAATGCAGGAAGCCCTCAACGTTCCGGAAACGTCCAGGATCTCCACCATGACGCTGCTGGTCGACGGCAAAGCAACCCCTGAGACCAAAGCCAGGACGCAGATTCTCCTGATCTCAGCCGCGGGCGGTGTAGGCCTCACCCTGGTCCTGGTGGTGCTCGTCGACAGTCTCCTTAAGACCCGGGCCACACGCAAAACAAGGCCTGAAGCACCAACCCAAAGCCAACGTCCGATCAAGGGCTTCCGGCCCCGGCGGATCACGGCCCGTCCAGGAGCCATCCCTGTCATAGGCGCCGACACCACCGCACGGACCAGGCACGCCAAGGGCAACCCTCAACGTGACGGATACCTTGACCAGGACGAACTCAAACCACCGGTACCCAGCTCACAAATGCCGACGTCGACATGACCTCCCAAACATTGCTGCGCCTCCTGAGGAAGCGATGGTACGTTGCCTTCGCCGTCATTCTCCTCGGTCTCGCAGGGCTGGGGGCGATCCGCGCACAAGAGCCCGTGTATTGGGCCCAAACCGAAGTGTCATTCGTAGCCCCCAACAGCGACCCCGCCTACTGGATACCCGGGGGAGACAACGCAGTGCTCGTCCCCTTCGCAGCCCTCGTCGAACGCCGCGTCAACGCCGATTCCGACTCCGTCGACCTCGTGCTGGCACGCGGCACCTTATACGGAGCCGGCGTCAAGCAGGGCTACTCAGTGACCCTCCCCAACGCCGGGGGCCAGTGGGCCAAAAGCTTCACCCGGCCTGTCCTCCTGGTACAGGTCGTGGACTCGAGCGCGGAGAACGTCAACCGCGTCCTCTCCGCCGTCATCGACCGCATCAATGCCGCATGCGGTGCACTCCAGAAGGAGATGCACGTTGACTCACGGCTCATCTTCACAGTGTCTACGCCTTCGAGTCCGGAGATCATCTTTGGCGGAGGAACGCAGGTGGACCGCCTCAAGGGCGCCGCAATCTGGTTGACCCTGTTTGCTGGCGCAGCTCTGGCGGTTACCTACACCGTCGATCGACGTCTCACCCGGCGGCGCGGCACCACGGAGGAGGTGATCCGACACGATGCGAAACCTGCCACAAGGCGGCATCCTGCCACACCTGCCAGATGAATCGGGGAAGCCGTCCAAAGCCACGTCCCAAGTGGTGACCCTTGTGACCATCTTCCTCGTCGCAACCTGTGCCGTGCCTTCGAACCTCACCATATCGGCCCTCGGAAGTGTGGGCCGCCCAACAATAATTGTCGGCTTGATCGCGCTCATCTGGTGGATACTCCACCACGTCCAGCGAACAAGCCCCACTCCGGAAACCCGACGGCCACTCCGCATAGCGCTCGCAGTCTTTCTGGCCGCGGCCGGTGCCAGTTACGCCATTGCGATGCTTCACGGTTTGCCCGATAAAGAGTCCAGCCCAGCTGACGCGGGACTGATCAGGCTCTGCGCATGGGCGGGAATCCTCCTGCTGATCCATGACGGAGTAAGGAACCGCCATGAACTGCTCACCGTGATGCGGAGGGTGGTTCTCGTTGGCACGTTCACCGCAGCCTTGGGATTGCTGCAATTCATCACCGGAAACTCTTGGGTTGACAGCATTAGCATCCCCGGCATGACGGCCACCGCCGATTTTTCGAACATAGATCTCAGGGCCGGGTATGTCAGGGCGGCAGGGATGGCAGCCCACCCGCTCGAATATGGTGTAGTGCTGACAAGTTCATTCCCCATGGCGCTGACTTTGGCGCTGACTTCGAAGCGTAAGGCGTGGCTGACCCGTTGGCTGCCGGTTGGGGCCATTACCCTCGCCTCTGTGTTGTCCGTTTCCCGATCAGCACTGATCGCCGTCGCCATCGCCTTTTTTGTTTTGATTCCGGTCTGGCCGAAAGCAACGCGGCGGCGCGCTTATGTGGCAATCGCCGGACTTCTGGTCCTTGTGTCCCTTGTGACGCCAGGCATGCTCGGCACGCTTCGGGGTCTTTTCACGGTCGGAGCCGACGATTCCAGCATCACCTCCCGGACCAACGGTTACTCGACCGCTCTTGGCATGCTCGCAAACAACCCCATCATCGGACGCGGTTTCGGGACCTTCCTGCCCGAATATGTGATCGTCGACAACCAATATTTGGGGCTGCTGGTCGAGCTGGGAGTCATAGGGCTCATGCTGTTCATAGCCCTGGTCGTCACAGGAATTTCCTGCGCCTGGCGTTCCCGGGCATGTTCGACCGATGACACCATGCGCCAACTCAGCCAAGCTATTCTCGCGTCTGTAGCAGCCATCGCCGTCACTTTCGGCTTCTTCGACGGGCTTTCCTTTCCAATGGCAGCAGCCATGTTGTTCTTCATGCTTGGCGTTGCAGGGGCGCTATGGCGGATAACCCAGGAAGAACAAGGTCCATTGCTTCTGGCTCCGTCAACGGGACGGCGCCCACTGTTCCATCACCCGGGATCGTTTCGCGAAAGTGAGTCACCGTGACGCCGTCATCCGAGGATCCAACCCTGACCCTGCCGAGGACATTGCTGGTAAAAACGCGGGGGCGATCCACCATGACACCCGCCGAGCGTGAGCTTCGGGAGCGCATGGGTACCGAACCCCGCAGCCTTCTGTTCGAGCAAGTCCTCAACTGTGATGTCCTGGACGAAAATGCCCTTGAGAGGGTGACTGGCTTCCGTTCACGGCTCTACAAACACATCCCCGCCTTCGCTGCCCAGGCGATCGAAGCGACCGTCTTGAGCCGCTCATACGACGTCGTTATTACCTGGTCAGAAAGGCACTCCGTTGCCGTCGCAGCGATGTTCGCACTGCTTCGTATAAGGACACCCCACCTGGCGATGATGTTCTGGCTCTCCAAGCCGGCAGTGCGGTGGCCGCTTCGGTTCTGTCGAAACGGCGTGGACCGACTCGTCACCTGGAGCTCAGTCCAAAGGGATGTCGCCATCAGGGATATCGGTTTTGGTGCCGGTGACGTTGAACTTGTCCGCCATCCGGTAGACCTGGAATTCTTTTCGCCACGGGAATCGCCGCGGACCATCATTTTCTCGGCTGGTTCCACCGAACGGGACTTTCGTACGCTGGCCGAAGCTGCCAAAGACATGGACGCGACGGTCCGCATTGCAGCATCATTGGTTGTCGCGCTCGACGGGTACAAGATCGTCACCACGGACGTGCGGGATGAATCAGGTTGGCCGGACAACTTCGACGTCCGTCCCTTGACGTCGTTGGAGCTTCGTGAAGCCTACGCAGCCGCACAAGTGGTTGTTGTTCCGTTGCTGCCGACCGACATCGACGCCGGCGTCAACGTCATCCTTGAGGGCATGGCGATGGGGCGTCCGGTGGTCGCGACGCAAACGCGTGGCCAGGTCGACGTGGTGAACGACGGCCAAAACGGGCTCTTCGTACCCGCAGGAGACGCAAAATCACTCAGGGAGCGTTTAGACGCGTTGAGAAACGATCCCGAGTACGCGGAAGAGCTGGGCCGCAGGGCCCGTAGCTATGTTGAAGCACACCACAGTCTGGAATCATTCGTCGACAGGGTCAGGGACAACGTTGCTACGCTTGCCGCCCGGCCCGTCAAACGTCGTCGCTTCCGCAAGGTTGTCTCCAGGGCGCCGGTTTCTCCGTTGTAGGTTCTTCGACGGTCCCGTCACCGCCGACTGGTTTCGTCGCGTTCCCACGCACTGTTTCCGACGCCGCCACGATTGACCTTGAACCGCCCCGTGACGGCGAATGCTGCGTAAACCCCAGCATCCAAGGCACTGATCGGTCCCCGCACGGTGCGCGCCAGTTCCCGGAGTGTTCGGCGGGTCGACGCGCCCACAGGGGACTTACCACTCTGTTCGGCATTGCCGCGATACGTACGGCTCAAGACTGCCAGCAGTGCACCACTGGATCGCGGAGTCCTGACCACCACTGCGGGTGCCGGAAGCACGGCCTTCTCCTCCGGGCCGAACAGCCTGTCCACATACAGATCATCGCCCGTCAGGGCAGGGAACTCCTGCAAACGCGCATGACCCGCGGCTGTCAGGGCAAACACACCGGCACCCCACAAACCCTGCGAATTGGCGGGAATCCGGGTCCGGGCACGGTAGTACGCCTTGACCGATCCGGAAGCTCCTGCGGTGTCGTACCGATACGCTGGCCGTGCTGCGAGGTAGGGACCGGTGTTCAAAGAATCAAACACGGCACGCACGGCGTCCGGACCCAGTTCGATGTCCGCATCAAGGTATATTCGCGGCCAACGGTCCGTGACCCGATCAGCGGCGTTCAGTGCTGCCGTTTTGGAGGCCTGCTCCACCCGCACCACCTGAACTCCGGGGTAACGCGAAGCAATGGCTTCGGTGCCATCCGTACAACCGTTGCAGGCAACAATGACATCTACGTTTGGCGCAGAAGCCACAGGCCCCAACGCGTCGAGGGTTCTTCCCAAGACCGCGGCCTCGTTGTGCGCTGGGATGATGACGGCGCCGGAAGGGAAGGTTTCAAGGATCGAGGCAGGCACCTCCGGGAGTGTTGCGTGGGGGAGTGCCACCCATCGGCGCTGGTTCATGAGTGCCAACGCCGTTCGGCCGTGTCCAGGCTTTGGAAGGCGCGCCACCTCGCCTGCCAGCACGGCTGCCCTCAGGAGCGCTGCGCGAGGGGCACCCATGTGTTTCCGAGCATAACGGACACGGTTCACCGCCATGAGGGACATGAGTTCAGCCGATTGTCCCGAGCCCCCGCGCTCATGCCACATTCTCGCCGCAGGCTCGAACCAGATGGAGAAACCGCCAGCCCGCAGCCGGTGGCAGTAGTCGGTCTCTTCTGAATACAGGAAGAACCGCTCATCCCATTCGCCTGTAGCCCGCAGGGCGTCGGGGCTGATCAGCATCGCAGCTCCGGTGGCCCACTCCACCAGGTGGGGGTGCAGGTAGCTTTCGGCCCGAAAGTCGATCTCCGATAGCCAACCAGGACGGGCTGGAAGCCGGCTTCCCATGGCGGCATCACCCAGTGCGCGGGTGACGGTGGGTTCACGCCGCAGTGAAGGATAGACACTGCCGTCGGGGTCAAGCAGTACAGGGACCACCATCCCGCACCCGGTTTTCATCATTCGATGCCACATTGCGGCAATGGCGCCAGGTTCAACCCGCAGGTCGGGGTTCAGGATCAGGAACGCTCCTGCATCCCCGGCCAGGCGCAGGGCTTGGTTGATACCTCCCGCATATCCGAGGTTGCCGCCCGTGTTGACCGTGAGCACGTCCGCGTGGCGTGATAGCCGGGCACGCGTTGAGTCATCGGGTGAATTGTCCGCCACGACAACCTTCAGCGCCAAGGTGCGCGCCTCCGCCCGCAACCCGGAAATGAGCGGATCGACGTCGTCGGCATTGTCATAGGTAACAATCACCACCGCAATGTCGGCAGGGCATTCGGGCGCCAGGAAGCGGCCTGCTGTTCCACCCGACGGCGATGCTGCCGACGTCCTCACGGAGCGCGAAACCAAGGTACCGGCCTTCCCCGGTTGCGCGGCAAGCTGGGAGCTGTTGGATCGCAACCTCACGTAGGCCCCGGGTCCTTCAAGGAGATAGCGGCGCCCCAGCCTGCGGGGTTCTTTCAGGAGCCGCCACGCCCATTCCAAACCCTTTTCGCTCATCCATGAGGGGGCGCGCTGGATTCGCCCGGCAAGAAAGTCAACTACCGCGCCGAAGGCCAGAAGAACCTTCGCTCCTGTCAGGTGCCCATACTCGTTTGCCCAAAGCTCCTGGCGTGGTTTTCCCAAGCCAATGACCAGGATGTCCGGAGCACTTTCAGCTATGTTTGCGGCCAATTCCAGGGAGGACTTGCCGTCCGTAATGGTGGAACGGTCCGGCGCCCAATAGCCGGCCACACGCAACTCCGGCCGCTCCCGCGAAAGCCTGCGCCGCAAGAGCTCCTGTACCTGCTTCGAACCACCGAGGAAGCCCACACTCACACCAAGTCGCTCGGCTTCACGAAGAACAGGGCCTATCAGGTCGCTGCCGGCCAAACGGGGCCATGATGCGCCCGTCAGGCGGCGGGTTTGGGCTACCAGTGGAGCCCCGTCCAGCAGCGTCATCCATTCAACGGACGCTGCCTGCTCCAGAGTGCCCTGCCTGGGGCTTCCGCTGCCAAAGTGGCGGATATGGTCCAGGTTCGCTGAGCAAACTCCAAGTGGGCGGATGGCCGGCACCAAGGCCCGGCGCATGATCTCCTGAACGGCAGTTCCATAGCCAAGAAGTCTTACGGGGACGCCGCCAAGTTGAACCAGGCTCTCTTGTTCCGGAGGGGTGGGAGACGAATCGTCCAGCAGCATGTGGGCTCCAAGGTAGTTACAACGCAAGAAAAGCCGGTGATTCAGGTCGCTGCACCACCTGAAGCACCGCGCAGAAGACGCTTAACCCGTCTCCGTGCTATTTACTTGGTTGTCTCCCGGCCTCGTTCACCAAGGACCCGTAGGACCACTTTAGGACCTTAGGGCCGCGTATTCCAGAGCAAAGCCCGTGCAGTCACCGGGGCCGCCTATTGCGCGCCGAACAGGGCCCGGGGGAAGATGCCGTTAGACAACCCGGACGGGACGGGTGGGACTGCGCGGAGGACAGCCATGGACAGTGACGGCGCCGGATTATTGGAGGGCAGGGCTACACATTTTGTCCTGACCCGTTTCAATGTCAGGAGCTTCTATCACAAGGCCGAACCGACCAATGCTTGGCTGTCCGAACGGCTTCACCTCTTCGAAAAGTACTGCGCACCCAGCTTCAGGAACCAGACAAAAAGGAACTTCACGTGGCTGGTCTTCCTTGATTCGTTGTCTCCCGCATGGTTCAAGGAAAAGATCAGCGCACTATCCGTCGGCCTCTTCATGCCCGTCTACGTCGAGGGCCCGTTCTCCCAGGACTTCCTGAGCAGGACTATCGACTCTCTCTGTACAACGCAATCTGTAATAACAACGCGTGTCGACAATGACGATGCTGTGGCGAATGACTTTATCGAGACCATTCAAAAATGTTTCGATGGCCAGAGCCTGATGTTTATAAACCTGGTCAATGGGGCCCAATACGCCGATAACAAGCTCTACCTGCGGCCCTATACAAAGAACCCGTTCGCAAGCCTGATTGAAACCCCCTTAAATGGTCCGCCCGTCACGGTTTTCGTTGAGCATCACTACCGAATTGACGCCTACGCACCAGTGCTGAACGTAAGAACGACCCATCCCATGTGGCTGCAGGTGGTCCACGGTGGCAATGTGCTGAACGAAATCGTTGGTCTTCGGACCACGCCTGGACGTGTTGCTCCGCACTTTGCGGCAGCTTTGGACGTAGATGGGCCGGGCTTGGGAGTAGCGGCCGACCAAGCATTGGGAATTGTCCGCATTCTCTGGAGATTCGCCCGTAAACCCTCCCGGGTGGGCCAATTAGCCAAGGCACTGGCCGCCCGGACAGCGGGAAAGCCGGTATCAAAGTAATTGGCTGTCCTGCAGATATTCTTTCAGCCGATGTTCGTATGATGAAGGCGCAAATCCCGCGGCCTTGATTTTTGACAGGTTGAGAACGCTGTTCCTTGGCCGTGGTGCGCTGCCCGGTTTAGCGTAGTCAGAGGTGCTGACGGGTCGAATGGTCCCTGGGTCGGCCCCGCACAGCTGATAGACGTCTCTTGCAACGTCAGCCCAGGTCCTGGGCTCGCCATCGCAGCTGAGGTTGTACGTTCCGTACGCCGCCCCGGTCTCCAGCAGATACCGAATCGCGGCAGCGATGTCCGTAGCGAACGTCAGCCGGCCCCACTGGTCATCCACCACAGCCGGTGACACAGAGCGAGCCGCCAATCCTGCCATCGTTCGAACGAAGTTACTGCCATCGCCCACGACCCAACTGCTGCGGACGGTGTAGTGACGTTGCAAGGCGGACACGGCGAGGTCCCCAGCGGCCTTGGTCTGCCCGTAAACTCCGACCGGACTGGGCGGCTCGTCCTCAAAGTGCTCAGCCGCGGAACCGTCAAAAACGTAATCGCTGGAAATATGCACCAACGTCAGCGAATGTTCCAAGCAGATCTTAGCGAGGAGCGACACGGCGGCAGCGTTGATTTTCCAGGAGGCCACACGGCCGGTTTCCGTTTCCGCGGCATCAACCGCGGTGAAAGCCGCAGCGTTGATGATTGTTCCGTACTTCTTCCAATCGATTTTCGCGTATGACTCGGGATCGGAAATATCGAAGTCCGTGCGGTCAGCGAACTGTACTGCCGGATCACCATCGAACTCATGCCGAAGGGCTCTGCCCAGTTGGCCATTGGCTCCAAGAACGAGGGTCAACCGCGGACCCATGGCCGCTACTTCGGACAGGCCCGGATGGTTCCTGTCCTGCGCCGACACCACGGCATCTTCAAGAGGAATCGGCCACGGGACAGCGACATCTTTATCACTAAGGTTGAGGAAGGTATATTCGGCCTGCGCCTCGGGGCTCCAATGGTCGTTGACCAGGTAGACGTATGCCGTATTGTCCTCCAGGGTCTGAAAGGCATTGCCCACGCCCCGGGGTACGAATACGGCTTCCCCGGGGGTCAACTCGGCACAGAAGACAGCTCCAAATGTCGGACCTTTTCGCAGATCCACCCATGCCCCGAAGATCCGGCCCGAAGCCAAGGAGATGAACTTGTCCCACGGTTCGGCATGGATGCCGCGGGTGGTTCCACGGACTTGGTTAAACGAGATGTTGTTCTGCACGGGACCAAAATCCGGGAGCCCCAGGGCCGTCATCTTGCTTCTGTGCCAGTTCTCCTTGAACCAGCCCCGTTGATCTCCATGAACCGGAAGGTCCAGAAGCACCAGTCCAGGTATTGGTGTTGATCGCAAGCTCATTTCCCGGGCCCCCGTCATGGTTAGTGTCCCTGGCTCGCGTACTTTGATTCCGTCGCAGCCTTTTGCGGGCGCCACCAATCCTCGTTGTCCCTGTACCAGGCCACGGTTGCCGCCAAACCAGAATCGAAATCCACGAACCGGGGTTGCCAGCCAAGTTCACTCCGCAGCTTGCTGGAGTCAATGGCGTATCTGAGATCGTGGCCAGGACGGTCCGTGACAAGGTCATAGGCGTCGGCCGGCTGTCCCAGATGCCTCAGCAGCCTTTCAACGACCGCCCTGTTGGAGAGCTCCCCGTCAGCTCCTATCAGGTACGTCTCACCGATGACACCGCGCTCAAGGATTGCCAGTATTGCCGCAGAGTGGTCCTCAACATGGATCCAGTCCCGCACGTTAAGCCCTTGTCCGTAGAGCCTGGGCCGCACGCCATCCAGGACGTTCGTAATTTGCCGGGGAATGAATTTCTCGACGTGCTGGTAGGGGCCGTAGTTGTTCGAACAGTTGCTGATGGTCGCTTTCAGCCCGAAGGAGCGCACCCAGGCCCTGACCAGCATGTCGGAACCGGCCTTCGTGGCGGAATACGGGCTGGTGGGCTTGTACACCGATTCCTCAGTGAACCTGCGTGGTTCATCCAACGCCAGATCCCCGTATACCTCGTCCGTGGATATGTGGTGGAACCGCGTGCTGTGAAGCCGTGCTGCTTCGATCAGCGTAAACGTGCCCACCAAGTTGGTGTCCACAAAAGGTCGTGGCTCCTTTAGCGAATTGTCATTGTGTGATTCAGCTGCAAAGTGCACCACAGCATCGGCCTGCGCGGTCAGCCGCTCCACCAGGCCGGAGTCGCAGATGTCACCGTGGATGAATGAGAACCGGTCCGCCGGCAAGCCAGAGAGGGAATCCAGGTTTCCCGCATAAGTCAGTTTGTCCAGCACCGTGACATGCAGCGACGTGTGCCCCATGATGTAGTGGACAAAGTTGCATCCAATGAATCCGGCCCCGCCGGTGACAAGGATTCTCTGCATGGCCATAGCGTAGCCGTCAAAGGGGCCGCGTGCAGCAAGAGGGGAGAAGTCAATGAGGGGAATAATTTTGGCCGGCGGTACCGGTTCCCGGCTTCATCCGATAACCCTCGGCATCAGCAAGCAACTGGTGCCCGTCTTTGATAAACCGATGATCTACTATCCGTTATGTACCCTCATGCTGGCCGGAATACGGGAGATCCTGATCATCACCACTCCCACTGACGCCAGCCAGTTCAGGAACCTGCTGGGCGATGGCTCCCAATTCGGAATTAGCCTGACATATGCCCAACAGCCGACACCGGACGGGTTGGCCCAAGCATTTGTGCTCGGCGAGCAACACATCGGGAACGGCAAAGTGGCGCTTATCCTTGGCGACAATATTTTCAACGGCCCGGGAATGGGTAACCAGTTCCGCCGCTATACCGACGTCGACGGCGGAGCTATCTTCGGTTATTGGGTCAAGGATCCGACGGCTTACGGCGTGGTTGAATTCGACGACGGCGGACTCGCCGTATCCATTGAAGAGAAACCAATCCAGCCAAAAAGCAATTATGCCGTTCCAGGACTGTACTTCTACGACAACGATGTTGTTGCCATGGCGAAGGACCTCAAACCGTCAGCCCGTGGGGAACTCGAAATTACCGACATCAACCGCACATACATGGAATTGGGCCGGTTGCACGTCCAAAAGTTCCCCCGCGGCACGGCATGGCTGGACACCGGTACCTTCGCCGACCTGAACGATGCCTCTAATTACGTGCGCACCACCGAAAACCGACAAGGGCTAAAAATAGGCGCCCCCGAGGAAGTGGCGTGGCGTATGGGTTTCCTCACCGATGATGAGCTTCGCCAGCAAGCGGCAAAGTTAGCCAAGAGCGGCTACGGCGGATACCTGCTGGACATTCTCGACAGGCGCTGAGCCGCAGGCCCCGTCACAGGGCCACTTTGTAAACGTGATGGGTCGATTCCTGCGGAAAGTCGTCCACGAATTTTCCATCCACCACTGGAAGGCTGCGGTTTTCGTCAAGGACTTCGACCGTGCGGCCCCTGATTCCGGGGGGTAGGGTGAGTATCCGCTGGCCGGTCTGGGCGTCTTCGGTCATGGCGAATACGTAGGCGGATCCGTCGTGGGTCTTGAGCATCGTATCCAGTCCGGAACCAAAGTCCCATACGTAACTTTGCGTGTTCAGGACCGGGGCAAGGGCCTTCACTTGTGCGTTGATTTCCGCCATCGCCTGCACTTGCTCCCGGGCACAATCGCGATTCGAAATCCGTACGTCTGCCAAAGCATCTCCCGACATACAGGGATTGTCGGCGCCCCCGCCGGGTGCCTGTGTAAACCATACAATTCCGCGTGAATCGTGGATGAGCATGGCCCACACTTGCGCTTTGACCCGCTCCGGCGTCATTTGGTCCGCCAGGTCGCTTTCACCTTCTGGACTCAGGACCGTCGGAAGCATCCAAATGGGGGACTGCACGCCCCTGGCCGTATTGACCTCCTGCATGACCTGCATGGCCTTGGCGTAAGCAGAAGAGCTCTGGCATGTTGCCGTCGTCGTCGGGCTATATCCGCTTGGCGTCCGCAACCGCCAGTCCCGGCAGGCACTGGCGTAGTAGTAATTCGATGTAGAGGAAACGTCCACCGTGTCCCAATACCGCTTCGTTATTTCCATCGGCGCGTCATAGCTGATGAGGGACGGCGTCCAGTTGGCGTAGGTGAAGCGCCCCTCTTCGACGGACCTCAAGCCGGCAATGGTCTGTGTCATGTGGGTTATTCCGGCGTCCCATTCGAATCTGCCGTCTACTTCATCATCGACGTAGTTCCCGGGCAGCTGGGCCCAATTCTCGGGCGCATTCTTCACTTTCATCAGAGAGAACATGCCATTATCGTCGAAAACCTTGTAATCCACATCCGGGTTGGATTGAACATAGAAATTGATGCCATGGGCTTTATCGAATTTCATCTGCGGATCGTTGGCGGACGCATACCAAACGCCGATCGGGAAGAAAGCCGGATCATCCCACCCGGCGGCATCAGCTTTGGTGAATTTCTTATAGAAGGCTGGTCCGCCATCCCAGGGTATTCTTTCAAGCCCTCCCAGGTCACTGGCGTCCGGAGACTGGGCCGCGGATGGAAGGACTGACTCCGAAACCTCGGGGACGGGATCACGGCCCGCACGGTCGGTGCCACCTGTACATCCGGTCATGCTCACAAGGACAGCGGCCATTGTGAGGGGGAAGTAACGGGACCGACTCATTGGTTCCTCGATTCCGCTGATTGCCGATGGAACGGTGAATGAGTACAGGATGACATCAACATCCAGGAGTCGAAACCGATTCGGCACGAAATGTTCAGAAGTGGTGGGCTGTCGAAGACAGGGCTCCTACGCCGCCGAAACGTCCTCAAGGGCGCGCGATATCTCGGCAGGCAAAACCGTCAACTGGGCGTCGAGTAGCTCTTTGAGCTGGACCGCGTTCCTGGCGCCTACGATGGCCGTGGCAACGCCGGGCCGGGAAAGTAGCCAGCTCAAGGAGACGTCCATAGGAGATCTGCCCAGGCCGCGTGCGGCCATGGCCACAGCTTCAACCACCCTGGACGCGCGAGGCTCCAGGTATGGCTCAACGTAGGCCGTGAGGCGGCTTTGGGCGGCACGCGAGTCGGCAGGAATTTGTCCGCGGTACTTGCCGCTCAGGACACCCCGTCCCAGCGGTGCCCATGCCATGATTCCCAGCCCGGCATCCTCCACCGCGGGAATGAGCTCGTCCTCGACCCTGCGCTGGACCAAGGAATATTCAGACTGATTGGCCACCAAAGTGAACCCCGCAATGGCCGCGGCCTTCGCTGTCTGCCAACCGTTGTAGTTGGAGATGCCCACGTAGCGTGCCCGCCCGGTCCGCTGTGCCAGCTCCAGGGCGGAAAGGGTCTCCTCCAAGGGAACGTTGGGATCCCACTCATGGGCGAACCAGATGTCGACGTAGTCGGTTCCGAGCCTGGCCAAGCTGGCGTCAAGTGCCGAAAGCATTGCGCCGCGTGAAGCATTGACGCTGCGCCTGGACTCCGTGGACGACACGCCCGCCTTCGTGGATAAGACCACCTCAGACCGTGCCACGACATCGCCCAGCATGGACCCGACCATGGCTTCCGCCCGGCCCTGGCCGTAGGACGCTGCAGTGTCTATGACGGTGCCGCCTGCAGCAACGAACGCGTGGAGGACCTCGGCAGCGTCCTGCTCATCAGTTTCCTGGGCCCAGGACATGGTGCCGAGGGACAATGAGGACACGCGAAACCCGCTGTTTCCGACATAACGCTGCTGCATAGCTGCTAGCTTACGGGCAGTTCCCAGTCTTCATGACGTAGGGTCTATTCACGTGAACTGGATAGAAGCAGCCTTGCTGGGCCTCGTGCAGGGCCTCACCGAATTCCTCCCGATCTCCTCGAGTGCGCACCTGAGGATCGTCGGATCATTCCTCCCGGGCGCCGCGGACCCCGGCGCCGCTTTTACTGCGATCACGCAGTTGGGAACCGAAACCGCCGTCATTGTGTACTTCTGGCGTGACATCGTCCGGATCGTCCGCGCTTGGTTCGGCTCCATGAGCGGCAAAGTGGCGCGCAACGATCCCGATGCCCGCATGGGTTGGTTGGTGATCCTGGGCAGCCTGCCGATCATTATCCTGGGCCTGCTGTTCCAGGACCAGATCGAATCGGTACTTCGCAGCATGTGGATCGTGGCCACCATGCTGATCGTCTTCGGCATGATCCTGGCCGTTGCCGACGCCACCGGTCGGCAGGAACGTGACCTCACGCAACTGAGCTACAAGCACGGCATCCTGTATGGGTTCGCGCAGGCCATGGCCTTGATTCCCGGCGTTTCCCGTTCCGGCGGCACCATCACTGCAGGCCTGCTCATGGGCTACACGCGTGAAGCCGCAGCCCGGTACTCCTTCCTGCTTGCCATCCCCGCCGTGTTCGGAAGTGGCCTCTACCAGCTGTACAAGACGGTCTCGAAAGAAGGTTTGGCCGGACCATACGGCCTGCCCGAGATCGCTTTGGCCACCGTAATAGCCTTCGTCGTGGGCTACGTCATCATTGGGTGGTTCCTGAAATTTGTGTCGACCAGGAGCTATCGGCTTTTCGTTTGGTACCGGATACTCCTCGGCCTGGCCTTGTATGTCCTGCTCGGTTTCGGTGTCATCAGTGCCTAGCACTAAGGTTGAGTCGTGAAATCGTGGACTTCCCGCCCTGTTCCTGAGCTGCCCGGCAGCATGCCGCAACTACGCCTTTTCGACACTGCCTTGGGCCGTGTCGTGGAGGTAGAGCGGCAACCGGAGCAATCCATGTATGTCTGCGGCATCACGCCCTACGACGCCACGCACATGGGCCACGCCTCGAGCTACGTTGCCTTCGATCTCCTGAACCGTGCTTGGCGCGATGCGGGAATCCAGGTGTCCTACGTGCAAAACGTCACGGACATCGACGACCCCCTGCTTGAGCGGGCCAACGCCACGGGCGTTGACTGGAAAGACCTTGCCCAGAGCCAGATCGAACTGTTCCAGACCGACATGGACGCACTGAACGTCCTCGCACCGGATCACTACATCGGCGCCGTTGAAGCCATCCCGGACATCGTGCCGGCCATCGAGCAGCTCATAGCCGACGGCGTTGCCTATCGTGTCCCCGGCACCGATGGGGAACCTGACGGCGATGTCTATTACGACGTCAAAACGGCGGGGAAGCGGTCCGATGCCACAGACGCCTGGACCTTGGGCGACGTGTCGGGACTTGGCGAGAACGACATGCTGGCCCTCTTCGCGGAGCGCGGCGGCGACCCGGCCCGGCCCGGCAAACGCCACGCGCTGGACCCGCTCCTCTGGCGTGTGGCCCGCGAGGGCGAGCCAAGTTGGCCCGGCGCGAGCCTCGGCGCCGGCCGACCCGGTTGGCACATCGAATGTACGGTGATAGCCCAAAAATACCTTCCGGCCCCTTTCACAGTCCAAGGCGGCGGCTCGGACCTGGTCTTCCCGCATCACGAGATGGGAGCCGGCCACGCATATTCGCTGTCCGGGGTTCCCTTGGCGCGTCACTACTCCCATGCGGGCATGGTGGGCCTGGACGGCGAGAAGATGAGCAAGTCCAAGGGAAACCTGGTCCTTGTCTCCAAACTCCGCGCAGCAGGCGAGGAACCCGCAGCCATCCGCTTGGCCATCCTCGCCAACCACTACCGCTCGGACTGGTCATGGACCGATGAAGGCTTCGCTGCAGCCAAGGAGCGCCTGGCGAAGTGGCGGGCCGCCCTGAACCATGCCCCGGCAGGTTCCTCGGCCCCTTTGCTTGCGGCCATGCGCGCTGGACTGGCCGATGACCTCAATGCTCCCGCAGCCCTTGCCGCCGTCGATCGGTGGGGCCTGGAGGTACTGCGTGCTGGCGCCCAGGGGTCGGCTGAGGACAAGGCCGCCATCTCGGACGCCGTCAACGCGCTTCTCGGCGTGGAGCTGTAGCCGCACCCTCTTGCGAACAAACGCCAACGGCCCTGACATTCCTGTCAGGGCCGTTGGCGTCTACCGGTGTTGGGAACGGTCAGGGACGGTCTTTGCCGCGCCGCTTGAGGTACCGTTCGAACTCGCGGGCGATGGATTCGCCGGAGGCTTCCGGGAGGTCGGCCGTGTCCTTGGCTTCCTCGAGTTGCCGCACGTACGCCGCGATCTCGGGGTCCTCGGTGGCGAGCTCGTCAACGCCGCGTTCCCACGCCTCGGACTCTTCGGCAAGTGCCTGGCTGTCCAGCGGGACCTGGAGCAGGTCTTCCACCTTGTGCAGGATCGCGAGCTGGGCTTTGGGGGAAGGGGGCTGGGCAACGTAGTGCGGCACCGCGGCCCACAGTGAAACCGTCGGCAGCCCTGCGAGCATCGCAAATTCAGCCAGGACGCCTACGATCCCCACCGGCCCCTCGTACTGGGAGGCCTCCAGATTGAGGCGTTCACGCAGCGAGCTGTCCTCAGTGCTCGTGCTGACCGGAATGGGGCGGCTGTGCGGAACATCGGCCAACAGGGCGCCCACCAAAATAACGGAGTCGACCTTGAGTGCCTCCGCGTGGACCAGCAATTCGGTGGTGTAGGCACGCCAACGGTAGGAAGGCTCAGTGCCCAGCACGAACACCACATCCACATTGCTGTCCGGAACGGCGGCCTTGTAGATCCGGGTGGACGGCCACTTGACCTTCCGCGCGCCCGACGACGTGCGGCGCACAGTTGGCCTGGTGAACTGGAAGTCGTAGTACTCCTCGGCGTCCACGGTGGCAACCTTCTTGCCGTCCCAGAGCTTGTTCAAGTAGTGCAGGGCGTCGCTGGCAGCCTCTCCGGCGTCGTTCCAGCCTTCGAACGCGGCGAGCATCACGGTGACGCGCTGGCCTTCCGCTGGTTCCTTGAGGAAACGCTCGGGCTCCGCGGTGATGTCCTGTCCTTCGGGGGTCCCGTCCACACTGTTCATCCACTCACCCTACGTCCAAGACCCTCCGGGATGCATGGCATTTCGCGCCGGTGCGTGTCCCTTCTTCGCCCACAGCGCAATGCCCGCACAGCCACTCGTCCGGTTCCACGTAGACTTGAAGCCATGCATTCCTTACCCAGCCAGCCCCTCCTCAAAGCCGCGCTCTGGGATATGGATGGCACCCTGGTGGACACTGAGCCCTACTGGATAGCGGCCGAACGCGCCTTGGTGGAGTCCCACGGCGGCACGTGGTCGCACCAGCAGGCCATGCAATTGGTGGGACAGTCCTTGCTGCACTCCGCAGCGGTCCTGCAGGCAGCCGGCGTCAGGCTTGAGGCCCGCGAGATCGTGAATACCCTCAGCGCCCAGGTGATCGAGCAGGTCCGCCGGAATGTGCCTTGGCGGCCTGGCGCGCGGGAACTCCTCGATGAACTTCACCAGGCCGGTGTCCGGTGCGCACTGGTGACCATGTCCGAAGGTCCCCTGGCCGGAGTGGTGGTGGAAAGCCTGCCCAAGCCGTACTTCGAGTTCATGGTCACCGGCGACACCGTCACCAACGGAAAGCCGCATCCCGAGGCCTACCTCACCGCGGTTGAACTGCTCCGCGTCGACGATCCCACCTTGACCATCCACCATTGTGTCGCGCTGGAGGATTCGGTTCCCGGAGCCACGGCCGCCATTGCTTCAGGTGTCGTGACCGTGGGGATACCCCACCAGGTACCGCTGCCCGAAGACCCCCGCATGGTCATGTGGGACACCCTGGTTGGCAGGACAGCCGCGGACGTCGGCCAGCTGGTGGATAACCGCTTCACCGCAGCAAACCTGCTTGAAGGGGCCAACTAGGTGAGCAGTTCTCCCACACCACATCACGCCTCCGCCAAAAAAGAGGGCATCCCACTGGGGCGGATCGCGGGCATTCCGGTCTACCTTGCGTACTCTTGGTTTGTTATTGCAGGATTCACCGTCATTGTCTACGGGCCGGCACTGCTGGTGCAGATGCCGCGTCTTGGCCTGGGCGCCTACTTCGTAGCATTGGGCTACGCCCTGTTGCTTGCCATCTCCGTGCTGGTTCATGAACTGGCACACGCGCTCAGCGCCAAGGCCTTCAAATGGCCCACAGAGAAGATCGTCCTCAATCTCTGGGGCGGACACACGCAGTTTGAGAACTTCACGGCCTCGCCTGGACGTTCGGTCGTTGTGGCACTGGCCGGGCCTGCTTCGAACTTCGTCCTTGCAGCCGCCATGTGGGCCGTTCTCTCCGCCGATGTCCTGAGCGGGGTGTCCGAAATCCTGGCCAACATCCTCATGTGGGCCAATCTCCTGATCGGCTTGTTCAACGTGCTTCCAGGTTTGCCGCTGGACGGTGGGCGGCTGGTGGAATCCGCTGTGTGGAAAGCCACCGGGAGCCAGGACAAGGGAACCATTGCTGCCGGCTGGTCTGGACGTATCATCGTTGCCGCGCTGGTCATCTGGTTCATCGCGTTGCCTCTGCTCTCCGGCGCGCCGCTGGATATCAGCCTGATGCTCATCACCGTCCTTGTCTGCGGATTCCTCTGGATGGGCGCCTCCAGCTCCATCCACCACGCCAAGCTCCGCAGCCGCCTGTACCTGGTCAGCGCGGCGGGCCTCGCGGAGCGCGCCGTCGGCGTCCCGAACTCAGCCTCCGTGGCCGACGTCCTGGACATCGCCCCTGACGGCAGCCCCGCCGTCGTCATCTGTGGACCCGACGGAAAGCCGCAAGGAGTCGTGGACCCGGGTGCTGCCGCTCTGGTGCCGCCTGAGGCCTTGACGACGACGCCGGTCACGGCGGTGGCGCACGCCCTGGGCGCGGGGGCTTATGTCCCTGAATGGTCCAAGGGACAGGAACTCATTCAGTACTTGGCGCGCTTGGAAGGGGGCGAATACGCTGTGGTGGACCACAACGGAATCGTCACCGGCCTGCTGCGCCAGCAGGCTGTCGTGACAGCCATTACAGGTAAGGAAGCCCGCCGCAGCGGTCGCCCCTGACCCCGTGGCCGGTAGAGTTACATGCCGGCCGTCATAGCAAACAACCCCACGGCTTTTTGGCGCCCACCAGCCAGCAACACGTCGCGGCCCAGCCGTACAAGAGCGAGGAACACCACATGAGCAGCGAAACCGCCGCCCCCGAGGCCAGCGCAGGCCCTGACGAGGCAGCTACCGGAACCGCCGTGCAGCCGACGGGCGCAGGGCGCCGCCGCGGGCCTTTCCGCGTTGGCGAGCGGGTCCAGCTCACGGATGAACGCGGCCGCATGAACACTGTGACGCTGGAAGTCGGCGGCGCATTCCACACGCACCGGGGCTTCCTTAACCACGATGAGATCATCGGCAAGGTGGATGGCTCCGTGGTCAGCAACAACGTAGGCCAGCAGTACCAGACGTTGAGGCCGCTGCTGTCCGACTTCGTCTTGTCCATGCCTCGTGGCGCGGCCGTTGTCTACCCGAAGGACGCCGGCCAGATTGTCACCATGGCCGACATTTTCCCGGGCGCACGCGTCGTGGAAGCCGGTGTGGGCTCCGGTGCGCTGTCCATTTCCCTGCTTCGCGCTGTCGGTGACGGCGGCTACCTGCATTCCTTTGAGCGCCGCGAAGAATTCGCCGACATCGCCCGCGGCAACGTCGAGACAATCTTCGGTGGCCCGCACCCGGCCTGGCAGATCTCGTTGGGTGACTTCCAGGAAGAGGTCGTCAAGGCCGAAGCCCCCGGTTCCGTGGACCGCGTAGTGCTTGACATGCTGGCGCCCTGGGAGTGCCTGGACGCTGTTGCTACCGTCCTGGCGCCTGGCGGCGTCTGGATCAACTACGTAGCGACGGTCACGCAGCTGTCCCGCACTGCCGAGGCCATCCGTGCTGACGGGCGATTCACCGAGCCCGACGCCTGGGAGTCGATGGTCCGTGGCTGGCACCTTGAGGGCCTGGCTGTTCGGCCGGATCACCGCATGGTGGCCCACACTGGTTTCCTTCTGGTCACCCGCCGCCTCGCCGACGGCGTCACCGGAATCTCAGTGAAGCGCCGCCCTTCCAAGACCGAATTCAGCGAAGAGGACCTCAACGCCTGGACGCCCGGCGCAGTAGGGGAGCGGGCAGTTTCGGACAAGAAACTCCGGCGCGCCGCACGTGACGCTATCGCCGGAACCAACGTCCAGGATGACCCCACGGTCACAAACTGACAAAGGTCACAATAGGGTCCGCATTCCGAATGTCACCCAGCACCCTGAGCTTTTCGGGACTAAGGTCTTGTTAAGCGCAGGAAGGGGCTGATGATTCGTGGACACGTCAAACAACGACCTTGGACGGCAGACGCCGGAAGAAGGACACGCCGCACCGGAAGAGGCAGGAAGCCGGGGGCTGGCCCCCGTGCAACCGTCGGAGGCCTCCAGTGAACTGACTGTTGCCGAGCGGCAGATCAACATCCTCCGGGACAAGCTCCGCCACATCGACCGCCAGCTGGCCGCCGCTACTCAGAACAACGGCAAGCTCGTCAGCATGCTGGAAGCCGCGAAGTCCGAAATCCTCCGCTTGAAGGGTGCTTTGGAGCAGGAAGGGCAGCCGCCCTACAGCTTCGGAACCGTGGTGCAGGTCAACCCCCGGAAGCAACCTTCTGCCGGGAGCTCCGGCCAGGCCGCAACCGAAGAGTCGGTGGATATTTTCAACGCCGGCCGTAAGATGCGCGTGGGCGTCAGCCCCCTGGTCAACATCAACCAGCTTGCAGTCGGACAGGAAGTCCTGCTGAACGAGGCACTTCTGGTGGTTGCCGGGCTGGGTTACGAACGCGCCGGTGAACTGGTCACTCTGAAGGAAATGCTCGGCAAGGACCGTGCGCTGGTGGTCGGCCGGGCCGACGAAGAACGCGTGGTGCGGCTTTCGGGAGCCCTGCAGAACATCCACCTGAAGGTCGGTGACGCTTTGTCGCTGGATTCACGCACGGGATACGCACTTGAAAAGGTCCCGCGCGCAGAGGTGGAGAACCTTGTGCTCGAAGAAGTCCCTGACATCACCTACCAGGACATCGGTGGCCTCGGCCCGCAGATTGAACAGATCCGCGACGCCGTCGAACTGCCGTTCCTGCACCCGGACCTTTACCGGGAGCACGGCCTGAAGGCGCCCAAAGGCATCCTCCTGTACGGCCCTCCGGGCTGCGGCAAGACGCTCATTGCCAAAGCTGTGGCCAATTCCCTCGCAGCACGTGCCGCCGAGCGTGCCGGCAACACGGACCTCAAGAGCTACTTCCTCAACATCAAGGGTCCCGAGCTGCTCGACAAATACGTGGGTGAAACGGAACGCCACATCCGCCTTATTTTCGCGCGTGCGCGTGAGAAGGCGTCCGATGGTAGCCCGGTTGTGGTCTTCTTCGATGAGATGGATTCGCTGTTCCGCACCCGCGGAACCGGTGTGTCGTCCGACGTCGAAACCACCATCGTTCCGCAGTTGCTCAGCGAGATCGACGGTGTCGAACGGCTGGATAACGTGATCGTCATCGGTGCTTCGAACCGCGAGGACATGATCGATCCCGCGATCCTTCGCCCAGGCCGGCTCGATGTCAAGGTCAAGATCCAGCGGCCCGACGCCGAGGCCGCAGCGGACATTTTCGGGAAGTACATCACCACGGACCTGCCCTTCCACGCCCAGGACCTCGCCGAATATGGGGGAGACGTACAGGCCACGGTGGACGCCATGGTCCAGCGAACCGTGGAAGCCATGTATTCGACGGAGAAGTCCAACGAATACCTCGAAGTCACCTATGCCAACGGCGATACGGAGATGCTGTACTTCAAGGACTTCAACTCCGGCGCAGTGGTTCAGAACGTGGTGGACCGCGCCAAGAAGTACGCCATCAAGGACCTCCTGACGAACCACCAAAAAGGCCTGCGCATCGAGCACCTCCTGCGGGCTGTGGTGGACGAGTTCCGTGAGCACGAGGACATGCCGAACACCACCAACCCGGACGACTGGGCCAGGATTTCGGGCAAGAAGGGCGAACGGATCACGTACATCCGCACCATCGTGCAGGGTAAGGCCGGGCAGGAACCGGGCAAGTCGATTGAGACCACCGCCAACACGGGCCAGTACCTGTGACGGCAAGAGTCGAAGGAACACCGGCCGGACAGTTACCCGCAGGCGGCGCAATGCGCGTCATGGGATCGGAAACTGAATACGGAATCCACGCCCCATCGGCCCCTGGCGCGAACGCCACCATGATGTCGGCCAGGATCATCCAGGCTTACGCCACGGTGACCCGCCAACGCGCTGCCGGTGGTGCGGAGACCCGCTGGGATTACACCGACGAAGAACCCTTGCATGACGCACGTGGATGGACCTTGGACCGGGCGGCAGCGGACCCCAGCCAGCTAACGGACCAGCCGCCGGTGCTCGACGCCGAAGCGGTGGCCTTGGCCTATGGGCGGCAGGAACTGGAGCTGGACGGCGCGGACGAGTCCGGCTCCCTGCTGATGAACATGGTCCTGGGCAATGGTGCACGCCTCTACGTGGACCACGCCCATCCCGAATACTCGAGCCCGGAAGTCACCAACCCCCGTGACGCCGTTGCGTGGGACGCCGCCGGGGACCTCGTTGCACTGGCCACGGTCAGGAAAGTCGCCGCCGATGCCAGCCTTCCACCGATCAACCTGTACAAAAACAACACCGACAACAAATCCGTGTCCTACGGATCGCATGAGAATTACCTCATGCCCCGTTCGGTGCCCTTCGGGGACATCATCCGGGGACTGACCCCATTCTTTGTTTCCCGCCAGTCGATCTGCGGTGCAGGACGGGTTGGCCTTGGCCAGGACAGTTCGACGCCCGGTTACCAGATTAGCCAACGGGCCGATTTCTTCGAGGCGGAGGTGGGGCTGGAGACCACTATCCGCCGGCCCATCATCAACACCCGCGACGAGCCCCACGCCACGGCGGACAAGTACCGGCGGCTCCATGTAATCATTGGGGACGCCAACCTCAGCCAGGCCTCCAACTACCTCAAATTCGGCACTACCGCCATGGTTTTGAGCCTTATAGAGGCCGGGCAGGCACCGAAAATCGAAGTTCATGAGCCGGTCCAGGCACTCCAGGCCGTCAGCCATGACACCACGCTCACGTCCACGGTCAGGCTCATCGACGGACGGAGGGTGACCGCCCTCGATCTTCAATGGATGTACTACGAGGCAGCCTCGAAACTGGCCCAGGAAACAGGGGTATCGGATTCGGTCACCGGTGACGGGCACACCCACGGGGTGTTGTCACATTGGGAGTCCACGTTGACGACGCTGGGGACCGACCTCGACGCCGCCGCGTCCACCGTGGAATGGGTGGCGAAGAAGTCACTCCTGGAGGGGTACCGCAACCGTGACGGACTCGCTTGGGATGACGCCCGGCTGGGGCTGGTGGATCTGCAGTGGGCTGATATCAGGCCGGAGAAAGGCCTCTATTACCGGCTGCTGTCCAGGGACCGAATGATGCGCATCGTCGACGACGGCGACATCGCCCGGGCGGTCAGCGAGCCGCCGTCGGACACCAGGGCATACTTCCGCGGGCGCTGCGTCACGAAGTACGGCAAGGACGTTGTCGGCGCCAGCTGGGACTCGGTGATTTTCGACGTCCCGGGCCTGGGGAAGCTGCAGCGGGTGCCCACCCGTGAGCCTTTGAGGGGGACACGATCCCTGACCGGAGCGCTCTTCGACCGTCATCAGGAGGCCGGCTCTTTCCTTGCCGAATTGATGGGGCAGAGCTTGCCCCCGGCAAAGGCCTAAGGCGGTTCGCCACAGGCGGATCAGCGGCCGGTCAAAGCCGTACGCAACAGCCCACAGCGTGGCAATATTGCAGTAGGAAGTCTCCGTTCCCCGGAGACTGACAGTAGGGAGAAGAAAATGGCAGCTCAGGAGCAGCAACAACCGCAGTCGCGGGAAACCGAGACTGAAGTGGACGTCCCGGAGGCTCCGCCGGCAGCACCCGAAGCGAAAGCCTCGGAGGCGACGCAGGGCGTGGATGACCTCCTGGACGAAATTGACGGCGTGTTGGAATCCAACGCAGAGGAATTCGTCAGGGCGTTCGTTCAAAAGGGTGGCCAGTAACCGGAGCCCCCATAGGTTGTACGGCCCGGCCGCGTGAGGCCGCCGGGCATCGGAACGCAGAGTCGAAGGAGTGCAGCAATGCAGGACCCATCAACCGGCCCCCTGGCCAACCAGGCAACGTCTTCCTTTACGGAGCATCTCCAACGATCCCGTCCCGAGCTCCTGCCGTTCAATCAGTTGTTACCCGCAGGCACCGTGCCGTCGTCCCCACATGCCACCACGATCGTCGCTGTGACATACGCCGGCGGGGTGCTGATGGCGGGTGACCGTCGGGCAACCATGGGCAACGTCATCGCCAGCAGGCACATCGAGAAGGTGTTCCCGGCGGATGAGTACTCCGTGCTGGGTATCGCCGGCACAGCCGGCCTGGCCATCGACATCACGCGCCTGTTCCAAGTTGAACTGGAACACTACGAGAAGATCGAAGGAACACTCCTCAGCTTGGTGGGTAAGGCGAACCGTCTGGGTGCCATGATCCGTGGAAACCTGCCCATGGCGATGCAGGGGATGGCCGTCATCCCGCTCTTCGCGGGGTTCGACCATTCATCGGGCATAGGCCGTTTGTTCTCCTACGACGTCACGGGCGGCCGCTATGAAGAGCAGGAACACCACTCCGTGGGTTCCGGATCCGTGTTCGCCCGCGGCGCCCTGAAGAAGCTCTGGAAACCGAACCTCTCGGAGGAGGCTGCCGTCGCAGTGGCTGTCGAGGCCCTTTACGATGCCGCCGACGACGACTCCGCCACGGGTGGACCGGACCCTGTCCGGCAACTCTGGCCGGTGGTGTACACGGTTAATCGCGCTGGTCACCGACGGGTTCCCGAAAGGGACCTGGCGGCCATAGCCGGGGCCATTGTTGAGTCGCGGGCCATTGCCGGACGGGAGGCCTGAGATGACGCAGCAGTTCTATGTATCGCCCGAGCAACTGATGAAGGACCGTGCGGACTTCGCACGGAAAGGCATCGCACGTGGCCGTTCCGTTGTGGTCATCAGTTGCGCGGATGGCATCGCCTTGATAGCCGAGAACCCGTCACCCTCCCTGCACAAGATCGGCGAGATTTATGACAAGATCGCCTTCGCCGCAGTGGGAAAGTACAACGAATTCGAAAGCCTTCGACAGGCCGGCGTCAGGTACGCTGACGTCCGCGGCTACTCGTACGATCGCGAAGACGTGACTGCCCGCGGACTGGCGAGCGTCTACGCCCAGAGCCTGGGTGCCGTGTTCACCGCCGAACAGAAGCCGTTCGAGGTTGAACTGGCCGTAGCCGAGGTTGGCCCCACGCGGGAGCAGGATCACCTCTACCGGCTTACTTTTGATGGATCGATCGCTGACGAAAACGGCTTTGTTGTCATGGGCGGTTTGGCTGACCAGATCTCCGACGTCGTCCGTGAGGCTTGGGAGCCGGAAATCACCCTGGCCGGGGCCATGCGTTTGGCATTGCGCGCCTTGGCGACAGACAAGGAACCGGATGAACTGCCCGCCACCGCCGTCGAGGCAGCAGTGCTGTACCGCGCCTCCGAAAGCCACCGCGGATCGCGCAGGGCATTCCGGCGGCTGCTGCCCGAGGATATGACCCGGATGCTCACAGAGGAGACCTGAGATGGACAAGCGCATATTTGGCATCGAAACGGAGTTTGGAATCTCCTATTCCAGCCCGGATTCCCGTCCGCTGGCACCGGAGGAAGTGGCTCGATACCTCTTCCGCAAGGTGGTCAGCTGGGGCAGGTCCTCAAATGTGTTCCTGACCAACGGCTCGCGCCTTTACCTGGATGTGGGTTCGCATCCTGAATATGCAACGGCCGAATGTGACGACCTTGCCCAGCTCATCGCCCATGACCGTGCCGGCGAACTGATCCTGGACGACCTCGTGGACGAGGCCCAGGCAAGGCTGGCGGCGGAGGGCTTCAATGGCACGGTTTATCTCTTCAAGAACAACACCGACTCCGCAGGTAACTCTTACGGCAGCCACGAAAACTATCTCATTCCGAGGCGTGGAGAGTTCTCCCGCCTGGCCGAGATCCTCATTCCCTTCCTGGTGACCCGACAGTTGATCGCCGGGGCGGGCAAGGTCCTGAAAACCCCGCACGGCGCCACGTTCGCGTTCTCCCAGCGCGCCGATCACATCTGGGAAGGCGTGTCGTCAGCCACCACCCGTTCCCGTCCCATTATCAACACCCGCGATGAACCGCACGCAGACGCTGAGTTCTACCGTCGCCTGCACGTGATTGTGGGGGACTCCAACATGTCCGAGACCTCCGCGCTGCTCAAAGTTGGAACCGTTGACCTCATCCTCCGCATGATCGAAGCCGGAGTCATCATGCGTGACATGCGGATGGAGAATCCCATCCGAAGCATCAGGGAAATATCGCATGACCTCACCGGACGTGCGTTGGTGAGGCTTGCCAACGGCAGGCAGTTGACGGCCCTTGATATCCAACGCGAGTACCTGACGAAGGTCACCGACTTTGTGGCGACCAACGGCGCGCACAACGCCCATGTCCCACTCATCCTCGATTTGTGGAAGCGGACTTTGGATGCGATCGAAAGCGGCGACACCAGCACCATCGACACCGAAGTTGACTGGGCCATCAAGAAGAAGCTCATGGACGGCTATATGCGCCGGCATAACCTCAGCCTCGACTCGCCGCGCATTGCCCAGCTGGACCTCACGTATCACGATATTTCGCGGCAGCGCGGCCTCTTCTTCCTGCTGCAGGCCCGTGGGGCAGCACGCCGTCTGGTGACCGAGACGGACGTGAAGGACGCCGTGGACGCGCCTCCCCAGACCACCCGCGCCAAGTTGCGTGGCGACTTCGTCCGGAGGGCCCAGGAGCTCGGCCGTGACTACACCGTGGACTGGGTGCACCTGAAGCTCAATGACCGCGCACACCAGACGATCCTCTGCAAGGACCCGTTCCGCAGCGTCGACGAACGGGTGGATGCCCTCCTGGACTCTATGAGCTGACTCCCAGCTTCACGGGCTATCCTGAGTAGTGGTTTCTTCCCAAGAGGCCACCCGCTTGGATGCGCAGTGCGTCATTCCAAGTCTCCCTTGCCCCGACGAAAGTGTCTTTTTTGTGCGCCGACTCCTAGCAATTCTCCTTCCTGCCCTGCTGCTCATGACCGCGTGCGGAGGAGGAACAACTCCGGCCAGCGAGCCCACCAGCCAGACCGTTGGCGATGTCTCAAAGCTTGACTCCTTGAAGGTCACGGACAACGGCAATGACAAGGCTCCGGGAATTGAATTCTCCAAACCACTGACGGTGACCGAGCCCACTGTCAAGGTGGTCAGCGAGGGTGACGGCCAGCCTGTCAAGGCGGGCCAGATTGCCGAACTCGTGTACGTAGCCGTTGATGGCACGGACGGGAAAACACTTGAGGACGGATACGCAAACGGACCCCAGCCGATCGAGCTGTCCGAGCAGATGAAAACGGGCAATGAGCTCATTTTCAACGCGGTTGTCGGCGCTAAAGTGGGCAGCCATGTAGCTATCGCCGCTCCGGGCAGTGCCTCTGCCACGGCTCCTGCATCCACCCAGCTGGTGGTGTTCAAGATTGCCTCCGCCAAGGACGCACCGGGCCTTTTGAGCAAGGAAGAGACCGATCAACTGGACAAGGACGGCAAGCTGCCGAAGGTGGCCTTCGACGACAAGGGCGTACCGTCCGTAGAGATCCCCAAGACCGATGCTCCGGCCGGCCTGTCCGTCAAGGTTTTGTCCGAAGGCTCCGGTGATGAACTGAAGAGCTCCGACACGATCGACGCCAACTACACCGGGTGGCGCTGGGAAGACAGCACCAAGTTCGATTCCAGCTATGACCGCGGCGAGGCCGCGACGTTTGGCCTCACACAGGTCATCAAGGGCTGGACTCTGGGACTGACGGGCCAGAAGGTCGGTTCCAAGGTGCTGCTGACCATTCCTGCTGATCTTGCTTACGGAGCCAATGCTGCCGCACAGGGTAAACCTGCCGGTCCGTTGGTCTTCGTCGTGGAGATCAAGGGTAAGAAATAATTCAAGTCGCGGGCACTGGCTTAGGCTGGTATTCGACAACCACTCATCCATCCTGCAAAAGGAGCAGCCATGTCATTTGGTCAGCGTGACTTCGACCGCACCAAGCCTGAAATCGACTTCCCGGAAGGTGACGTCCCCACGGACCTCGTCATCACGGACCTCATTGAGGGCACGGGCCCGGAAGCAAAGGCCGGGGACACTGTCTCCACCCACTACGTTGGCGTCGCCTGGTCCACGGGCGAAGAGTTTGACGCTTCCTGGGGCCGCGGCGCCCCGCTCGACTTCCGCGTCGGCGTCGGCCAGGTCATCCAGGGTTGGGACCAGGGCCTGCTGGGCATGAAGGTTGGCGGTCGCCGTCGACTGGAGATCCCGTCGGAGCTGGCTTACGGCTCCCGTGGTGCCGGCGGAGCTATCAAGCCCAACGAAGCCCTGATCTTCGTGGTTGACCTCGTCGCTGTCCGCTAGGACCCGCGTTCTGCGCAAGGCGCGTTGCCCTCCGGTTCTACCGGTCGGTGACGCGCCTTGCTGCTTTCCCGCCGGACTTTAGTAACGTAGCAACCGTGTCTGCATCCCGCACCGAACGACTCCTGAACCTCCTCCTGGCTTTGCTCAATACCAAGGTGGGGCTTCCGCGTTCCGTCCTTCGCGAAAAGGTCTACCACGATTCAGCCGAGAACGACGTCGCTTTTGGGCGCATGTTCGAGCGCGACAAAGTGGACCTGAAGCAGTTCGGCTTCGAAATCGAAACATTGACCGATCCCCGCAGTTTTGGCGCCGACGACCCCGCGTCCACCCGATACCGGATCGGCAAGGACTCCAACCGGCTTCCCGAGGTGAACCTGACACCGGCAGAGAGCACGGTGCTCCTTCTGGCTGCGCAGTTGTGGGAACGCGCCGCTTTGGGTACCGCGGCAGCAAACGCCGTCCGGAAGCTGCAGGCTGCCGGTGGTTTCACGGACGTCGACCTGCCTGCCGGAGTCCAGCCCCGCATCAAGCCCGCCGGACAGGCTTTCGACGACGTCGTTGCGGCCATGCATGGCAGGCATCCGGTCCGTTTCGGCTACCTTGCGGTCAGCACTGGACGCGAGGAAGAGCGGGAAGTGGAGCCGTGGGGGCTCGGGAGCCGATTTGGACAGTGGTACCTTGTGGGGTTCGACCGGGGGAGGGTGGCCAAAAGGGTCTTCAGGCTCTCGCGCATGACAACGGCGGTGACAGTCGTGACCGGCAACAGTTTCGAGCCGCCGGCAGAATTCAACGCCCGGGCTGAGCTTGACGCCCTCAACGAGTTGCCCGTCCAACAGGCCATCCTCGATGTGGACAAGGGCCGGCTGCTTGCCCTGCGAAAACGGGCTGCGCCGCACGGATCGGTTTCGGCCACCAGCGATCGTGACCGCATCGCGGTGGAGTTCAGGGATCCTGAACAACTCGCCGAAGAATTGGCATCCTACGGGCCACACGCCACGGTGATTGGACCCGCTGAGTTGCGGGCCGCCGTCGTCCGCCGCCTTAAAACTGCCTTGGACTTCGACGCCGCGGCGGAGCCACCGGTGATCTTTCCCGAAGCCGGGCCGACGCCGCGGGCGCGCAAGCGTACATCGGAGGACCAGCTGGCCAGGATGCTGCAGCTGGTCCCGTTCCTGGTCCACCACCAGGGCCTGCACATCCAGGAAGTCGCAGACCACTTCGGCATCAGCCGCAAAGCGCTGATAGACGATCTGAAGATCCTGATCTGTTCCGGCTTGCCCGAAGGCTATCCGGACGACCTCCTGGACATCCAATGGGAAAACGACCATGTCTACATCTCCGAGCACCTGGACCTGAACCGCCCCGTACGCTTCAGCGAGGACGAAGCGGCGGCCCTGCTGACCGGGCTGGCCATGCTGGGAGATCTGCCCGCCCTGGCGGGCATGCCCGAAGACGAACCCGGGAGCGCACTGGAGTCCGTCACCATCAAGCTGACCGGCGCTGCAGGGCAGGCTGGTCGGCTGGCAGGTTCGGTAGCAGGCCAATCGGTGGCGCCCGAACAATCCCAGGCCTTCGCCACCATCACCAAGGCCATCCGGGAAGGTCAGCAGCTCCGCCTAACGTACCTGTCGCTCCAGCGGGACGAAGTCACCGAACGGGATGTCGACCCGCTGCGGCTCTATTCGCTGGACAACACCTGGTACTTCGAGGCCTATTGCCACAGCAAGGAAGGGCTCCGAAACTTCCGGTTGGACAGGGTGGAGTCCCTGGAGCCGAACGGCCGTCCCGCTTCAGGTACGGTGACAGCCCGGGACGCCTTCCCCGCGCGGCTCTACACTCCCAGCGATGACGACGTGCTGGTAGTACTGCAACTCACCCGGCAGGGAGCCGGACTGGCTGACGACTACTACGCGGAGCGCACGGCGCAATTGCCCGACGGCGGTCTCCTCGCCGAGGTCCGGTTCGGCAGCGCAGAGTGGCTGCCCATGTTCATTTCGCAACACGGCGGCTCGGTGCGGATCCTCGACCCCGAGACCTTGCGGCAGGCAACCCGTGCATGGCTCAACCGGGCCCTGGCCGGGTACGACTCTTCGTCGGCCGGCCGGGCTGGCTAGACTACTCAGATGCCTTGGTGGTTCTGGATCCTGTTGTGGATCGCGCTCATTGCCCTTTCGTTGCTCCTCCACGTGACGTTGGGGTATCGCTTGTTCAGGAAATTCATGACAACTGTTCATGAATTGGCTGATGCAGGTAAACGTTTCAGCAACCTTCCGCCGGTCCCGAAAACCTCTGATGTTGAAACGGCCGCAGACCGCCCTGAACCGGGCTCCGCCATTTTTGCCTCCCCGGAGCAGATGCGTCATGATTACCTGACGGCCAAAGCCTCCCGACAGGAAGTTCGGCGTCAAAAACGCGTCAAACGCAAAGCCGAGCGGGGTCAGCCACAGTCCCTGCACGACATAGAATTCAGATAGACGTAGGATGTATCCAAAAGGAAAGGACCTCCCCACATGAGGCTCGAAGGCTGGCATCTCATCATCATCATCGTCCTGGCTCTGGTGCTCTTCGCCGCACCGAAGCTGCCGTCCATGGCACGCAGCATTGGACAGTCGATGCGCATTTTCAAGTCTGAAGTCCGGGAAATGAAGAAGGACGGTTCTTCCGAAACGAAGGACTCGCAGGAACCTTCTGACGCCGTTGAAGGCAAAGTGGTAGGTCACCCGGATGTGAAGGCACAGAACAACGGCGAGACCGACGTTCCGCCCGCCAACCGCGTCTAAGAAGAGTGGTAGAAACGAAGGGGCGCAAGGCCAACCCCGAAGCCCGGATGGCGCTCCTTGACCACCTCAAGGAGCTGAGGAACCGGCTCTTCAAGGCTGCTATCGGCGTCATCGTCGGAACCGTGGTGGGCTTCATCCTCTACCAGCCTCTCCTTGAAGCGCTGATCAAACCGATCAAGGACCTCAACGAAAAAGAAGGCAGGGCGGCCACCCTGAACTTTGACGGCGTCGCAAGTTCGTTCGACCTCATGGTCCAGGTATCGGTGTTCCTTGGCGTGATACTTTCCAGCCCCATATGGATCTATCAGCTGTGGGCGTTCATCGTGCCCGGGCTTCACAAAAAGGAACGCCGTCTGGCGCTGTCGTTTGTGGCTGCGGCAGTTCCACTGTTCATCGGCGGCGTCCTCCTCGCGTGGCTCGTGCTTCCCAACGCCGTGCGCGTGCTGACCGACTTCACCCCGGTGGGCGGCTCAAACTTCATCAGCGCAGAGATCTATTTGGCGTTCGTCCTGCGGCTCCTGTTGGCTTTCGGTATCGCTTTCCTTGTCCCAGTGGTACTGGTTGGCTTGAACCTGGCAGGAATCGTCAAAGGCAAGCAACTCGTTAAGAGCTGGCGGATCACCATCTTCCTGGTGTGCCTCTTCGCGGCCATGGCTGCTCCGGGCGCTGACGCCATGAGCATGTTCTACCTGGCAGCCCCCATGTTGCTACTCTTCTTCGCGGCCATTGGAGTGTGCCTCCTCAATGACCGTCGACGGGAGCGCCGGGCCCTGAAGCGTGCCGCTGAGACTGAAGCCACTGCGGACATCGCCACCTCTGCCGCAGATCTGGAGAATCTCTAGACCATGGCCTACTAGGCTTGAGCCATGTCCTCCATTTCCGGGTCTCCATCACCGTCCGACCGTTACCAGGCCGCAGCCCAGCGGGCGGCCGAGTCGAAAACGTATCTCGGATCCTTTGCCCGTTCGCTCGAATTCGATCTCGACGACTTCCAACGTGAGGCGTGCCGCTCCCTGCAGGAGGGGCGTGGAGTCCTCGTGGCGGCCCCCACGGGAGCCGGAAAGACGATCGTTGGCGAGTTTGCCATCTACCTTGCCTTGGAACGCGGCCTCAAGGCCTTTTACACCACCCCCATCAAGGCACTGAGCAACCAGAAGTTCTCTGAACTGGCGGCCAAGTACGGTGCGGCCAACGTGGGTTTGCTGACCGGTGACACCACCATCAACGGCGATGCTCCCGTGGTGGTCATGACCACCGAGGTGCTTCGGAACATGTTGTACGCCGACTCGGAGACCCTTGGCGATTTGGGCTTCGTGGTCATGGATGAGGTCCACTACTTGGCAGACCGCTTCCGCGGGGCAGTGTGGGAGGAAGTCATCATCCACTTGCCCAGCGAAGTGCAGGTTGCGTCGCTCAGCGCTACCGTTTCCAACGCCGAAGAATTTGGCGCCTGGTTGGACACCGTCAGGGGCGACACCGACGTCATTGTCTCCGAACACCGGCCCGTCCCGCTCTGGCAGCACGTGATGGTGGGCCGGGAAATCGTGGACCTCTTTGCCGGCGACACCACCTTCGATGAGATTGCTCCACCCGCGCCGGAACGGCAGGATCCCGAGGTGCCGGATCTGTCGGAAAATGCCGAGATCCCGGTCGAGCCTGCCGTCCCGCAACGCCGGAAAGTGGCCTCCGCGCGGTCCACATCCCTGAAGGCCAGCCATAGCGTCAACAGTCCGGAATTCGAAGTCAACCCCGATCTGTTGGCCATGGCCCGCTCGGAAAGCAGGATGAACACAGCCGGGCGGTACGGGCATGGGGGCCGGAGCCGTCGCCGCCAGGACCGATACCGGGATGACAGGCAGCAGTCCGAGCAGCGCAGCCCGGTCCGGAAAGCCAGCCGCCCCCAGGTCATCGAGAGCCTGCGGCGGCAGGATCTGTTGCCGGCCATCACGTTCATCTTCTCCAGGGCCGGCTGTGACGCTGCAGTGGCCCAGTGCGCGGCATCGGGTTTGTGGCTCACAACCGAGCGGGAACAACAGATCATTGCCCAGCGTGTGGACGAGGCAAGCCACGAAATTCCTGCCGACGATCTCGACGTCCTTGGCTTTTGGGGCTGGCGGGACGGACTTGTCAGGGGCTTCGCCGCCCATCACGCCGGCATGCTCCCCACCTTCAAGGAAGTGGTGGAAAAGCTCTTCGCAGACGGACTGGTCAAAGCCGTCTTCGCCACGGAAACCCTCGCTCTGGGCGTCAACATGCCTGCGCGCTGCGTGGTCCTGGAGAAGCTCGAGAAGTTCAACGGCGAAGCGCACGTCAACATCACCGCGGGGGAGTACACCCAGCTCACGGGTCGCGCTGGACGACGCGGCATCGACGTCGAAGGCCATGCCGTGGTCCTGTGGCAGCCCGGAACCGATCCCACCGCCGTCGCCGGGCTTGCTTCCCGGCGCACCTACCCCCTGAACTCCAGCTTCCGCCCCACGTACAACATGAGCATCAACTTGATCGCCCAGTTCGGCCGGGTGCGGGCACGTGAAATCCTTGAGTCGTCGTTCGCCCAGTTCCAGGCGGACCGATCCGTCGTTGGCCTCGCCCGGCAGGTGCGCGGACGCGAAGAGTCACTGGCTGGGTATGCGAAGTCCATGCAATGCCATTTAGGGGACTTCACCGAGTACTCCAAGCTCCGCCGCGACCTCAGCGATGCCGAGAACTTCGCGGCACGGGACAACCAGCGTGCCCGCCGGTCCCACGTAGCCGACTCGTTGACACGGTTGATACCCGGCGACGTCATCAGCATCTACAGCGGCAGGTTGGCTGGGCATGCGGTGGTCCTCGAAGTGGACCGTAACGCCCGCGAGCCCAGGCCCTCTGTGCTGACGTCCGATAACCAGCTCCGGCGCATCGGTGTCCACGACCTCGAAGGGCCTGTGTCCCCGGTGACCCGGATTAGGATCCCCAAGTCCTTCAATTCCAAGGTACCCAAGTCCCGGCGCGACCTGGCCGCGGCAATGCGTCATGCCATCAGTGAAGACGTGCCGCACAGCCGTCATCACAGCAGGCACGAGGACTTCGGTTTGGGCGCCCGGCTCCCGGACCAGGAAAAGAAGATCGCGGATCTCCGGCGTGCGTTGCGCGCGCACCCGTGCCATGGGTGCAGCGAACGCGAGGACCACGCGCGATGGTCGGAGCGCTGGTGGAAGTTGCGCAAGGAAACCGACGGGCTGGTCCGCCAGATCCAAGGCAGGACCAATACGATCGCCAAGACGTTCGATCGTGTCTGCGATGTCCTCTCAGCCTATGGTTATCTGGAAACGGATGACACGGGCCAGGTAACTATCAGCGCCGATGGGCAGCGTCTCCGCCGGATCTACGGCGAAAAGGACCTCCTCATCTCCCAGTCCGTGCGGCAGGGCGCCATCAACGACCTCGACGCCGCCGAGCTGGCCTCCCTGGCCAGCACCTTGGTGTACCAGGCCAAGCGCGAGGACCGTGGGTTGCGGCCGAAGATGCCGACGGTCTCGCTCGAGTCAGCCGTGGACATCGTGGTGCGCGAATGGTCCCAGTTGGAGGACACAGAAGAACACCACCGGCTCCCGCTCACCGGGGAGCCCGAACTTGGACTGATGTGGCCGATGTACAAGTGGGCCAAGGGACGCCACCTGCAGGATGTCCTCAGCGGAACCGACCTCGCTGCAGGGGACTTCGTCCGTTGGGCGAAGCAGGTAGTGGATCTTCTGGACCAATTAGCCAAGATTCCGCAACTGGACCCACGCCTGTCCAGGATCTGCCGTGAGTCCATTGACCTGGTCCGGCGCGGCGTCGTGGCCTATTCCACCGTGGCCTGACGCCATCTCCATGAATTACCGCCTTCAACCGCTCAAGGAGCTCAACGCATGAACCAGCCAGGCGCGCCTGCCGGCAATGACCACACAGGGACCGGCAAGAAGGTCACCATGTACCGCAATGGTTCGATCTATACGGCTGCGGATCCGTTCGCAACAGCCATGGTGGTGGACGGCGATACCGTCGCCTGGGTGGGTTCGGAGCAGGCCGCAACGTCCATTGCCGATTCATCGATGGACATCATCGACCTTCGCGGAGCCCTGCTGGCACCGGGTTTTGTCGACTCGCATGCGCACCTGACCGAAACCGGTCTGGCCTTGTCGGGCTTGCAGCTTGGCGCTGTGCGTTCGGCCAGGGAACTGCTCGACGCCGTTGCTTCCTCGGGCGGTACGGGAACCATCCTGGGCCACGGCTGGGACGAGACGCTCTGGGATGATCCCACGTTGCCCACCCTCGAGGAACTGGAACGGGCATCGGGCGGCCGCCAGGTGTACCTTTCACGCATCGATGTCCACTCCGCCCTGGTCTCGGCCTCGTTGGCCGCTGCGGCCAACCTGAACGGCCTGGACGGCTGGGCGGGGACCGCGCAGGCAGTGCGGGCGGCACACACCGCGGCCCGGTTGACGGCCCGGCAGTTCCCGGAAGCGCAGCGACGCGCATACCAGGAGCAGGCCTTGAAGGAAGCCTCCGCCAACGGCTACGTCGCGCTGGCGGAAATGTCCGCCCCCCACATCTGCGGCCCGGAAGACCTTCGCTTGGCGGCATCGTGGAATGGTCAGCCCGGAAGTCCCGAGGTACTTCCGTACTGGGGTGAGTTGGCTACCTCCGAAGAGCACGCCCGGAGCATCCTGGCTGGCTTGGGTACCGAAGTGCGGGGACTCGCCGGGGACCTGAACATGGACGGATCCATCGGTTCAAGGACGGCCGCGTTGGTGAATGACTATTCGGACGCACCGGGTGAACGCGGCAACCTGTACCTGACGGTGGACGACGCGGCAAAGCACATCGCGGCTACATCGCTGCTGGGCATCCAGGCCGGATTCCACGTGATTGGTGACGCTGGATTGGCCGCCGTTCTGGACGCGATGGACGTGGCCGCCGCCGAGGTGGGGGAGCAGCGTATCCGTGCAGCGGGCCACCGGCTGGAACACGTCGAGATGGCTGACCAGGCCGCCATCGACAGGTTGGCCAAGTACTCCGTCACCGTCAGTGTGCAGCCGGGATTCGACTCCGCCTGGGGTGCCGCTGGTGGCTTGTATTCTCAGCGTCTCGGCGGGCGAAGCCAATCCATGAATCCTTTCGCTTCCTTCTATGCCAGTGGCGTCCCCATTGCCTTCGGCAGTGACAGCCCTGTGACTCCATTGCGCCCCTGGTCCAGCGTCCGCGCCTGTTTGGAGCACAGCAATCCGGAGCAGCGAATCTCGGCGAGGGCCGCTTTCCTGGGCCACACGCGGGCCGGCTGGCGGGCCACCAAGCATCGGAACCCCCTGATGGGCCAACTCGTGCCGGGCGCCCCGGCCAGTTTCGCTGTGTGGGAAGTAGAGGAGCTGATGGTCCAGGTTGCTGACAGCAGGGTCCAGTCCTGGAGCACGGACCCCCGGGCGCGGACACCCCTTCTGCCTGCGTTGGACACCGGTACTGATCCGCGTTGCCTCCAGACCGTCCGCGAAGGACAGGAACTATTCGCCCATGAGGCACTCCGCGTCTAGTCCCCGAATTTTGTCCCAAGAGGGTGCCGCTGAACTGGGAAGACAGACAGATCCGCAGGTCATTGGCTGGTTGACAGCGTGCGGTGAGTCCGTAGCATTGAGGCTCAACGGATGATCAACTCAGAGGCAGCTCACGGAGCCTAACGGTCCAGCCGTGGCCGGTTTTCCTGATGGCGGCGCATGAGTGGGCAGGTCCACGGTGACCCAGAAAACAGTTTGACCGGGACTTCACTTCCCGACACTACTGGCCCTGGGCTTGCGGACCTGCCCGCACATGTGTCCGGCACCACAGCCGCCCGAGGAGGTCCCGGCGTCGTCCTATAATGGAGAGTTGCGCCAGAATGCCAGCCGACTGGCTGGTCCGGCACACTGACCGCTCCATCAAGGAAAGGCCTCTTCTTGCGTGTCCTGACGATCATTCCCACCTACAACGAGCTCGAATCGCTCCCCAAGACCCTCGGGCGCCTCCGCGCGGCAGTCCCCGATTCCGATGTCCTGGTGGTTGACGACAACAGCCCTGATGGCACGGGACAGTTGGCCGACGGCTTCGCCGCGGAGGACAGCAACGTCCACGTCCTGCATCGGAAGGGCAAGGAGGGTCTCGGGGCCGCCTACATCGCCGGCTTCAAGTGGGGCCTTGCTGCCGGTTACGACGTCCTGGTCGAAATGGACGCCGATGGTTCGCACCAGCCGGAGCAACTTCCCCTTCTCCTGGAAGCCGTCAAAGACGGAGCGGACCTGGCCATGGGTTCCCGTTGGGTGGAAGGCGGAAGTGTCGTCAACTGGCCGCTCTACCGTCAAGCCATCTCCCGGGTCGGCAGCACGTATGCCCGCATCATGCTGGGCGTCAAAATCAAGGATGTCACCGGTGGCTACCGCGCGTTCCGTCGCAGCACGCTGGAAGCGCTGAACCTGGACGAAGTCGAGTCGGTTGGCTACGGCTTCCAAGTCGACCTTGCCTGGCGCGTAGCCAAGCTGGGCCTGCGCATCGAGGAGCGCCCCATCACGTTCGTGGAGCGCGAACTCGGTGCCTCGAAGATGAGCGGCAACATCGTGGTGGAAGCCATGATCAACGTCACCAGGTGGGGCCTGGCCGCACGCTGGGCAAAGCTCACCCGGAAGTCGCCGGCGGTCGCCAAGTAACCGCCACAACACAAAAAGGCCGGCTCCGATTTCCCTACGGGAATCGGAGCCGGCCTTTGGTGTATCTGGCTTGCTATGCGGAGCGGCGTTCTCCACGGCGCTCACGCAGAATGTTCAAACGATCCTCGAGGATCTGCTCCAGCTCGGGAAGGCTGCGGCGCTCAAGGAGCATGTCCCAGTGCGTGCGGACAGCTTTCTCGTTGGCGTCCACGGGACGCTCGCCATCAACCAGGAGTGCTTCCTTGCCGGTCTTGGAAACCCAAACCGGGGGGATCTCGGCTTCGGAGGAGAAGGTCACGAAGACCTGCTCTCCATCTTCGCAACGGTACTCGACCCGCTGGCGCGGTGCCGGCTCAACACCGGATTCAGTTTCCATGCTCTGGGCGCCAAGACGCATACCCCGCAGGCTGCGATCGCTCATGATTACTCCCTCTGTCTGTTCGCGGAGCAGTAACCCCGCGCTAGCCGTAAGCCGTTTTCACGATCCTTACGGACTACTTCTGCACACCTTGCATCACTAATTGCAACGCTTGGCCAAGCTTTTATGTTCCATCCGCGCTGAACCAGCCGGACAAATATCCCATTATACGCGGATCGGCGCCCTCTACTCAAAAAGGCCTCAAACGCAACGAGCGGCCAGCCGCTGGGGCTGGCCGCTCAATGCGTCTTGGCGCTGATTCAGCCGGGCTTACTCAGCTGATCGGGTTGGCGCTACCGGCGCGGGTTCGGTGGACTTCGCTGTTTCGTTGCCGCCAAAAAGGCCGGCTACGGGGGACTCTCCCGTGGTACCCCCGAGGGCACCACCAATTCCCTTGAGTGCCTCGCCGACTTCGCTGGGAATGATCCACAGCTTGTTCGAGCTGCCCTCGGCAAGCTTGGGAAGCGTCTGCAGGTATTGGTATGCCAGCAGCTTTTGGTCCGGGTTGCCCTTGTGAATAGCGTCGAACACCTTCTGGATGGCCTGGGCTTCACCGTCAGCACGGAGGATGGCTGCTTTCGCGTCACCTTCAGCGGCGAGGATCGCAGCTTGGCGCTGGCCTTCGGCCGTGAGGATCTGCGACTGTTTGGTTCCCTCGGCGGTCAGGATGGCCGCACGACGGTCCCGTTCTGCACGCATCTGCTTCTCCATCGAATCCTGGATGGAGTGGGGCGGATCAATTGCCTTGAGCTCGACCCGGGAAACGCGGATTCCCCAGCGGCCCGTTGCTTCGTCCAGCACGCCACGGAGTTGGCCGTTGATCTGGTCGCGGGAAGTGAGGGCCTCTTCGAGGTTGAGCCCACCCACCACGTTACGCAGCGTGGTTGTCGTCAGCTGCTCTACGGCCTGGATGTAGTTGGCGATTTCGTAGGTAGCCGCCCTGGGATCGGTGACCTGGAAGTACACCACGGTGTCGATCGAGACCACCAGGTTGTCTTCGGTGATGACCGGTTGTGGCGGGAACGACACAACCTGCTCGCGCAGGTCAAGCAACGGCAGGAGCCGGTCGACGAACGGGATCAGGATGGTGAGTCCCGGATTGAGCGTGCGCTGGTACTTACCGAGCCGTTCAACGACGCCGGCGCGCGCCTGCGGGATGATCCTCACCGAGCGGACCAACACTATGATCACAAATATGACGAGAACAATCAGCACAATTGCTGCTGCTGTTCCTCCTAAGCCGTCCATACATCTCCTTCGTTCCCCAATTGCGTGGTTTGATGCCGCTGTGCACGGGCGGGCTCTCCTGCCCGGCAACCAACTGGATTAAGGCCGCACCTTAGTGCGGGCTGTTTTCGGCGGACGAGGCGACTACCGCCGTCGCGCCGTCAATTCTGGTGACCTGGACTGTTGCTCCGGCGTCCAGGGTGCCCGCGGCGCTGCGGGCCGTCCATACATCGCCGCCAATTTTGACGAGTCCACTGGTGCCGGTAACGGCTTCAATGACCAGCGCCGACTGTCCGATCAGGCGGTCGATGTTGGAACGCTGCTCTTCAGGACCTTTGTGGAGGTGCTTGAGGGCGACGGGCCGGAGGAAGACGATCATCAAGAGGGAAACCACGCAGAAGATGACGATTTGGAGCCAGAATTCGGCTCCGGCGAAGTCGGCGATCAGGCCGGCGAGAGCCCCGCCACCCAGCATGATGAAGAAGAGGTCGAGAGTCAGCATCTCCACCACTGCAAACGCGAGGAAGACGGTGAGCCACAGTGCCCACCAATTCTCGCCGAGCCATTCGAACATCGGTTCCCCCTTGGTCCCGGATCCCCTCAAAAGGGACCACAGTCGCTGTTCTTCCATCCTAGCCCGACGTGCCGTCCCACGTCAGGACACGGTGAATACGCTGATCCGGAACATCGCTGTGGTGGAAACGGAACCGTCGAAAGCGGCCAATTCAGCCAACTTCCCGGCCTTAAAGTGGTGCCCCGCCGGTCCCATATATGCGAGGTCCGCCATCTCCGGGCCGCGCAGCGTCAGGGCGATGTCCAGGTCCATACTGGACGTTGACGTGAAATGCCCACGCATGGACTCGGCGAGGCGTTCCGCTTTGCCTTCCTCGATGCCGAGCATGCCCGTGCGCTCCGCGATCCCGGCCAGGTGGCCCGGCCGTGGAGTCACTACCAACAGCGTCCCCCCGGGACGAAGGACGCGGGCGAACTCCGCCGGATTCCGCGGGGCAAAGACCACCATGATGGCGTCCACGGTGCCGTCCGCCAGCGGCAAGGGACGCCAAATGTCCCAGACGAGGTTGGCCGCCTCCGGATTGAGCCGGGCAGCCCGCCGAAGGGCGAACTTGGAGATGTCCAGTCCTACGGCCGAAGCGCCGGACCGCTGCATGGCCTGGTGCAGGTAGTGGCCTGTTCCCGTACCAGCGTCAAGGATGAGGGAGCCCGGCCCGTGGAGCACCGCCCTCACTGACTCCGCGACTGCCCCGGCAAGGTCGTCATAGTGTCCCGCGTCGAGGAAACGGTGCCGCGCTGCAACCATCGCGGCGGAATCGGCTTCGAATACCGTGCCCTTGCCGGTCAGCAGGTTGAAGTAGCCCTGCCGTGCCGCATCGAAAAGGTGCCCGGAATCGCAGGAAAGTGTCCGCTGCTGCTTCTCCAGGAGCCGTAACGCCCCACGGCAGACAGGACAGCGAAGGGCCGCGACAGCATCAGGCAACATGGCTCCAATCCTACGGTGGGACGGAGTGTCTGGTGCCCTCGCCGCAACCGTCGGGCTAGGCTCACCAACGTGAAACCCGAGCAACTGCCTTTGCTGAACTCCGTGTCCGCGCCCGCCATCCACCCTGATGGCAGCAAAGCCGTCGTGTCCGTCACCAGGCCAGACTTCGACGCGGACAACTACGTCGGCCAGCTCTGGACGGTCCCGCTGGACAGCACCAAACATTCGCGCCGGATCACCCGCGGGTTCCGTGACACCTCCCCGGCGTTCTCGCCCGACGGACTGGTCCTGGCCTTCATCCGCAGCGAACCAGACGGTAAGCCGCAACTCTTCGTGGTGGAAGCGGCCGGCGGGGAGCCCCAGCGGATCACGGACCAACAGCTGGGAGTCTCCGGCTTCAGGTGGGGGCCGGACTCCCACCGCATTGCCTTCACCTCGCGCGTACCGGAGCAGGGGCGCTACGGAACGGTCGACGGCGTCGGTTCCGGAGCTGAGGACGCCCGCCTGGTCACTGCAAACCAGTACAGGATGAACGGGCTCGGCTATACCGCCGACCAGCGCCAGCAACTGTTCATCGTGGAGGTACCGGAGCTGGGCGGCGAACCGGCCGTCACCCCGCGGGGCAGGGCCGCGCACGAACAGCCGAAGAATCCATCCAAGGGAATTCCCGCGGCAAAGCAGCTCACGTTCGGCGATTCCGACCATGAGTCCCCATGCTTCTCCGCTGACGGCAGGGAGCTCTACTTCGTGGCGGCCCTCCATGAAGGGCACGACGACGACCTTGTCACCTCCGTCTACCGGATCGCCACTGATGGCGGCCAGCCGACCGCCGTCGAACCTTCCAACGCCGGACGCCAAACCGTGACGGACGTCCTCGCATCCGCCGACGGCAAGTGGCTGTTCTATCTTGCGCAGGACATGGGTGGCACGGGCCGGGACTTCGTCGCGCGAAACACCGTGCTCCATGTCATGCCCGTCAGTGGGGGAGAGGCCGTGGCCCTGACCGACGTCGAACATTTGGATGCGTCAGGACCAATGGAACCCAGTGGTCCCGACAGTGTGCTGGTTCTGAACACCGCACTGGGCAGCGTCGAACTTCTGGAGGTGACCGCGGAGGGCTCTATCACCCCGCTGGTGCACGGGGCCAGGGTAGTCATCGGCGCCACGGTGGCTGCGAACGGCGAAATCGCGGTCAGCTTCTCCGACGCCGCCACAGCGGGCGACGTCGCCACGTTGGAACGTGGTGAAATCCGGCTCCTCACGGACTTCTCGGCCGCACTCCGGAACGACTCACAGGTCATTGAGCCCAGGGAATTCGAGGCACCTTCCGGAGACGGGCACCCTGTCCAGGGCTGGGTTGTGCTACCGGACGGGCCCGGCCCACATCCGGTCCTCCTCAACATCCACGGCGGCCCGTTTGCCCAGTACACCGGAGCTTTCTTCGACGAAGCACAGGTGTATGCTGCGGCAGGATACGCGGTCATCATGTGCAACCCACGCGGTTCCTCCGGCTACGGCCAAGCGCACGGACGTGCAATCAAAGAACGCATGGGTACTGTGGATATGCAGGACGTCCTGGCGTTCCTTGACGCCGCCCTGGCGGGTTTCGGCGCGCTGGATAAGGACCGGGTGGGAATCATGGGCGGATCATATGGCGGTTACCTGACCGCATGGACCATCGCGCATGACCACCGGTTCAAGGCCGCGATCGTTGAGCGCGGTTTCCTGGACCCTGTCAGCTTCGCCGGCTCATCCGACATTGGTTGGTTCTTCGGCGCGGAATACATCGGCGGGTCGGCCGCCCAGATGGCGTCGCAAAGCCCCATGGCTGTTGTCACCAACGTCGACACTCCCACTCTGGTGGTGCACAGCGAAAACGATCTTCGTTGCCCGGTTGAGCAGGGACAGCGGTACTACTCGCAGCTCAAGGCGCAAGGTGTGGAAACAGCCTTCCTGGTCTTCCCTGGTGAGGATCACGAACTGTCCCGTTCCGGCACTCCGCATCATCGAAGGCAGCGCTTCGACCACATCCTTCGCTGGTGGGCGCAGTACCTTCCTACGGCTTCCAATCACCTGGCGGCATAGGATTTTGCAGGGTTTGAAGCCCCGCGCCACCACCTAGGGCTGGAAACCGAGGGTCCTGCGTGCTTCATCGATATCCGGGGCGGCCCACCGCGCTGAATGCTCCGCGTTGCTGGACAGTGACCGTATCTCGGCCCGGTCCAGGTAGAGGGTTCCATGGAGGTGGTCTGTTTCATGTTGCACGATGCGGGCCTGCCAGCCGGAGAACCACTCTTCCACGGGCTCGCCGGCAGTATCGGTGTACCGCAACTCGACGTTCCGATGGCGTTTCACGACGGCTTGGTATCCGGCGACAGACAAGCACCCTTCGAAGAACGAGGCTGTCTCCGATCCCAGGGGCTTGTACGTCGGATTGATGATGGCGAAGAACTCCAGCTGCTCCCGGTGCCGCACAGCGGCCGAGGCCGGGTCAACCTCGTATTTGTCCTCAAGGACGGCCAGTTGAAGGGGGATGCCCAACTGCGGAGCAGCCAAGCCCACGCCCGGTGCGTCATGCATGACCTTACGCATCCGATCAACCAGTGCCAGCAACTCAACGTCGTCTATCTGGCCATCATAGGGGGCCGCAACATGACGCAGGACAGGATGACCCGCCTGGACAATTGCCGGAAGCCCGTCAGCATCAAGCAGCCTGCGGACGGCATCCCTGATCTGCGTGGGGTTGAAGTCGGTGGCGGGGCTGGTCGCCTCGGGATGAGGTTGATGCGTCATGCCTTGAGCCTAGCGCGGAGGTGTCCGCGACGGTGGGCTAGGCTCGACGGATGAGCCATTCCACCCCTTTGGACCATGTACTTGGGTTCGTTAGAACCGTTGAAGCCGGCGGCGGGGCTGCTGAACTGCGGCCGTTCCTCTCCGAGGATTTCACGCTCACCGAGTGGCCACACGCCCTGTCCAAATCAGGGTCCACCCGCAACCTCGCCGAGACGCTGTCCGGGGCGGACCACAGCAAGGACATCGTTGCCAAGCAAACCTTCGAAGTAGTCCGGACCACCTGCCAGGGTGACCGTGTAGTGCTCGAAATGAATTGGTCGGCCACACTGCTTCTTGACCTTCCCCACTGGGATCGAGGCGACACCATCAGGGCCCGCAGCACCGCAGTCTTCGAGCTCCGCGACGGGCTCATCATCAGCCAGGACACCTACGACTGCTACTACACGGCTCCGGAGTAATCAGCGCATGGTGAAGCGCCGCTCCACCAGCGCTGCCACAGCAGGAAGCTCCAAGGCCGCAGCAAAAAGCCTGTTTCGGGTGTCCATGACGGCCGGCGGCAGCGGCCTGCCCAGCGCCATGTTCAAACCCGCCTGCCGCGAAGCCCGTAACGCTGTCCTGCGCCTGGTTACCTCAAACCGTGCAAGCTGTCGCCCAACATCGTTCCCCGTGAGGGAAGCGTGCATTATTGGCGCGAGTTCTGCCGCGTCCAGCCATCCCAGGTTCATGCCCTGCCCGCCAATCGGACTGATTTCATGGGCGGCGTCACCGAGCAAAACCACCCGTCCGTGAACCATCCTCCTTGCCAGGCGCGAACGCACTTCGAAGGCGCTGACCATGGTGTTACTGTTCGCGTCAAGCACCTCGCCCGTCCTGGCCCCCACCAGCCCAGCCAGCCCGGCCGCCGTCGTGCCTTGATCCGGTTCACCCAGCCGCACCACCCACCTGCGCACCCCGCCCGGCAGCGGAAACGACTCCACAATCCCGTCGGGTTCCAAATACAGCACCGCATCGGAGCCATGGCCGGTGGCGTCGGTGAAGTCGCCCATGATGTAGCTGTCCGGGTAGCTGTGCGCCGGCAGTGGCGGCAGGATCTGCCGGCGAACCGTTGAGTGCGCGCCGTCTGCGGCCACCACCAAGCGGGCCGTGAACTCTTCGCCTCCGCCCGGTACAGCCGCCGCCACCGTAACTGCTCCTAAAGGGTCCTCAACGAGGCGCGTGACCTCCGCCCCGCGGATGATAGCTTCAGGATCGAGCCGCAACAGGGCCTCCTCCAGGACCCTTTCGGTGGTGGTCTGCGGCACGGCAAGGATAAACGGAAAGTCCGGATCGCCGGAGAACGGCAGTTCGGCCACACGCTTTCCGCGGCTGTAGGCGAGTCCACGGCGGATGTGAACGCCGGACGCTGTCAGTTCAGCCGCCACCCCTGCGCGTGCCAGCTGGCCCAGCGCCGGGGGGTGAATACCGATGGCGCGGGACCGATGGCTCCGGGCGGGCCGCCGTTCCAGGATCCGGACCGTGTGACCCTGTTGCAGCAACAACGCACCCATGAACAAGCCCACGGGTCCGGCGCCCACCACCACAACGTCAAGCATCTTCCCCCTCCTGGCCGGCCCCTGGGACGTGGCGGTTGCCGTATATCTCACGCGCCTCGTAAACCAGGAGGCTGTGCCAGGGGCCGTTCGCTTCCACCGTCCAGTTGCCGGGAACGGCTGCCCTCAGTTCTGGACGCGTATAGCTGCGCTTAATGGACACCAAGCCGTCCCCGCAGATGTAGGAGCCGAGGCCCAGAGGCCAAAAACCCGCCATGAACAGCAGGTAGGAGATATTGCTGCGCACGAGATCGTTGTGGAGGACAAGTCGCCGGCTCAGGAGCTCTGAGTCCCGCAGCACTCCGGCGAGCTGACCGGCGTCGAGGTGGTGGAGGATGTGGTTGGAAATCACGACGTCGAATGTCCGGTTCTCGGATACCAGCTGGGAGCTGTGCGCGCGACGGTAGGTGACACCCGCGACGTGGGGCGCATGTCGGGCGAAGTCGTACGCCCTGGGGTCCGGGTCGATCGCCGTGATCTCAAGCCTCAACCCATCGCGCTGAGCCCATCGCGCCAGGCTCCGGGCCACGTCGCCGCTGCCGCAGCCCACATCCAGCAATGTCACCGGATCCGAACCGGACATCAGGGGCCGGATGCGGTGCTCATAGGTGCGACGCCACCCGGACAAGAGACTGTTGACCACCGGAAAGCGGGCGTAGGTCCGGGTCAGGCGCACGGGATCGCAGTCCGGCCGGTCCATTTCCTCCACGGCGTGCAGGTCCCTGTGCTTGAGGGAACCCCACGGCCTCACAGTGCGGGGGAGACCAACGTGAAAAGGCCTGTCTCCACCGTCAGGCCGGGACCAAACGCCATGGAGCAGATCCGTTCCTCGCGTTCGGCCGCATCCCGTTCCAGCATGTACTTCAGGACGAACAGGACGGTGGCGCTGCTCATATTGCCGTACTCCCGCAGCGTCTCACGGGCCGGGACCAACTGCTTCTCGGTGAGTTCGAGCTTGGACTCCACTTTGTCCAGGATGCTGCGTCCGCCGGGGTGAATGGCCCAGTGCGTTATGTCGCGGTAAGGCAGGCCGGCCAGCTGCGGCTCCTTGGCCAGGAGTGGCTCCAAGGCTCCCGTGATGTGTTCCTCGATGATGTGGGGAACATAGGACCCCAGCACCATTTCGAACCCTTCATCGCCGATGTTCCAGGCCATCGCTTCCTCGCCCACCGGGGTGAGGACCGTCTCGAAGTGGTCCAGCCTGATGACAGGATCAGGACCTTCCGGTTCACGGGCCGTGACGATGGCAGCGGCAGCTCCATCGCCAAAAATGGCCGACCCCATGATCGTGTCGGGATCATTGGAGGTCCTTACGTGCAGCGAACAGAGTTCCACGCAGATCACCAGGACCACAGCCCCCGGATCGGCCTGGCAGAATTGCTTTGCCGCCTTGAGCGCGGGGAACGCGGCGTAACAGCCCATGAAGCCCAGGTGATAGCGCTGTACCGATGGGCTCAGGCCTAATGCCCGGACCACTTTGTAATCCGGTCCAGGGTTGAAGAACCCCGTACAGGAAACCGTGATGACGTGGGTGATGTCGTCCAGGTCAATGCCCGCAGCCTGGGCCACCGCGGTCTTGCCGGCTTCCACGAAGAGCTTGGTGGCCTCCGTGGCGAAGATCTCGTTGCGGACCTTGGTGCTGGGGCTCAGCACCCTGTTCGTTTCCGGATCAAAGAACCTGGGATTCTCGGGATGGGCGTCAAGGCTCAGTTCTTCCACGGCCGTGTACCGGGTGTCGATCGCGGCGGAGTCAAAGCAGGTGGAGACGAGCCGTGTTCCCAGCCGGGTCAGGCCCGGTTGGGACGCAAAAACTTCCCGTGCTTGTTGCTGGATCAGAATAGTTGGCGGAACTGCGGTTTCTAGGGACCTCACATATACCGGCATGCTTCATTCTTAGCGAGTAAACCGTGGAAGACAATGGCAGAATCGAAGCTACTGGCCGAGGCTGGCCAGTGAGAGCCAGGGGCGCCAACGGGGGACTGTTGGGCAACGCCGCCTAACAGATGGAGAAATCATGAGTATCGCCACGGGCACGCACACATCATCTCCCGCGTCGCACGTCGCCGACACCCACGATCTGATCAGGGTCCAGGGTGCACGTGAGAACAACCTGAAAGACGTCACCATCGAGATCCCGAAGCGCAGGCTCACGGTCTTCACGGGTGTCTCCGGCTCCGGAAAGAGTTCGCTCGTCTTCGCAACCATCGCCGCCGAGTCCCAGCGAATGATCAACGAGACGTACAGTGCCTTCGTGCAGGGCTTCATGCCGTCCCTGGCGCGGCCCGACGTCGACATGCTCGAAGGCCTCACGACGGCGATCATTGTCGACCAGGAACGGATGGGTTCCAATCCGCGGTCCACGGTCGGCACGGCCACTGATGCCAATGCGATGCTCCGCATCCTCTTCAGCCGCCTCGGCCATCCGCACATCGGTTCGCCCAACGCCTACTCCTTCAACGTCCCAACGGTGAAGGCCAGCGGCGCCATCACCGTGGAGCGCGGCGAAGGCAAGACCAAGACGGAAAAGGCCACCTTCAACCGGCTGGGTGGAATGTGTTCCCGCTGCGAAGGCATGGGCTCGGTCAACGATTTCGACCTGACGGCCCTGTACGACGACACGAAGTCACTCAGCGAAGGCGCGCTCACCATCCCGGGTTACACCATGGACGGGTGGTACGGACGCATCTTCAGCGGTTCGGGCTTTTTCAACATGGACAAGCCGATCGCCAAGTTCACTAAAAAGGAATTCCACGACCTTCTTTACCGGGAACCCACAAAAATCAAGGTTGAGGGAATCAATCTCACCTACGAAGGCGTGATCCCCAAGATCCAAAAGTCGATGCTCAGCAAGGACGTCGACGCCCTGCAACCGCACATTCGCGCCTTTGTTGAACGGGCCATTACCTTCACCACCTGCCCCGAGTGTGATGGCACCCGGCTCAGTCCGGAGGCCAGGTCGTCGAAGATCAAGGGCAAGAGCATCGCGGATGTTTGCACCATGCAGATCAGTGATCTCGCCGACTGGATCCGGGGAATCGACGAGCCCTCCGTTGCTCCGCTGTTGAAGGGCCTCCAGCACCTCCTGGACTCCTTTGCCGAAATCGGCCTTGGCTACCTCTCCTTGGATCGCCCGGCGGGCACCCTGTCCGGGGGCGAGGCGCAGCGGACCAAGATGATCCGCCACCTGGGATCCTCCCTGACAGACATCACATATGTTTTCGACGAACCAACCATCGGTTTGCACCCGCACGACATTGAACGCATGAACCAACTCCTGCTGCAATTGCGGGACAAGGGCAACACCGTTCTTGTTGTGGAGCACAAGCCCGAAACCATCGCCATTGCCGACCACGTGGTCGATCTTGGACCCGGTGCAGGCAGCGGTGGAGGGTCCGTTTGCTTTGAGGGCGACGTTGAGGGGTTGCGGGGGAGCGACACGATCACGGGTCGCCACCTCGATGACCGGGCTACCATCAAGGCCTCCGTTCGTCCCGCATCCGGCAAACTCGAAGTCCGTGGCGCGTCCACCAACAACCTCAAAAATGTCGACGTCGATATCCCCTTGGGTGTCCTCTGCGTCTTGACCGGCGTGGCTGGTTCGGGCAAAAGCTCGCTGATCCACGGCTCAGTTGCCTCGCGTGACGGCGTCGTGGTGATCGACCAGGGCGCCATCCGGGGTTCACGCCGAAGCAACCCGGCTACGTACACTGGCCTGTTGGAGCCGATTCGAAAAGCGTTCGGAAAAGCGAACGGTGTGAAGCCGGCGCTCTTCAGTTCCAACTCGGAAGGCGCATGCCCCACGTGCAACGGTGCCGGCGTCATCTACACCGACCTTGGCGTCATGGCTACCGTCGAGTCGACTTGCGAGGAATGCGACGGGAAGCGCTTCCAGGCCGCCGTCCTCGAATACACCCTCGGTGAGCGCAATATTGCAGAAGTGCTTGCAATGTCCGTCGTGGACGCCGAACGATTCTTCGCCGAGGGTGACGCCCGCACTCCTGCCGCCCACAAAATCCTCAACCGCCTCGCCGACGTCGGACTCGGTTACCTAACGCTCGGGCAGCCGCTCACTACGTTGTCCGGCGGTGAGCGCCAGCGGCTCAAGCTGGCCACCCAGATGTCCGAGAAGGGCGACATCTACATTCTTGACGAGCCAACTACCGGCCTGCACCTGGCCGATGTCCAGAACCTCCTTGGCATGCTTGACCGCCTGGTCGAGTCCGGCAAATCGGTCATTGTTATCGAACACCACCAGGCCGTCATGGCACATGCCGACTGGATCATCGACCTTGGCCCGGGTGCAGGGCACGACGGCGGCAGGATTGTTTTCAACGGAACGCCGGCTGACCTGGTGGCCGCCAAGGGGACGCTGACGGGGAAGCACTTGTCGGCCTACGTGGGTGCGTGAGCTCTTGGTCAGTTCGCTGGTACGTCCCTTCGTCAGGAGCCCACGGTGTTTTGCCGTCTCCCAGTCGATGTGGTGGTGATACAGCCAGTCGAAATTGTCAGCGGACTTGCGTGAGAGGGCACGGAATACCAGCGGCAGGGCCAGGTCCTCGAACACCCGCTTGAATTGGCCCCTGATCTTCGGTGCTGCATTCCGTCGCCCCCACTGGACCACCAGCTCCGCCCGGTTCCTGCGTTCGGCTTCGTAACGGGCCAGGGCTTCAGCTACCGGCTCCGGCCCGGCGCCACGCAAGGCGCGCCCCAACGTGACGGCGTCCTCTATGGCCATGGACGCTCCTTGCCCGGAGGACGGCGATGCCGCGTGGGCGGCGTCTCCCACCAGGACCAGTCTTCCGCGCCACCAGCGCGGGATGCCCGGAAAGTCGGAGGTCCTATACGGCCGGATGACGTCCTCAGTCGCGGCAACAATCGCAGCCATGGGTGTGCGATCCCGTTCCACGAGCTGTGTCAGCCACGCTTTGCGGGCCCCGGCATCCAAAGTGGCAGGATCTTCCGAGGACCGTTCCAGCGGGTTGGCGAACCACCACACCCGCCCGTCGGGATCCCGCATGTAGCAATAGAAACAGCGTTTTCCAAAAACCATCTTCATGCGGCCAACCTCCACATCGATCGTTCCCGGAGGGAGGACTCCGGCTGGTACGATGCCGCCGGTGTTGAGCAGCGGAATGTTCCTGGGCGCAGGGGAGGAGGGGTCGGTGAGGTCCCTCACCTTCGAGTTGAGTCCATCGGCACCGATCAGGACGTCTCCGGTGGCTGAGGTTCCGTCGGCGAAAACTGCGGTCACGCCGTCGGGCCGTTCTTCCACCGTGGTGAGCCGTTTGCCGTAGACGATGCCGATGCCACGTCGGCTGGCCTCTTCGCGGAACATGCCGTACAGCTCCGAGCGGGTCATGGTTCGGGCGGTGGTGCCGTCCGGCAAGGAGCCGCCATAGTCGAAGTCGATGAGGTGCTTCCCGTTGCTGCCCAGGTACATGGACATCAGGGGAGTGCCGAAACCCAAGCGACAGGCGTCGTCTTTGAGGCCAAGTGTTTCCAACGCGTCAAAGCCGTTGACGGCAACTGTGAGGAAGCCGCCAATACCGTCGGAGGGTGCGTCGTAGGCTTCAAAGATGACCGGCCGATGTCCGGCTTTCTGTAGTGCAATTCCGGAGGCCAACCCGGCGATCCCAGCCCCAATGACCAAACAGTTCATCATGTCGTGCTCCATTTTATTTCGTTCGGACAAACGAAATATATAGATGGAGCGTACAGGGCGCAATCCTTTCGGGAAAACGAAATAACTTGCTAGCCTCGTCGCATGGAATCCGAAGCCAACCACAGCACCCACCGGCAAGCCCTGATGGAGGCGGTTTTCACCTCCGGAAGGGAGCTTTCGACGGCCGCCGTCATGTTCCACACCAAGCTGTCCGAGCTGCGCGGGTTGTCCGCCACGGAGGGAAAAGCCATTGATATCCTGTTGCGCTTTGGGCCCATGGCAGCAGGGGAATTCGGACAGCATTCAGGGTTGGCGCCTGCCTCAGTCACCGGCCTCATGCAGCGGCTGGAGGCCAAGGGAGTCGCCAGAAGGATCCGGAGCGACGAGGACAAACGAAAGGTGCTGATCGAGCTGATCGGCGACCAGGTCACCGCTGCGACACCGTATTTCGTCGACTTCATGGACGGACTCGGGCGCCTGCTTGAGGGGTACAGCGACGACGAACTGCGGACCATCGCAGACTACTCAACCAGAGCCGCGGAGATTCAGAAGAATGCCGCGTCACGCTTGGGCAATCCGGGAACTGCCGGGACCTAAGGGCACCCACTTCCACCTCTCGGCATTAAGTGCCGATAATCTACATTATGTAAAGTAAACCGAAAGCGGGGCTCCCCTCAGGCCCCGGCCATACCTGCATTCGTTTCCTTGAGATCCTGGAGTGCCGCATGACAACGTCGGCACACGGCCACATGGTGATCGACCCGTTGCCGTGCAGCCTTGCGGACAGCGTTCCTGACGAATTTGCCCAAATGCCGGGAGAAGTCGATGCATGGATCGTTGGGCGCGACGGTCACATGTTCTTGGAGATACGCCTGACGGAGCCCTTCACGCGCCCGGATGAGCAGCGAAGAAACCCCGTTTGGGCTCAGTTCCATGACCCGCGCCGTTGCGGCCGGTTTCAGGCCTTCCACCTCCACGCACCAGAGAACGGCCTGCCATCGCACCGGCAAGGAATGGAAGGCCCTCATCAGCGTTGTGGATTCGAAAGCCCTGATGGTCGAGTCATCGTTGAGGACCAGCGAGTCCATGGCGCTGCCATATCCCAAGGTTGCACGACGTCGGCCCTGCACGTTGCGCTGATGCGCAATGCGCCTGACAGCTGTCGTCAGATACGCCGGAAAGGACTCCCGGGGTCCGCCGCCCTTGACCAGCGACGCCAACACCGAGCTAAAGGCTTCCGCGACGACGTCGTCCGGGTCATTGCCCGCATCGGCCTCCGCCCTGGCCACGTATCTTGCCACTGCGGAGTGCCGCCGGTACAGCTCGGCGAACGCGGCAAGGTCCCCTTGGCGTACAGCAGCCACCAGTATGGCGTCGGTCCGGCGACCTACTGACAGTTCCTCAAACCCACCTCTCCCCCGCCCCTGGCGGGCGTTGGAGGCATGATCGTGCGCTGGGGTGCTGGCTCGTTCGGCAATATGAGTGGACATGGGGAGGCCTTTCAGGTGGGGCGGCCCCAAACCTAGGCAATGAGTGGTTGAATACACTCAAAACGCAGGCTTTTTGCTGAAAGAGCAGGAAAAATGCAGGAATATTATCTCGACGAGCGGGATCTCCGGCTTCTCCACGCTCTGCAGATTCGTCCTCGAGCACCGTGGGCTGCTTTGGCTCCGATAGTGGGAGCCGACGCCGTGACATTGGCCAGGCGTTGGGGTGCGCTGGAGGAAGCCGGTCTGGCCTGGGTCACCTCGTATCGGGGGCCCGGGGCGAAATACACTGGCGCCATCATCGAGATTGCCTGCGCACCGGCGAGCATTGCTCCGGCCACTGCGGACCTCGCTGACGATGAAGAGGTCCTTTCCATTGACCAGACGGCTGGCGGACGGGACCTCGTCCTCACGCTGCTATGCCGGTCGGATGCTGACCTGGGCCGTTTCGTCCTCGACAGGCTCCCAGCTGTTGCAGGCATAACAAGTACCCGCACGCACCGTGGCATCAGGTTGCTTGCGGACGCGCAGCAATGGAGGCTGCGTTCGCTGCAGGAACGGGAAATCACCCAACTCGAGCTCGCACTCCCCCAGCCATCTGCCGCCCAGCGGGGTGTCCCGTCCGAAGTGGAAAATGAGGTTGCCGCAATTCTGCGCGACGACGGCCGGGCTTCCGTCGCCCACATCTCCCAGAAGGCCGGCATCAGCCCTGTCCGCGCGAAGAATGCCCTGTCAACGATTCTTGCTGAAAGACGCCTCATTGTGCGCCTGGAGGTGGCCCGCGCCTACGCGCCGTGGCCCGTATCCGTGTGGTATTTCCTGCGCGTTCCCGTCACCCAGGTTGAAGCAGTCGCCGGACGACTCGTGGGCCTCCAGGAGGTCCGGTTCGTGGCCACCACGGGTGGGCTGTACTCCATATTGATGATGGTCTGGCTGCGCCGCATCGAAGACATGACCGTGCTGGAACGGCAGCTCGGCGAAAGGCTTCCTTTCGCCGAGATCATGGACCGCTCAATTGTGTTGCGCACGCCCAAACATATGGGCAAGCGACTTTCCGCCGACGGTCGGCGGATCGGCTGAAGTCATCGCCCGGACGCCCCGCCGGGACCCGGGCGGGGCATCCATCGAAGGCGGTCGCCTAGGGCTATTGCTGCTGCTGGTCTCCCGCGATATTGACCAACCAGTTGATACCGAACTTGTCTGCGCACATGCCAAAAGTGTCGCCCCAGGGCGCCGATTCGAGCGGGACGGTGACCGTGCCGCCGTCGACGAGCTTGTCCCAGAAGCCCCGCAACTCGGCTTCGTCCGACGCTTCACCACTGAGCGACACAGAGATATTGTCGCCCGGGTTGTACTCCATTCCGTTCGGAGTGTCAGCCGCCATGAGAGTCAGCCCACCCGGGGTGACCAACATGGCATGCATGACCTTTTCGGATTCTGCAGGATCCTGACTCCCCTGCATGTCACCGAATGTGCTGATGTTCAACTCACCGCCGAAGACGGATTCGTAAAACGTGATTGCGTCCCGGGCATTGTCCCGGAACGAGATATACGGGTTGAGGCGCGTTGTCATCGGTCGGTTCTCCTCATGGTTGCCAGGTGCGTGAATACGTCACCGTGCGGCCATGCTAGCAGCGCTTCCAGCGCCTGTCCCCCGTGGTTCCTCACCCGCCGTCGTAAGCTTTCTGGAGGACGTTGATATCGAGTTTGCGCATCTTCAACATCGCTTCCATGGCGCGCTGGGAACCTTCCCGGTCCGCTCCGTTCAGCAGCCCCGCCATCGCGGTGGGAACAACTTGCCACGACAATCCAAACCGATCCTTAAGCCAGCCGCACTGGCTCTCCTCTCCCCCGGACAGCAAAGCATCCCAGTAGCGGTCCACCTCCTCCTGGGAGTCGCAATGGACCACCATGGAAACCGCCTCGTTGAACCTGTACATGGGACCGCCGTTGAGGCCCATGAACTGCCTGCCCTCGATCTCGAATTCAACGGTGAGCGCTTTGCCACCCGGCCCTGGCATAGCCGGCCCCATCGATGAGTTGTCGAAGGTCGATGTGTAGAACTGCGCCGCCTCCTCAGCCTGGCCATCGAACCACAAACACGTGGAAATCTTCTGCATCTGCCATCCCTCCAAGGAACCCGGGAACTCCTTGTCCCCTGTCCGAGGCTAATGCCGGGGCTTTCACCACCACAATGACCGGGCGCGACTTCTCGCCTGAAGGCAATGCCCGCTACTGTCAGAGGCATGTCTTCCCCAGTCAAACTGTGGCTCCCGGCCGCAATCGCCGATCTTTTGTTGATTCTTGTGTTCGCTGCCATAGGTCGCGACGCGCACGCCCGTGGCGATATTGTCACCGGGGCCTTCGCGACGGCGTGGCCCTTCCTTGCCGGGGCTGCGTTCGCATGGTTGGTCCTGCGGGCCTGGCGGGCCTCTCTCTCCATATGGCCCGCCGGAGTGGGCATCTGGTTGGGCACGGTAGTGGTGGGAATGCTATTGAGGGCAGCCACCGGGCAGACAGTCGTACTGCCCTTCATACTGGTAGCCCTGATCAGCCTCGCCATCTTCCTGCTGGGATACCGGGCCCTGGTGGCCTTGCTGATGCGGGTGGTACGCAAGCGGCACAGCCGGGTGTGATCCAGCCCCGGCCATGGTGGATGCACTAGGCTGGAAAGCGTCCGCAATGATGCTTTTCCGGAAGGGCCCCACGTGATCACCGCTTTCGTCCTGATCAAGACCGACGCCTCGCGCATCCCGGAGACGGCCGAGCAAATCTCCGCCATCCAGGGCATCAGCGAGGTCTACTCAGTGACGGGCGAATGGGACCTGATCGCGGTGGCCAGGGTAACAAAGCATGAAGAGCTCGCCGATGTCATCGCCGACAGGCTGTCAAAGGTTGATTCCGTGGTCCACACCACCACCCACATTGCGTTCCGCGCCTACTCGCAGCACGACCTCGATGCGGCATTCGCACTCGGCTTCGAATAAACGACGCCGAGTCCGCCGTCAGCTCTGGCTGAGCGCAGTCCACTTCTCCAGGACGGCGGCCGCTTTACCCGAATCAACAGATTCTGCTGCCCGGGCGAAAGCAGCACGCATCCGCTCCACCAGGCTGCCCTCAGCTTGAAGATCAAAGGACACCAGCCCCGCTGCCGCGTTCAAAAGAACGGCATCCCGCACGGGACCGCTTTTACCTTCAAGGACCTCCCGGACCACGGCAGCGTTGGCGGCGGCGTCGCCACCCCTGAGGTCGGCAACTGTGGACGGGCCTATACCCAGGTCCGCAGGAGTGAACACCTGCTCCGTGACAGCTCCATCCCTGATCTCCCAGACCGTCGACGGCCCCGTGGGTGTGAGCTCATCCAAGCCGTCGTCACCCCTGAACACCAGCCCACGGCTCCCACGCCGGGCCAGCACGCCAGCCACCAACGGGGCCATTCGGGCATTCGCCACGCCAACAGCTGATGCCTGCACATGTGCCGGGTTGGTCATCGGCCCCAGGAAATTGAAGGCCGTTGGAACAGCCAGCTCCCTCCTGGGAACGGCGGTGTGCCGGAAGGAAGGATGGAAGACCTGGGCAAAACAGAAAGTGATTCCCGCCTCTTCGGCGTTCCTGGCGACCTGCTCAATCGAGAGGTCAAGGCGTACGCCCAGCGCTTCCAGGACATCGGCCGAACCTGACGTCGACGACGCCGCCCTGTTACCGTGCTTGACCACCTTGGCCCCCGCACCGGCAGCAACAAGAGCGGCCATGGTGGAAATATTCACCGTGTTGAGGCGGTCTCCTCCTGTGCCAACAATGTCCAGCTTCTCCCCGGAGATGTCAATGGGGTTGGCGTGCTGGACCATCGCTTCGACAAGGCCGGCCAACTCTTCGACGGTCTCGCCCTTGGCGCGAAGCGCTACGAGGAAGCCAGCAATCTGGGACGGCGTGGCTTCACCGGACATGATCGTGTTCATGGCCCACTCAGTGTTGGCCACCGCAAGGTCGTCGCCGTTGATCAGTGCTGAGATGAGCCCTGGCCAGGTATTGCTGGCTGCAGGTGCCGATGCCGGAGAAGTCACTCCCTGATGCTATCGAGCCAGCCACGCCGATGACCAATGTGAACCGTGCCGGGAACTTTTCCGCGCGATTTCGCGTCTTTGTAGAAAAAGTATCCCGAATCGGTGGTTTGCATTGGGAACTCTGGACTTTTACAGACATAATGTCCTTGTGACATCTGCGACCCATGCCCCCAGTACCCCGGCGCACCCGACGCTGAACCGCCCCAACTTGGTTTCTGTTGGAACCGTAGTTTGGCTGTCCAGTGAGTTGATGTTCTTCGCCGGCCTCTTTGCCATGTACTTCACCCTGCGCTCCACATCCGGAACGATGTGGGCCGAGGAGACGGCCAAGCTCAACTTCCCGTTTGCGCTCGTCAACACCATCGTCCTTGTGGCAAGTTCCTTCACTTGCCAGATGGGCGTCTTTGCCGCCGAGCGGCTGGAGCCCCGCCGGACCGGCAGGCCGCTGCAGTTCACCCGCTGGGGCATGACTGAATGGTTTGTCCTCACGTTCATCATGGGTGCCTTCTTCGTAGCCGGCCAGACCACCGAATACGCCATGCTCGTCTCCGAGCACGTTTCCCTGTCGTCCAACGCCTACGGTTCCGCCTTCTACATGACCACCGGCTTCCACGGCCTCCACGTCATCGGCGGTTTGATCGCGTTCCTATTCATCATTGGGCGCGCCTTTGCAGCCAAGAAGTTCGGACACTTCGAAGCGACGTCGGCAATCGTCACCTCTTACTACTGGCACTTCGTCGACGTAGTGTGGATCGGCCTCTTCCTGGTCATCTACGTCCTCAAGTAAGCCCCAGCTTTGACTCTTTTTCTACAAGAGGCAGAATTTAAAGAAGCGGCTCCCGGAGCCGACGCAGGATCGAAAAAAGGAACCACCACGTGAAGGCACTCTCGCAGAAGCGACGTCACCCACTGGCAGCCATAGCGCTGCTGTTGATGGGCCTCCTCCTCACTGGTGGGCTCTACGCCGTTGCCACAACCGTCAACCAGGCCAAGGCCGACACCACTAGCTACAGCGCCAGTGACGTAGAAGAAGGCGGCAAGCTTTTCGCCGCCAACTGCGCCACCTGCCACGGCATGGGTGCAAGTGGAACCAACGACGGCCCCTCGCTGGTCGGCGTGGGTGCTGCTGCTGTTGACTTCCAGGTTGGTACCGGCCGTATGCCCATGCAGATGAGCGGCCCCCAGGCCCAGAAGAAGCCCGCCCAGTTCAACGAGGAACAGACCAAGCAGCTCGCTGCTTACGTTGCATCCCTCGGTGCAGGTCCGGCCATTCCCGAGGAAAAGCTCCTCGACGGAAAGGGAGACGCAGCCAACGGCGGCGAGCTCTTCCGCGTCAACTGCGCGATGTGCCACAACGCGGCAGCCGCTGGCGGAGCGTTGACCCGTGGCAAGTTCGCTCCCGGCTTGGCAGGTGTCACGGAAGCGCACATCTACGAAGCCATGGCTACGGGTCCGCAGAACATGCCCGTCTTCAACGATTCGAACATCACTCCTGAAGACAAGCGCGACATCATCACCTTCCTGAAGACGATCGAAGCCAACGGTTCGCCCGGTGGGGCCGAGCTTGGTTCCCTTGGACCGGTATCCGAAGGCCTCTTCGTATGGGTTGCCGGCCTGGGTGTCATCATCGCCTTCACCATCTGGTTGACGTCGCGTACGTCCTAGCCTGCAGGCAGAAACTTCTGCTGCACCGTCAGCAGTTTGAAATTGAAAATAACTCGGCCCCGGCCGAGACAACGAGAGAAGGATGAGGCGAATTATGGGCAACCATAGTGACGGCAGTCCGAACCACTCGGGCACCGTAGCTACGGCTGGTCAGAATGAGGTGGAGAAGTTCCAGGATCCTGGACTTCCTCCGCATCGTTTGCGCCTGGCTGACACGGACCCGGTAGCCGCAAAGCGCGCCGAGCGTCAGGTAGCCATTCTGTTTGGCACCTCCGTCATCGGTACGTTGGTCTTCCTGGTGGCGTACTTCGCCATTGATTTGGGCGACGACACCACCATTGCGACCATCCGCACCCAAAACCTCCTTCTGGGCCTGGGTACGGCATTTGCCATGCTGGGTATCGGAACGGGCATCGTGCACTGGGCCAAGGCCCTGATGCCCGATCATGAAGTGTCGGAAGAGCGCCACGCCATCCGCACTGAGGAAGACCGCCAGGCTGCGGTCCGTATCGTCGACGACATCGTCGAGGAGACGGGCATCAAGCGCCGTCCGCTGATCCGCAACACCCTCCTTGGTGCCGTTGCACTGGCTCCACTGCCGGCCCTCGCCATCTTCGGCGACCTGGGTCCGCGACCGGACAAAGCCCTTGCACACACCATGTGGGCGCCTGACGGCGACAAGCTGAAGCGCCTCACCCGGGACCCCGATGGCACTCCCATCAAGGCCTCCGATGTGACCATTGGCTCGGCATTCCACGTGATTCCCGAGGGACTCAACGAGCTGCACGAAGGCAAGTTGAACGAGAAGGCAAAGGCAGTTGTCCTGCTGATGCGCCTCGACCCGAACTCGTTGAACCCCTCCGAGGGCCGCGAAAACTGGAGCTACAACGGCATCGTTGCCTACTCCAAGATCTGCACGCACGTTGGTTGCCCGGTTGCTCTCTATGAGCAGCAGACGCACCACCTCCTGTGCCCCTGCCACCAGTCCACGTTCGACCTTACGCAGGAATGCAAGGTCATCTTCGGGCCGGCAAGCCGTCCGCTCCCCCAGCTGCCCATCGCAGTTGACGCAGAGGGCTACCTCGTCGCCACCAGCGACTTCAGAGAACCTGTAGGACCGAGTTACTGGGAGCGTGACGAGCATGAGCGCCTCATCAACAGCTGAAGCCCCCTTCGTTCCGAAAACCAAGGTTGGTAGTTTCACCAACTTCGTTGACGAGCGCGTAGGCGGCTCCGGCATCCTGCGTGAGTTCGGCCGGAAGGTCTTCCCCGACCACTGGTCGTTCATGTTTGGCGAGGTGGCGCTGTACTCCTTCGTCATCCTGCTGATGTCGGGAACCTTCCTGACGTTCTTCTTCGACCCGTCCATGGCGGAAACCCACTACCAGGGTTCGTACACACCGCTGTACAACGTCGAAATGTCGGTGGCTTACAACTCCTCGCTGAACATCTCCTTCGATGTCCGCGGCGGACTCTTCATGCGCCAGGTCCACCACTGGGCAGCCCTGCTGTTCGTGGCCTCCTTGGGCGTTCACATGCTGCGCGTCTTCTTCACCGGTGCGTTCCGCAAGCCCCGCGAAATGAACTGGGTCGTGGGCGGCGTCCTGCTGATCCTGGCCATGGCCGCCGGCTTCACCGGATACTCTCTCCCTGATGACCTGCTGTCCGGTAACGGCCTGCGCATCATCGACGGCGTTATCAAGTCCATCCCGGTGATCGGTACCTACATCTCGTTCTTCCTCTTCGGTGGGGAATTCCCGGGAACGGCAATCATCGGCCGCCTTTACGTCCTGCACATCCTGCTGGTGCCGGCACTCATCCTCCTGATGATTGTCATCCACCTCTTCATGGTGGTCGTGCACAAGCACACCCAGTACCCTGGTCCCGGCCGCAATGACGGCAACGTCGTCGGCTACCCCCTCGGTCCGGTATATGCAGCCAAGGCCGGTGGATTCTTCTTCATCGTCTTCGGCGTACTGGCCCTGATGGCTGCAGCGTTCACGATCAACCCGATCTGGAACTACGGCCCCTACGATCCCTCCCCCGTCTCGGCTGGTACACAGCCTGACTGGTACATCGGCTTCGTGGATGGCGCTCTGCGTCTCATGCCGGGTGTTGTCAACAACTTCCATTTCGAATGGATCATCTTCGGCCACACCCTGACGCTGAACGTCCTGCTCCCGGCGCTCGTTCCTGCAGGCATCATCTTCACGGTCCTGTTTACCTACCCGTGGATCGAACGCTGGGTCACCAAGGACAACCGGGAGCACCACGTTCTCGACCGTCCCCGTAACGCTCCAACCCGTACCGCCATCGGCGTTGCAGGCTTCACTTGGTACTGCGTTATGTGGGCAGCTGCTGGTTCCGACCTCATTGCTACGCACTTCCACGTGTCGTTGAACGACGTCACGTACTGGCTCCGCACGCTGTTCTTCATTGGTCCGATCATCGCCTTCATCGTGACCAAGAGGATCGCGTTGGCCCTCCAGCGCAAGGACCGCGAGATCGCACTCCATGGCCGCGAAACCGGCCGTATTGTGCGCCTCCCGCACGGTGAGTTCATCGAGGTTCACGCCCCGCTGGACGATTACAAGCGGTACAAGCTGGTGGGCTTCGAGTCCCCTGCTCCCCTGCCGGCCCAGCCGAACGAACACGGTGTTGTCACCCGCAAGGAGAAGCGCCGTGCGGCACTCTCCAAGTGGTTCTTCGAGGATCGCGTTGCACCTGCAACACCCGCGGAACTGGAAGCAGCACATGCTCATGGCCACCATGAAGCAATCACCTCCGGTGAAGACCAGAAGAGCCTGAGCCACTAGCGCCCAGTACTCTCTGTCAGATCATGCAAAAGCCCGGCTGGAATTCTCCAGCCGGGCTTTTGCGTCTCCGGCCATGTATCAGGCCAGGTCACGACGACGTCGACAGGAACCGCCGGGATTCGGCGCCTAGGGTGTCCTGTAACCCGAGGAGTAGTTCCGGGTGGGGCGGACACCAGGGCGCTGGAGGGGCACCCATAGCTTGTAGCGGTCGGCCCGGTAGTACGACACGGAGTAGTCCACCATGGCGCGGGCGACGAACGCATGGCGCTGGATCTTCAGAAGGGGTGAGCCGACGTCGACGTTGAGCAGGCGAGCCGTGGACGGCGACGCAGCAGTAGCCTCAATCATGTCCTCGCCCCACTCCATGACCAGCCCAAAACGTTCGCTAAGGACGTTGTACAGCGATGTGGGTGGCGCCTCGTCCAATAAACCCGGCACGCGGTGGGCAGGGATAAAGTTCTCATCCACGCTCATGGGCTCGTTATCGGCCAGCAGCAGGCGTCGGAACCGCACCAGTGGCGTACCTTCGTCCAGCTGCAATTCGCGGGCCAGGAAGGCACTCGCAGCGATCTGCTCAAAACTGAGAACCTTGGCGGCCGGAACCATGCCCCGTCGCTGCATTTCCTCACTGTAAGAGGTCAGCTTGACCTGGAGGTCCAGTTTGGGTTTCTTCACAAAGGTGCCAAGCCCAACGACGCGCTCAATGACTTCCTCGCCCACTAACGCGTCGATCGCCTGGCGCACTGTCATCCTCGCCAAACCGAAACGTTCGGATAGGTCTCTCTCAGACGGCAGCGACGAACCCGGAGGACAGGATTGTGCGATGAAGGTCCTGAGGATCTCGCGGAGTTGGACGTAGATAGGCGTCCCGCTGGTCCGGTCGATCTCGCCGGCAATGCTTGCCGCCTCAGGCACGGTTGGTTTCCAGCATGTGAGTCATGAGTTAAGGATAATTCAGTAGGGCATCAGGTCTAGACCACCGCTTTCCCCCGCCCTCCGTACCAAGGGGTGGCGGTCGGGGCAGCTACGCTTATATGGATCATTTCGGACGGAGCATCCGTCGTAACAAAGGAGTTGAGGTTGCCGGAGCTGAAGACCTTCGTCGCTGCCGGGATCGGACTACATGCGCGGGCCGCCGCGGCGTTCGTTCGCGCTGTGACAGAGACCGGGCTACCCGTGACGATCAGGAAGCAGGACGGACGCCCTGTCGACGCTCGTTCATTGTTGGAGGTCATGACAGAGGACTTTGCGCATGGGTGTGAAGTTGTCCTCGAAGTTGCACCAGAGGCCCTTACCGGCGATCAGAGTGTCCCGAGCGTCCAGAACGCGCTGGTAAAGCTTTCGTCCGTCCTGGAGGCTTCCCAGGGCCACTGAACTGCACTCCAGCAGTGCCCAGCGAATGCGGCGGCCGCTCAGAACATACAGCGTCCCCCGAAGACAGGAACACCAGACGGAAAAGCGATCTTAACAGAAATGGGCCCCACCTTTCGGTGGGGCCCATTCTTTTGTTCTCAGATACTGCTAGTGGGCGTGGTCGCCACGGCTGTACTCGAAGACCCAGCCCACGAGTGCCACAAGGGCGAGGCCGCCGGCAACGTAGGTCACCCAGAAGCCGATCGCGAGACCCAGGAAGCCGCCCGCACATGCGAGGCCAAGAACCAACGGCCACCAGCTCCAAGGGCTGAAGTGCCCTTGTTCGCCGGCACCTTCGTGAACTTCAGCGTCGGGACGGTCTTCCGGCCGCATGCCGACACGCTTGCCGGTGAAACCAAGGTACGCGCCGATCATGCCAGCGAGGCCACCGACGAGCAGGATCCCCAGGACCCCGACCCACTCAGACCAATTTGTCAGGAAGCCATAGGCGATGGCTACGGGGACGAAGAAGAAGACTCCGGCTCCGAAGAGCCACGATTCAATTTTCATTTTTTGACGTCCCTCTGGTCGGCGTTACCCAGAACAGCTGCTGCGGGTGACGGGGCCTCTGCGGTGTGAACCTGGGCCAACTCGGGGTGGTGGAGGTCCAGCGCCGGGCGCTCGGAGCGGATGCGGGGCAAGGAGGTGAAGTTGTGGCGCGGCGGCGGGCAGGACGTAGCCCATTCCAGTGAGGCACCGAAGCCCCAAGGATCATCAACCTCAACCTTCTTGTTGCTGCGCCAGGTGATGTAGACGTTCCAGAAGAACGGCAGCAACGAAGCGCCCAGTACGAAGGAGGAGATAGTGGAGAACTGGTTCATCCACGTGAAGTTATCCTGCGGCATGTAGTCGGCGTAACGACGAGGCATGCCTTCGACACCCAGCCAGTGCTGGATGAGGAACGTGCCGTGGAAACCAAGGAACAACAGCCAGAAGTGGATCTTACCCAGGCGCTCGTTGAGCATCTTGCCAGTCCACTTGGGCCACCAGAAGTAGAAGCCTGCGAACATGGCGAACACAACCGTACCGAAGACCACGTAGTGGAAGTGCGCCACCACGAAGTAGGAGTCCGAGACGTGGAAGTCAAGCGGCGGCGAAGCCAGGATGATGCCCGTCAGACCACCGAAGAGGAACGTCACCAGGAACCCGATGCTCCAGAGCATGGGAGTTTCGAAGGTAATGGAGCCCTGCCAAAGCGTTCCGATCCAGTTGAAGAACTTCACGCCTGTCGGGACCGCAATAAGCATGGTCATGAAGGCGAAGAACGGCAGCAACACCGAACCGGTCACGTACATGTGGTGTGCCCACACAGTGACGGAGAGCGCGGCGATGGCGATGGTGGCGTAGACGAGACCCTTGTAACCGAAGATCGGCTTGCGGCTGAACACCGGGAAGATCTCGGAAACAATGCCGAAGAACGGCAAGGCGATGATGTACACCTCGGGGTGTCCGAAGAACCAGAACAGGTGCTGCCAGAGAACGGCACCGCCATTTTCGGGGTCAAAGATGTGCGCTCCGAAGCGACGGTCCGCGCCAAGTGCGAACAGTGCAGCGGCCAGCGGCGGGAAGGCCATCAGGACGAGGATAGCCGTCACGAGGGTGTTCCAGGTGAAGATCGGCATACGCCACATGGTCATGCCCGGTGCACGCATGCAGATGATCGTGGTGATGAAGTTGACGGCACCAAGGATGGTTCCGAAGCCCGACAGCGCGAGGCCGAATACCCACAGGTCTCCACCGACACCAGGACTAAACGTGGTGTTGGACAGCGGAGCATAGGCGAACCAACCGAAGGATGCAGCACCCTGCGGGGTGATGAAACCCGAGACGGCGATGGTGGAGCCGAAGAGGAAGAACCAGAATGCCAGTGCGTTCAAACGCGGGAAGGCGACATCGGGAGCACCGATTTGGAGCGGCATGATGACGTTGGCAAAGCCAGCGAACAGCGGCGTTGCGAACATCAGGAGCATCACGGTGCCGTGCATCGTGAACATCTGGTTGTACTGCTCTTTGGTCTGCAGGATCTGCATGCCGGGTTCGAACAACTCAGCACGGATCAGCAGGGCCATGACGCCGCCGAGGCAGAAGAACACGAAGGATGCAATCAGGTACATGTACCCGATGGTCTTGTGGTCCGTGGAGGTGATCCAGTTGACGACGATGCGCCCCTTGGATTTAGGAACTACCGGAGCCTCTAGGATCCCCGGTGCGGATTGAGTGTACGTAGCCACGTCGCTCCCCTTACTTTTCGTTCAGGTTCGGATTGCGGTCGTATTCCGCACCGAGCAGGCCCGTATTGCCTTCCTGGCGAAGCTTGTCCATGTGGGTCTGGAATTCAGACTCGGAGACAACCTTGACGCGGAAGAGCATTTCGGAGTGGTATTCACCGCAGAGTTCGGCACACTTGCCGTCGAAGGTGCCCTCCTTGGTGGGAGTGAACCTGATGTAGTTCGTCTTGCCAGGGATCATGTCGCGCTTCTGGAGGAAGGCGGGAACCCAGAATGAGTGGATGACGTCGCGGGAGTTCAGCTCCAGATCCACGGACTTGCCAACCGGCAGGTACAACGTGGGAAGGAGTTCCTTGTCGACATCGTTGCCGGTCAGGTGGGCCTGGACGCCGGCCTCGTGGAGGTCCTCATTGACGACCTCACCCTTTTTGTAGTTGAAATCCCATGCCCACTGCTTGCCGCGGACGTCAACAACGACGTCGGCAGGCTGCGAACGGTCATCGATCGCACGCTGGTCCTGGTCGGTGAAGTAGAAGAACACCAGCACCATGAACAGCGGAATGGTCAAGTAAAAGACCTCAAGCGGCAGGTTGTAGCTGAGCTGCTTGGGGAACCCCGTGGTGCCCTTGCGGCGACGGTACGCGATGATGCACCAGACCAAAAGGCCCCACGTGATAATACCGACTGCCAAGGCGGCGATCCATGAGTTGACCCAGAGGTCCATGATCCGGTCAGTGTGGTTGGTCGTGCCGCGCTCTGTTGGCAGCCAACCCTTCTCTACCTCTGGTGAACATCCGGTCAAAACCAACGCGCCGGCGACTGCCAAGCCAGTGATCGAGGTGATCTTTATGCGTCGGCTGCCGGTTCGGTTCTGCGAACTCACAGACGGCCCTTCCTCTTGTTGCTGTCTCCCGGCAGGCCTAAGGCGCACCGGGCACACTAAAAGTTTTACTACCCGATGTAGAGCTTACCGCTATCAAGCGGTTTTCGCGCACATGTCGGCGCCGTGGCTCCGAACGCGTTTAACCGCGTTCGAAGTGGCGCCGACGTGCAGCGACGGCTCACATCAGTGGAATGAATCACCGCAGGCGCAGGACCCGCCGGCGTTCGGGTTATCAATGGTGAAGCCCTGCTTCGAAATGGTGTCTTCGAAGTCGATGCTTGCGCCGCTGAGGTACGGAACACTCATCTTGTCCACTACGACCTCGACGCCGTCATAGTCACGGACGGCGTCGCCGTCGAGCAGGCGCTCGTCGAAGTAGAGCTGGTAGATCAAGCCGGAGCATCCGCCGGGCTGGACTGCAACGCGCAGCCGAAGATCGGTGCGCCCTTCCTGCTCGAGGAGGCTGCGGACCTTGCCTGCGGCGACGTCGGTCAGATTGACCTCGTGCGTGGCCAGTTCGTCGTTGGCGACGACCTGCGTTCCGGTGCTGTTTTCGTTGGTTGCAGTGCTCATTGGCCTACCTTCTTATGAAGCTCTTGGCGGCCGCGCCGGGACGCTGCCTGCCCTTACCCAATTACGTACGGGTTATAGCTAATGCTACGTCGCGCAGACGCTTAGCTATAACTCCTGACGTAACCACCTACGGTATTTACTTGTTCCCGGCGCGCCCTTTCGGTTCAGCCCGCCAGGCCTTCGGCATTGAGCCTGGCCAACATGAAAGCTTCTGCAAGCACTGCATGGCGGAAATCGCCGATGTGCAGTGACTCGTTGGCGCTGTGGGCCCTCGAATCAGGGTCTTCCACTCCGGTCACTAGGATCTGGACTTCCGGGTACATTTCCAGGAGGTCTGCGATGAAGGGTATGGATCCACCAATCCCCATCTCGACCGGCTCCACTCCCCACGACTCCCCCAGCGCCCAGAGGGCCACCCGGGCCGCTGCCGATGAGGTATCCGTAGAGAACGCGTCGCCCCGCTCCCCCGGGGTAAAGGTCACCTTGGCACCGAACGGGGCATTGGATTCGACGTGCTGCCGCAGGGCGTCCATGGCGGATTCGGGGTCCTGCCCGGGTGCCAGCCGCATGCTGAACTTGGCACGCGCCGCCGGAATGAGGGTGTTGGAGGCAACATCCACCGCCGGCACGTCCATGCCAATGATCGAAAGTGCGGGCTTGGTCCACAGCCGGGAACCGATAGTCCCGCTGCCGGCGAGCCGCACGCCGTCGAGCACTGACGCGTCGGCCCGATAGTCCGCTTCAGCGAGGTCGACGGCCACCTCGTCCCGGCCCACCAGGCCGGCGACAGCGACGTTGCCCTCGTCATCATGGAGGGTCGCGATGAGCCGCGACAGGAGGGTTGGGGCGTCGAGCACAGGGCCGCCGAACATTCCGGAATGCACCGCATGGTCGAGCACGCGGACTTCAAACGTGCCATCAACCAGCCCGCGCAGGCTGGTTGTCAGAGCCGGTACGCCAACTTTCCAGTTGCTGGAGTCGGCAACAACAATCACGTCAGCACGCAAAAGTTCGCGATGCTCCTCAAGGAAAGTCCTGAAGGTGGGTGAACCGGCTTCTTCCTCGCCTTCGAAGAAAAAGGTCACCCCCAGGCCGAATTCCTCGCCCAGGACGTGGGTGGCGGCACTATAGGCCGCCAAGTGGGCCATGATGCCTGCCTTGTCATCAGCGGCGCCGCGACCATACAACCGACCATCACGTTCCTCCGCAGAGAACGGCTCCGAATCCCACAGTCCGCGGTCTCCGGGGGGCTGCACGTCGTGGTGCGCGTACAGGAGGATGGTCGGCTTGCCTTCCGCTGCGGGACGGCGCGCGACGACGGCAGGGCCGCCGGGGGTGCCGTCGCTTTTGTCGCATCGTAGGATCCGGACGTCTTCCATGCCGGTTGCTTTCACCAGGGCGGCAACAGCTTCGGCGCTCCTGTCCAGTTCCGAAGGGTCGAAGCTGGGCCAGGCAATGCCCGGTATGGAAACGAGGTCCTTCAAGGAGGCCAGAGTGGCGTCGAATGAGTCATGTACCGCCCGGGAAAGTGCCTCCACCGGGGTAGCGCCGGAGTCCAGGTGCTTGTTCTGCGGGGTCTCCGCATGTGCTGAAGTCATGGGCCACACTTTACCGCTGGGCATTCTCCCGGCGGGGCAGGCTCGAAGCTGCCCTTTGGATCGCCGGCAACCGGAGGCGTAACCTGCGCCACCTCCGTGCGGGGTATTCTGTAGGGGTGTTCGGACGCAAAAAGGAAGAGCCCAGCGCTCAATCAGTAGTAGACCAGGCCTATGCCACCGCCCAGGAGCCCGTAGCCGGAAAGGGCGCCCCCACGCCCAGGCGGAAGGACCAGGAGGCAGCCCGCAAGCGCCCGCTGGTGCCCACCGACCGTAAGGCTTCCAAAGCGGCGGAACGGGTGGCCATCCAGGACCAGCGGCAGAAGATGCGGCAGGCACTGGATACGGGTGACGAAAAATTCCTGCCGCTTCGGGACAAGGGTCCCCAGAAGAGGTATGTCCGCGACTACGTCGACGCACGGTTCAGCCTGGGCGAGTACCTGATGTTCGGCGCCCTGTTGTTTGTTGTCATCTCCTTGATCATTCCCACCACGAGCGCGGGTATCAGTTACGTCCTGGTGGGCTTCTGGATCATGTTCCTCGCGGTGTTCGTCGATGTTTTCATCCTCTCTCGCAAGTTGCGGAAGAAGCTCACTGAGAAGTTCGGCGAAGTAGAGCGTGGCTCCGTCTGGTACGGATGCATGCGCGCCCTTCAGTTCCGCAAGCTTCGCCTGCCCAAGCCGCAGGTAAAGCGCGGGCAGTACCCGGCCTAAGGCCCCGACCCCTGTCAAAAAAAATGAAGGCCCCGGACGATTGGTCCGGGGCCTTCATTCATTGTTCGACGTTAGCGGCCTGAGGCCTGCCGGAGTTTCACGAGGCCCTTGTTGATCCGAGCCGCCCAGAACGGACCTTCATAAAGGAATGCGGTGTAGCCCTGTACCAGCGTGGCGCCGGCCTCGAGACGCTCCTGGACATCCTGCGGTGATTCGACGCCCCCCACTGCGATGAGCACGAGGTCATCGCCGACAGCCCCCTTGAGCCTGCGAAGGACCTCCAAGGACCGCTGCTTGAGGGGCGCCCCCGACAAGCCTCCGGCACCGATGGATTCCACCTTGGCAGTGTCAGAAGCGAGCCCTTCGCGGGAGATCGTTGTGTTGGTTGCGATGATTCCATCCAACTTGAGGTCCAGCGCGAGCTTGGCCACATCGTCGATGTCTTCGTTGGACAGGTCCGGGGCGATCTTGACCAGCAGTGGTACGTGGCGTCCGGCGGCTTCGTCTGCAGCGTCTCCTACGGCCCGCAGCAACGGACGCAGGGTCTCCACGTTCTGCAGCAACCTCAGGCCCGGCGTGTTGGGCGAACTGACATTGACTACAAGGTAGTCCGCGGCAGGAGCCAGGCTACGGGCGCTCACCAGGTAGTCCTCCGTGGCGTCGTCGAGGTCCACCACTTTGGTCTTGCCGATGTTCACCCCGATGATGGGCCTGATGTCCCGGTGGGCTTTCTGCAAAGCAGCCCGGGCGGACTTGAGGCGGGGCGCAACAGCAGCAGCGCCGTCGTTGTTGAATCCCATCCGGTTGATGACAGCCCGGTCCTCGATCAGGCGGAACAGGCGTGGTTTTTCGTTGCCCGGCTGCGCTTGGCCCGTGATGGTCCCCACTTCGACGTGGCCGAAACCCAGCTCCGTCAGGGCCTCGATACCGTGGCCTTCCTTGTCGAAACCCGCTGCCAGTCCGAACGGCGACGGGAAGCTTAGGCCCAGCGCTTCGGTGCGGAGGGAAGCATCGGGGGCGGTCATGCGGGCAAGGACCCGGCCTGCGCCCGAGCGGTGGGCTGCACGGATTCCCTGGAATCCGATCTTGTGGGCCTTCTCGGCATCCATCCAGGAGAAAGCCAACTTAAAGAATGTGGGGTAAAAACGCATGGTCTTAGTTTTGCGGTTCGCGGACAACTCGCCAAACCCATGACCGAACCTGGCGCTAGCATGTACGCATGCCGCCGGAAAATAGTGACGCACATCATCCCCACGGCAGCAGCAACAGGATCGCTGCCGACGTCGTCGTGGTTGGGGCGGGCCTGTCGGGTCTCGTTGCTGCCGCCACAGCTTACGCAGCGGGCAAGTCGGTGGCCATTCTGGACCAGGAGCCGGAAGCTTCGGTTGGCGGCCAGGCGCATTGGTCCTTCGGCGGCCTCTTCATGGTGAATACGCCCGAGCAGAGGCGGCTGGGGGTGAAGGACAGCAAGGACCTCGCACTTTCAGACTGGCTGGCCTCCGCTGCTTTCGACCGACCGGTGGATTCGAATGCCCGGGAGTGGGCCGAGGCCTATGTGGACTTCGCCGCCGGCGCAAAGCGGGCCTGGCTGAAGAGCCTCGGGGTCGGTATCTTTCCGCTGGTCCAGTGGGCGGAGCGAGGAGGATATGGGCCACAAGGACACGGCAATTCGGTACCCCGCTTCCACGTCACCTGGGGCACGGGACCAGCACTGGTGAAACCGTTCCTGGGAAAGGTGCTCGAAGGAGTCGAAGCCGGAAGGGTGTCGCTCCACTTTCGGCACAGGGCCCTGGCCCTTGCCATGACAGCCGGCAAGGTAGCTGGCGTTGTCGGAGAAGTCCTGGAACCGTCGACGGCGGTGCGGGGCCAGGCCTCGTCCAGGCTCGCCGTTGACGAATTCGAGGCTTCGGCCGGAGCGGTTGTGGTCACCACTGGCGGCATAGGTGCCAACCATGGAGCAGTCCGGCGCCAATGGCCCGGGGGCAGGCCGCCGGCGCACATGCTCAGCGGCGTGCCCGCCTCAGTCGATGGTGACTTCCTTTCAGTGGTTCAATCCGCCGGCGCCGCCCTGATTAACGGTGACAGGATGTGGCACTACCCGGAAGGTATCCATAACTACGATCCCGTGTGGCCAATGCACGGCATCCGCATCCTTCCCGGGCCCTCATCCTTGTGGCTTGATGCGGAGGGACACCAACTGCCGGCACCACTGTTCCCGGGTTATGACTCGCTTGGCGCCCTCCGTCACATCGTGTCAACAGGCCACAGCCATTCCTGGTTCGTCCTCAACCGCACCATTGCCCTGAAGGAACTCGCTTTGTCAGGTTCCGAACAAAACCCTGACCTGACTGGCAAGGACGTCAGGCTCCTTGCCTCGCGGTTGAGGGCTGGAGGCGACTCCCCCATCCAGCGATTCCTGGACCGGGGTGTGGACTTTTTGCAGGCGGCCACCCCCGGGCGGCTCGCATCAGAAATGAACCACTTGGTGGGCGACAACCTCATCCAGCGCGAGGCACTGGAGTCCCTGGTGAGTGCCCGGGATCGGCAGGTGGCCAGCGGGCTAGGCAAGGATCCGCAGCTTGCAGCCATCAGGGCAGCGAGGCGGTTTGCCACCGACAAGCTGATGCGGGTGGCTCCCCCGCACCGCCTGACCGACCCTGCGCACGGTCCGCTTATCGCTATCCGGCTCTCGGTATTGACCAGGAAGAGCCTGGGTGGCCTCCGGACGGACTTGTCATCCAGGGTGATGGACGACGAAGGACGAGCCATTCCAGGGCTCTACGCCGCGGGAGAAGCTGCTGGCTTCGGCGGCGGAGGCATCCACGGCTACCGCGCCCTGGAAGGGTCGTTCCTGGGAGGTTGCCTCTTCACCGGAAGGGTGGCGGGAGGGCAGGCAGCCGCCTTTGTCTAAGCTGGACCCATGGAGTGGACCGCCGACATCCTGGGAACCGGCTTCCAGTCCTGCAGCATAGACGCCGCAGGACCGGATGGCGTGGTCCGTCATGCCACGCTGATCCGTTATCGGGCGGATCCGTTGCCCCAGGCAGCAAGCGAAGTAAACGGTTCGGCGCGACGGCTGGGCGTTGTCCTGTTCCTGCACGGCTGGAGTGACTACTTCTTCAATACCGAGCTCGCGGAGTTCTGGTCGGGCCAGGGATATGAGTTCTATGCGCTGGACATGCACAACCATGGACGAAGCCTCCAGCCCGGACATCCCGGCGGTTATGTTGCCAACCTGACCGACTACGACGCCGAGATCAACCAGGCCATCGAGGCGATTCGCAAGGACCGTTCAGGGTCCCCGGCTGAAAGCCTGACACTCATGGGTCACTCCACTGGTGGGCTCGTAGCCGCCCTCTGGGCGAGCCGACACCCTGGAATGGTCCAGTACCTCATTCTCGACAGTCCCTGGTTGGAGATGCATGGCAGTTCAATGGTTCGCCGGGCAGCGCACGCCATGGTGGCGCCTTTGGCGAGGTTTCGCCCCGAAACCGTCCTGAGATTGCCGGAACGCGGATTCTACTTCCGCAGCATCAGCAGTTCCGCAGAGGGCGAATGGCACCTGGACGAGAAGTACCGGCCTCCCATGGCCTTTCCCGTTCGGGCTGGATGGCTCAGCGCCGTCTTTGCCGGCCAATCCCAGGTGGCTCGCGGGTTGCATCTGGAAATGCCCGTCCTGGTCCTGATCTCCTCAGCCAGCGCCAACGGCATGGTGTGGCACGAATCCATGCGCCGTTCAGACGCCGTGCTCGATGTCGGCGTCATGGCATTGCGGGCCATGGCACTGGGCCGGACCGTCACTTTGGAGCGAATCGATGGCGGCCTCCATGACGTTTTCCTGTCTGCACCGGCCGTACGGAAGGACGCCTACGGCCGCCTGGCCCGATGGATCAAGGGCTTCATGCAGGACGAAGCACCGGATGAACAACACAAGGGGGACAGATGACCGTTCCAGAGGAAACCGGGACCAGATGGAGACGTGACATCCTGGGCCACGGCTTTGAATGCATGGACCTGCCACTGAAGCCGGATGAAGAGGGGCAGGTCAAGGCGACGCTGGTCAGGCATGCACCTCCGGTCAGCCAGCCCGCCCCGCAGGGTGTCCTGGATTTCCTGGTGTCTTTCACCAAGCGCAAGCGCCGCGCCGCACCGGCAGATCCCGGAGGCGCCCCAAGGGCGGTCCTCTACCTGCACGGATGGGCGGACTACTTCCTTCAAACCGAACTCGCCGAGTACCTCACAGCCTCGGGCTTTCACTTCTATGCGTTGGACCTGCGGAAATTCGGGCGCAGCCTCCTACCGGGACAGACCCCGGGGTACACAGTGGACCTTGGCGTTTACGACGAGGACCTGGCAGTGGCCTTGGCGGAGATCGAACGGGATGTCATGGCCCGGACCGGCAACGGCACGGCACCAACAATCCACATGGTTGCACACTCATTGGGTGGTCTCATCGCCGCCCTGTGGGCTGACCGCAATCCGGGCAGAGTGGGAACGTTGGTGTTGAATTCGCCGTGGCTGGAACTGCAGGGCAGCAGCTTGGTCCGAAGTATCGCCATGCATTTGGTGGAACCTTTCGCCCGCACCGACCCAAAACGACCGTTCAGGCTCCCCGAGCTGCCGGCGTACTGGGAAAGCGTCAGCAACGAAGCCCATGGTGAGTGGATCCTGGATCCGGTGTGGCGGCCCCGGGCTTCCTTTCCGATCCGGGCGGGCTGGACCAAGGCCGTGCTCGCCGGGCACGCCGCCGTGGAACGCAAGCTCAACATTGACGCACCAGTCCTGGTCCTCTTGTCCGGGAGGACACGAATCCAGGCCGAATGGACGGCGGACCTCATGCGGGCCGACGCTGTCATCGACGTCGAGCAAACCTCCCGGCGCGCGTTGGGCCTGGCACGGCGCACGGCCGTTTTCCGCTATCCCGGAGCCCTCCATGACGTCTTCCTGTCCCGGCGGACGGTCCGCCAGCAGGCCTACCGCGACGTCGCGGTCTGGCTTGCGGCCTACCCCTACTGAGTTTGCGCAACCCCAGTTAACACGGCCATGCTATTTGGCGACGGGTGCGGCATCTACTGCCCCGCCATAGCGGCGATCCCGCTTGGCGTAGATCTCCACAGCCTCCCAGAGCGTCCGCCTGTCGACGTCCGGCCACAGCGTGTCCATGAAAACGAACTCCGCGTAGGCTGACTGCCAGAGAAGGAAGTTGGAGAGCCGCTGCTCGCCCGAGCTGCGAAGGAACAGATCCACGTCCGGAAGGTCGGGTTCGTCCAGGTACTTCTGGATGGTCTTCTCCGAGACGGAGCCGGGCTTCAAACGCCCCGCCGCAACATCGTGGGCAATGGCCGAGACGGCATCTGCGATTTCCGCCCGTCCGCCGTAGTTAACACACATGGTCAACGTACACGTGTCGTTGGCGCGCGTGTAGTCCTCGGCCTCTTCCAACTCCTTGATCACCGAACCCCACAACCGCGGCCGACGACCCGCCCAACGGATCCGGACTCCCCACTCATCAAGTTGATTGCGTTGGCGTCGTAGTACGTCCTTGTTAAATCCCATGAGGAACCGGACTTCTTCAGGCGACCGCCGCCAGTTCTCGGTGGAGAAGGCATAGACGCTGACGTACTTGATGCCGAGTTCGATCGCACCCGCCATGACGTCCAACAGTGCCGGCTCGCCTGCCTTGTGGCCCTCAACCCGGGGCAGCCCCCGCTGGTTGGCCCAGCGCCCGTTGCCATCCATGACGATGGCCACGTGCTGGGGTATGAGCTCACTCGGAATTTTTGGTGGCACTGCCCCTGAAGGGTGACCATAAGGCGCCACCACCGGTGCCGTCCTCGCAACTGTTGACTTGTTCTTCTTGCCAAGTGCCACTGTCAGCTTCGCTCCACATGTTTGAGTGATTTCACGGCGCGTTCCAAATGCCATTGCAGGTAACTGGCCACCAGCCCCGCACTTTCCCTGCGATGCCGGGGATCCGAAACATCGGCGACGCTCCAATTGCCTGTCAGCAATGCTCCGAGGAGTTCCACGGTCTCCGGCGCGGGGGCCGGGGACCCCGGCGGTCGGCAATCGCTGCACACCATTCCGCCCACCGGTGCCGCGAAGGCAGTGTGCGGGCCGGGACGGCCGCAACGGGCACAATCCGTAAAACTCGGCGCCCACCCCCCGGTGGCCAGGGCCCGAAGCAGATACGAATCCAGAATGAGCTCGGGAGGATGGTCGGAGCGGCTCAATGCGGCCAAAGCCCCTACCAGCAGGTTGTATTGGGCGGTCCCCGACTCAGTGTCGGCATCCGTCAATTTCTCGGCTGTCTCGGTCATTGCGGCCGCCACAGTAAAGCGACCGTAATCGGCGGCGATATCGCTTCCGTAGGCACCCTTGGCGACGGCTTGCGTCACGATGTCAAGTGTCCGGCCAGCGACCAGTTGCAGGTCTGCGACCATAAACGGCTCGAGGCGCGCGCCGAATCGGCTGCTGGTTCTCCGGACTCCCTTGGCGACGGCCCGGACCTGCCCGTGGTGCTTGGTCAAAAGGGTGATGATCCTATCCGCCTCGCCCAGCTTATGGGTGCGGAGCACCACGGCATCGTCCCGATAGGACCGTGCTGCAAACGACGGATTGGCCACAACTAATCTTTGCACTTCGCCCGGGTCCGGCGTGACCGCCAGACGGTGTGGTGACTGAAAATCCAGTCACCACACCGCAGGAACCTATGCTTGGGCGTCGCGGACTGCCCGGTTTACTGCCGAAATCAAGGCCTTCAGCGATGACGTCGTGGTGCTGGGGTCGATCCCGACTCCCCACAGGACGCGTTCACCTACAGCGCATTCGACGTACGCTGCTGCACTGGCGCTGCCGCCTTCAGAGAGCGCATGCTCGCTGTAGTCGAGCACCCGGACGTCTACGCCGTCATGGTGCAGGATGTCCAGCAGTGCCGCGATGGGACCGTTGCCGTGGCCTGTGCGTCGCACTTCGGCGCCGTCGATCCTGAGGTTTGCGTTCATGGTCATGGCACCGGATTCGTCGGTCTCGGTGCTCACGCTGCCCAGGGTATAACGGCCCCACTGGGCCTGCTCTTCCTCCGAGGGGAGGTATTCGTCCTGGAATATCTGCCACAGCTGGGCACCACTGACCTCGCCACCCACAGCGTCGGTGCGTCGCTGGATGACTCCGGAGAACTCAATCTGTGCCCTGCGCGGCAGGTCGAGGTTGTGCTCGTTCTTCAACAGGTAGGCAACGCCACCCTTACCGGACTGCGAGTTTACCCGGATCACGGCTTCGTAGCTTCGGCCGAGGTCCTTGGGGTCGATAGGCAAGTACGGGACCTGCCAGGTGAAGTCGTCCACGGACTTGCCGGCAGCTGCCGCGTCCTTCTCGAGAGCCTCAAAGCCCTTCTTGATGGCGTCCTGGTGCGAGCCGGAAAACGCGGTAAATACGAGGTCGCCACCGTACGGGGAACGCTCCGGAACAGGCAGTTGGTTGCAGTACTCCACCGTGCGGCGGACTTCATCGATGTCGGAGAAGTCGATCATGGGATCAACGCCCTGCACGAACATGTTCAGGCCCAAGGTCACCAGGTCCACGTTGCCGGTGCGCTCTCCGTTGCCGAACAGGCAGCCTTCAATCCGATCCGCACCCGCCAGGTATCCGAGCTCAGCAGCTGCTACTCCCGTGCCGCGGTCGTTGTGCGGGTGCAGGGAGATGATAATTCCCTCGCGGGGGTGCAGGTTCCGGTGCATCCACTCTATGGAGTCTGCGTAGACGTTTGGCGTTGCCATTTCCACCGTGGCGGGCAGGTTGATGATGACCTGCTTGTCGGCGGAGGCCTCAAAGACATCAGCAATGGCGTTGCAAACGCGGGCTGCATATTCCAGCTCGGTTCCCGTGAAGGACTCGGGCGAATATTCGTACGTAATGTGCGTGTCCGTCAGCGTCTCTTCGTACTTCTTGCAGAGACGGGCACCCTGCAAGGCGATATCCATGATGCCGTCTTCGTCCTGGTTGAAGACAACCCGCCGCTGCAGCACCGAGGTGGAGTTGTACAAGTGGACAATGGCCTGCTTGGCCCCCACCAAGGACTCATAGGTCCGTTCGATCAGGTGCTCGCGTGCTTGGGTCAGGACCTGGATGCTAACGTCGTCGGGAATGTGGCCGCCTTCAATGAGCTGCCGAACGAAGTCGAAATCTGTTTGGGACGCCGAGGGGAATCCAACCTCGATCTCCTTGTAGCCCATCTTGACGAGCAGCTGGAACATCTTCAGCTTGCGTGCCGGACTCATGGGATCGATCAGGGCCTGGTTTCCGTCCCGCAGGTCAACGGCGCACCAGCGAGGGGCTTTGGTGATGACCTCGTCCGGCCAGGTGCGGTCCGGAACCTCTACAGTGATCTGGTCCTGGAATGGCAGGTAGCGGTGAATCGGCATACCGGAGGGCTTTTGTGCATTACGCATGATGTGGCCTTTTCTGTAAAGAACTAAGTGAAAGCTTAGCCGGACACAACGGAACTCCGCGGCGAGGATGGCCCAGCGTCAGATAGCTTTCAGGCCTCGCCGCGGCAGCTAAGAAGAAGCATTTCCGCACGCACAAATTCACAGTAACACGATGCGTATGATGACAGTGCAACACCTCATGCAACGTCCACTATGCAGACGCCACGACGGTGGAAACGCCGGCTGCAGCGTCCACACAAGGAGCCACAGTGCCACAGTCGGGGATCACTCTTTCCAACATCGACCACAACGTCCGGCCCCAGGACGACCTTTACCAACACGTCAATGGCGCGTGGCTCAACAGCACGACCATCCCTGACGACCGGCCGCTGGAAGGAACCTTCACCGCGCTGCGTGACGGTGCCGAGCTGGCTGTCAAGGCGATCATTGAGGAAGCTGCCGCGAAGGCGGACTCAGCTACCGGCGTCGAACAGAAGGTCGGTGGCCTGTACGCCAGCTTCATGGATGAGGCCGCGGCGGAGGAAAAAGGATTCGACCCGGTCCGCGGCAGGCTCCAGGAGGTTGAATCCGTTGACTCCCCGCAGGAATTGGCGGCGCTGATCGGGCGATTGTTCCGGGCCGATGTCTCGGGCCTGTTCTCCATCTACCCGGCGCCTGATGCTGGAAATCCCGAGCGCATCCTTCTCTATATCGGTCAGGGCGGCTTGGGGTTGCCGGACGAGTCGTACTACCGTGACGAAAAATTCGAAGCGATCGTGGCGGCTTACGGTAAGTACATTGCCGCCATGTTCAACCTCGCTTCCATACCTGATGCACAGGCCGCCTCTGAACGCGTGGTCGCCCTCGAAAGGGCCCTTGCCTCACATCACTGGGACAACGTCACGCTGCGGGATCCGCAAAAGACCTACAACCTCAAGACCGCAGACGAGGCCCGGGCACTGTTTCCCTTGCTGGACACGTGGTTCGAAACTGCACGCGTGGACCCGGCCAAGCGGACCGAGCTGGTGGTCAGCACGCCGGACTTCTTTGCCGGTGCCGCTGCCCTACTGGAATCCGAACCGCTTCAAACGTGGAAGGAATGGCTGACCCTGCGCATACTGAGCTCGGCCGCCCCGTATTTGTCGTCCGGTTTCGTCGATACCAACTTCGACTTCTACGGGACCACGCTCAGCGGAACGCCCCGCAACAAGGAGAGGTGGAAGCGCGGCGTTGCCGTGGTGGAAGCGGCGCTTGGCGAAGCCGTAGGCCAAATCTACGTTGAACGGCACTTCCCTCCCGGTCACAAGGCCCGGATGGAGACACTGGTGGGAAACCTCATCGAGGCCTACCGGGACAGCATCTCCGCCTTGACATGGATGAGCGAAGAAACCAAGGTTGAAGCCCTCAAGAAACTCCAGGCGTTCCGGCCCAAGATCGGTTTCCCGGAAAAATGGATCGATTACTCTGCCGTCGAGATCGACCCCGCTGACCTCCTGGGCAACGTTGAGCGTGCTCACAATGCCGACGTCGACAGGCACCTTGACGAGATCGGCAAGCCCGTCGATCTCACCAAGTGGCTTATGACGCCACAGACCGTCAATGCCTACTATCACCCGATGCTGAACGAAATCGTCTTCCCCGCCGCTATCCTCCAGCCGCCATTCTTCAACGCCGACGCAGACGACGCCGTGAACTACGGTGGCATCGGAGCGGTCATCGGACACGAAATCGGCCACGGATTCGACGATCAGGGATCACAGTTCGACGGCACGGGCGCCCTTCGGAACTGGTGGACCGAAGAAGACCGCACTGCCTTTGAAGCTCTCACTACCAAACTGGTGGCACAGTACGACGCCCTCTCCCCCTACGCAGCCCCGGACCACAAGGTGAACGGCAAGCTGACACTGGGCGAGAACATCGGCGACCTGGGTGGCCTCGCCATCGCCTACAAGGCCTACCTGCTCAGCCTGGACGGTGCCGAGCCGGAAGTCATCGACGGTTTCACCGGACAGCAGCGGTTCTTCATGTCCTGGGCAGCCGGCTGGCGCCAAGTGATCCGCACCGAAGAAGCGATCCGGAGGCTGGCTACTGACCCGCACTCCCCCAACGAGTTCCGCACCAACGCCATTGCCCGCAACCTCGACGCTTTCCACCAGGCGTTCTCCGTGGCCGAGGGCGACGGTATGTGGATGGAACCCGGAGAACGGGTCAGCATCTGGTAATTGGCTGGCAACAGCACAAGAAAGAGGCCGGGCCACATGGCCCGGCCTCTTTTGGCTTCATAAACTATTGGTCGATATACAGCGGATTGACCTGCTGGCAGACGGCGTCGCTGGCTGTCTGGTTGACGACGTCCGGCGGCACCGAAGCAGCACCGTAGACAGAGCCCGTACCGAAGTCGGTGCCTACATAGAGCTGAACCCCGGCAACTCCTGCTGCCTGCTGGACCTGCGTGGCCGGAATGCCGTAGAGGGTTGCCACGTCAGCGGCCACATCCGCAAAACCGGCTCCGTAATAGACCACGGTCTGGTCCACCGGGTTCGCCAGGTAGGACACCGCCTGGGCGAAGCCGTTGCCCGTGAGCACAGCCATTACTTCCTGGGTCCTGGCAGCAATTCCGCTGCCGTTGGCGACCGCGACCGGCTGGATGGCCTTGTCGTATGCGGGCACGGCCGGCGCCGTAGCCGTGGGCTGCGCTGTCGGGCTTCCGGAAGCAGCCGGGCTTGAGGTAGCGCCCGGTGAGGTCAGGTCAAGGTCGGCCCGCAGCGCCGAGAAAAGCTGCGATGCCTGTGGTTCCGCCAGCTCCAGCCGGTTCGGATCGATGGCAGCGGGCTGGGTGGGAACAGCGACGAAGGCCACCTTGGAAACATCAATGTCCTTCAGGCGCCCACCGATCGTCAGCAGGGACGGCACGGAAGCCAGTCCGTCGTCCACCGTAAGGTTCTGGGTAACAACGTCGGCAATTTGCAGCAGGCGCTGTGGGTTGCCCAAAGTACCTTCGTCCTTGAGTTTCCTGGTCAGGGACGAAAGGAACGCCTGCTGGCCCTTGATCCGTCCGAGGTCGCCACCGTCGCCGAACGCATGCCTGGTTCGCAGGAACGCCAACGCCTGTTCGCCCTCAACCTGGGAAGTGCCCTTGGGCAGGCGAAGGCGGGAGTCCGGATCGAAAACGGGATCGCTGACGCAGACATTAACGCCACCAACAGCTTTGGAGAGTTCCTTGACGGCGTTGAAGTCCGCCATCATGAAGTGATCGATCTCCAGGCCCGTCAACTTGTTGACAGTGTCCACAGCACAGCCAATGCCGGCCTCGGCCATGGCTTCGTTGATCATCACGCCACTTCTGGCAGGGAAGGTCTGGTTGTTGGTGTGGTCGGTACACTGCGGCACATCAACCAGCAGGTCCCGGGGGAAGCTCATGACATTGACGCGCTTGTTGTCCGCGGAAATGTCCAGCAGCATCATGACGTCGGAATGCCCATAGCCGGTGGAGTCCTCGGAGCTGCCGTAGTCGGAGTTTTTTCCATCACGGGTGTCCGAGCCAAGAATGAGGATCTGCAGCCGGTCGGTCTTGTCATTTGCTGCCGCTACCCCCGAATCCCGGTTTTCGCCGGCGCTGAGAGGGGCTTTGGTGATGTTCGACTGAAGGCGGATAAACCAGAAAGCGGCAAAGGCGACGCCGGCGACCAGCGCCAGGGAAACCACACCGGTCGTAATTTTCAACCAGAGCGGCAGTCCCTTGCGTTCCTTCATATGCCGGGGGGTGCCATCAGCATCCTCCCCATGGCGTCCCGCAACGGGGCCGGCGGTGCCGGTGCCCTGCGGGCGGGCGTCACGACGTCGCACTATTCGGTTTACCTTTCCTCAAACACCTGAATCTCCGCAATCATAGTTGCCGATTCTGGGAAGTTCCTTATCGGACCAACACTGCGCAGGATCGTGTCCCGGCAAACCTAGAACCCGAGTTTCACCAGCTGCTTGGGATCGCGCTGCCAGTCCTTGGCCACCTTGACGTGGAGATCCAGGTAAATCCGGGTGCCGAGGAGGGTTTCGATGCCCTTGCGGGCGTTGGTTCCCACTTCCCGCAGGCGACTCCCACCCTTACCGATGATGATGGCTTTTTGGGACGGCCGCTCAACGTAAAGGTTGACCCGGACATCCAGGAGCGGGTTGTCCTCCGTTCGGCCTTCGCGGGGAACGATCTCTTCAACCACTACCGCCAGGGAGTGCGGAAGCTCGTCCCGAACGCCCTCCAGGGCAGCCTCCCGAATCAATTCGGCGATCATCACTGCCTCTGGCTCATCAGTGAGTTCGCCGTCAGGGTACAGCGGGGGCGACGGCGGCATGTGGCTGATCAGGACATCGGCAACCGTGGAGACTTGGAAGCCGTCCGCTGCAGAAACCGGGACAATGTCTGCCCAGCCCTGTTCACCCAGGACGTCCCGCCCCAGTTCGGCGACGGCGAGCAACTGCTCCGTCAATGCCTGCCGATCCACCAGGTCGGTCTTGGTCACGAGGGCAACGATCGGTTTGCGACCCACTGCGGCCAGCTGCGCTGCAATGTACTTATCGCCCGGGCCGATTTTCTCGTTGGCCGGAAGGCAGAAACCAATGGCGTCAACTTCCGAGAGGGTGTCGGCCACAAGATCGTTGAGGCGCTTGCCGAGCAAGGTGCGGGGCCTGTGCAGGCCCGGGGTGTCCACGAGGATCAGCTGCGCGTCGTCGCGGTGCACTATTCCACGGATGGTGTGGCGCGTGGTTTGCGGCTTTGCCGAGGTAATGGCCACTTTCTGGCCCACCAAGGCGTTCGTCAGGGTTGATTTGCCGGCATTGGGCCGGCCAACCAGCACGGAGAAACCTGCGTGGAAGCCACCGAAGTCCTGATCGGCGTCGAATTTCTTATTTTGCTTGCTCACGTGGAACTCCCTGTTGCGTTGAGTCGGCGTCTTCGAGGAGGTCCTCAAAGTCAGTGTCTTCCTTTGGAATGGCTGCCGCAATGATGTGGCTGACCCTGTTTCGGCGACCCTCAAGCCTATCGGCCCTTAGCGACACTCCGTTCACTTCAACAGAACTTCCCACAATCGGTACCTGCCCGAGTGCCTTGGCGAGGAGGCCACCCACAGTGTCTACCTCGTCGTCGTCGAGGTCCATGTCGAACAATTCGCCCAAGTCATCGATGCTCATCCGTGCGCTGACCCGGTACGTGCCGTCCCCAAGGTCGACGGCTTCTTCGGCGGCAGCGTCGTATTCGTCCACGATCTCACCAACGATTTCCTCGATGAGGTCCTCAAGGGTGACCAGGCCCGCGGTGCCACCGTACTCATCGATAACGATGGCTACGTGGGTGGATTCCTGCTGGAGTTCCCGCAGGAGGTCGCTCACCGGCTTGGATTCGGGAACGTAACGGACATCCCGGGCGAGCGAGTCGACGTCGTGGGCCTGGAGTCCAGGTTCCGTGCGATGCAGCGCCGCCGCTACGTCCTTCAGGTAGAGGATTCCGCGGATCTGGTCCGTGTTTTCGCCGATCACGGGGATTCTTGAGTAGCCCGAACGCAGGAACAGGCCCATTGCCGTTTCCAGGTCCGAGCCGGTTCCGATGCTGACAATGTCAGTCCGGGGCACCATTACTGAGCGCACCAGGGTGTCGCCGAAATCGAATACGGAATGGATGAGTTCAGCCTCGTTGTCCTCGATCATGTCCGACTCGGCTGCCCGGTCCACGAATTCTCGGAACTCTTCTTCGCTGACGAATGCGTCATCCCCCGCCGGAGCACCCGGCGCCACTGCCTGGCCAAGGGCCACAAGCCACCCGGGAATGGGCCCAAGGATCCAGCAGAGGAACCTGATCAGGGGCGCGGTGAACCGTACTACCGGCCCCGAGTGGGCCCGGCCCAACTGCCGCGGCGAAACTCCTACCAGTACAAAACCGATGACGGCCATGATGCCCGTGGCCGCAAGGCCCGCAAGCCACACGTTGTCCAACAGGCTGTGAAGGACGACGGCGACCGCAACCGCGGCCGCCATCTCGAACCACACCCGCCAAAACCGCAGTGCGCGCATGTGTGCGATGGGGTTCCTCAGGATGCCGCCCAGGGCCTTGCCCTTGCTTCGGCCAATGGATTGTTCGGCTTCGTGCCGGGGCAGGAAGTTGAAGGCAGCCTCCGCTGCCGTCAGCAAGGCAACGAAACTCAGGAAAACCAGCGCCATGCCGACCAGGATGATCGAGGTCACTGCATGGTCTCCATGGGGGCATCCTTGCCCAGGAATTCAGACAGCAACTCACGCTGCAAACCGAACATTTCTGCTTTCTCGTCAGGCTCTGCATGGTCGAAGCCAAGCAAATGGAGAATGCCGTGGGTGGTGAGCAACAGCATCTCGTCCTGCGTGGGGTGCCCCGCGTTGCGCGCCTGGACCTCGGCCACTTGCGGGCAGATGGCGATGTCGCCCAGCATGCCCTGGGGCGTCGGCTTGTCCGGCGTGCCCGGAGTCAACTCGTCCATCGGCACAGAGAGAACGTCCGTGGCCCCGGGTTCGTCCATCAGCTCGATGTGCAGCTTCTCCATGGCAGGCTCGTCCACCAGCAGGATGGACAGCTCGGCTTGGGGGTGGATGTAGAGACGCTCAAAGATGAAGCGGGACAACGTCACCAGCTGGGCCTCGTCCACCGCGACGCCGGACTCGTTGTTTACTTCGATGCTCATTTACGTTCTCCACGCTTGTGATGGGTGTTGGCGTCGGCGCGGTGCGCGTCGTCCCAGTTGCTGTACGCCGAGACGATGTCGGCCACCAAACGGTGCCTGACGACGTCGGCGGCTTCGAGGATCGAGAAGTTGACGTCGTCGATGCCCTTAAGGATTTCCCGGACAATCCGCAGGCCGGAGGTGGCTCCGAACGGAAGGTCGATCTGCGTGACGTCTCCGGTGACCACCATCTTGGAGCCGAAACCAAGCCGGGTAAGGAACATCTTCATCTGTTCCGGCGTGGTGTTCTGTGCTTCGTCAAGAATGATGAAAGCGTCGTTCAACGTGCGGCCACGCATGTAAGCCAAGGGGGCCACCTCAATGGTCCCGGCAGCCATCAACCGCGGTATGGATTCTGGATCCATCATGTCGTGCAGGGCGTCGTAGAGCGGACGTAGGTAGGGATCGATCTTGTCACTCAGCGTCCCGGGAAGGAATCCGAGGCGCTCCCCCGCTTCGACGGCCGGTCGCGTCAGGATGATCCTGCTGACTTCCTTCGTTTGCAGGGCCTGGACAGCTTTTGCCATGGCGAGGTAGGTCTTGCCCGTACCGGCGGGACCGATTCCGAAGATGACCGTGTTGTCGTCGATGGCATCCACATAGTTCTTCTGGTTCAGCGTCTTGGGGCGGATGGTCTTGCCCCTGCTGGAAAGAATGTTGTGCGTCAGGACGTCGGCCGGATTTTGCACGGATTGCGTACGAAGCAGCGAGACAAGCTGCTGAAGAACGTCAGGAGTCACCAGGGTCCCCTTGGACACCAGCCCGCGGACCTCCTCAAGGAGGCGCAGCACGCGGGAGATATCGGTGGACGGACCTGTCATGGAGAGTTCGTTGCCGCGGACGTGGAAATTGACGCCCTCGAACTGTTCCTCGATGTAGCGCAGGGCTTCATCGTGGCTGCCCAACGAGTGAACCATCTGGTCGGAGTTGTCGAACGTGACAATTTCCGTGCGCGTGCCCGGTAAGGTGTGCGGGAACTCAGTGGGCGGCAGGTTGCCGTTTCCGGTCCTGAGCCGCCCGTTCAAAGATTCACTCATAGTGTTGGCCGTGGGGCCTGTTCTCCTCCGTTTGGATGGTGTCCTGGCAATAATCCTACGCCAGCCCGTCCCGGATGGACCTCATCGAGTGCCTCCCTGACAAGCCCGCAAAGGGATCGCCGACATTTTGTCTCAACTCGGCATCAAGCCGGTATCAATCATGTTTCAGTTGCCCCGGGTCCCCTCATTCCCGGCCGACCGCCGTCGGCAATGTGCCAAGCTGGCATAGCGGGTGGACACGACCCCCGCAGCCCAGCCGACCCGGCAGAGGGTTGCCAACGACGCACGGCAGGACAGGAACCCCCATCAGTAAGCAAGGAAACACCGAGCACAGCGCACGCAAGCGGAAGAGATCCGCTCTTGCCGTGCCCGCAATGGTGACTGTCCTGCTGCTGACAGGCTGCATCGCAGACGGGGCGGGAAGCCAGGTTTCGTCCAGTTCCCCTTCACTGTCCGTGCAGGAGGCCCCTGCAAGCAACGCTCCCTTGGAAACCACGCAGGCTTCCACGAAAATTCCGGTGTACTGGATCGGCCGCAGCAAGGACGAGGTCTACCTGTATCGCGAGTTCAGGGACATCGACGGTGACGACAACCCCGTGACCACCGCCCTGCGGATCATGATGGCGGAAAAGCCACTGGACCATGATTTCTTCACGCCGTGGCAGCAACCAAGCAACCTCGCTACCTCCATTTCCGGCAAGAACGTCATCACGGTCGACATCTCCCGAGACGCCTTTAATTCGAACCTCGATGCTGTCATGGCGCAACGGGCAGTTCAGCAGCTGGTCTACACGGCCACTGCCGCCGCTTCTTCGTCGGGCCTGATCAATTCCGGCCAACAGATCCAGGTGGTCATCCTGGTGGACGGCCACCCCGACTACATGGCATTCGGGCAAGTGAAGCTGGGACAACCGATGGCGCGCGACGCCTCACTGGTGGCACCGCTGTGGATCATCGATCCGCAGGAGGATGTCACCCTGCCGCCGGGCGCGGTGAAGTTCAATGGCCGCAGCACCGACAGCTCCAAACCCATCGCCTGGCAGATCCTGAGTGACAACGGCAAGGGCGAGAAAACGGGCTTGCTCAACGGCCAAGCCAAGCCAACGGGCGAGCCAGGCCAGTACGGCGTCTTCACTTTCGGCGCAACGTTGAAGGCCGGCAAGTACGAGCTGAGGGTGTCTCAGGTGGATGCCACCGGCAACGTCATCGACTCCAGTACCGACACGCGGCTGTTCAGCGTCGGCTAAGACTCGACAGCGTCCTACCAGCGACCCAGGACATCACTGGCGAGAACGACGGCGGCGGGTCCCGCCGTCGACGACCGCAGGACATGGTGCCCCAGCAGTGCCGTAACAGCCCCGGCGTCACTGAGCCGGGTGACTTCTCGCGGTGAGATTCCGCCCTCAGGCCCAACGATCAGGAGGACCTCACGGGGTGGGCCTTGATCTGGACCTTGCGGCATGCCCGATTCCTCCAGGACGGTCCGCAGGGGGTTCTTGGCGTCCTCGTGAAGGATGATGGCCAGGTCCGCGGCAGCGACGGATTTCGCCAATGCCGCAGTATCCACGACCGGGCGGACCTCGGGGATGTGCGACCTCCGGGCCTGCTTCGCGGCGGCGGCAACCACCGACTGCCATTTGGCGTGGGCCTTGGCCGCGCGATCACCCTTCCAACGGACAATGGAGCGTTCGGACTGCCACGGGACCACTGCGTCGATGCCGAGTTCAGTGGCCGTTTCGGCGGCAAGTTCGTCACGGTCCCCTTTGGCCAGCGCCTGGACGAGGACCAGGCGAATGGCTGGTTGCTCCTCGAACACCACGTCTGAGGCCGTCACGGCCAAGGTGCCCGAACCAACCTCGGAGACCGTGCCCGTCAACCGGGCGCCGGCACCATCGGCGATGTCCACCTGTTCGCCAACGGCCAGCCGTTTGACGGTGACCGCGTGGCGTGCCTCCGGACCCTCCAGGACGAAGACAGAACCGGGCCCCAGGTGGCTGAGGTTGCCGGCCTGGGTGAAGAAAACGGGGTTGCTCACCGCTACAGGTTACCGAGCTTGTCCCGCAGTTTGGCGAACATGCCACCGCTGGCAACCAGCTTTCCCTCGGTGAACTGTTCTCCACGCAGTTTGGCGAGCTGCTGGAGCAGCTCCTCCTGGGCGGCATCTAGCTTTGTCGGCGTCTCCACGTGCAGGTGCACCTTGAGGTCGCCTCGGCCGTAGCCGCGAAGGTGGGTCACACCCAGGCCGCGAAGAGTGATGATCTCGCCCGACTGGGTTCCCGCCTTGACGTCGATGTCCTGCGCGCCGTCGAAGGTGTCCAGCTGGAGTTCGGTACCCAAGGCAGCGGCTGTCATCGGCACGCTCAGAGTGGCGTGCAGGTCGTCGCCTTCACGCATGAACATGGAATCGTTGTTGACACGGATTTCGACGTAAAGGTCGCCGGCAGGACCGCCCGCGGGGCCGGCTTCGCCTTGGCCGGACAACTGGATCCTGGTGCCGGTGGCCACACCGGCAGGAACCTTGATGGTGAGGGAACGACGGCTGCGGATGCGGCCCTGTCCGCTGCATTCGTTGCAGGGATCCTTGATGACCGTGCCGAAGCCCTCGCAGGAGCCACACGGTGCCGTGGTCATGACCTGGCCGAGGATGGACCGGACAGCCCGCTGGACCTGGCCGCTGCCACCGCAGATGTCACAGCGTTCAGGATGGGTACCGGGGCGGCAGCAACTGCCATCACAGGTGGGGCAAACCACCGCCGTGTCGACTTCGAGCTTCTTGTTGACGCCGAATACTGCGTCCTTGAGGTCGATCCGGACGCTGATCAGTGCGTCCTGGCCTCGACGGACCCGGGAGGCCGGCCCGCCGTGGCCGCCACCGCCGCCAAAGAAGGTGTCGAAAATGTCCTGGAAGGCGAAGCCCTGGCCGGAATAGCCGCCGCCGAAGCCGTTTTCTGTTCCGTTTTCATTGCCGGTGGCGTCGTAGACACGGCGCTTCTGCGGGTCCGACAACACCTCGTAGGCGTGGGTCACTGCCTTGAACTGCTCCGCGACATCTTCTCCGGGGTTGACGTCCGGGTGAAGTTTCCGCGCCAACTTGCGGTACGCCTTTTTGATCTCTTCCCCGGTGGCTTCCGGCGAGACTCCCAAAACGTCATAGTGGCTGCTCAAAGTCGGTATCTCTTCCTTGTTGTACTGCGGATGTTTCCTCGGGCCGGCGTTCAGCCGCCGAGAATGCGGGAAAGGTATCTGGCCACGGCCCGGACTGCGGCCATGGTGGTGGGATAGTCCATGCGGGTGGGGCCAAGGATCCCTACCTTGGCTCCAGACCCGTAGCCTGTGGCTACGACGGAGGCTTCAGCCAAACCGTCGTATGGGTTCTCCCGGCCAATGCTCACTGTCACGCCGCGCGGATCATCGCCCATATCGGACAACAACCGAAGCATGACGACTTGTTCCTCAAGGGCTTCCAGCACCGGGCCGATGCTCAAGGGAAAATCAACGTTGGAGCGGGCCAGGTTGGCGGTGCCCGCCATCAAAATGCGCTCTTCGCGGCTATTGTCGCTCAGTGACTGCAGGCCGTGGGCGAGGGTCTGGGCCAGGCCGCGAAGCTCGGGCGGGCAGAGAGCTACAACCGATGGCAGCACCTGTGGAAGGAGGTCCAGTTGCGTTCCGGCGATACTGCCGAGGAAACGCGACCTCAGCAGCATCAATGCCTCGTTGGCAACATCGGATCCGGCATCAATGACCTTCTGGCCCACGCTGCCAGTGTCCGCGATGAGGACGACGAGGACCTGTTTGGGTGCCAGTAACACGAACTCGACGTGGCGGACGACCGCCCGGCTGGAGTGCGGGTACTGCACGACGGCGACCTGGTTGGTCAGCTGGGAAAGGAGCCTTACGGTCCGCTCCAGGATGTCATCCACATCATCCGGACCCTCCAGGAGGGAATGGATGGCACGGCGTTCCGCCGCGGAGAGTGGCTTGACCTGGGAAATGCGGTCCACGAACAGGCGGTAGCCCTTGTCCGTGGGAATGCGACCTGCGCTGGTGTGGGGCGCAGCGATGAGGCCCTCCTCTTCCAGGACAGCCATGTCATTCCGGATGGTGGCACTCGACACACCCAGGTGGTGGCGCTCAACAAGGGCCTTGGATCCAACAGGTTCCCGGGAATGCACGTAGTCTTCAACGATGGCACGCAGCACTTCCAACTTGCGTGGCTCACTCATTGCTCCACCTCCTGACGACTTCCGTGGTCATGGCGACCGGTCACTGCGGCCCGCCCAACAGGCCTCCGCACTTAGCACTCAACATGCCCAAGTGCTAACAAGTCTATTATGGGCCACCCCGTTGCTAGCATTGAAAACGCCCGCATTCAGCTTCCAGCGTGCAGGCTCGGCAGCTTCGCAGCCAAACGGCTCCCCACCCATCCAAGTACTCAAAGGTAGGAAATATCCCTTGGCTTTCGACAACTGGGGTCCACAGGATCTGTCCGCTCCCGCCAAACGCCAACTCCCCGAGGTAGCGGTGCAGCGGGGAATGGTCCTCGAAGACGTCCAGTCCGGCTGGGTGGGCGAAGTGACCCGGGTCGAGAAAACCGGCGGCATGCACATCGTGTCCCTTGAGGACAGGCGTGGAAAGTCCAAATCGTTCCAGTTGGGATACGGCTTCCTGCTTGAAGGCCAGCCCATCCGACTGATGCCTCCAGCAGCCCGGCAGCCGGCGTCGGCCGTCCAACCGGGCCGAACGGCCTCCGGTTCCGTGAGGGTGCAAGGCCAGCGCGCACAGGTGGCCAAAGCCAGCCGCATCTGGGTGGAAGGAAAGCACGACGCCGAACTCGTCGAGAAGGTCTGGGGTGACGATCTTCGGGTGGAGGGCATCGTCGTTGAACCGTTGCATGGCGTGGACGACCTCGCTTCAGCCATTGCGGATTTCAACCCTGGACCGGACCGCCGGCTCGGGATCCTGGTAGACCACCTCGTCGAGGGGTCGAAAGAATCCCGCATCGCCGCCGAGGCCATGGCATGTCCCGGGGCCGCGGGAAACGTCCTCATTGTGGGACATCCTTACGTGGATGTGTGGCAAGCCATCAGGCCCAAGGTCCTGGGCATCGAGAAGTGGCCTACGGTTCCGCGCGGCATGGATTGGAAGACGGGCATCCTCCGTGCCTTCGGCTGGCCCCATGAGACCGCCGAGGACGTCGGATTGGGCTGGCAAAGGCTACTCGGGGCCGTACGGAGTTACGCGGACCTTGAAGCATCCCTGCTGGGCCGCGTTGAGGAAGTCATCGACTTCCTGACGGTCCCGTGAAGCACCGTCCCTGAATCAGTGCAACCGGAGTGCCACCGGGGAGTTGGTCCGGAGAAGCGGGCTGGTGCCGGTATTCTGGGACAGCAACACCGCAGCATCTTTACAGCAAAGGGAAGACACCGTGGCAGAGAACGCTCCTGAAGAACCGGGCAGCGCCGCAGGGCGGCCCCAGTACCATGGCGCGCCAGCCAATGCACTACCCCTGACGGCCGGCGAAGACCGGCAATGGGCCACGCTGGCGCACTTTGGCGGCATCCTTGGCTGCCTGCCTTCCCTGCTGATCTACCTGATCTTCCGGGACCGGGGACCCTTCACTGCACAGGAGTCCAAGGAAGCGCTGAACTTCACCCTTCCCCCGACCATCGCAGCGGTGCTGGCCAACATCCTCGTCCTGCTTCCGGTCGTGGGCAACGTCTTCGCCGTCATCGCGACCGGCATCTGGGTAGCGCTGACATGCTTCTCCGTCTCCGCGGGAATCCGCGTGAACCACGGCCAGCCGCACCGCTACAAACTCAACTTGCGCTGGATCAAGTAGCAGCCTGACCAGCAGGAGGGTCCGGGCAGTGCTGCCAAACGGCCGTGATGCTCAGTCCGGGAGGATCCTGCGGACCACTGCGTCTGCCAGCAGGCGACCCTTCAGGGTCAGGACCAAACGGCCCTTGAAGGCTTGAATCGGGTCCACCAATCCGTCTGCGATCAAACCTGCCATGGCGTGCCGGCCCACGGCGTCCATGGCATCCACCGCCAGGCCTGTGCCCAGGCGGGCCTCGAGCATGATGCGTTCGACCTCGCGCGTCTCAGTATCCAACGTTTCCCGGCCTGCCGCAGGCGAGCTTCCCGCTCCCAGCCGTGATGCGTAAGCAGTTGGGTGCTTGACGTTCCACCAGCGCACACCACCTACATGGGAGTGCGCTCCGGGACCAACACCCCACCAGTCATCTCCACGCCAGTACGCGAGGTTGTGTCGGCATGCCTGCTCCGGGGAACGGGCCCAGTTGCTGACCTCGTACCAGCCCATTCCCGCCGCCGAGATCAGTTCGTCAGCGAGTTCATACTTGGCGGCATGATCGTCGTCGTCGATGCCAGGCACCTCGCCGCGCCGGATCTGGGCAGCAAGCTTGGTGCCGTCCTCAACGATCAAGGCGTAGGCGCTGATATGGTCCGGGACGTACGACAAGGCCGTTTCGAGGGAAAGCCTCCAGTCCTCCATGGACTCCCCCGGGGTCCCATAGATGAGGTCCAGGCTGACGGCGAGTCCGGCGTCGCGGGCCCACTGCACCACCAAGGGAACGCGGCTGGGGGTGTGTGTACGGTCCAGCACTTTCAGGACATGCGGAACCGCGGACTGCATCCCAAAAGATACCCGGGTGAATCCGGCGTCCGCCAGCAGCTTCAACGATTCGGGCGTGACGGAATCAGGATTGGCTTCGGTGGTCACTTCCGCGCCGGGCTCCAGCCCCCACATCCCCACGGCGGCGCGCAGGATCCTTGCCAGGTCTTCGGCCGGAAGCAAGGTGGGAGTTCCGCCGCCGAAGAAGACGGTGCTCAGGGGACGCGCAGGAAGCAACGAGGACTCGAGTGCCGAAGCGGCGAAGTCGAGCTCCGAAATGGCGGTGCTGGCATAAGCGTCCTGTGAGGCGCCACCGCCCAGTTCCGTCGCGGTGTAGGTATTGAAATCGCAATAGCCGCAACGCACGGCACAAAAAGGGATATGGACGTACAGCCCGAACTTACGGTGCTCGACGCCCGCCAGCACCTGCGGAGGCAGAATGCCATCCACAGGTGCTGGATCGCCCAAAGGAAGGACGCTGGGCATTTACTTCTTGGCCTTGTCCTTGGACTCGTCGGTGGTCAGGGCGGCGATGAACGCCTCCTGTGGCACCTCCACGCGGCCCACCATCTTCATGCGCTTCTTGCCTTCCTTCTGCTTCTCCAGCAGTTTGCGCTTACGGGTGATGTCACCGCCGTAGCACTTGGCAAGGACGTCCTTGCGGATGGCCCTGATGCTCTCACGGGCAATGATGCGCGATCCGATGGCTGCCTGGATGGGCACTTCAAACTGCTGGCGCGGGATGAGTTCGCGGAGCTTGCCCGTCATCATCACGCCATAGGCGTACGCCTTGTCGCGGTGCGTGATGGCGCTGAACGCATCCACTTGCTCGCCCTGGAGCAGGATGTCGACCTTCACGAGATCGGCGACTTGCTCGCCATCGGCCTTCCAGTCCAGCGAAGCGTAGCCCCGGGTCTTGGACTTCAGGAGGTCGAAGAAGTCGAAAACGATTTCAGCCAGCGGAATCCAGTAACGGAGCTCCACACGGTCCTCGGACAGGTAGTCCATGCCCTTCATCTGCCCACGACGGCTCTGGCACAGTTCCATGATGGAGCCAACAAACTCGTTCGGCGCAAGGATGGTGGCCGAAACCATTGGTTCGCGGACCTCGGAAATCTTTCCGGTGGGGTACTCACTGGGGTTCGTCACGTGGACAACCTTCTTGTCCTCGAGCGTTACCTCATATTCCACGTTTGGAGCGGTGGAAATGAGGTCCAGGTTGTACTCGCGCTCAAGGCGCTCCCTGGTGATTTCCAGGTGGAGCAGTCCGAGGAAGCCAACACGGAACCCGAAGCCCAGCGCAGCCGACGTCTCGGGCTCGTAAACGAGGGCGGCGTCGTTGAGCATCAGCTTTTCGAGGGCATCACGAAGCACCGGATAATCGGTGCCGTCCAGCGGGTAGAGCCCGGAGAACACCATGGGTTTCGCGTCGGCGTAACCGCTTAGGGACTCCGAAGCAGGTTTCGCCAAATTGGTGACAGTATCGCCAACCTTGGACTGGCGGACGTCCTTCACACCAGTGATCAGGTAGCCCACTTCACCCACGCCGAGACCCTTGGACGGGGTTGGTTCCGGGGAACTCACACCGATCTCCAGGAGCTCGTGCGTGGCCCGGGTGGACATCATCTGGATACGCTCACGGGGATGCAACATGCCATCAACCACCCGGACGTAGGTCACTACGCCCCGGTAGGTGTCATACACGGAGTCGAAAATCATGGCACGGGCCGGTGCGTCCGGGTCACCCACGGGTGCCGGAAGGTCCCGGACAATTTTGTCCAGCAGTGCCTCTACGCCCACGCCCGTCTTGCCGGAAACCTTGAGGACATCCTCCGGGTCGCCGCCAATCAGGTTTGCCAGCTCAGCAGCGTACTTCTCCGGCTGCGCCGCCGGGAGGTCGATCTTGTTCAGCACGGGGATGATGGTGAGGTTGTTTTCCATGGCCAAGTACAGGTTGGCCAAGGTCTGCGCCTCAATGCCCTGCGCCGCGTCGACCAGGAGCACCGCGCCTTCGCATGCGGCCAGGGAACGCGAAACCTCGTAGGTGAAATCCACGTGGCCGGGGGTATCGATCATGTTCAGGGCGTAGCTGGTGCCATCGAGCTCCCAAGGCATGCGTACAGCCTGGGACTTGATGGTGATGCCACGCTCACGTTCGATGTCCATACGGTCCAGATACTGGGCCTTCATGTCGCGTTGTTGAACGACGCCGGTGTACTGCAGCATGCGGTCGGCCAGGGTGGACTTACCGTGGTCGATATGGGCAATGATGCAGAAGTTCCGGATGATGGCCGGATCTGTTGCGGCGGGCACCGGTGCGGTGCGGGCCATGGGAGACACGCAGGATCCTTACTGTCGATACTCACACGGCAATTCCACGAACTGGGCATAGGCCAGCCGGAACGCGCCGCGCATCTGATCCTCCAGTCTCCCACGAACCAGCGGTTCACCGTACATTGACCGCACTGATGAGTACCGGCAGTTGTAGCGTTGTCACATGGCTATCGACTTGCGCCCCCTGGGCAAACTCATCCTGCGATCGCTCAGGTCATTGGGAGGCAGCAACACCAAACCAGCCACCCGCCCGGGCGCCGTAAAGGCGCAAACCCATACTGGCGGCGTCGGCGGCTCCTACCCCGGCGACTTTCGCGGGCCGCTCCGGCCCAAGTACTCCCCCAAGCCGAATGGGCAGCCGGACCCTGGCGAGATCGTGTGGGGGTGGGTGCCCTACGAAGAGGACTACAGCCGGGGCAAGGACCGCCCCGTGCTGCTTGTGGGCGATGACGGCCGGTGGCTCCTGGGCCTCATGCTGACGTCAAAGGACCACGACCACGGTGCCCAGGCCGACGACTACGTCGACATCGGCGCCGGGGCTTGGGACCGGCAGGGGCGACCGAGCGAAGTCAAAGTGGACCGCGTGATCCGGCTTGACCCGGGGTCCATCCGCCGGGAGGGCGCCGTGCTGGAAAAGGCCCGGTTCAACGAGGTGTCCCGGGCGCTCCGCGCGCAGCACGGCACGCGTTGAGTTCAAAGTCGCCGCCGGGGCCAGCCTTCTGCTATTCTTTATAGCTGTGTGTTCGTGCAGGTCGACGGCCACACATGGTTGGCTGCCATAGGCATCCCCACGCCGCTCAGTCGATGGCCAACCTGAAAACCCTCTAGACCATTTCCGCATTAAAAAGAGAGTTCATACGTGGCTAATATCAAGTCCCAGAAGAAGCGCATCCTCACCAACGAGAAGGCTCGCCTGCGCAACAACGCAGTCAAGTCCGAGCTGAAGACTGCCATCCGCGCCGTCAACACCGCCGTTGAGTCTGCTGACAAGGATGCTGCTGGAACTGCACTTGTTGCTGCCAGCCGCAAGCTGGACAAGGCTGTCAGCAAGGGCGTTATTCACAAGAACAACGCTGCAAACCGCAAGTCGGCGATCTCCAAGAAGGTCAACGCACTCTAAGGTTTTTCCAGTTCGACTGAGCTGATCAAAAGGCCGGCGCCCATAGGGTGCCGGCCTTTGGGTTTAAGCGGCATCGCCAGCGGCACAGCGGCTGGGGTGGTGCCGTGCCGCGAGCCGTGCGGCCTGGTCAGCGTCGACTGGCCGACGTGGCGATCACCGTCACTGCGTGTTCCACGGCATATACGGGATCACGGGACAGCCCTTTAACCTGTGCGTCCGCTTCCGCGATGACCTGAATAGACCTGATGAGACCCTCGGGGGTCCATCGTCGGACATCCCGTTGAGCCTGCTCCACGAGCCAGGGCTGCATCCCCAAATTCCTGGCGATGGTGGCCGGAGAGCCATTGGCCCCGGCCACCTTGGCCAGGGTACGCAACTTGGCCGCGAGGGCTGCCACCAAGGGCACAGGATCCACTCCTGTTGCCAGGGCATGCCGAAGCGTTGACAATGCCACCGGACCATTTCCGGCCATGGCCGCGTCGGCAACCTTGAAGGCAGTGGCTTCCACCCTTCCGCCGTAGTATCGCTCAACAGTTGCTGCATCCACGGCTGTGGTGGCATCGGCAATCAATTGGCTGCAGGCTGCGGCGAGTTCGGAAAGGTTGGCGCCCACCGCGTTGACCAGGGCCTGGACAGCTTCGCCCTCAATGCGCCGGCCCCCGGCCTTGAACTCGGAGACCACAAAGGCGGTCTTGTCAGCATCCTTCTTGAGTGGCTGGCAGTCCACCACCGGCCACCCAGCCGACTTGACGGCGTCGAGCAGTTTCTTGCCGCGAACGCCACCCCCATGCCTGAGGACCAGCACGACATCCTGGTCCGGGTTGCGCAGGTATGCCAGGCCATCGGCGAGGAAGGCGTCGTTCATCGCTTCCAGGCCCTCAATTTCAATGAGCTTTCCCTCACCGAACAGTGACGGGGTAACGGTCATTGCCAACGAACCAGCCTCATAGGAGCCAGCGTTGAGCCGGCTCAACTCCACCTCCGGCGTAGCCGTCCGCACATGGGACCGGATGCGGTCCATGGCACGAATGCCCAGATACTCCTCGGGGCCCGTGACCAACACCACGGACGCCGGAGTTACCTCACGCCAGCTGACGTTGTTGGCCGCGGCGGTTTTGGCCCGGTTGTTTTGGGCAGCAGCCACTGGTGGTTCCTTCCGGACGTTTCCTTGCAAGGTTCAAGTCTGCCATGCCCAAAGGGAGGCTTGGGTCAGGATCTCACCAGGGCATTGTTCAGAAGGTGTTCGAAAACGCTGTGGTGCCGATATCCGTACCGCTGATCTGATATTCGAGGGTTGTGGTTTCAGACGGACCTTTCCGGGTGACCCCGAGGGCGAACTCGAGTGCTTCAGGGTCCACCGTTGTACTGACGCAATGGAACTGCCTGGTGGCGGCAGGGTCCTTGGTGCAACTCCAACCGTCGGGAACAACGAGCTTTCCTGGAATCATGTCGGAGCCTTCGGACACAGTGAAGACCGCTTCCGCTTCGCTGGGAGTAGCCCCTCCAAGATCGAAGGTAATGAACACGTTGACATCGGAGGCTGTTGTGCCCGCTTCTGTCCTGAAGGTGGCATTCACCTCCGGTTCCGGCTGCGGGGTGGCCGTAACTGACGGAAGGGGCGTGGCGGACGGGCCCGGCGTTGGTGCTTGGGTTGGAAGCAAGGGTGGCAAGGAACCAGGTTCTCCCGGAACGCTGGGTGGCAGCGGAAGCACGGGAACTCCTGGCGAGGCCGACGGGACGGGCAAGGCGGCCGGCGGCCGCTCCACATCCGGAAGCAACGGGAGGACCTTGGGGCTCCCGACCTTTGTACTGCCAGAAGAGGGCTTACCGGGGACTGCCGGAACCACTTCCTGGTCCTCTTTCCCAGGATCGGAGCCGTCCCCGACGACGGCGGGAACTGATTCCGGACTCGCTGCGGGCCTGGCTGAGGGAGCATTAACAACGGGCATGGGGCTCAACGCTCCAGCTGGTCCTTCCACCTGTGGCGATCCCGTCACTCCCATCGCCACTGCCGCGCCCACCACCACCGCTACGCCCGTCAGCACACCGACGCCAATTTTCCACGTCAATGACAATTGCTTGGACGCGGCGTGGGAACTCCGTCCCACAGCCGTTGTCCCGGAACCTGAAAGAGCCGGAACCGCCGCAGTGAATGTGACACCGGTGACCAGGGGGAAGATGACTGCGCGCATTGCTGATTGGACATCGTTGAGGTCCAGCAACAAAGCTGCGCATCGGGCGCACTCGTCCAAATGCGCCTGGACCCTGTCATGGGATCGTCGGCGCAGCCCATTGCGGGCATACACACCGAGCTGCGATGAATACTCTTCGCAGTCCTGTCCCGCGGAAGAACTGACATGCTGCTGCAGGTAGACCTGCCGTAGGCGTTCCCTGGCCCGCAACGCCAGGGAGGATACCCCGTTTGGGCTCAGTCCAAGCATCACCGAAGCCGCTGCCGGCTTCATCCCTTCTATATCCACATACCAAAGGACCGCCTGCCAGCGTTCCGGAAGGGCCTTGAAGGCCCGGGCGACGGCTGCGGACTCGAACTCAGCCATGGCCGGGTCCTGATGGACCTCTACGGTATCGAGCACGTAGGGCTCGTCCGTGGGCCGGATGCGGGACGCAGCCTGGTTGGCCTTGAACGAGATACGCTTCACGGTGGTTAGCAGGTAGGCCCGGAAGAACGTATCCGGTCCCTTCCCTGAGGTCAGGGACTGAAATACGGAGGCGAAGGCGTCAGAGACAACATCGTCGACATCCGCCCGGTTATCGGTCTGATTCGCTGCGACGTGGCGGGCGATGCCGCGGTGCCGCTCGAACAGGGCATCAAAAGCAGCAGTATCACCGGAGCGCACCCGGGCCACCAGGTCAGCGTCGCTGTCAGCCAGGCCGACTCCACCGCCGCCCTCACTGTCAGCTGGAACTGTCCCGTCCACACCGGCCCCCGGTTCGGACGCGGATCACCCAGCGGATAAACCTGATCATCGCTGGCCCAGGCCTATGAGGCCGCGCTGCTGCAGCCCCTTCGCAGTCGCCGCATCCAAGCCCTGCGCTCCACACGGCCAGCCTACGACCAGAAAGCGAATTAATACACCGCGACCCGATGCACGGCGACCCATGGGAGGGCGCGCTTATCTTCCCCTGCGTGATGCCCTTCGTTCCAGGCGCATCACCACTTCACTGTGGAGGGCCATGACGAGCCGCAGCAGACCCGTCGGGTGCAGCATCATCCACGCCACCGTGACGGTGACCGCTGAGAAAGTCACCATGGCAATTACACCTGCCGGGCCTTCAGCCCAAGGCAGCGCCGCGCCCGGCAGCCCGGCAAAAAACCTGGCCACAGCCGCTACCGCCCCGGCGCAATGACCCGCGATTGCCAGCGGCAGCACCGCCAACCATGGGGCGACAGCCGACAACGGCACCGCAATGGTCCCCAGAATCGTCACAGGAGCCACCAGCGGGCCTGCCACCACGTTCGCGACCAGCGAGTACAGGGTGAACTGGGGCTGCAGCGCAGCAATGACGGGGCCACACAGCAACTGCGCCGATAACGGCACCGCAACGCCAGCTGCCAGCCACCGGGGCACCGGGGTTGGTATCCAGGAACCGATGCGGCTGGCCAATAGAACAATCCCCAAGGTGGCAAGCACAGACAAGAGAAACCCCACATCGCTTGCCAGCGAGGGGTCCACTATCAGAAGGGCGGAACTGGCAAGGCAGAGAAATGTCAAAGCCCGCCCCCTTAACCCAACAACCAGGGCTGTCACCCCCACACAGCCCATCACCGCCGCGCGCAGCACGCTTGGGTCCGGGCCCACCAACACCACGAACGCCAGGAGCCCGCCGGAACCACATGCGGCAGCAAGGGGACGGGACAACCGGAAGCGCCTTGCCAACAGAACGAATCCGCCCAGCACCAGGCTGCAGTTCGCGCCGGACACGGCCGTCAGGTGGGTCATGCCCGTCGTTTTCATGTCGAGGCCGAGGCTTTCCGGCAGGGCGCTCGTGTCTCCAGTGACCATGCCGGGCAACAATCCGGCGGCGTCCGGGGGTAGCCAGCCGGACGCTTTGACGAATTGCTTCCGCAAGTCCCCCGCTACACCCCGCACGTCGAAATCAGCCCCCATGAAGACGGGAGGAGATGCCGCAGAGAGCAAACCCGCTTCCGGTTGGCCTGTCCGCACATCCTTGAGCGAGCCGGTTGTCCTGACCCGGTCGCCCGCCCGCACGTTTTGCCAGCGATGATCACCCACAACCACCACATCAGCCTCCCCCCGCACCCTGGCGCCAGAGTACGTGGCGTCGATCAGCCGCGCATTGACGGTCCACCGATCCTCCGTGGACTTTCCCGGGGAAGGAGCTTTGGCGGGGATGCCAGTAATGAGCAAATGGGCGACGACCCCGTTCCCTGACCCAATGGCCGGTGCGAGCGGGCCGTGTTCCTGCTTGGCGGCGGTCACGGCGCAGTGGACCGCAACAGCTGCCCCCACCACACAGGCCAGGGCAAGGGTGGCAGCCATGGTTCGTTGGGACCTTCGCGACTGGTAACGTCCCCCCACCAGTAACCCTCCTCCAGCCAGGATCAGCCCGAATGCCAGGACTGAGCAGCCTGCCCCGCCCAATATCCCCCCGGCCAGCGCAGCAGCCCATGAAACCAGGACCGTGGGTACGAGCCTCAGGTCCAGGCGGCGCGGCGCAGCTCCCGCATCAACCACTGCCCACCGCCACGAGGTCCTTCAACGCCTCCATCAGCTTGGGGCCAATCCCATCAATGGCGTCGAGTTCATCCACCGAGGCGAACGGACCGTGTTCCTTCCGCCAATCGACGATGCGCTGTGCCATCACCGGCCCAACCCGTGGCAGCGTTCCGAGTTCTTCGACTGACGCCGTATTGATGTTGACCTTGGCAGCCGCTCCCCCGGTTGTCCCCGCTGGAGTGCTTGCGGAGCCGGAACCGGACCCGCCAGTACCTTCGGCTGGCGGAGGTTGCGATGGCTCCCCGACAGCCGGTACACGAACCTTGATGCCGTCCGTGAGGACTTCCGCCAGGTTCAGGCCGCCGAGGTCGGCGTTTGGCGCGGCGCCGCCGGCAGCGTCGATGGCTTGGAAGACCCGGCTGCCTGCCGGCAACGTCACTACGCCAGGGGCCTTCACGGCACCGGCTACGTGGACAAGTACGGTCCCGGCCCCGCCAGGACCCTCAGGACCAGGCGTATCAGTGGGCTGCGATGGTTCCGCTCCGTCCTCATCGGAACCGGAGTCCGCACGGCTGTCGAGTGAACTGGAAGGCCCGAGGGGAACTGCTGTTGGGGCCGCCGCCAGGGAGATCCACCATTGAATGGCAATGAACACAACAACCACTAAAGCCAGAAGGGCCGCAACCCGCCAAGGTGTCCGCCAACGGAGGCGGGCAGCACCAGCCGGCTCAGCGCCTGCCGCGTCCTGGTGCCCGCTGTCCAGAAGCTCCAGCAACGGTGGCGCCGTGGAGCCGGTAGACAACCGGTCCGCGAAACGCTGCCGGACTGCCTGCGCTGCGGCATCCGGTGGCGCGTCGTGGCTCCAGCGTGGCATGAATCGAGCCTATGGCGGGCCTTGAGGAACAGAACCCAGCGAAATGTCCTATGTGGAAAACGCAAGTGGTACGGGTCAGTCCGTCGGCGTGCTGCTCTCCCCCACGATGACGGCGAGGACGCCCAAGCCCGCGTGTGCAGCCAGGACCGCAGGCAGCGCACTGATTTGCGGCGCGGGGCAGTCCGGGCATTTTTCGTTCAACCGGGCGGCCAGGGCCTCGGCCTCAATTTGATTGCCGAAGTGGTGAACTGCCAGGCGCTGCTGGCCCGCCGGCCTGGACGCGACATCGGCAGCAACGATTTCCTCGAGACGGGCTATGGCGCGCACAGCGGAACGCACCTTTTCGAGCGGGACAATTTTGCCGCCGTCGACGGCCAATATCGGCTTGATGGCAAGGACGGTTCCAAGCAGCGACGCCGCGGCCCCAATACGTCCACCACGCCGCAGCTGCTCCAGGCTGGGGACATAGAAGTAAACCTTGGTCCGCTCCATGCGCCGCTCCGCGAAACCGCGCACTTCTGCTGCTTCGCGCCCGTCAGCTGCTGCCACGACCGCGCTTTGGACGCCCATGCCCTGTGCCATGCCGACCGTGCGCGAGTCCACCACTTCCACGGGAATACTGACCCGGGCTGCAGCCAGCCGAGCGGCATCGGCGGTTCCGGACAGTTCTGAGGAGATATGGATGGACACCACGGCCTGGAAACCCCGGCGCTGGGCAAGAAGGTAGGCCTGTTCAAATTGTCCGGGAGATGGCCTGGAGGTCTTGACAGAGGCCCCTGACGCCAAAGCAAGCGATAAGGTTTGCGTGATGTCGTCTTCGCCCTCACCGTAGATCTCGTTCCCCACCATCACTGGCATGGGTACTACGGCCAGGCGCCCATCGGCAGTGAAAGCCGACACCCAGTCCGTTGGAAGTGCCGCCGCAGAATCCGTGACAACGGCGGTCTTAACGACGGCGGCGAGCGGCTCGCCGGGGGCAGGAACCGGAGCTGTGGGTTGCCGAAGGCGTGCCACTCTTTCCTTGAGCCACATCCATGCGGGTGGTTCTCGCTCAGGCACGCAACCTCCAAAGATGATGGCTGGCCGCCGGCACGATGCCGGCGGCCGCACAATTCCTGCTAGGCAGGAACGATGTTCACCAGTTTAGGGGCCCGCACGATCACAGTGCGGATGCCGCGGCCGTCCAGGGCGCGCTGGACGTTTTCGGAAGCCAGCGCGAGCGCCCGAAGGGCGTCCTCGGTGATGTCCGGAGAGACGTCCAAGCGGTCGCGGACCTTGCCCTGGACCTGGACCACGGCGGTGACCGTGTCTTGAACCAGCAGTGCCTCGTCGTGCTTCGGCCAGCCGGCGTTCGCTACGGAGGCCGGGTGGCCAAGGGTGTTCCAGAGGTCTTCAGCGGTGTACGGAGCGAACAGGCTCAGGATGACTGCAACTGCCTCCACCGCCTCACGGACGGCAGGATCCGCAGCGCCGGCACCCGAATCGATGGTCTTGCGGGTAGCGTTGACCAGCTCCATGAGGCGGGCCACCACCACATTGAACTTGTTGTTGTCCAACAGCTCTGCGGCGTCGGCGATGGTTTTGTGGGTTATCGTACGCAGGGCGCGGTCACCGCTGGCCGGGTCAACACCAGGCTCGCTGCTGACATCCTGGCCGAGGCGCCATGCGCGGGCCAGGAACTTGGCAGAACCCGACGGCGAAACGTCCGCCCAGTCGACGTCGTCTTCCGGAGGGGAAGCGAAGACCATGGTGAGGCGGACGGCGTCGACGCCGAACTTGTCCAACTGCTCGCCCAGGTCCACGCCGTTGCCGAGCGACTTGCTCATTGCTTTGCCGCCGTTGAGCACCTGGCCCTGGTTGAGCAGAGCGGAGAACGGCTCGTTGGCTTCGATCAGTCCGATGTCCTTGATGACCTTGGTGAAGAAGCGTGCATAGAGCAGGTGGAGGATGGCGTGCTCCACACCGCCGACGTACTGGCCCACCGGCATCCAGTTGTTGATCTTTTCGGGATCAAACGGGCCCTCGGTGTAGTCAGGCGACACGAATCGCAGGAAGTACCATGACGAGTCGACAAAGGTATCCATGGTGTCGGTGTCACGCTGCGCGGCACGGCCACAGTTGGGGCAGTCCACGTTGACCCACTCGACGGCGGCGGCCAACGGTGAGGTGCCCTTGGGCGACAGTGCTTCGCCGCGCAGGTTGTCGGGCAGCCTGACCGGCAGCTGGTCATCGGGAACGGGAACTTCGCCGCATTCACCGCAGTGGATGATGGGGATGGGCGTGCCCCAGAACCGCTGACGGCTCAGCAGCCAGTCACGCAGGCGGAAGTTCACGAACTTCTCGCCGGTTCCCAGCTTCTCCAGAATCTCGATCGCGGCCGGAATGCCTTCTGACTTGGACAGGCCATCAAGTTCGCCGGAGTTCTTGAGGGTTCCTTCGCCCGTGGTCGCTACGCCGGTTTCCGAGGGGTCCTCGTCACCGGTGTCCAGTACGGCCCGGACAGGCAGGTTGAAGGCCTTCGCGAAGTCGAGGTCGCGCTGGTCGTGCGCGGGAACGGCCATGATGGCGCCGGTGCCGTAGTCCGCCAGGACGTAGTCGGCAGCCCATACCGGCAGCTTCTCACCGTTGAGCGGGTTGATGGCATAGCGGCCCGTGAAAACACCGGTCTTCTCGCGTTCGGTGGACTGCCGCTCAATTTCGGAAAGCGCCTTGACCTTCTCGCGGTAGGCCATGAGTTCGTCATGCTGTTCCGGCGTCACCAGGTCCAATGCCAGATGTGCGTCAGCAGCTACGACGAAGAACGTTGCACCATAGAGGGTGTCCGGACGAGTGGTGAATACAGTGACTTCCCGCTCGGCACGGTCTTCAGTGGCTTCGATGACGAACCGGACATGCGCGCCTTCTGACCGGCCGATCCAGTTGCGCTGCATGGCAAGGACACGTTCGGGCCAGTGACCCTGCAGTTGGTCCATGTCCTGGAGCAGGCGGTCTGCGTAATCGGTGATCTTGAAGTACCACTGGTTCAGGGACTTCTTGGTCACGGGCGTGCCGCAGCGTTCGCAGGCGCCGTTGACAACCTGCTCGTTTGCGAGCACGGTGAGGTCCTTCGGGCACCAGTTGACGGGCGAGTCCTTGCGGTATGCCAGGCCACGCTCGTAGAACCGCTTGAACAGCCACTGCGTCCAGCGGTAGTACTCGGGGTCGGAGGTGTGGAGGCGGCGCGACCAGTCAGCAGAGATGGCGTAACGCTTGAACGACGCAGCCTGGGTGTCGATGTTTGCGTAGGTCCACTCGCTGGGGTGCGCGTTGCGCTTGATGGCAGCGTTCTCGGCGGGCAGTCCGAACGAGTCCCAACCGATGGGGTGCAGGACGTCGAAGCCCTTTTGGCGCAGGTAGCGTGCCACGACGTCGCCCATGGCGAATGCCTCGGCATGGCCCATGTGAAGGTCGCCGGAAGGGTAGGGGAACATGTCCAGCACGTAGCGGCGTTCCCGCGAGCCGTCGTCGGCCGGGGTGAAGACTTTGAGGTCTTCCCAAACCTGCGGCCACTTGGCTTCCATCGCAGCGAAGCTGTAGACGCCTTCTTCAGGCGCTTCGGCTGCGGCTGTCTGTGCTGTTCCGGTCTCTGTCTCCGGCTGAACGCTCACTGCTGCCCTCTTCTGTTCTTCGATGGCGGTTTTGCCTCCTGCTGCGGTCCCGGATAGCCCCGGACACACAAAAGCCCCTCAACAATGGAGGGGCGGCCGCACGGCTGTTGAAAGCCGGGCGGCTAGCTAAGCAGAAGGATCGCACGCATAGATCTACAATAGCGCACGATCAAACTCCCAAGTCGCATCGAGCGGCTTACAGGACTGATGATTGAGTTGACGGCAGCCGCGCCTCGCCCGGGTGTGGTGGGCACCGCGAAGCGGGCGGGGCAGGCGCGGCTGCCGTCAACGTCAGGTCAGGCTACTTAACGTCCTCGTCGACCCAGTCCATGGACTTGGTGACCGCCTTCTTCCAGAGCCTCAGCTGGCGCTCCTGCTCTTCGGCGGGCATCTGCGGCTCCCAACGCTTGTCCTCGCCCCAGTTTGCGCTGAGCTCGCCGAGGTCGTTCCAGAAACCGACTGCCAGGCCGGCCGCGTAGGCAGCACCGAGGGCCGTTGTTTCTACGACCTTCGGACGGACCACGGGCACGCCGAGGATGTCTGCCTGGAACTGCATGAGGGCATCGTTGGCGACCATGCCGCCGTCGACCTTCAACTCGGTAAGCGGAACGCCCGAGTCCGCGTTGACGGCGTCGAGCACCTCGCGGGTCTGGAACGCTGTGGCTTCCAGTGCCGCGCGGGCAATGTGGCCCTTGTTGGCGAATCGTGTGAGTCCCACGATCGCGCCGCGTGCGTCTGCCCGCCAGTAGGGTGCGAACAGGCCGGAGAAGGCGGGGACGATGTACACGCCACCGTTGTCTTCCACGGCTGCGGCAAGTTCCTCGACCTCCGGGGCTGAACTGATCATGCCGAGGTTGTCGCGGAGCCATTGGATCAAGGAACCTGTGACGGCGATGGAGCCTTCCAGGGCGTAGTGCGGCTTGTTGTCGCCCAGCTTGTAGCCGAGGGTGGTGAGCAGGCCGTTCTTGGAGTGGACGATTTCCTCGCCGGTGTTGAAGATCAGGAAGCAACCGGTGCCGTAGGTGTTCTTAGCTTCGCCGGCCTGGAAGGCCGCCTGGCCGAAGGTTGCTGCCTGCTGGTCGCCGAGGATGCCCGCAACCGGGGTTTCGCGCAGCAACTGAGAGGTGTGGACGTGCCCATAGACCTCGGAGGAGGACTTGATGGTAGGCATCATGGAGGCCGGGACACCGAAGATGTCCAGGATCTCCTGGTCCCACTGCAGTGTCTCGAGGTCCATGAACATGGTGCGCGAAGCGTTGGTGACATCGGTGACGTGGACGCCACCGTCTACGCCGCCGGTGAGGTTCCACAGGACCCATGCGTCAGTGTTGCCGAAGAGGAGGTCGCCCGCTTCGGCGCGTTCGCGGGCACCTTCGACGTTGTCCAGGATCCATTTGATCTTGGTCCCGGAGAAGTAGGTGGCCAACGGCAGGCCGACCTTCTGTTTGAAGCGCTCCGGTCCCCCGTCCTTGCCGAGTTCGTCGACGATGGACTGGGTGCGCGTGTCTTGCCACACGATGGCGTTGTAGACCGGTTCGCCGGTGTTCTTGTCCCAGACCACCGCGGTTTCGCGCTGGTTGGTGATGCCGACGGCGGCGATGTCGTGCCGTGTCAGGTTCGCCTTTGACAAGGCGGAGCCGATGACCTCGCGGGTGTTGTTCCAGATCTCGGCGGCGTTGTGCTCCACCCAGCCGGCCTGCGGGAAGATCTGCTCGTGTTCCATCTGGCCGGTGGAGACGATGTTGCCCGAGTGGTCAAAGACGATGGCTCGGGAGCTCGTGGTGCCCTGGTCAATGGCGATGACGTATTGGTTCATGGTGACGTCCTTGTCTGTTGTTCGTTACTCAGTGGCGTTGTGAGGTGTGCGGAGTGTACGTGGATGGAAAACGCTTAGCCGGCGATGGCGGGCATGATGTCCGGGACCCAGAGGGCCACGAGGCCGGCAAGCGTGCCGCCGACCAGTGGTCCAACAACGGGAATCCAGGAGTACGCCCAGTCGCTTGAACCCTTGCCCTTGATGGGCAGGACGGCGTGTGCGATGCGGGGGCCAAGGTCACGTGCAGGGTTGATGGCGTAACCGGTGGGACCACCGAGGGATACACCGATACCCACAACCAGCAGTGCTACGGCCAGCGGGCCGAGGCCGGAAGGAGTGCCGCCGAAGGTCAGGATGACGAAGACCAGGACGAACGTGCCGATGATTTCGGTGATGAGGTTCCAAGGGGTGGAGCGGATTGCCGGGCCGGTGGAGAAGGTTCCCAGCTTGTTCGCTGCCAGGGGCTCATCGTCGAAATGCTGCTTGTAGGCGAGCCAGCAGACTACTGCGCCCAGGAACGCGCCCAGCAGTTCACCGCCGAAGTACGTCAGCGTGGACCCGAAAGTGACTGCAACGTCGGGGGCGTATTCTTTGCTGCCCTTGACCAACAGGCCCAGGGTGACGGCCGGGTTAAGGTGCGCGCCGGACTTAGCGGCCACGAACACGCCCGCGAAGACCGCAATACCCCAGCCCCACGTCACCATCAAGAATCCACCGTTGTTGCCCTTGGTGCCTTTGAGCGCAACGTTTGCCACGACGCCGCAACCCAGCAGGGTCAGCATCATGGTTCCGAATACTTCGGAAAGGAAAACAATTCCAAGAGACATCTTTGACTCCTCATTTTTCTGTTGTCAGCCCCCTCGCGGGTGAAGAGGCCGTTGGGACGGTTCCGGTCCACGGAACCGTCCCGGTGTGGTGGTCCCCTGGCGGGACCACCTACCCCATTCCGTCCCTGCCGCACGCTGGGACGGTCAAGCTGTTTCCGCTGCTTGCGCTCAGGCTACGAGACTGTGCACGTCAACCTTGTGGAACCGCTGCAGCACTTCCTGGGCGTGGCGGATTTCCGCTTCACGGGCAGCAGCGTCCCAACCAAGGGGCTCTGCCAGTGCAGCAGCGATCTCGTTGAGCAACTCCCCAGTTACCAGGCCCCGGAACGCGAGGGATGTCCGGCGGATCAGGACATCCACCAAGTGCCCGATCTGCTCGTGCTCGGCCATGAACGCCAGCTCGCGGACACTCAGTTCGCGGGTGGAACGCAGCGGCGAGTCGTGTCCGGCTTTCAGGTAATCAATCACCGCGTCCGCCCGTGTTCCATACCGGGTCAACAGGACAGCTACGCGGTCAGCGTCCAGCCCCGGCCCCATGTGCTTCTTGATCCATTCCTGTTCGCCCTGCTCGGTGGCGGGGAATCCGGCACCGCCACCGATGGCGAGTTTCGCCGTCGAGACCTTGCGTTCCATGCCGAGTTCGCGGAGGACGTCGTTGGTCATGTGCTCTGCAAGGGCGCGGAACGTGGTCCACTTTCCGCCTACCAGGCTGAGTACGACGGCGGCCTTACCGCCTGGAGTTGTCACGGCGTCGCTGCCGGTGCGGACGCTGCGTTCGATCCGGTAGTCGCGTGAGACGAATCCGGGCTGGGTTTCGTCGTGTCGGGGCAGCGGACGGACACCGGCGAAGCTGTACACGATCTGTTCGCGTTCCACCTTGATGGTGGGGAACACGTGTCCGACGAGGTCGAAGAAGTAGTCAATCTCTTCTTCGGTGCACACCGCGTCCTCGGACATATCGGCGTCCACATCCGTGGTGCCAACCAGCACACGGTCTCCCATGGGGTAGATCAGGACAATGCGGCCATCGGTGTGCTCGAAGAAGATCTCGCGGCCGTTGCAGGCTGCAAGCAGTTCCGGGTGGTCCAGGACGATGTGGGATCCCTTGGTGCCGCCCATGAATTTGCTGACGGCTCCCATGGCCTGGTTGGTGAGGTCCACCCAAGCGCCCGTGGTGTTGACGATGACGTCGGCCTGGAAGTCGAACTCCTTGCCCGTCAGTTCGTCGCGGAGCCGCACTCCGTCCTCGCCCATGGAAACGAGCGAGACGTAGTTGCTGGCGCGGGCGCTTCCGCCGGGGAGCCCGCCCCCACGGCCGGCCTTTTCGCCATCCTGGAGGACGTCAAGGGTCAGGCGTTCGGGGTTGTGCACGGATGCGTCGAAATACGTTGCGGCGTACTTGATGCCGGAGTGCAGCTTGGGAAGCTCGGCGAGGGCCTTGGTGCGGCCACGGAACTGGTGCCGCGGAACACTTCCGCCGTCGCGGGAGAAGAAGTCGTACATGCTCAGGCCCACCTTGATGAGGAACGCACCGCGCTCCTTGGGCTTGCCCTGCTTGTGCGTCAGGAAGCGCGTGGGGGCGGAGAGGATTCCGGAGAAGGTGCTGAAGATCGGGATGGTTGTCTGCAGCGGCTTGACGTAGTGCGGCGCGATCCGCAGGAGCCGGTTTCGCTCCACTACGGATTCCTGGACGAGGCGGAACTCGCCGTTTTCGAGGTAGCGGATGCCGCCGTGGATCATGTGGGACGAGGCACCGCTGGCACCCTGGCAGTAGTCACCGCGCTCAACAAGTGCCACATCGACGCCTTGCAGGGCGAGGTCGCGGAACGTTCCGACACCATTGATGCCACCGCCGATGATGAGTACCTTCGCCGAGGGCCGCTCCTGCAATGCGACGACGGAGTCGCGCTGCTGTGCGTGCTGTGAGGTACCGGAAATCCTGTTGTGTCCCAAAACTGCTCCCTTGGGCTTGGTTCGTGCGCCGCGCCACTCGCTGCTGCACCGTTCACCACTAATCTTGCGAAGGTGGAAAATGGAGTCAAGCTATTTGCACAAACGTGCAGTAAGGAAATGAGATGGCACGATCACGTCACTCGGATGCGCTCCGGGCTGCACAAATGTATTACCTGCAGGACCTGACCATGGATGCAATTGCCCGCGAGCTGCGGACCTCCCGTTCCACGGTGTCCCGGCTGCTGTCCTCGGCACGGGAAACGGGCTTGGTCCAGGTCCAGATCCGAAGCCCCTTCGACACCGGACCCGAGCTGGAAAGCCAGATCCGGAACCAATACGGAGTGGACGTCCACGTCGTCCCGGTGCTGGACACCCTCAATGAGGCCGAGACTTTGGACCGTGTTGCCATGCAGGCAGCACGAACCATCGGCCCCCTGGTGGACTCCAACGCCATCATCGGCGTGGCCTGGGGTGCAACCCTCAGTGCCGTCAGCCGCCACCTCACCCGCAAGGTGACGCACGACAGCATCGTGGTCCAACTCAACGGGGCGGGCAACATGCAAACCACAGGCATTACGTACGCCAGCGACATCATGAGACGCTTCGGCAGCGCCTACGGGGCAAGGGTGGAACAGTTCCCGGTGCCGGCGTTCTTTGATCACGCGTCCACCAAGACGGCGATGTGGAATGAACGCAGCGTTCAACGCATCCTCGACTTGCAGGCGCGAATGAGCATTGCGATATTCGGCGTAGGCTCAGTCGATTCCGATTACCCCAGCCACGTCTACGCCGGCGGATACCTCGACGAACACGACCTCAGCATGCTGGCTGCCGACGACGTTGTAGGTGATGTCGCGACGGTGTTCTTCCGGAGCGACGGTTCCTCCGACGGCATCACCTTGAACGAAAGATCCACGGGGCCGAGCCACGAGCAGCTCCGTCAGGTCAGGCGCCGGATATGCGTCGTGTCCGGCGCTTCCAAGATCAACGGACTACAGGGGGCCCTGGCGGCAGGACTGGCCACGGACCTTATTCTGGACGAGGCGTCCGCCCGACGCCTGGTGAGTTTCAACGGCCATGCCTGAAGAAATCGCGTCCGGACTGGGTAGAGTCGTTGCTATGAGATCCTCATCCAAGCTGACATCGAGCCGTCTGGCACTTAACAACGGCGTACAGATGGAACGACTGGGATTCGGACTCTATAAGGTTCCGCCCCATGACGCTGACACCCTGGTGGCCACGGCCCTCGGGGAAGGGTACAGGCGCTTCGACACTGCGGCGATGTACGGCAATGAGGTAGGCGTGGGCAGGGGAATTGGGGCGGCCATAGGCGATGCCGCTGCCGCCCGCAGTGCCACAGGTGGTTCCGGCGAAGCGGTACATGGCCTTTCACGCGAGGACCTGTTCGTGACCACCAAGGTCTGGAACGACGACCAAGGCTACGATTCGACGCTCCGGGCCTTCGACACCTCCATCTCCAACCTTGGCCTCGACTATGTGGACCTCTATCTGATCCACTGGCCCTGCGCCGGCCGCGGGCTGTTCACCGAAACATACAAGGCGATGGAAACCCTGTACCGCGAAGGCAAAGTCCGGGCCATTGGCGTGTCCAATTTCCAACCCGGACATCTTGAAGAACTCATGGACAAGGCCGAGGTTGTTCCAGCCGTCAACCAGATTGAGCTGCACCCTTGGCTGCAACAAACCCGGCTAAGGACGCTGCATGAACAGCTGGGGATCGCAACGGAGGCCTGGAGCCCACTCGGGCGCGGCCAGGTCCTGGCAGACCCAGCCATTTTGTCGCTGGCGGAGAAGTACAACCGGACCCCGGCGCAGATCATTCTCCGCTGGCACCTCCAGTTGGGAAACCTGGTCATCCCGAAGGCCAGCTCCCCCGGTCGGATCAAGGAGAACATTGCAGTCTTCGACTTTGAACTGGACACCGCCGACATCGAACGCATGGCGGGACTCGAGCGCCACCACCGAACGGGTTCGCACCCGGACAACGTGAACTAGGACAAACCGTATGGAAAAAGTGGACACCGCGCATTCGCCTGACGGTGCGCAGGCCCCTGGGGAATTCTTCAGCGCGTTTCTGCCCGGGCGGACCCACGCCTCAGACGTCGACGTAGACGGCAGCAACATCGCCTACTGGACCTACGAACCTGTGTCCGTTACAGCTGCCACCCGAACTATCCTGGTCATCCATGGCTTCCGGGGCGATCACCACGGCCTGCTGCGGGTCGCTGACCAGCTCCCAGAGATGCGCATCATCATGCCTGACCTGCCGGCCTTCGGCAGCTCCGAACCATTCGTGGGCGACAAGCACACCGTGGAACGGTACGGGCGGTTTATCTCCAGCTTCATGGCAGCAACCGGACTTGGCCCCAAGACGGTCCTGCTGGGCCACTCCTTCGGATCCATCGTGGCCAGCCATTTTGCCGCAGCGCATCCGGGATCCGTCTACCCCTTGATCCTGGTCAACCCCATTGCCGCCCCGGCGCTGGAAGGCCCCAAGGGCATCATGACCAAACTTGCCGTGCTGTACTACCAGGCTTCAGCGAGGCTCCCGCGCCCGCTGGGGCTGGCGGTGCTCCGCAACCGGGCAATCGTGCGTGTCATGAGCATCACGATGGCCAAAACCAAGGACAAGCACCTGCGCCGGTTCATCCACGCACAGCATAATGCCTACTTCAGCGCCTTCGCGGACCGGAACAGCCTGCTCGAATCCTTCAAAGCCTCGGTCTCAGGGAACGTGGCGGAGGTCGCCGAACAACTGACCCTCCCGGTGCTCCTGGTCGCCGGCGAAAAAGACGAGATCGCCACCCTTCCCAACCAGCACAAACTCATGGAGCGCCTACCCGACGGAACGCTGGAAGTGATTCCCGGCGTCGGGCACCTCATCCACTACGAGACGCCGGTCCCGGCCGCAACAGCCATCCGCACCTTCCTGGAGGAACATCCCGCGTGAAAATCGTCATCGACGCCCGCTTTACCCGAACGGACCACCACGATGGCATCAGCCGCTACGGTTCCAGCCTCATAGCAGCAACATCCAAAATCGCGGACGTGACCATGCTGATCAGCGACAAGCGCCAACTCGCGCTGCTGCCGGACGTTCCCTATGTGATGATCAACAGCCCCTTGTCTCCGATGGAGCTGTTTGTCGCACGAAAGGTCAACCCGCTGGGCGCGGACGTCGTCGTGTGTCCCATGCAGACCATGGGCACCCTGGGACGGCGCTACGGCCTGATCCTCACCTTGCATGACCTCATCTACTACGAGCACCCCACTCCCCCAGGCTTCCTGCCGGCTCCCGTACGGCTGCTGTGGCGGCTCTACCACAAGGCCTTTTGGCCGCAGCGCCTCCTGCTGAACCGTGCCGACATCGTGGCAACCATCAGCCAGACAACCCGTGCCCTCATGGCCAAGTACCAACTGACCAAACGGCCGGTGCGCATTGTGGGCAACGCCCCGCAACCCGGCCAGGCGCCCCGTAATCCTGCCGCGGGCGCCGACAAGACACTCCTGTACATGGGTTCGTTCATGCCGTACAAGAATGTGGAAACGATGATCCGGGGCATGGCCGGCTTGCCGGACTTCACCCTGCACCTGCTCAGCCGGATCACCTCCGACCGCAAGGCGGAACTCGAGGCGATGGTTCCAGAAGGAGCCAAGGTCCAGTTCCACAACGGGGTTACGGACGCCCAATACGACGAACTCCTTGTTCGAGCAACCGCCCTGATCAGCCTTTCCCGCGCCGAGGGGTACGGTTTGCCGCTGGTTGAGGCGATGGCGCTGGGGACACCCGTGATCGCCAGCGACATCCCCATTTTCCGGGAAGTAGGCGGCGATGCCATCAGCTACGTGGACCCGGATTCACCCGCTGACTTCTCAGCAGCCGTCACGGCTTTGGCGAAGGACTCCCTCTGGCAGGAGCGCTCCGTGCGTTCGGTGGAGCGTGCAGCAGGGTTCAACTGGGACGAGTCAGCACAGCAACTCCTTGCCGCAGCCGAGGAAGTCGTGGCCCAGCGTAAACGCAGGGGCTGACGCACCGGGCTAGAGGACGTCCACGCCGTCCAAGCGGAGCTGTACAGGGCCAGACGTGCGCTTGGCGGCACTCGCAGCCTTCACGGCGCGCATGGCGCGGGTAGCCGCAGCCGCGTCGCTGTAGGGGATGAAGTAGAGCATCCTCACATCCGCATCAGCGGCCGGCAGTTGGGCGGCGCCTGTAAGCGGCTGAAGGGGAGCCGGCCCGGCGCTGCGGAGTTTGGTGCCCGAGGGCAGCGCTGCACTGGCCTCGAAGGCCTGCGAAAAGTGTCCGACGTCGGCCCTCCCGCCGGTAACAGAGGCAACCCGTACCGCTGGGGGCAACTGCAGTTCCTTCCGCAGTGCCAGCTCGCGCGATGCGTATCCCGAAGCGTCCCACCGCAGCAGCGCACCGGTCGCAGCGGTATCGTCCGCGGTGATCACCACGAGGCCGCCTTGGCTTGCGGGTTTGACGAGGGCAGCTGCGTTGAACCAGCGCCTGACGGTGTCCTCGCCTGCCCTGAGGTTCTCGCGCCGGAGCAGCGAATTTCCATCGAGCAGCAGGGCCGCAGCGTAGCCGTGGGCAGCCACCGGCTCAGCGCCGACAGTCGCCACCACCAAGGCCGGAACGTCCGGCACGGCCGCTTTGATGTGCTCACCTGATGAAGTCACGACGGCCTTGCCCGGGAAGGCACGCCCCAGTTCCTCCGCCGTCCGCATCACACCCGCCGCACCCCGGCGGAGCCTTGTTCCGCTGCAATGGGTGCAGCGCCACTGGGGTGCTGGTGTTGAGCACCAGCGACACGCAGGTATGGCTGCGCCGCTGGATACGGCCAACGGCCCCTGGCAGGCGTTGCAGCGGGCAAGTTCCCGGCACGTCTCGCACACCAACGACGGTGCATAGCCGGCCCGGGCAACCTGTACCAGGACCGGACCCCGATCCAGGCCCTCCTTTGCCGCCCGCCAGGCCGCCCCGGGCAGGCGGGCAATGCGTGCCAAGGGATCACGTTCCTGCTCAAAACTGTCAGCCGTGTTCAGGACCCGGGGAACCGTCGAACGGACAGCGGATCGTGGTGCCTCGATAGGAACCGCCCACTGCATTTCGACAAGGCGTTGAAGCTCCGTGCTGCGGCTGTGGGCAGCCATGAGGCAGGCCGCACCTTCCTGCTCGGCACGCAGCAACAGGACCTCCCGGGTATGCGCATAAGGGGCCCGCTGCTCGATGTGCAGGTCATCGCCGTCGTCCCAGCACACCACCAGGCCCAGGTCCCGCACCGGGGCATAGGCGGCCGAACGTGTACCAATCGCCACTCCGGCGGAACCACTCAGCAGCCGAAGGAAGTTCCGGTATCGGGGGGTCTGGCCGTCGTCTGCAGTGAGTCGGGCGACGTCGGACTTCGGCAGGACACTCTCAAGGGCGGCTTCCAGCTGCTCCAGGTCACGGTAGTCGGGTACGACCACCACGGCGCCCCGGCCCGACGAGCGGACTGCCGCAACGGCGGAAGCAACAAGCGCCGGCCACCCATGGGGACCGAACCCCTGCAAAGCGGTCAGGACGGCCTTGGGCGTACCACCACCGGCCAAGTGCTGCACGTAGGGTGCTCCGTTGGAGTAAGCCCTCCAGCCATCGGCCGGACTGGAACCCAGCTCAGGCGTTCCGGCTGCATCCAGCTCTCCGGCGAGCAGTTCCTTCTCCACCTTGGCGACCCTGGGCGGGATCGCAGTCCGGAGGACGTCGCTGAGGGTTCCGGCGTACCGGGCGGCGACACTGCCGGCCAGCTCTGCGATGGCCGGAGTCAGGACGGCCACCGGGGAAACGACTTTGTGCAGGGCCGCCAGGGAGTGGGAACCCTCCGAATTGGCGCGGCGCTCCACGACGTACCCGTTCAGCTCCTGGCCGTTGAATTTGACCTTGACGCGCACACCGGGCACAGCTGTGTCAGAAAGCTCCGCGGGAACGCTGTAGTCGAAAGGCCTGTCCAAATGGGGCAAGGAGGATTCCAGCACCACCCGTGCGACGGGGTTCTCCGCGGCGAGGGGCGGTCCGTTGACCGGTGCACGCTCCGGAAAACCCTGCAGGAGTGAGGGCTGGAGCAACGAAGGCTGGGCCTCGAATCCTGCCACGCACTTCACCTCCAATTCACTTCCGGGCACCCTTGAACATCATCAACGCAGAATGCCCGCAGCGGGATTGACCCGCTGCGGGCATCTCTCTGGCTTCAGCAAACCATGGGGCACCGACAAAGTAGTAACCCACGGCCTAAGCCGGGCCAAACGCGATAGATCAGGCGTTGAAGTATTCCTTCAGGTCATCAACCCGGTCCAGTCGCTCCCACGTGAAGTCGGGATCATCGCGGCCGAAGTGGCCATGCGCGGCCGTCTTGGCGTAGATGGGCCGCTTCAGGTCAAGGGCGTCAATAATGGCCCGGGGACGCAGGTCGAAGAGTTCCGTGATGGCCTCGCTGATGCGGGCCGGATCAACAGTCTCCGTACCGAACGTCTCAACGTACGTTCCAACGGGGCGGGCCTGGCCAATGGCGTAGGCGATCTGGATCTCGGCGCGCTTTGCCAGTCCGGCGGCCACTACGTTCTTGGCGACCCATCGCATGGCATAGGCGGCCGAACGGTCCACCTTGGACGGATCCTTGCCGGAGAACGCTCCACCGCCGTGACGGGAGAATCCGCCGTAGGTGTCAACAATGATTTTGCGTCCCGTGAGGCCGGCGTCGCCCACCGGCCCACCGATGACGAAGGCACCGGCAGGGTTCAGGATGTTCGCCGTCCGTGCGATATCCAGGTTGGCCGCGGACAGCACGGGGTCTATCACGTAGCTGGCGAGGTCCGCACGAAGCTGCTCCAGGCTCGCTTCTTCGGCGTGCTGGCTGGAGATGACCACTGTTTCCACGGAAACGGGCCGGTCACCGTCGTAACCTACCGTGACCTGCGTCTTGCCGTCCGGGCGGAGGTACGCGAGCTCGCCGTTCTTGCGGACCTCAGTGAGGCGTTCCGAGAGGCGGTGCGCCAGCCAGATGGGAGTAGGCATGTAGGAGGCAGTCTCGTCGCTGGCGTAGCCGAACATGATGCCTTGGTCGCCTGCGCCCTGGAGGTCGTAGTCGTCCTCCTGGCGGCCCTCGCGGGCTTCAAGCGAGTTGAAGACACCTCCCGCAATGTCGTTGGACTGCTGGCCGATGGAGACGGAGACACCACAGCGGGCACCGTCGAAGCCGTTGGCCGAGGAGTCGTACCCGATACCAAGGATGGTTTCGCGGACGATCTGCGGGATCTCGACGTAAGCGTCAGTGGTGACCTCACCGGCCACGTGCACCAGGCCGGTAGTGGCCATGGTCTCTACGGCTACGCGGGATTCAGGATCCGCGGCCAGCAACGCATCAAGAATGGAGTCGCTGATCTGGTCGCAAATCTTATCCGGGTGCCCTTCGGTGACCGACTCTGAGGTGAAGAGCCGGAGCTTGGACGGGGTGCCATGGTGTTCATGGTGCAGCGGTAAAGTCACTCGACCACCTTACTGGGTTGCGGGACGGCGGCATCTTCCGTGTGTCCCTTTGCTAAGAATTCCGGTGTGGGTTCGGTTACACAGCGGGAAAAACCCGTGCGAGCTCGGCGCCCACCCGGTCGATCACGGCAGCAGCAACGTCGGCCTTGGAACCGGCCGCGGATTCCGGCTCTGCCCCGTGTCCGGAAAGAATGACGACGGAGTTGTCGTCCTGGCCGAAGACTCGGCCGATGCCAACATGGTTGACCACCAGGAGGTCGCAGCCCTTGCGCTTGAGCTTGGCCGTGGCGTGTTCCAGGACGTCCCCCTGGGCATCGCCCGTTTCTGCCGCGAAACCCACGATCAGTTGCTTGCCGCCTTCGGCGTTCCGCCGCTCAACGAGCTCGTGCAGGATATCCGGATTCCGAACCAGGTGCACCAACGGTGCGTCCTCGCCGTCGACCTTCTTGATCTTGGTGTCTGAAACTTCTGCCGGACGGAAGTCCGCCACAGCGGCAGCCATAATAACGACGTCGGAATCGGCCGCCGCTTTCAGCGCCGCTTCCCGCAACTCCAAGGCCGACTCAACGCGGACAAGCTCGACGCCGGTCGGCGGCTCGACGTCCATATGGGCCGCAAGGAAACGGACAGTGGCTCCGGCGGACAGCGCGGCAGCGGCCAGGGCCGCGCCTTGCTTTCCCGATGAGCGGTTGCCCAGGAAGCGCACCGGATCCAAGGCTTCCCTGGTTCCGCCGGCGGAGATGGTAACGACGCGTCCGGCAAGGACACCGGACTGGCTGCCCTGTACCGGCGAGGATTCCGTGCCGGCAAGGGCCATGGCAGCAGCGAAGATCGCTTCAGGTTCCGGCAGGCGGCCCGGGCCCGAGTCCGCGCCGGTAAGGCGCCCGGAGGCAGGCTCAAGGACTGTGACGCCGCGGCTGCGCAATGTCTCCACATTGGCCTGGGTTGCGGCGTGTTGCCACATTTCCGTGTGCATGGCCGGAGCAAAGAGGACAGGCCCGTGGGCCATGAGGAGCGTGTTGGTAAGGAGGTCGCCCGCCTGTCCGGTGGCTGCCTTGGCCAGGAGGTCGGCCGTGGCCGGAGCCACGACGATCAGGTCCGCCTCATGTCCCAATCGGACATGGTTGACCTTCTCGACGTCGTCAAAGACGCTGTTGCTCACAGGATTACCCGAGAGGGCCTCCCATGTAGCCACACCAACAAAGCGGGTGGCCGCTTCCGTGGGAATGACCGTCACCTTGTGACCGGCTTCAGTAAAAAGCCGGAGGAGCGATGCAACCTTGTAGGCTGCGATCCCTCCCCCGACTCCGAGGACTATGCGCACGTGACCTCCGTCAACAGGCAGTCTGTTTTATTCTGTGGGCTCGATCGGCGTGGAGACCAGGAGGCCTTCGTTGATCTCGCGCAGGGCGATCGAAAGTGACTTTTCGTTCAGCTTGGTGTCGACCAGCGGGCCAACGTACTCGAAGAGGCCCTCGTGAAGCTGGGCGTAGTACGCATTGATCTGGCGGGCACGCTTGGCGCCGAAGATTACCAGGCCGTACTTGGAATCGGCAGCCTCAAGCAGCGAATCGATCGGCGGGTTGATGATGCCTTCAAGGTTCGTGGACACGAATTCTCCAAATTCTAGCGGGCCAACAAATGCAGGCGCTTTAGCGCCCGTGCGGGGTAAGCCCCATGAGTGAAACAAGCTCGTCCGCTGCCCGGCGAACGTCGTCATTGATGACGGTGTGGTCAAACTCCGGCTCAGCAGCAAGTTCCAGTTTAGCTGTTTCCAGCCTGCGCTGCTGTTCCTCGGGTGTTTCGGTGCCGCGGCCCACCAGGCGCCGCACCATTTCATCCCAGCTGGGCGGGGCCAGGAACACGAAATTAGCGTCCGGCACCGCGGCCTTGACCTGCCGCGCGCCCTGGAGGTCGATCTCGAGGAGGACTGATTTGCCTTCGGCGATGGCCGCGTTCACCGTGCTGCGGAGCGTGCCGTAGCGGTTGTGGCCGTGGACAACGGCCCACTCCAGGAGTTCGCCCTGGTCGACCAGCGAGTCGAACTCCTCGGCGGACTTGAAGAAGTAGTGGACTCCGTCTTTCTCTCCCGGCCGGGCGGCCCGGGTGGTTGCCGAGACTGAGAGCCAGACCTCCGGATAGTTGTCCCTGATATAGGTTGAAACGGTTCCCTTGCCAACGGCAGTGGGGCCTGCAAGGACAGTCAGTCCAGGATTCTTGCTCACGGATTCCTTCGGGGAGATGCGTCAAACGCTTTGCTGGGTATCCATAAAATCTACCAGCGCCCGGGCCTGGTGAATTCCCAGCCCCCTGATCCGCCGGGATCCGGCAATTCCAATCTCGGCCATGATCCCAGCAGCCCTGACGGGTCCAATGCCCGGCAGGGCCTCCAGCAATTCCACCACCCGCATGCGGGCTATCGCCTCGTCCGTTGTGCCCGAGGAGATCAGCTCGGCAATGCTCAGCTCACCGCGCTTGAGCCTTTCCTTGGCTGCTGCACGCACGGCACGTGCCTTCGCAGCCTTTTCAAGGGCATCGGAACGTTCCTGCGGTGTCAGCTCTTTAAGGCCCACTGCCAAACCCCTGTCAGATCGAGATTGTGATCCAGATCACGCGGACTGATCCTGAACCTACCGGCAGGGGCCCGGTTGCGCAATGACGGTTGGCAACTTACTCGGAGCGGAGCCCGTCCAACGTCTCACCGGTTGCCGCGCGCAGGGCCGCAACCGACGGACCCGCGGCCAGGATTCCCCGGCTCGATGTCGCAAGGACACTCGGATACGCGGCCCCAAAAGTGGCACGGAGATCGGCGGGGGTAGCTCCCTGGGCACCGAGTCCCGGGGCCAGGATGGCACCACGGACCGGACCAAGGTCAATGTCGAGGTCCTCCAACGCCGAACCAATGGTGGCACCCACCACTAAGCCAACCGACCCCAGGGCCCCGTCATAGCGCCGGTTCTCCGCGGCAGCCTCGGCCACAATGCGCCGGGCAACGGAATCAGCGCCGCCAACATGCTGGACGGACTTGCCCTCCGGGTTGGACGTCAACGCGAGCACAAACACTCCCCTGCCGTACTGGGCGGCGAGATCCAACGCCGGACGAAGCGACTCAAAGCCGAGGTATGGGCTCAAGGTCACAGAATCCGCGGCCAAGGATGACCCGTCACGCAGCCAGGCGTCGGCGTAGGCAGCCATCGTGGAACCAATGTCACCACGCTTGGCGTCAGCGATACTGAGGACCCCCGCCTCCGAGGACGCAGCCAGAGTGCGCTCCAGCACAGCCATTCCCGCAGACCCATGCCGCTCGTAGAGGGCCACCTGCGGCTTCACCGCGGCAGCGAGGGAAGCCACTGCCTCCACCACCGTCAGCGAAAAGCGCTCCAGCCCGGCGGCGTCGTCGTTCAGTCCCCACTCAGCCAAGAGCTGCGGGTGCGGGTCGATCCCGACGCACAGCGGTCCGCGGGCAGTCATGGCGGCAGCCAGCCGGGAGCCAAAGGACTCCCGGGCCGGCTGCTGCTCCTGCTGTGGCGAAGCAGACTCAGGCATTGGCTGCTTCCACTGCGGCTGCCAGATTCGCTGCGTGCTCCTGCAGGCTGGTCACCGACCATTCGTAAGTGCGCAGCGCCTCAATGGCCTGTACAGCTGCGTTGAACTCGGCAACGGTGGTGATGCAAGGGATGCCGATGGAGGTTGCTGCGGCACGGAGTTCGTATCCGTCGCTGCGGGCTTCACCGCCGGAAGGGGTGTTGAAGACCATGTCGATCTCGCCGGCAACGACGAGGTCGGCGATGGTTCCTTCGCCTTCGGCGCTGCTGCCCTCGGCTACCTTGCGCACCGGAGTGGCTTGGATGCCGTTGCGGCGCAGGACATCTGCCGTGCCGCCGGTGGACACGATCTCGAAACCGAGGTCGGAGAGCCGCTTGACGCCCATGATCACCGAGCGCTTGTCGCGGTTTGCCACGGAGACGAAGATCTTGCCTTCCGTGGGGAGCGCGTTGTTGGCTGCGGCCTGGCTCTTGGCGAATGCCGTATCGAAGTGCTTATCGATACCCATGACTTCACCGGTGGAGCGCATTTCCGGGCCAAGCAGTGAGTCCACAACCTTGCCCTCCGGGGTGCGGAAGCGGCTGAACGGCAGGACGGCTTCCTTGACGGCAACCGGGGCGTCCAAGGGCAGCGTGGAGCCGTCCCCGGTCTCCGGCAGCATCTTGTAGGCAGTACGGAGCTGATTGATGGTGACACCCGTGCCGATGAGCGCGGCGGCCTTGGCCATCTGGACACCCGTGGCCTTGGAGACGAACGGAACCGTGCGGGAGGCACGCGGGTTGGCTTCCAGGACGTACAGGACATCGGAGGCAAGGGCGAACTGGATGTTGATCAGGCCGCGGACACCTACACCCTCGGCGATGGCACGCGTGGCAGTGCGCACGCGTTCGATCACGTTGTTGCCCAAGGTGATGGGAGGCAGGACGCACGCGGAGTCGCCGGAGTGGATACCGGCCTCTTCGATGTGTTCCATGATGCCGCCGAGGTACATGTCGGTGCCATCGAAGAGGGCGTCAACGTCGATTTCGACGGCGTCCTCAAGGAAGCGGTCGATCAGCACCGGGTGGTCCGTGGTGATCTCGGTGGCGTTGGCGATGTAGCGGGAGAGGTTGGCTTCGTCGTAGACGATCTCCATGCCACGGCCACCCAGGACGTAGGACGGGCGCACCAGGACCGGGTAGCCGATCTCGTCGGCGATCTTCTTGGCGTCCTCGAAGGAAACGGCGGTGCCGTTCTTCGGGGAGGTCAAGCCAGCCTCGTCCAGGACACGTGCGAAGGCGCCACGGTGCTCGGCGAGGTCGATGGCCTCGGGCGAAGTACCCAGGATCGGCACGCCCGCATCGGCGAGCTGCTGTGCCAGCTTGAGCGGGGTTTGGCCGCCGAGCTGAACGAAGACACCCATGACGCCGCCGGTGCGTTCTTCTGCCGCGATGACCTCAAGGACGTCCTCAAGGGTCAGCGGTTCGAAGTACAGGCGGGTGGAGACGTCATAGTCGGTGGAGACTGTCTCCGGGTTGCAGTTGACCATGACGGTCTCGTACCCGGCCTTGCGCAGTGCCATGGAGGCGTGCACGCAGGAGTAGTCAAACTCGATGCCCTGGCCGATGCGGTTGGGACCGGAGCCGAGGATGATGACCGAGGGCTTGGCGTGCAGGCCCACTTCATCCTCTTCGTCATAGGACGAGTAGTGGTACGGGGTGTAAGCGGCGAACTCCGCAGCGCAGGTGTCCACTGTTTTGTACACCGGACGGATGCCCAGGGCCTGCCGGACGCCCCGGACCACTGCCTCATTGTTGTGCGTCAACGCACCGATCTGCTCATCGGAGAAACCGTGGCGCTTGGCGTTGCGCAGCATTTCCTCGGTCAGCACGCCGGCCTTGCGGATCTCCTGCGCGGTCTCGTTGAGCAACTGCAGCTGGTCCAGGAACCAGGGGTCGATCTTGGTGGCTTCGAAGAGGTCTTCCACGCTGGCGCCGCCCAGCATTGCCCGCTGCACCTGGTGCAGGCGGTCAGTGGTGGGACGCTTGGCCTTCTCAATGAGCTCGGCAACTTCATATTCGGGTACGGAGCTGAAGTCCAGCTGCGAGCCCTTCTGCTCCAGGGAGCGCAAGGCCTTCTGCAGCGCCTCTGTGAAGTTGCGTCCCATGGCCATCGCTTCGCCGACGGACTTCATGGTGGTGGTGAGGGTGTTGTCCGCTGCCGGGAACTTCTCGAACGCGAAACGGGGAACCTTGACCACGACGTAGTCCAGGGTCGGCTCGAACGACGCCGGCGTCTTCTGCGTGATGTCGTTGGGGATCTCGTCCAGTGTGTACCCGAGCGACAGCTTGGTGGCGATCTTGGCGATGGCGAAACCTGTTGCCTTCGATGCCAGGGCCGAAGAGCGGGAAACGCGGGGGTTCATCTCGATAACCACCACGCGGCCCGTGGCGGGGTCGATGGCGAACTGGATGTTGCAGCCACCGGTGTCCACGCCGACTTCGCGAATGACGGCGATGGAGACGTCGCGCAGCTTCTGGTACTCGCGGTCCGTGAGCGTCAGGGCCGGGGCAACCGTGATGGAGTCACCGGTGTGGACACCTACGGGATCGAAGTTCTCGATGGAACAGACAACAACGACGTTGTCGTTCTTGTCGCGCATCATCTCCAGCTCATATTCCTTCCAGCCGAGGATGCTCTCTTCGAGCAGGACCTCGGTGGTGGGGCTGTACTGGAGGCCCTGGCCGACGATGCGGCGAAGGTCGTCCTCGTTGTACGCCAGGCCGGAGCCCAGGCCACCCATGGTGAAGGAAGGACGGACCACCATCGGGTAGCCGAGGTCTTCCGCTGCCGTGAATGCCTCCTCCATGGTGTGGATGATGTGGCTGCGTGCGGACTCCGCGCCACAACGCTCCACTACGCCCTTGAATTTCTCGCGGTCTTCGCCGAGTTCAATGGCGGCAATGTTCGCACCAATGAGTTCTACGTTGTACTTCTCCAGCACGCCGTTCTTGTCCAGCGCGATGGCGGTGTTCAGTGCCGTCTGGCCACCCAGGGTGGGCAGAATGGCGTCCGGGCGCTCCTTGGCGATGATCTTCTCCACCACCTCCGGGGTGATGGGCTCAACGTAGGTGGCATCCGCGAACTCGGGGTCCGTCATGATGGTGGCCGGGTTGGAGTTCACGAGGATGACGCGAAGGCCTTCCTCCTTGAGGACGCGAAGGGCCTGGGTGCCGGAGTAGTCGAACTCGGCGGCCTGGCCGATGACGATCGGGCCCGAGCCAATGACGAGGACGCTCTTGAGATCTGTACGCTTGGGCATTACTTCTTGTCCTCAGTCTTGGAGTCGTTGGTGTTATCGCCTGTGGCCTTGGACTTGGTGTCGGCCATGAGGTCGATGAAGCGGTCAAAGAGGTAGGCGGCATCGTGCGGGCCAGCCGCGGCTTCGGGGTGGTACTGGACCGAGAATGCGGGGATGTCGAGGCAGGCGAGCCCTTCAACGACGTCGTCGTTCAGGGAAACGTGGCTGACTTCAACGCGACCATAACGCTCTTCCGGGGCCACCGTGGCGCCGTTCAGCGGCGCGTCGACGGCGAAGCCGTGGTTCTGCGAAGTGATTTCCACTTTGCCCGTGCGGCGGTCCATGACCGGCTGGTTGATGCCGCGGTGGCCGTAGCGGAGCTTGTAGGTACCGAAACCAAGGGCGCGGCCGAGGATCTGGTTGCCGAAGCAAATGCCGAAGTACGGCAGCTTCTCATCCAGCACCGAACGCAGGAGCTTCACCTGGTGATCGGCCGTCGCGGGGTCGCCCGGACCGTTGGACATGAAGAAACCATCCGGGTTCACGGCGTTGACGTCCTCAACCGTGGAGGTAGCCGGCAGGACATGGACACGCACGCCACGCTCGGCGAAACGTACCGGGGTCATGGCTTTGATGCCCAGGTCCACAGCTGCGATGGAGAAGCGCGGTTCGCCTTCCCAGCCGTGGTCCTTGGGCTCAACAACATAGGCCTCGTCAATGGAGACTTCCTCGGCCAGGGCTGCGCCTTCCATCGGAGCACTTGCCAGGACGGTGTCCAGCAGCTCCTTGTCGGTTGCCTGGGCGGCCTCGCCGGAGAAGATGCCTGCGCGCATGGTCTTGTGCTCGCGGAGGTGGCGGGTGATGGCCCTGGTGTCCACTCCCTGGATACCGACGATTCCCTGCTCGGTGAGTTCGTCATCCAGCGAACGCTCGGAGCGCCAGTTGGAGGGTCGGCGTGCGGCGTCGCGCACAATGTACCCGGCTACCCAGATGCGGCGGGACTCAGCGTCGTCGCTGTTGACGCCGGTGTTGCCGATGTGCGGCGCCGTCTGGACAACCAGTTGGCGTGCGTAGGAGGGATCGGTGATGGTCTCCTGGTAGCCGGTCATGCCGGTGGCGAAGACGGCCTCACCGAGCGCGGTTCCCTGGGCGCCATAGCTGCGGCCGCGGAACACGCGGCCGTCTTCGAGCACCAGCACTGCTGCTGAGGAGGTGGGGGTGGTGGCTGCTTTACTATCCGTCACTTTATTACTTTCCACTATCGGCATCTGCCTGAGGGGCTGCGGAGATCAATTCCTGGAGGGCTTCGAGGAGGAGCTGCTTGTCGGCTGCGTGCCTGGACCGGAAACCGGTGTCCAGCTCACGGCTGCCCAGTTTCCAGCTGATGACCAGGAGTCCGTCCTTTTCGACGAACTTCCCTGTCATGCCGTCCGCTGGGCGGCTGTCCTGCACCGCGGAGCGCGGGATGAACACCGGGGCGGCACCCGACCGGTCGAACAGCACGCCTTCGGCGTGGATGCTCAGTTCCGCGTTGGTCCGGATTCCCAGGCCCTGGACGGCGATTCGGTCCAGCCAGTCGCCCGCCGTGGTGGTTGCCACGTACTGGCCCTCCGCGACGACGGTGGCAGGGGTCAGCTGCTCCGGCACCGCGGGAAGGCGTTCGACGTCGGTTTGTCGCCTCAGGCGGTTCCGCCAACCCAGCCAGAGCATCGCCAGCACCACGGCGATCAACGGAACCGTGATGAGCACGGTCAGTGTTTGGTTGTCCATCAGTTACCGCTGACTGCAGGGTAGCGGTACGGGGTGTTCAGTTTGCCGTCGAGGACAGTGGGGTGGCCCTTGAAGAAGGTCGCCACCACTGAACCGGGCAGCTCTTTGCCCTTGAACGGTGAATTGCGGCCCATGGTTGCCATTTTATGGGGGTCGACGGTCCAACGCGCAGCCGGGTCCACCAAGATGACGTTGGCGGGCTCGCCAACCTCCAAGGGACGGCCTTGGTCGGCAACACGTCCGATCACCGCCGGAGTGAACGAAGTAACCCTGGCGAAGTCGGCCCAGGTCATCAATCCGGTTTCGATCATGGTTTCCTGCACCACGGAGAGCGCTGTCTCCAGGCCCGTCATGCCCATGGCGGCCTGGGCCCACTCACATTCTTTGTGCTCGCTGGGGTGCGGAGCGTGGTCGGTGCCGACGACGTCGATAGTGCCGTCGGCCAGGCCCTCGCGCAGCGCCTGCACGTCGGCGTCCGTACGGAGCGGCGGGTTGACCTTGTACACGGGGTCGTAGCTGCGGACCAGTTCGTCGGTCAGGAGCAGGTGGTGCGGGGTGACTTCGGCAGTGACGTTGATGCCGCGGGCCTTCGCCCAGCGCACGATCTCCACGGAACCGGCGGTGGAGACATGGCAGACGTGAAGGCGCGAACCCACGTGCTGGGCGAGCAGGACGTCGCGGGCAATTATGCTCTCTTCGGCCACGGCCGGCCAACCGGTCAGCCCAAGCACCGCCGAGACAGCACCTTCGTTCATCTGTGCCCCGGCGGTAAGGCGCGGTTCCTGCGCGTGCTGGGCCACCACGCCGTCGAACGCTTTGACGTACTCCAGCGCACGGCGCATGATGACGGGATCGTGGACGCAGATGCCGTCATCGGAGAACATCCGGACCTGTGCGCGTGAGTCCGCCATGGCGCCGAGCTCGGCGAGCTGCTCACCGGCCAATCCCACGGTGACCGCGCCGACCGGGCGTACGTCAACCCAACCGGACGCCCGGCCCAGGCTGTGGACCTGCTCAACGACGCCGGCAGTATCCGCTACGGGGTTGCTGTTGGCCATGGCGTGCACGGCGGTGAAGCCTCCCAACGCAGCGGCACGGGTTCCGGTTTCCACCGTTTCAGCGTCCTCCCGGCCCGGTTCGCGGAGGTGCGTGTGGACATCGACCATGCCCGGCAGGGCAACGAGGCCGTTGCCGTCGATGACTGTGGCGTCATCGTCCGCGAGGTCCTTCCCGCGTGCTTCGATGATGCCGTCGCGGATCAAGAGGTCTTCAGCTTCACCGCCGAGGATGGCTGCCCCACGAATCAGGTAGGTGTTCTCTGCCATCAGTTGGTCTCCTTGCTGGACTGGATTGCGTTCGGGGCGGCTTCGCGGGAATCCCCGGAGAGCAGCAGGTAAAGGGCGGCCATGCGGACCGAAACGCCGTTGCGTACCTGCGCAAGCACAGTGGAACGCGGCGAATCCGCGGCGGCGGACGATATTTCCAGGCCCCGGTTCATGGGGCCGGGGTGCATGATGATGGTGTCCTTCATGCCAAGGTCATCCAAGGCACGGAGCCGTGCGTCGTCGAAACCCCAGCGGCGCGAATACTCGCGGGTGGACGGGAAGAACGACGCGTTCATCCGCTCACCCTGGACACGCAACATCATCATGGCGTCAATGCCGGCTTCCAAGGTCTCGTCCAGGTTGTAGCTGACCTTGCAGGGCCAGTGCTCGACGCCGATGGGCAGCAAGGTGGGTGGCGCCACCAACGTGACCTCTGCGCCCAGGGTTTTCAGCAACCAAACGTTGGAGCGGGCGACGCGGGAATGCAGGACGTCGCCGGCGATTGCCACCCTCATGCCCTTCAGGTCGGCGCCGGTTGAGGCCGTACCCCTGAGCTGAGCCCAGTGCCGGCGCATGGTGAACGCGTCCAGGAGGGCCTGCGTGGGGTGCTCATGGGTGCCGTCGCCGGCGTTGATCACGGCAGCGTCGATCCAGTCCGTCGCAGCGAGGCGATGGGGTGCGCCTGAGGCCCAGTGTCGGATGACCACGGCGTCAGCGCCCATGGCAGCCAAGGTCTGCGCGGTGTCCTTGAGCGATTCGCCCTTGGACACCGAAGAACCCTTGGCCGCGAAGTTGATGACGTCGGCGGACAGGCGTTTGGCTGCGGCTTCGAAGGAGATGCGCGTGCGGGTGGAGTCCTCGAAGAAAAGGTTCACCACTGTCCTGCCGCGCAGGGCAGGAAGTTTCTTCACTTCACGCTCGCCCACTGCGGACATTTCCTCGGCTGTATCCAGGACCCGGATGGCATCGAAAACGCTGAGGTTCTCGGTGGAAAGGAGGTGCTTCACTTGCCGGCCTCGATAACTACTTCGTTGACGGGCACGCCGTCAACGGAGTCGATTTCCTCCAGGTGGACGCGGACTTTCTCGGACGAAGATGTCGGCAGGTTCTTGCCTACGTGGTCGGCCCGGATCGGAAGTTCCCGGTGCCCCCGGTCCACCAGGACAGCCAGCCGGACAATCCTGGGGCGGCCAAGGTCAACCAAGGCGTCCAACGCCGCGCGGATGGTCCGTCCCGAGTAGAGGACGTCGTCGATCAGGACGACAACCTTGTTGTCGATCCCGGACAAAGGAAGCCGGGTGTGGCGCGGGGGCCGCGTGGGCTGGTGTGAGAGATCGTCACGGAACATGGTGACATCCAGTTGGCCGACAATCGTTTCGGCGTTGACCGTGGGGTCGGCAGCTGCGATTTTGTTGGCGAGCCGCACGGCCAAAGGATAGCCACGGCTGGGAATGCCCAGAAGAACCAGGTCCTGGGAGCCCTTGTTGGCTTCAAGGATCTCGTGGGCGATACGAGTGAGCGCACGATCAATGTCCGCCTGGTTGAGGACAACCCGCGACGGCACGTGCGCTGAAGTGACTTCAGTCATCGCTCGTCTCCCCTTTCCCCGCCTCACGGGACGGAATTAAAAAAGGAATATTTGCTTTTCCAAGCTACCACAACGGCACTTTCAGGCTTCACCCGGGGCCGCTCGCCGGCATGAGTTTAAGCTCACATTCTCCGCCGTGGAATAGGCTCATTCCCATGACCATGAACCATCACGGCCAACCTGGCGGACAACCCAATCCGCGACCGTATCTGGAACCAGGCGCCAACCCCACCTGGATGGGTCGCGTGCAGCCCGCGAACTACCAGCAAGCTCCGGGCAACCCGGCATCGCTCCCCCATCAGACCTGGGCCATACCCCCGGCGCCGAGACGTTCCATGGGCACGCTTCCGTTGGTCATCGGTGGAGCGATCCTGGCACTTGCCAGCCTCCTGCTGGTCCTTCCCTTCCTTTTGGGCAACACGGGAATCACCGGCTTCGTGATCGGCTTCATCGCCTCCCTCATTCCGTTGTCCGTGGTGCTGCTCACCGTCCGCCTTATCGATCGCTGGGAGCCGGAACCAAAGAGGCTCCTGTGGTTCGCCTTCACATGGGGCGCGGCCGTATCCATCGCCGGGACGCTGCTCATCCAGCCCGTGTTCGCCCTGGCCGCACCCACCACCAGCGAAGAAGCCTTCACCTACTTCATGGCTACCGTCCAGGCTCCGATCGTCGAGGAGTTCACCAAGTCGCTGGGACTCCTGGTACTGATCCTTGCCGCCCGGAAGTACTTCGACGGACCGGTGGACGGCGTCGTGTTCGCCTTCACCATTGCCGCGGGATTCGCTTTCACCGAGAACATTCTCTACTTCGGTCGGGAAATCGCTTCGTCCACCGATCCCGGCACTGACTTTGTACGGATCTTCATCCTGCGCGGCGTCATGTCTCCGTTTGCCCACGCCGTCTTCACCGGGACAACCGGACTGATCATGGGCTTCGCAGCCCGCAGATGGCACCCCGGTTATGCGGTCCTGGCGTTCTTCATAGGCTTGTTGCCGGCCATGTTCCTGCACAGCCGATGGAACAGTATGGGCCAGGACTTCCTGGTGGAGTACTTCGTGGTGCAGGTTCCCATTTTCCTGATAGCGGCAGTGGGAATCATCCTGCTGCGCGTCGCTGAAGGAAAGCTCACGCGCCAACGGCTCCTCGAGTATGCTCGCGCCGGTTGGTTCACGCCCGCAGAAGTAGAGATGCTGGGCACGTCCAGGGGGCGGCGCCAAGCACTGCGCTGGGCGTCGACGCGAGGAAGGGCGGCACAGATGCGGGCCTTCATCAAGGGGGCCACTGCTTTGGCCTTCACGCGCCAGCGCATCCTCAGCGGACGCGACGTGCCGGTCCACCAACACGACGAACTTGAGCACCTCCGCGAGATCCCCGCTCTCAGGGCGGCGGTCCTGCAGTAATTCTTGTCCGGCAACGCCAACAAAAAGGACCCGCTTCCCGGTTTCCCGGGAAGCGGGTCCTTTTGAACATTGCCTGCCGGCTAGGCCAGCAGTGAAGGCTTGAGCTTCTGCAAGCGTCCGAGAAGGCCATTAATGAAGGCCGGCGACTCGTCTGTGGACATCGTCTTGGCCAAGGCGACGGCCTCGCTGACGGCTACACCGTCAGGGACTTCGTCGTTGTACAGCAGTTCCCACGAACCGATACGAAGGATAATCCGGTCCACGGACGGCATCCGCTCCAAGGTCCAGCCCTGCGCGTACGTCTCAAGGAACTCATCAATGGTTTCCTGCATGGAGACCACGCCTTCGATGATTTCCACCGTGTAGGGGTTGATCACGAGGTCTGTCTTCTCCCGACGCGCCTTGAGCGCGTCAAAAGCCGAGACGGAACGCTGCTCCGCTTCGAAAAGTACTTCCAGTGCCCTGCTACGGGCTTTACCGCGTGCGCTCACTAGTCGTTGACCCGGCCCAGGTAGCTGCCGTCGCGGGTGTCGACCTTGACCTTGGTGCCCTGCTCAACGAACAGCGGTACCTGGATCTCGTAGCCGGTTTCAACAGTGGCAGGCTTGGTGCCTGCGGAGGAGCGGTCACCCTGGAGGCCGGGCTCCGTGTAGGTGATTTCGAGGACAACGCTCGGGGGCAGTTCGATGTAGAGCGGCGTGCCCTCGTGGATGGCGATATTGACCATCTGGTTCTCAAGCATGAAGTTGGTGGCATCGCCAACCGTTGCACCGGAAACGGTGATCTGGTCGTAGTCCTGCGTGTCCATGAAAACGAAGTCTTCGCCGTCCTGGTACAGGTACTGGTAGTCGCGGCGGTCAACCGTGGCGGTTTCAATCTTCAGGCCGGCGTTGAATGTCTTGTCGACCACCTTGCCGGACATGACGTTGCGCATTTTGGTGCGGACGAAGGCGCCGCCCTTGCCCGGCTTGACGTGCTGGAACTCAATGATGTTCCAGAGCTGGCCCTCGAGCTTCAGTACGGTCCCGTTCTTGATGTCGTTTGTGGTTGCCACTCGTATCCTCTGGTTAATCGCACTGGTTCTAGCTGCCAGCTGTCTATGCCAAGCAGGCGTGCCAATCGGCGCGCCAGCGCGTATTTATCAAAAATCCAAAAACCATTCTACCGGCAAATCCGGTCGCGGCTTGCGGGCGGCGTGATCGGAGGTCTTTAAGAGGCCAGTTCCAGCACGTTCCTGGCCCGCTGCAGAGCCACCGCGGACGAGTAGATCAGCGCGGCATCAGCAGCCATCGCCACCCGCAGGTCCAAGGCCTTGGCGAACTCTTCCGAGGCCGCCAGGGCGTTCCCGCTGACGAAGTACGCACGGCCGAGGTACTGGTGAACGATCGCTTCCTTTGAGCTGCCCTGGACGTCGTGCAGCAAGTGCTTGAACAACTGCACTGCGCGGTCCAGGCGGTGGGTGGCCCGGTGCACTTCGGCTTCGAAGATCCGGAGTCGGAATGATTCGGGATCCTTATACCGCGCCTCGGCCAGGAGCTCAGCGGCTTCCTTTGGCTGGTTGTCGAGCAGCAGGGCCATGATCCGGTCCGCCGGATCCTCGGAGGCCGCCAGGGCGGACTCCATTGCTTCTTCATTGACGACAACGGGAAGCAGCGTATCCGGGTTCATGCGGACCCCCGGGAATCCGGCTGTCGGCCAATCGCTCACGCCGTCCTGCAAAGCGATGGTCATGACGCGATTTCCTGGTAGGCGGCAAACAAGAGGGAGGTGTCGGGAACTTCCAGGATGCCCGGCTTGGCTATGCCGTCAAGAACAACGAAGCGCAGAAGGTCCCCACGTGACTTCTTGTCCCGGCGCATGCCATCCAGCAACCCCTGCCAGCGGTCCCTGCGGTAGGTGATCGGCAGACCCAGGCTCTCCAGGATGGTGCGGTGCCGGTCGGCGTCAGCATCGGACAAGCGGCCCACGCTGCGTGACAGCTCGGCCGCGAACATCATGCCCACCGACACAGCGGCACCGTGGCGCCATGAGTAGCGTTCAACGAGTTCGATGGCGTGGCCCAGTGTGTGGCCGTAATTGAGGATCTCGCGAAGGCCCGATTCCTTGAGGTCCTCGGACACTACGTTGGCCTTGACGGAGATGGCCCGCTCGATGAGTTCACGGACAACGTCCGAGCCCGCATCCATGGCCGCGTCAGTCTTGTTCTCCAGCAAATCCAAGATGACGGGGTCGGCGATGAAACCGCATTTAATAACTTCGGCCATGCCGGAAATGAGCTCATTCTTTGGCAGCGTCTGGAGCGTGTCGAGATCTACAAGCACGGCGGCCGGGGGGTGGAAGGAGCCCACGAGGTTCTTGCCCTCGGCGGTGTTGATTCCGGTTTTGCCACCCACCGAAGCATCCACCATGCCCAGGAGGCTGGTGGGCATGTGGATGACCTTGACGCCGCGAAGCCACGTGGCTGCGACAAAGCCCGCGAGGTCGGTAACAGCTCCGCCGCCCACGGCAACGATTGCGTCCGAACGGGTGAAATCGTTTTGGCCCAGCACCTGCCAGCAGAACGCGGCAACCTGGATGTGCTTGCCTTCCTCGGCGTCCGGGATCTCCGCCGTCAGCGCAGTGAACCCGGCAGCCTCCAGCTCGTCACGAACGGTGTCCCCCGTTAGGCGCAGGGCACGGGGGTGAATGACCAACACCCGTCGAACGCGCTCACCAAGTTTGGCAGGCAGGGAATCCAGAAGGCCACGGCCCACCACGACGTCGTAGTTTTCGCTGGCGGCCTGGCCAGTCACCTTGATGACCGTTGCTTCGTTGCTCACTTTTCAACTTCCTGTTTCAAGGCTGCATGCTCGCGCAGCCGCGCCTCCAACTGGAGGCCGATTTCCGCCACGGAGCCTGAACGCACATCAATGACCAGGTCCGCGAGACGTTCGTAGACGGGACGCCGGGTTGCAAAGAGCAATTCCCAGCGTTCCATGGCATCGCCCTGCAGCAAGGGCCTTCCCGTGTTGCGCGCAATCCGGTCCGCGACCGTTTCCGCGTCACACTCCAGGTAAACCACAGTGCACTCCCCCAGCACTTGCTGGGTGCCGGTGTCCAGGACGGCTCCGCCGCCAAGGGAGATGATGGCCGGCTGCGCCTTGGCGGACTCGATGGACTTCGCTACGGCACGTGCTTCGATTTCACGGAACGCATGTTCCCCACGGCCAGCGAAAATATCTGCGATGCTGCCATGCGCGGCAACAACCACTGCGTCGGTGTCCACGAAGGGCAGCCCCAACTGCTGCGCGAGTTGCTGGCCGATGGCAGACTTGCCGACGGCCATGGGGCCCACCAGGACAACTGGACGGCCATCCAGGATAGCGGGGACCACTACCGGCCGACCGAGTCCAGGGTGGCCGGGATGCTGTCGAGGTAGCTTTGCAGGTTGCGCTGCGTTTCGGCAACGGAGTCACCACCGAACTTCTCGGCAATGGCTTCGGCGAGAACCAAGGCAACCATGGCTTCGGCAACGACGCCGGCCGCGGGCACCGCACAAACGTCTGAACGTTGGTGGTGGGCCTTGGCGGGTTCCCCGGTGCTGACATCGATGGTGCGAAGCGCACGGGGAACGGTGGCGATCGGCTTCATGGCAGCGCGGACCCGCAGGACCTCGCCAATGCTCATGCCGCCCTCAATGCCACCGGCCCGGTTGGTCTGGCGGACAATCCTGCCGTTTTCGTCCTTGAGGATCTCATCATGGGCGGCGGAACCGCGGCGGGCGGCGGTAAGGAAGCCATCGCCAACTTCCACGCCCTTGATGGCCTGGATACCCATCAGTGCTGCGGCCAACCGCGAGTCGAGCCGGCGGTCCCAGTGCACGTAGCTCCCCAGTCCCGGCGGAAGCCCGTAGGCCAGTACCTCGACAACGCCGCCCAGGGTTTCGCCTTCCTTGTGGGCAGCATCCACCTCCGCAACCATCGCGTCGGAGGTTTCGCGATCGAAGCAGCGCAGGGGGTCCGCGTCAAGCGCCAGGACATCCTTCGGCAGCGGCAGCCGCCGGCCTTCCGGAACTGTCACGCTGGCAATGGACACAGTGTGGCTGACCAACTCCACGCCCAGCTGCTTGAGGAACTGGGCCGCGACGGTGCCAAGGGCAACGCGCGTGGCGGTTTCCCGCGCACTGGCGCGCTCAAGGACCGGCCGGGCCTCGTCGAAGCCGTACTTCTGCATGCCCGTGAAATCGGCGTGGCCCGGACGGGGACGGGTCAAGGGGGCGTTGCGGGCCTGGTCGGCGAGAACTTCGGGGTCAACGGGATCGGCAGCCATGATCTGCTCCCACTTGGGCCACTCAGTGTTGCCCACCTGGATAGCGACCGGGCCGCCTTGGGTCAGGCCGTGCCGGACGCCACCCATGATGGTGACCTCGTCCTGCTCGAACTTCATCCGGGCACCACGGCCGTAGCCCAGGCGGCGACGCGCCAGCGCGTCGCGAATCTGCCCACTGGTGAGTTCAACACCGGCGGGCACGCCTTCAACAATTCCGATCAGAGCCGGACCATGGGATTCACCGGCAGTCAACCAACGCAACATATAACCAATCCTGCCATGTAAGGCTTCTAGAACACCCGTCGGGGAAGCCCGACTGAGTCGCACATCACATCTATGACGGCGGCATCCACGTCACAGCCGCTGAAGCGCCTGATCTGTTCCGCCGCCTGGTACATCAGCATCTCCAGCCCCGGGACAACCGCTCCCCCATGGCCGCGCCACACTTCGGCGAGGCGGCTCGGCCAGGGATCGTAGGCGACGTCCAGAAGCACGCCCGCCCCTGTTCCGGGCAACGCCGCAAGCTCTTCAGCCAACGCGTCGGCCGCACGCGGCGGGAAGGTGGAGATCACCAGATCCGTTCCGGCAATGGCGGTGGCTGCTTGCGTCAACGGCCGGACAGCAAGGGAAATTCCGACGGCGGCCGCAGCTGCTTCCGCTTCACCGGCACGTCCCGCGTCGCGGACAAAGACGTCCACGTGGCTGGCACCAAGTTCGCGCGCGGCGGCGACCGCCGCAGCAGAGGTGCCGCCACCGCCGAGGATGGCTGCGTGCGGAGTGGATGCAACGCCCGCGTACCGGACCGAATCAACGATCCCCGCGACGTCAGTGTTGTATCCCACCCGACGAACTGTTCCGCCGTCGTGCTCGAAAACCACGGTGTTGATGACGCCCAACTGGGCGCCCGCCCCGCGGACTTCGTCGACTTCCTGGACCATGGCCGACTTCAGCGGCATGGTCACCGACAAACCACACCACGATTCGTCACCGCGCAGCGATGCCATGAACGCCGGAAGACCGGGAACGGTGACATCGATGGCCGAGTAGTCAATGTCCACGCCAAGCTTGGCGTAGGCGGCCCTGTGCAGCGCTGGGGACTTCGAATGTGAAATCGGATGCCCCAGGACTGCGGCACGACGACTCACACACACCGTCCCGCATTGGCCTGGCACCACGCGTTGTATTGCTCCACATAGGTCAAGTGCTCAGCCAGCGTCTTGGAGAACTTGGTCTCCTTGGTGTCCAGGTTGATCGTCACCCAGTACATGTAGTCGTTCGGGGTCGGCTTGGCCGCGGCGTCGATCGCAGTTTTCCCCGGTGAACCAATGGGACCCACGGGCAGCCCGACGTTCGCGTAAGTGTTGTACGGGTTGGACTTGTCGGCCTTTTCTTCTTCCGTGACGTGGAAGGACTTCCTGCCCAACCCATACGTCACCGTGGCGTCGGACTGGATGAGCCCACTGGTTTCGACGTTGTTGGGCTTGAGCCTGTTGTAAATCGCACCAGCCACGTTTCCGTAGTCCGCCTGGCCGCCCTCGGCCTGCACGATACTCGCGATGGTCACGGTGTCGTACTGTTTGGCGGGATCGGTGATGCCCTGGGACTTCAGTTCGTCCAAGGTGGTGGTGACCAGTTTCTGGAGGATGTCCTTACCGGAGGTCCCGAGGTCGAAACGATACTCACCGGGGGCCAGGAAGCCCTCAAGGTTCTTGGCTTTGGCAGGCACACCGAACTGCGCCGGCGACTGGTTCAAGGCGTTGAGCTGCTGCAGCGGAATGCCCGAGCCCTTGGAAATGGCTTCCAGGGATTCGGTGATCCGCAGGCCCGCACTCAGGGCGAAGTACATGACCTTCGAAGCGTCCTTGTTGGCAAGGATGGCCACAGCATCAGAGTTCTTCATTTCGGTGCGGAACGTAAATTCGCCGGGTGACAGCTCGGCTCCTTCGCTCATGAACTCCTTGACGAAGGAGTCGGCATCAGCGACGACCTTGTTCTGAACCAGGGTGCTGGCAACGATTTTCGGGCCGGAGCCTTCGGCCACCGTGATCGTCACCGATCCAGTACCGGGACCTGGATAGTCGGTGAGCTTGTCCATGCCCAGCAAAGGCTTCAGGAACTGGGCTCCGATGGCAATCGCAGCTACGAACACGCCGAGCGTGATCAAGAGGGCAAGAACACGACGGCGGCGACGCGCCTTCTTCGCCGCAGCCTTCGAAGCCGGGGCTTCCACGGGGGCAATGAGGTCGTGATGGTCCTCGTGGAGGTGGTCCTCATGGAGATCATCGTGGATATCAAGGGCGTGGTCGCCATGCTCGTCGTACTCGTGGTGGTCGACGAGGACCGCTGCGTGCTCAGCATGCTCGGCGTGCTCCACATCGGCACCGTGTTCGGGATGCAGTGGTTCATGGTGCAGTGATTCGTTGTGCAGTGGTTCATGGTGCTGGGCTGCGTGATCGGCGTGTCCCAGGTCCGCGTGATCCTGATCCACGTGACCTGCGTCAACGTGGGTCCCGTCTTCAGCTTCCGGCACGTGGATTACAGCTTCCTGCGGGTGGACCTCGGGTTCCTGCGGGTGGACAGGGGTCTCAGCATCTGGAGCCTGCTCCTCGGGTGCGGGCTTCGCCTCGGATGCGGGCGGCGCTGCAGACGTGGGCTGCGCCACAGGAACGGGGGGCACGGCGGGTTCCGGCTCCGCAACCGGCACAGGAGGAGCCGCGGGGGCCGGAGGCACAGCCGGTACTGGTCGAGGCAGTTCGACGTCGGCCGGCGCCTCAGCTTCTCCCGGCGTGGCTTCAGGAACGGGTACCACGTTGTGGTTCTGGGTGGCGAGGAATCGTTCCCGCGCGCGCAGCTCTTTGCGGGTCAGCGGCATGCCGCCGCCCGCAGCACCGGTGGAGGGGTCGTTGTTGACCGGGCTCACAGTTGCAGTCCCCTCGTAGAAGAATCGGGTTCACTGCCGGAGGCAGCCTGCAGCGTTGGGGCACTGCCGGGCTTTGCGGACTGCGCCGGTGCCTGCACTCGGCGGCCAACGTCCGTTCCTCTGGCTTTTTGCATGTCGATTGCTTGCTGGAGGATTCCAGCAGCAGCAACCTGATCAACCACTTTACGGTGGTTCTTGCTGCTCATGCCAGCTTCGTGCAGGTTGCGGTGAGCCGTAACGGTGCTGAGCCGCTCGTCAATGAGGGCCACAGGGATGTCCAAACCAGCGAGAAGAAGCTCACTCGCCAGGAGTTCGGCGTAGTCGGTGGCCATCTGCGCGGACGCGCGCTCCTCCCCTTTCATGGTGCGGGGAAGGCCAACAAATATCTGCACGGCAGACAGTTCCAAGGCATGTTTGACGATGACCCGGACATCGGTGTTCTTCTTGGCGTTCCGGCTCACCGTTTTGAACGGCGTGGCCAGGATTCCGTCAGGATCGCAGATTGCCAGGCCCACCCTGACGGTACCAACGTCTACCCCCAGCTTGATGCCCCGGGGGTAGACGCCACTGTTCGTACTCGCAGCCACCGTCAGCGCTTGGCTATCGCGTCCACCACCGCTGTGAGGGCCTCAGGGACCTTCCCAGCGTCGGTGCCGCCGCCTTGGGCGACGTCGTCCTTGCCGCCGCCGCCACCGCCGAGGATGCCGGCAGCCAAACGGACCAAAGCTCCCGCTTTTACGCCCGCTTCGCGGGCGGCCTCGTTCGTGGCGATCAGGACGACAGGGCGGTCGTTGCTTACACCGGCAACAGCCACGGTGGCGGCGTCGGAGCCCAAACGGTTACGCAGGTCAAGGGCGAGGTTGCGGAGATCATCCGCCCCACCCACCTGGCCGGCATCGTGGGCAATAACACGCACACCCGCGGCGTCTTTTGCCGTACCCACCAGGTTGGCTGCTGCGGCGGTGAGCTGCTCCTTGCGGAGGCGGTCAAGTTCCTTCTCCGTGGCCTTGAGCTTGCTCAGGGTGCTGGAGATGCGATCCGCAAGCTGGCCGGAGGGCACCTTGAGGAGTTCGGTGAGCTCGTTGACCAGCGCGCGCTCTGCTGCCAAGTGGCGGAACGCGTCCAAGCCCACGAAAGCCTCAACACGGCGGTTTCCCGAACCAACGGATTGCTCGCCCAGCAACGAAAGGCTACCAATGAGGGAGGTGTTGGACACGTGCGTGCCACCACACAGCTCACGGGACCACGCGCCGTCGATCTCCACGACGCGAACTTCGCTGCCGTAGTTCTCGCCGAAGAGTGCCATGGCGCCCAGTGCCTTGGCCTCAGCAAGCCCCATCACCTTGGTGTCCACGCGGAAGTTGTTGCGGATGGCGATGTTGGAGACTTCTTCGATTTCGGACCGCGTAGCCGTGCTCAGGCCTTCACCCCAGGCGAAGTCGAAGCGCAGGTAGCCGGCTTTGTTGTAGGAACCACGTTGGGTGGCTTCCGGGCCGAGGATCTGGTGCAGGGCGGCGTGGACGATGTGGGTACCGGTGTGCGCCTGCTCGGCAGCGTGGCGGCGTTCACGGTCGACGGCGGCGCGAACCAACGCGTCGGTTGCGATCTCACCTTCACGAACAATCGCCTTGTGCACGCTCAGGCCCTTGATGGGACGCTGCACGTCCAGGACCTCCACCACGAAGCCGTCACCGGTAATAAGGCCGGTGTCAGCGGACTGCCCGCCTGCTTCCGCGTAGAACGGGGTCTCATTGAGCACCAACTCAATTTCGTCGCCGGTGGACGCATGCGCTACTGGCCGTCCGGCGCTGACAATCCCGCGGACCTTCGCTTCGCCTTCAAGTTCGTCGTAGCCGGTAAACACAGTTTCGCCCTTGCCAAGGAGATCCTGGTAAGCGCTGAGGTCGGCATGGCCGCCCTTCTTTCCTTTGGCATCTGCCTGGGCACGCTGGCGCTGCTCCAGCATGAGCGCCCGAAAACCTGCCTCGTCCACCTTGAGGCCGGCTTCTTCAGCCATTTCCAACGTCAGGTCGATGGGGAAACCGTAGGTGTCGTGGAGGGCGAAAGCGTCGGCCCCGGACAGCGGAACGCCGGCAGCCTTGGACTCGGCGACTGCGTCTTCCAGGCGTGCGGTTCCGGAGGCGATAGTGCGCAGGAACGCCTTCTCTTCGGCGTACGCAATGCGGCTGATACGCGCAAAGTCCGTCTCGACAATCGGGTAGACGCCCTTCATGGCGTCACGGGAGGCAGGCAAGAGGTCCGGCAGGCAGGCCTTCTCAACGCCCAGCAGGCGCATCGCGCGGACGGCGCGGCGGATCAACCGGCGCAGCACATAGCCGCGGCCTTCGTTGGACGGTGCCACGCCATCGGCGATCAGCATCAGGGCCGAACGAATGTGGTCCCCGACCACGCGCATGCGGACGTCGTCCGTGTGGTGCGGGTCGTCGGGAGTCTCAGCGGACGTGTACTCGCGGCCGGACAATTCAGCGGCCTTATCGATGACCGGACGGACCTGGTCGGTCTCGTACATGTTCTCGACACCCTGCAGGATCATCGCGAGGCGCTCCATGCCGAGGCCGGTGTCGATGTTCTTCTGCGGCAATTCGCCGACGATGTCGAAGTCCACCTTGGAGCGGACATTCTCGATCTGGTACTGCATGAACACGAGGTTCCAGATTTCGATGTACCTGGTCTCGTCGGCCAGCGGGCCACCTTCGATGCCGTAGGCGGGACCGCGGTCGTAGTAGATCTCCGAGCAGGGACCAGCGGGACCGGGCTGGCCCGTGGACCAGTAGTTGTCGGCCTTGCCCATGCGCTGGATGCGCTCCGCCGGGATCCCGGTGTTCTTGAGCCAGAGTTCCTTGGCTTCGTCGTCCTCTTCGTAGACCGTTACCCAGAGGCGTTCGGCCGGAAGTCCGTAACCGCCGTCGTCCACGCTGGTGGTGAGCAGCTCGAAGGCGAACTTGATGGCGTCTTCCTTGAAGTAGTCGCCAAAGGAGAAGTTGCCGCACATCTGGAAGAACGTGCCGTGGCGTGCGGTCTTTCCCACTTCTTCGATGTCACCGGTGCGGATGCACTTCTGGACACTCGTGGCGCGGCTGTAGGGAGGCTCCTCCCGCGCGGTCAGGTACGGAATGAAGGGAACCATCCCGGCCACAGTGAAGAGAAGCGACGGGTCGCTGGAAACGAGCGACGCGGAGGGAACGGCGGTGTGGCCCTTACTGACAAAAAAGTCCACCCAGCGCTTGGTGATCTCCTGCGACTTCATTAGCTGATTACTTACCCTTCTCAATTCACTGCACACGATGTGCGCGGACCGGCTGGTGCCGTTCCGCAGCTTTCCATTCTGCCCTGTTGCGGGCGCCGGAGCGAACCGCTCCCGCTAGCGGCGGCCTGCCCCGTCGTCCTGGATTCCCAGTGCCGCCCGCAAATCGTCTTCGCGCTGGTGCATGCCGGTACGGACCGCATCAGCAAAATCGAAGAGGCCATCGGCCATGCGGCCAACGGCGCGGTTCAGCCCTTCCGGGCCGAGATTGGCCTGCGCCTGCGTCACCTTTCGGAACGCTATGACGCCAATGGCGACGCCGATACCCATCCAGACAATTCTCTTCATCGGTTTCTCCCGTTGGTTCAGCGGCTACGGCGGCCGGAGGACGGTGCGCGGCGGCCAGCGAAGGCTGAACGTACGCCGTAACTGAACGCTGCCACCTTGATCAGCGGTGAACCCACTGTGGCAGCAACCAGCGACGAAAGCGCGGAAATGTTGGCCGAGGCATCCGAGACGTTCGAAGCGATGCCGTCGACCTTCTTGAGCTGCTGGTTGGTGGTGGTGACCGTGGCGGTCACTTCGTCCATCAAGGGCGTAGCGCCGTCGCTGATGAGGCGGATGGAGGTGCGGACTTCGTCAAAAACGCCGCCCAGCTTCAAAATGGGCACGGCCAACAGCAGGACGAGGAGCGCGAACACTCCCGCTGCGATGAGGCCGGCGATGTCGCCACCAGACATAGAACTCTTCTCCTAGGATCGTTGCGCTGCCCTGCACCCACCGGTTCCCGGCGGGGCCAAGGCCTCCCCCAGTACCTTACCTACAAAGGATGGGCACCTGACATACAAAGAAGCCCGCGGCGGGTGCCACGGGCTTCTTTGTATGCGCTGCTTGGATTTAGCGTGCGTAGAATTCGACGACGAGCTGCTCTTCGCAGATCACGGGGACCTCGGAGCGCTTGGGACGGCGAACCAGGCGTGCCTGCAGGGCGTCGATCTTGACGTCCAGGTATGCCGGAACGTTGTTCAGGACGTGTGCGCCTGCAGCTGCCACCTGGAACGGGGGCATAACCTCGGAGCGGCTGTGAACGTGGATGAGCTGGCCTTCGCCAACGCGGAAGGACGGGCGGTCCACGCGGATGCCGTCAACCATGATGTGGCGGTGCACAACCAGCTGGCGGGCCTGTGCGATGGTGCGGGCGAAGCCTGCACGGAGCACAAGGGCGTCCAGACGCATTTCGAGCAGCTCAACCAGGTTTTCACCGGTCAGGCCCTTGGTGCGGCGTGCTTCTTCGAAGGCACGGGTCATCTGTGCTTCGCGGATGCCGTACTGGGCGCGCAGACGCTGCTTTTCGCGCAGACGTACGGCGTAGTCGGAGTCCTGCTTCTTGCGGGCACGGCCATGCTCACCGGGGCCGTACGGGCGGCGCTCCATGTACTTGGCGGCCTTGGGGGTCAGAGCGATGCCGAGTGCACGCGAAAGGCGTGCGGTACGGCGAGCACGAGTGTTGTTAGCCACTTGTGTCCTTCCAATTACTGCGGCGTGTCAGTGTTACTGGCCTCCATCAGGGAGAGCATCGGCCAACCGCTGCCTCTTGCTACTAGCCCGGGCGCACAGCACTATCGAAGGAATCTTCAAAGGGATTGTGCGTCAGGCCATGCCAGACAAGGATCAATCCTACCACGCACAGTGGCAGCGCCGGCCGCTGGCATGGTCCGGCCGCTACTCGCCACGCACGATCTTGCGGAGTCGCTCCAGCCTGGCGGCGATGTCCCGTTCGGCGCCGTTGTTGGTGGGCTCGTAATAGTCCTTGCCCACCAGGTCGTCCGGCGGGTATTGCTGCTGTGCCACACCATGGGGTTCGTCGTGCGCGTACTTGTAGCTTTTGCCATGGCCCAATTGTTTGGCGCCGGGATAGTGCGCGTCCCGTAAGTGCATGGGGATCCCGCCGCCGAAGCCGGCCCGGACATCGGCAACTGCCTTGTTCAATCCCATGTACGCGGCATTGGACTTGGGCGCGGTGGCCAGGTGGACTACGGCTTCCGCGAGGACGATCCGGCCCTCCGGCATGCCAATCAACTGCACGGCCTGCGCGGCGGCCACGGCAGTCTGCAGCGCAGTCGGGTCTGCCATGCCAATGTCCTCGGCTGCTGAAATGACGATGCGTCGTGCCACGAACCTCGGGTCTTCACCGGCCTCAAGCATGCGCGCCAGATAATGCAGGGCAGCGTCCACGTCGGAACCGCGGATGGATTTGATGAAGGCACTCGCTACGTCGTAGTGCTGGTCTCCGGCCCTGTCGTAACGGACCGCGGCAGCGTCGAGGGCCCGCTCGGTGTGGCGCAGTTCCACCAACACGGGATCCGTAGGCTCGCCTTCGTCCTCGACGGCGGTGTCGCCGAACGCCACGCCGGCGGCAGCTTCCAAGGCAGTCAGGGCCCTCCTTGCGTCACCACCGGACAGGCGCACCAGGTGGTCCAAGGCCTCATCGCTGAGTGACACCCGTTCAGCCAAACCCCTGGGATCAACCACCGCCCTTTGCAGCAGCCCTGAAATGTCGTCGTCGGTCAGTGGCTTCAGAGTCAGCAGGAGCGATCGGGACAACAGGGGCGACACCACTGAGAACGAGGGGTTTTCGGTGGTGGCCGCCACCAGCACCACCCAGCGGTTCTCGACGCCGGGCAGCAGCGCGTCCTGTTGCGCCTTGTTGAAGCGATGGATCTCGTCAAGGAAGAGAACGGTGGTCTTCTTGTAAAGGTCCCGGGCGGTCAAGGCCTCGTCCATCACGCGCCGGACGTCCTTGACCCCGGCGGTGATCGCCGACAACTCCACGAACTTCCGTCCCGGTCCGCGGGCGATGACATGGGCCAAGGTGGTCTTGCCCGTTCCCGGGGGTCCCCAGAGGATCACCGAGCTGGGTCCGGCCGGGCCGGCCGCTTCGGCACCGGCCGCCAGCTGGCGAAGCGGTGAACCCTGCCCCAACAGATGCTGCTGCCCTACGACGTCGTCAAGGGTGCGCGGCCGCATCCGCACGGCCAGGGGGCTGCGCTGGGAAGCCATCCAGTGAGCGTCGGAAGGCGCCCGCAAGGAATGCGGCATGGCAGGCAGATCCTCCGACTCGTCGTCGTTGTCAGCACCCGCACCAAAGAGATCTTCCACATGGATAGGCTACTCATAGTTCCAGCAAAGGAGACATTGACGTGGGCCGCCCCGATTCCACCCCGCTGCCGAAGCAGCAAGGACCCACCACTCGCATGGCCCTGGTTCCGGCCCAACGGCTCAGCGGCTGGGTTGACCGGTTCGCTGCCGGTCATGGACCGGTGCAGGAAGAGATGGTCGACGACGGCCTGCAGCTGAAGGCGTCCGACGGCGCACTGGCCCTCCTGCGCGCTCCCTGGCCCGTGGACGGAAGGCCCGGGCGTGGCGCAGGCAGCATTGAGAGACTCGCTTCCCTTGCTGCCCAGGAGCGGGGCTTGGGCATCCTCCTGGTCCGTCGGGGAGGTTTCGCCGTGGCGGCAGCCAGCGGCCAGCGCGTCCTCGCTTCGAAGGGCGCCAAGCGCTACGCCGATGCCCGGTCCACCGCCGTATACGCCGCCCAGGTCTTTGCCGATCACCGGATCGAGTACATCGTTCCGGGCGGTGACAGGACGCTGGTGGACCAGGTCCTCGCCCAACCACCACTCGGTGCCTTGGCAGGGCGGACGCGGCTGGCTTTCCTGGACATCCAGGACACCAAACCGGCGGTCCTGGCGAAAGCCGCGGCCGACGCATGCGCCATCAGGATCACCGTCACCGACCCGTCCCCCAGCAGCCGCTGAGGGCACGCCTGATGGGAGCCTGCCGGTAGAGGTAGCTGCCGTAATGGGTGAACCCTGCCTGTGCGTACAGGGACTGTGCGCCGTGATTGGCTGACGTGACCAACAGCCAAAAGCCCTCAAGTCCGCGCCGGGCGCCGGACTCCAACAGCGCCGCCAGCACCTGGCTGCCATAACCGCGCCTTCGGTGCGTTGCCGACGTCGCCATGCCGTAGATGCCGCCCCAGCCGTCCACCAGGGCGAGGCGTCCGACGGCGGCCGGTACGCCGTCGTGGTCCCTCACCAAGGCGTACAACGCCGGGCAACCGAGCAGGATCCGGCGGGCGACGGCGAGCTCGGCTGCACCGCCGCGGCCATCCACCGACCACCCCACGTCGAGCCATTCCGCGGAAGGATCTTCGCTGAGCTCGACGTTCCGCCCTCCAGCAGGGACAGGCAGTCCTTCAAGGCCGCGCACCATGATCCGGGTTTCGGACTGTTTCGTGAAGCGTTGTCCGTCCAGCACGGCATTGAGGGCGGCGCTGCGGGGGTCGTCAAAGACCTGGAAAATGAGCGGGAGACGCCGCCGACGGTACCAGTCAGACGCGGACCGGAGGGATCCAGCAAGTTCCGGTATGCCGTCCGCGGCGTCGGACAGGTTGCGGGGCCAGACCGAATTGGCCCTCTGCGTGACCCCTTCCGAAGCGCGCAGCACCCACTCCCCTGTGTCTTCGCGCTCAACCGCAGGCCAGGCCTTATCCATGAGCGTTTCCAGAAATGCTTGCTCCAGCATGCCGCGGGCCTTTCGTTCACAGGAACACCAAAGGCCCCCCACCGCAGTGGAGAGCCCTTGGCTATGGTGCTATTCCGACTTATTTTCCGCCTTGGCGGCAGGCTTGGCCTCGGGCCGGAAATCGACTCCCGCTTCCTTGCGCTGCTGTGCCGTGATGGGTGCCGGTGCCGCCGTCAGGGGGTCGTACCCGTTTCCGGTCTTGGGGAATGCAATGACGTCGCGGATGGACTCCACGCCGGCGAGCAGGGCCACAACACGGTCCCAGCCCATGGCCATTCCGCCGTGCGGAGGTGCGCCGTACTTGAAGCCCTCGAGCAGGAAGCCGAACTTCGTTTGTGCTTCCTCTTTGTCCAGGCCCATGAGCTGGAACACGCGCTCCTGCACTTCACGGTCGTGGATACGGATGGAGCCGCCACCGATCTCGTTGCCGTTGCAGACGATGTCATAGGCGTAGGACAGTGCGGACCCGGGATCCTTGTCGAAGCTGTCAAGGTATTCGGGCCGCGGCGAGGTGAAAGCGTGGTGCACGGCTGTCCACTGTCCACCACCCACAGCGACGTCACCGGAAGCCACGGCTGCTGCGGCAGGCTCGAACATGGGAGCGTCCACGATCCAGACAAACGCCCAGTCGTTGGGATCAATCAGGCCGGTGCGGTGCCCGATCTCGACGCGGGCAGCGCCGAGGAGCGCCCGCGCTGCGGACTTCTCACCGGCAGCGAAGAAGATGCAGTCGCCGGGCTTGGCGCCAACAGCATCGGCCAGGCCTGCCCGCTCCTCCTCCGTGAGATTCTTGGCAACCGGGCCGGCGAGTTCGCCGTCTTCCTTGAAGAGGACGTACGCCAGGCCCTTGTGCCCACGCTGCTTGGCGAATTCCTGCCACCCGTCCAGGGTGCGGCGCGGCTGGGAGGCACCGCCGGGCATGACTACTGCGCCGACGTACGGCGCCTTGAAGACGCCGAAGTTGGTGTCCTTGAAGAACTCGGTGAGCTCCGTCAGTTCCACGCCGAAACGCAGGTCCGGCTTATCGGAGCCGTACCTGGCCATGGCATCCAAGTACGTCATGCGGCGGATGGGGGTGGGGATCTCGACGTCGATCAGCTGCCACAGTGCCTTGACGATCGCCTCGCCCAGCTCAATGATGTCGTCCTGGTCAACGAAGCTGGCTTCGATGTCCAACTGGGTGAACTCCGGCTGGCGGTCGGCACGGAAGTCCTCGTCACGGTAGCAACGGGCGATCTGGTAGTACTTCTCAAAACCGCCCACCTGGAGCAGCTGCTTGAAAAGCTGCGGGGACTGCGGCAGCGCGTACCAGGAACCCGGGGCCAGACGCGCCGGCACGACGAAGTCGCGGGCACCTTCCGGCGTCGAACGCGTCAGCGTGGGGGTTTCGATCTCCACGTAGCCACGCTGGTGCAACAGTTCGCGGGCCACCCGGTTTGCCTCGGAGCGGAGGCGGAGGTTGCGTGCGGGGCCGGGGCGGCGAAGGTCCAGGTAACGGTGCTTAAGCCGGGCTTCCTCGCCAACCTCAACGTGCTCGTCAATCTGGAACGGCAGAGCTTCGGAGGTGTTGAGGATAACAACCTTGTCGGCGATGACCTCGATTTCACCGGTCGCCAGGGCCGGGTTTTCGTTGCCTTCAGGACGCTTGTTGACGGTACCCGTCACCTGCAGCACGTACTCGTTCCGCAGGCCATGGAAGACCTCTTCCTCACGGACAACCACCTGGGCGACACCGGACGCATCACGCAGGTCAACGAATGCAACGCCACCGTGATCACGGCGCCGTCCCACCCAGCCGGCCAGGGTAACGGTTTGTCCAATGTGCTCGGAGCGAAGGGATCCGAGGTCATGTGTGCGCAGCACAGCATTCCTTTCAGCATGAAATTTAACGGGACCGCTGCGAAGCGGTCCCGTCCGAGTTTACCCGCCCCGGCCGCGCCTCCCGCCACAGGCGGAACAAGCCGTGCGTGTATCAGTCGGTGGTGGTGACCCGTACGTGCAGGTCCTCGTCCGATGGCGTCCAGCTGGACGGGTCGGCATCCACCTGCTCGCCGGAACGGATGTCCTTGACCTGGTGCTTACCGTCGTCGTCGGTGAACCACACGAAAGGAATGCCACGGCGGTCGGCGAACTTGATCTGCTTGCCGAACTTCTCGGCTTTGGCGGCGACTTCGGTGGCGATCCCCCGCCCCCGCAGTTGCGCTGCGATGTCCTGGGCGGCAGACCAGCTATCGTCTGTGTTCAGCGCGACAAGGACTGCGGTGGGCACTGAACGCGAAGCAGTCGCCAGTTCCTGGCTGAGGATGCGGGAAACCAACCGCGTCACGCCGATGGAAAGCCCGACGCCGGGGAACTTGCGGTTGCCCTTGCTCGCCAGTGCGTCGTACCGGCCGCCCGAACAAATGGAACCGAGTTGCTCATGGCCCACCAGCACCGTTTCGACGACAGTTCCGGTGTAATAGTCCAGGCCGCGGGCGATGCTGAGGTCCGCCACGACCTTGCCGGGGGCACGCTGGACCGCGGCCTCAATAACCTGCTGAAGCTCGCCAAGACCCTCTTCAAGAAGGTCGTCCTTGACCCCCAGCGCGCGCACCTTATCCACGAACGAGGTGTCTTCCGTGCGAATGCCGGCCAACTGAAGGGCGAGGCCGGCCTGCTCGTCGGTGGCCCCCAGCTCAGTCTTCAAAAGCTCGGCGACCTTGGCGGCCCCGATCTTTTCCAGTTTGTCGATGCTGCGCAGAACCCCGGCGGTGTCCGTCAGGCCAATGCCGCGATAGAAGCCTTCGGCAAGTTTCCTGTTGTTGATCCGGAGCCGGAAATCCGGAATCGGCAGGGCACTCAGCGCCTCCGCAATCACCAGCGCAATTTCGACGTCGTAACGGAACGGCAGCTCGCCGTCGCCCACGACGTCGATATCAGCCTGGGTGAACTCACGGGCACGGCCTTCCTGCGGACGCTCGCCACGCCAGACTTTCTGGATTTGGTAGCGCCGGAACGGAAACGCCAGGTAGCCGGCGTTTTCCACGACGTAGCGGGCGAACGGAACAGTGAGGTCGAAGTGCAGGGCAAGGGCGTTGGGATCCGTTTTCGCGGCGTCACCGTCGTCGTCCTGAAGCCGGCTCAAGCCGTAGACCTCTTTGTCGATCTCACCCTTGCGGAGCAACTGGCCAACCGTTTCAACGGCCCGGGTTTCAATCGATGAGAAACCATGCAGTTCGAACGTCTTCCGCAGCGTATCGAGCACGTGGAGCTCCACCAACCGCTCCTGGGGAAGCCACTCGGGGAATCCGGACAGGGAGGCGGTACGTGCCATGGAATGTGTCTCCTCAGAAAGCTGACGCTGGTATCGGCACCGCAGCTTTAAACATCCGTTCGGCGTTTACAAGGCGGGCGTCCAGCCGGTCATGCATAAACTATGTGCGGCAGCCAGTTTATGCTTTCGGCGCGTGCACATCTAATGCAGCGTGCCCGGATCCTGCTCGGCAGCCATCGGAAGTGGACACAATCAGGAGGACTCTTGGCAACAAGGTCGCGGGATGACCGCGAAGCGAAACGCCGCATCAGGCAGATGGAAGCCAAGCGTGCCCTGCGCCAGGAACAGGGCAAGCGACGCAAACGCGACAACACCATCGCCATCAGCGCCGGCGCGGCAGCCGTGGTTCTTGCCGTCGTGCTGCAGATGACTGTCTTCAGCTCGAATCCCACCGAGGCTGAGTTCGCTGCTGCCGAAGCCGGCCTGAGCTCCCCGTCCGCTTCGCCGTCGGCTTCCAACAGCGCAGACATACCCAGCCCGGACACGGCCGCCGGAAAGACCTTCACAGGCGACTTGGCGTTGAATGGTGGGGCGCTCGGCATCGAACTGAACGGAACCGCCGCACCGCAGGCAGCAGCGGTTCTCAAGTCTCTGGCGGATGCAGGCTACTACAACGGGGCAACCTGCCACCGGCTCACGACGGCGGATACCTTTGGGCTCCTGCAGTGCGGGGCGAAGACCGCTGACGGCTCGGACGACGCCAACTACCGCTGGGGACCACTGGAAAACACGCCGACGGACAACAAGTACCCCGCGGGAACCATCGCCGTGGCCCGCACCGGCAACAACGCCTACGGCAATGGCCACCAGTTCTTCATTGTCTACAAGGACACCACCATTCCGGCTGATACGGCCGGAGGCTACACGGTAGTGGGCAAGGTAACCAGCGGACTGGACGTTGTTACGAAGATCGCTGCAGCAGGCCTCAAAGCCGGTGCAAACAATACTGACGGCGCCCCTGTGGCACCTGTCACGATAGACTCGTTTTCTCTGAAGTAACCAGCTCCAGGCCCCGGCCCGGGGTGCATTACCTTAGCAGTCCCTCCAAGCGAAAGACTTTTAGCGGTGACAGACAGTCAGAAATCCGACGAAACAGCAGTAGTGGCCAATGAAGAAGCTGCCGGACAAACCGGCGAGGCCGAGGCAGCGGCTCCGGAAGTATCCGGCCCGGAGACAGACGCTCCGGTGGACGCTGCTCCAGTAGAGACTGCCCCTGTGGAGGCTGCTCCGGAGCCCCAGGCAGCTCCGTCCGCAGAAACGCCTGCTGCTGAAGAAGCTCCAGCCGCACCCCGGCCTACGCCCTCCGCAGCCCCGTCCCCCGCGGCTTTCGCGGCCAGGCCCAAGGCACCGGCCGCCGTCGTACCCGCTGCTCCGGCAGTCTCTTCGGCATCGCTTGCCGAGGCAGCCAAGTGGGGTCGCGCAGAAGGGGACGGCCATGTGTTCCTGACCTTGGATGGCGAGGAAATCGCCGTCGGCCAGTACCCGGGCGTCAGTCCCGACGAAGCCCTGGGCTACTTTGCCCGGAAATTCGACGACATCATCGCCCAGGTTGTCCTGCTTGAGCACCGGGTGGAGTCCAAGGCGCCAGCCACGGATATGCAGAAGACTGTGACGCACCTTCGCGAGCAACTCGCTGAGCGCAACATGGTAGGCGACATCCGTTCGGCAGAAACCCGCCTTGATACCTTGTCCGCACAGATTGTCGAGTTGGAAAAGACGGAGAAGGCCGCACACGAAGCCGTACGCGCCAATGAGCTCGCTGCACGCGAGGCCATCGTTGCCGAGGCTGAGTCCATTGCCGGCCAGGATCCTTCCCACATCCAGTGGAAGACCTCCAGCGCCCGCATGAACGAGCTGTTCGAAACCTGGAAAACAGCGCAGAAGAGCGGCGTCCGCCTGGGCCGCAGCAATGAGGATGCCTTGTGGAAGCGGTTCCGTTCCGCACGCACCGTCTTCGATCGCCACCGCCGGGCCTACTTCTCCCAGCTGGACAGCAACAACTCGGCTGCCAAGTCAGCCAAGGAAGCCCTAATCGCCGAGGCTGAGGCACTTTCCTCATCCACTGACTGGGGCTACGCAGCCGGCGAATACCGCAGGCTCATGGACCAGTGGAAGGCCACGCCGCGCGCGAGCCGCAAGGATGACGACGCCCTATGGGCCCGTTTCCGTGCAGCGCAGGACGTTTTCTTCAGCAACAGGCAGGCAGCCAACGACCAGATCGACCAGGAATACACCGCGAACCTGGCCGTGAAGGAGCAGCTGGTCACCGAGGCACAGGCTCTCCTGCCGATCAACGACCTCAACTCCGCCAAGAAGGCCCTCCAGTCCATCCGGGACCGTTGGGAAGACGCGGGCAAGGTTCCGCGCGCCGACATGGGTCGTATCGAGGCAGGTCTCCGCAAAGTCGAAGACGCCGTCCGTGAGGCTGAAGAGGAGAAGTGGCGTCGGAGCAACCCGGAAACCAAGGCACGCACCAATAGCGCCTTGTCCCAGCTCGAAACCGCCATCGCGGGCCTCAAGGAAGACCTGGAGAAGGCGGAAAAGGCAGGCGACCAGCGACGCATCAAGACGGCCCGCGAAGCCCTCGAAGCGCGCCAGGCCTGGCTCGACCAGATCCAGCGTTCGGCCAGCGACCTCGCTTAGCACTACCTGACGTTCCAGCCCTGCAGGCTCCGCCCCGGTTATCCACATAGCCGGGACGGAGCCTGTACTCGTTGGGCGGCCGCACGGAATGATCGGTGAATGGTCCCCGTTGCAACTGCCCCGCACTTAATGGAGCCGGTACTGTCCGAGCTCTACTCCCCCAGCCGCATCTTCACCTGGAACGAATTGCAAGGCATGGCCATCGACGGCATCCTCTTACCGCTCTACGGGAAGAGTTATGCCTCCCCGGGCGTAGCTGTCACGTATCGCCTGCGGGCCCGGGCAGCGGCCATGGCGGTCCCGGAGCGTATCCGGACCAAGGTTGTAGCCGGCAGGCTCACCGCTGCTTGGATCTACGGCTGCGCGAAACCGCCTGAACGCTTGTCCCTCCTGGTCGATGCGAAGCACCGGATATCCAGCCTGCGGGGAGCTGCTTCGTGCAGTTTCCACGAAGTCAGGCTGGGTCAGATGGACGTGGTGAGCATGGGTGGAATGCTGGTCAGCAGCCCACTGCGCACCGCAGCCGACATCGCCCTGCACGTCGAACCAGAACGTGCGCTGCCCGCGCTGGAGCGCCTCCTGAACCGGGAGGAGCTGGGGATCAGGCTGCGCCTGCTCATCCTGGCTGTGGAAGCCGCACCAAGGGTGCCCCACAAGAAGCGGGCGCTGGCCACCCTGTCATTGCTTGGTTCCGAAGATCCCGGACAGCAAAGTCCGGGACAGCAGGCACCGGACTAGCTGCGGCGCCGGTTCCCTGTTGTGCGGTAAACGTCGAAGACGCCGTCGATGCGGCGCACGGCATTCAACACGTGGTGCAGGTACTTGGGGTCGCCCATCTCGAAAGCGAACTTCGAGATGGCCACCCGGTCACTGGAGGTGTGCACAGATGCAGCCAGGATATTGACGTGGTTCTCAGACAGGATTCGCGTCACATCCGAGAGCAGCGATTTGCGGTCCAGCGCTTCCACCTGGATCTCCACCAGGAAGACGCTGGACTGGGTGGGGGCCCACTCGACTTCCACAATCCTGTCCGGCTGGTCGCGGAGCCCGGAAACGTTGGTGCAGTCTGTGCGGTGCACGGAGACCCCGGAGCCCCGAGTAACGAAGCCGAGAATCGGATCCGGAGGCACTGGTGTGCAGCAGCGGGCCAGTTTGACCCATACGTCTCCGACACCACGGACGATGACGCCGGAATCGGAGAACTTGGACTTTGCAACCTGGGTGGGAATGCTGACTTCGTCGAGGTCTTCGTCGGGGGTCTCCTGGCCGCCGAGGTGCTCCACCAGCTTTTCCATCACGGACTGCGCCGAAGTGTGCCCATCGCCTACGCCCGCATAGAGCCCCGAGATGTCGACGTAGTGGAAAGCCTCCGCTACAGCTGACAACGCATCGTGGGTCATGAGCCGCTGCAAGGGAAGGTTCTGCTTCCGCATGGCCCTGGTCAGCATGTCCTTGCCGCGGTCGATCGCTTCTTCGCGGCGTTCCTTGGTGAACCACTGACGGATCTTGTTCCGGGCACGTGCGGACTTGACGAAGTGCTGCCAATCCTGGCTGGGCCCGGCACCTTCGGCCTTCGAGGTGAAAATCTCCACCCAGTCGCCGTGGTTGAGTTCGCTGTTCAGTGGAACGAGCTTGCCGTTGACGCGTGCACCGATAGTGCGGTGGCCCACCTCGGTGTGGACGGCATAGGCGAAGTCCACGGGTGTGGACCCCGCAGGCAAGGCCATGACCTCGCCCTTGGGGGTGAAGACGAAGACTTCCCTGGCGTTGATTTCATATCTCAGTGAATCCAGGAACTCGCCGGGATCGGAGGTTTCCTGCTGCCAGTCCACCAGGGACCGAAGCCATCCCATGTCGCCGTCCCGCGGGCTGCCGGGACCCTGGGCCGTGCGGTTGGGCTGGTCTTTGTACTTCCAGTGGGCGGCTACGCCGTATTCGGCCCGGCGGTGCATTTCGTGGGTGCGGATCTGGATCTCGACCGGTTTGCCGCCCGGGCCGATCACCGTGGTGTGCAGCGACTGGTACATGTTGAACTTGGGCATCGCGATGTAATCCTTGAACCGCCCTGGCAGGGGGTTCCACCGGGAGTGGAGCGTGCCCAGTGCGGCGTAACAGTCCCGCACGGAATCGACCAGGACGCGCACGCCCATGAGGTCGTTGATGTCGTCGAAATCCTTATCCCTGACGATCATTTTCTGGTAAATCGAGTAGTAGTGCTTCGGCCTGCCGGTGATGGTGGCCTTGATGCGTGCGGTTCGCAGATCATCGGCGATCTGGTTGCGGATGACGCTGAGGCTCTTCTCCCGCTCCGGCGTGCGATCTCCCACCATGCGGACGATTTCCTCGTACACCTTGGGGTAGAGCGCTGCGAAGGAAAGGTCCTCCAGTTCCCACTTGATGGTGTTCATGCCCAGGCGATGGGCAAGTGGAGCGAAAATCTCCAGGGTTTCGCGGGCCTTGCGCGAGGACGACTCGGCGGAAACGAAGCGCCAGGTGCGAGCATTGTGCAGGCGGTCCGCCAACTTGATCATGAGGACCCGAATGTCCTTGGCCATGGCCACGACCATCTTACGGACTGTCTCCGACTGGGCCGCCTCACCAAAGCTGACCTTGTCCAGCTTGGTCACACCGTCCACCAGCATGGCGACCTCGGGACCGAAGTCGCGCGTGAGGTCGTTGAGGGTGTAGGGAGTATCTTCCACGGTGTCGTGGAGCAATGCCGCCGCGAGGGTGGTCCCCGTCATGCCGAGCTCAGCCAGGATGGTGGCCACCGCGACGGGGTGGGTGATGTAGGGGTCACCGCTTTTGCGCTTCTGGCCCTGATGGCTGCGCTCCGCGACGGCGAACGCCCGTTGGATCAGGTCGAAGTCCTCTTTGGGGTTATTGGCCCGAACGGTACGCAGCAGCGGTTCAAGGATCGGCGAGTAAGGAGCGACACCCCGGCCGGTGAGGCGGGCAAGCCGGGAACGCGTACGTTCCCTCCTGCCGGGGAAGGTGGGCCGCACGCCGCTATCGATCGGTACCGCACCAGCGGTCCGTCCGGCCACGCTTGTTGTCGGGACGGCCACAGCATTACGGCCATCTTCCCCGCCCGCCGGTGGTGCCGACGTCGCACGTTCTTCCACAGAAGCACCCCTCACAACCTATTTAATTCTCCCAGTCTATTCCCGCAGGCGAATGCTTCTGCAACCGGACAGCACATGACGGGGACGCGGACAAGTCAAAGAGCCGGCCTCCGCAATGCTGCGGAGGCCGGCTCTTCGGTGGAACTGTGCTTTGGACCGGACCTAGACGGTTGCCTCGGCCCTGCGGTGCAATACCTTCTTGGCCTGCTTGACGAGCTCCGGCTCGCCCTGGCGGAGCCAGGCGTAGAGGGGCGCGGCGATGAAGATCGTTGCGGCTGTGCCAATGAGGATGCCCACAAACAGTGCCAACGACAGGTCACGCAAGGTACCGGCACCCAACAACCCGGCCCCGATGAAGAGGATAGCTGCTACGGGCAGGACCGCCACCATCATGGTGTTGATGGAACGTACCAGGGTTTGGTTAACTGCGAGGTTGACCTCTTCAGCGAAAGTACGACGCGTCGAAGTCGAAATATCGGACGTGTTTTCGCGGATCTTGTCGAAGACCACCACGGTGTCGTACAGCGAGTAGCTGAGGACTGTGAGGAACCCGATGATGGCCGACGGCGTCACTTCGAAATCGCTCAAAGCGTAAACACCGGCTGTGGTGAACATGGTGACGAGCATGCCCACCAGTGCCGACAGCGACATTTTCCAGGTGCGGAAGTACAGCGCCATGAGGATCGCGGCAAGCCCAACGAAGACCACCAGGCCGATGAGCGCCTGACGCGTGACGTCCTGGCCCCAGGTGGGCCCCACGAAGTTGGACGTCACCTCGTTTTCCGTGACGCCGTAAGCACTGGTCAGTGCGTCCTTGATGCGGTTGGTTTCGTCGTCACTGAGTTGATCCGTCTGGATCCGCATGGTGTTTCCGGCCACGTTAGCAACGCGCGGGATGGCCTCGGGCACCACTTCGTGGACTGCTTTCTCACCCAGTCCCGCATCAGTGTTGGCAACGTTGGATACGGTGAACTCGGACCCGCCCCGGAATTCGATGCCGAGGTTGAATCCGCCCTTGACCACCGGGATCAGGATGGACAGCGCCACTGCTACTGCAGCAATGGTGAACCAGATCTTCTTGGAATTGACGAAGTTGTACGAACGCTTGCCCGTGTAGAGCTCATGGCCGAAGGTTGCGAAGCTCGTTGTCATTTACTTCTCCTCCTTGGTCGCCTTGGAGGAGCCGGCGAACTGGCCCTTCTCGGCGAGGCGCCGTTCGGCGATGGTCATGCGTCGTTCGGCTTCGGCAGCTGCACCGGTATTGCGTGCACGTACCGGCGTCGGCTTTTGGTCCGGAGTGCGGAGCCTGCCTGCGCCGCGGTAAAGCGGGACGGCGCCCAGGCGGTCAGGAGACAGTCCGGAGAAACGGTGTCCCTCGCCAAAGAACCGGGTGCGTGCCAGGACCTGAAGCATGGGGTGCGTGAACATGAAGACCACAAGGAGGTCGGCCAGGGCTGTGAGGCCAAGGGTGAAGGCGAAGCCCCGGACGTTGCCCACAGCTACGAAGTAGAGCACCAGGGCAGCAAGGAGGTTGACCGCCTTTGAGGCCAGCACGGTGCGCTTGGCGCGCTTCCAACCATTTTCGACGGCGGACACCAGTCCGCGGCCGTCGCGCAGTTCATCGCGGATACGTTCGAAGTAGACGATGAAGGAGTCCGCGGTCTGGCCGATGGCAACGATCAAACCTGCAACGCCTGCCAGGGACAGCCGGTAGTTTTCGGTCCAGCCGAGGATGGCAATGGCCAGGTACGTCAATGCACCGGCCACCACGAGGGACGCAATGGTCACGAACCCGAGAGCCCGGTACTGGAAGAGCGAGTAGACCACAACGAGCAACAGGCCGATCACGCCGGCCAAGAGGCCGAGGCGAAGCTGGTCGCCACCGAGCGTCGCGGAGATTTGCTCCTGTGACTGGATCTCGAAGCTGATCGGCAATGCACCATACCGGAGCTGGTCCGACAACGCCTTGGCTGATGCCTGGGTGAAGTTGCCGGTGATCTGCGGCTTGCCGTCTGTGATCACGGCAAGGGACCGCGGTGCGGAGATGACCTTGTCGTCAAGGACAATCGCGAACTGCGACTTCGGATCATCCGTACCCTGTGCCTGGGCGGCGACGTAGAACTGGTTGAGGCGTTCGGTGACTGCCTTGAACTTCGCGGTGGCATCGGCGTTGAAGACGATGTTCACACCCCAGGAGTTGGTGACGGAACCCTGCGCACCCTGGACCTGGGAGAAAGTGGAATCGCTGATGTCCTGCCCCTTGACCTCTACAGGACCAAGGATGTACTTGACCGCGGGCGTCTTATCCGTGGCGGCCTCGCAGGTCACCAGCGGCTTGGCGGGGTCTGAACGCTCCCGCTTCTCCGTGGAAGGATTCACGCAGTCCAGCGCTTCGAATTCCTTGACTACGTCCGCGGTAACCCAGTTAATGTCGCTCGCGTTGGCCGGCGCGGCAGTGGGCTTGGGCAACTGGGCATCAGGAGTGCGGGATTCGACCGGAACAGCTGCCGGGTCTCCCGCGGCAATGACCGGGCGGAAGTTCATGTCGGCAGATGCCTGGATGAGGTCGCGGGTTTCCTTGGAGGGTGTTCCAGGAAGGCTCACTACCACGTTGCGCCCGGACTGGGTGCTGATTTCCGCTTCGGCTACACCTGAGCCGTCAACGCGCTGCCGGATGATGGCAACTGCCTGATTCAGCTGTTCCTCGTTGATTTCGCCGGAACCCTCCACCCTGGGGGCCAGGATCATCTGGGTTCCGCCTTCGAGGTCCAAAGCAAGCTTTGGAGCCCAGCTGGCGTGGCCAGTCAGCACTCCGCCACCCAGGACAGCGGTCAGTACAACAAATATTGCGCCTAGCCATGTCAGCACCCTGCGGGCTGAGTTTTTGGGGCCGGTCCTTGCCATTATCGATCTTCCTCTTATCGCCGGACAGCCGCCGGCGGACGCTGGTGAGCGTCTGCCGGCGGCTCTCCGCTGCCGTAGAAGTTGTCCAGCGCGGTGTTGCCGCGACTGACGGTGCTAGTTGTCCTTCTTGTCCTCTTTGTTGAGGCGCGCAATGGTCTCTTCCGGGGTTTCAACTGCGGCAGGAGCTTCAGTCCCGGCAACGGTCAGGGAAGATGCGTCGTCCGGAACAACCGGGGTTTCCTCAGCGGCAGTTTCAACTACCTTGGTGACAGCCTGGCGGTGAACCGTGGCCAGGTTACCCGGGGACAGTTCGATAACGACCTTGTTCTCGGCCTCGTCGATGGAGACGATGCGGCCGAAGAGACCGAAGCTGGTCATGACGTCCACGCCCGGAGCGAACTTGGACTGCATCTCAGCCTGCTGCTGCTGGGTCTTCTTGTTGCGGCGGAACATCATGAAGACAAAGAGTCCAAGCATGACGAACAGCAATATGGTCATTGGATCCACAGGGAAGTTCCGTTCTGTACTTACGTTTTGGTTCACGGCAACGTCCCTGGCAGATCCGCATAGCGGGCGCATGGATCAAGGACTCGAACGTGCCGAGCGTCATACCAGTCTAAAGGGAAAAGCTGAAGAGAGCGTGTTAACCAGCCGTATCTACGCTTTCGGCGTGGTTTTCATCTTCCCCAAACAGGTCCAAGGCTTCTTGGCCGAATACCCCGGCCGGGACCGCGAAGCCCAAGTGCGTCCAGGCCGGAGCCATGGCGATGCGTCCGCGCGGCGTCCTCCCGAGCAACCCTTCCCGCACCAGGAACGGCTCCGCCACAGTCTCGACGGTTTCGGGTTCCTCACCCACTGCGATGGCCAGCGTGGACAAGCCCACCGGGCCACCATTGAACTTGGTGATGAGGGCCTCCAGGACGGATCGGTCCAGGCGGTCCAAGCCACGCTCGTCCACTTCATACATATCCAGGGCAGCAGATGCCGAGCGGGAGTCAATCTGATCGATGCCATGCACCAGGGCCCAGTCCCGGACACGGCGAAGCAGGCGGTTGGCGATACGGGGCGTTCCACGGGACCGGCCGGCAATCTCCGTGAACCCGGCCGAATTCACTTTGAGGTCCAACAGACCGGCAGAGCGGCGAAGCACCAACTCCAGTTCAGCTACTGAGTAGAACTCAAGGTGCCCGGTGAACCCGAACCGGTCACGCAAAGGACCCGGCAAGAGTCCCGCACGCGTGGTGGCGCCCACCAGGGTGAAGGGCGGCAGTTCGAGGGGAATGGCAGTGGCACCGGCGCCCTTGCCCACCACGATGTCTACGCGGAAGTCCTCCATGGCCATGTACAGCATCTCTTCTGCGGGCCGGGACATGCGGTGGATTTCATCGAGGAAGAGCACCTCCCCTTCCGACAACGACGAAAGGATCGCTGCGAGGTCCCCCGCATGCTGGATGGCGGGACCACTGCTGATGCGCAGTGGTGCGTTCATTTCCGCAGCAATGATCATGGCCAGCGTAGTTTTACCCAGTCCGGGAGGGCCGGACATCAGGACATGGTCGGCGCTGCGGCCACGCATCTTCGAGGCCTCGAGGACCAGTGCCAGCTGTTTCCGGACGCGATGCTGGCCTACGAAGTCGTGCAGGTTCTTGGGACGGAGTGCGGCTTCGATGACCCGCTCTTCCGGCTCCTCTCCCCCGTTGACGAGGGATTGCTCAGCCACGGCTGCCTACGCGGTTGCCGGCGCGCGCGCCGTCCTGCCCGAGCCAACGGAGCGTGGCTCGCAGGATTTGGGCGACATTTCCCGCCTCCACCAGTTCCGGCGAATCGGCCATGGCTTTATCGATGCTTCCGGTTGCGTCCTTTTCGGACCAGCCGAGGCTGGTCATCGCCGCAACTACCTGAGGCTTCCATTCAGCCTTGATCGAGGCCTGGGGCTGAGCAGATGGGCCTGTGCCGTGCGGGACCAACTTCCCAGCGAGCTCCAAAACGATGCGTCCGGCGACCTTCGGGCCAATGCCCGGCACCTTGGTGAAGGTCTTGCCGTCACCGGTGTGTGCGGCCACTCGGATGGCTTCGGGTTCGTGCACCGCAAGCACGGCCAGCGCCAACCTCGGTCCCACGCCGCTCACGCTCAGCAGGACGTCGAAGACTTCCCGTTCGTCGTCGTCCGCAAAGCCGAACAGGGTCAGCGAATCCTCCCGGACAATCATGGAGGTGAAGAGCTTGGCTTCGGTTCCTACCTTGAGGTGGCTCAGGGTCTGCGGGGTGGCAAAGACACTCATGCCTGCGCCGTTGAGGTCAATGACGGCGGTGGACAAACCAACGTGGGCTACGGTTCCACGGAGAAAACTGATCAAGACCCGGCTCCTGAATTAGCGGACTATCCGAACATATCTACGAATACCCTAGCAAGGGCAGGCGACATTCAACGTGCGCGGCGCGCTTTCGCTTCGGCGTCGGCCCATGCCTTCTGCGCGGGAGTCAGCGTTCCTTTGCTGGAACCACCCGCCGAACCCATGCCGCTGCCTGCACGCCAGGCATGCGTCAGGGCCAGGGCCAACGCGTCTGCGGCATCAGCCGGTTTGGGCGGTGCACTGAGTCGCAGGATCTTGGTGACGAGCTTGGTAACAGCGTCCTTGTTGGCGGTACCACTGCCCGTCACGGCGGCTTTGACTTCGGACGGTGTGTGGAGGGCTACGGGTATTCCCCGGCGTGCCGCGGCTGCGATCACCACCCCGGAGGCCTGGGCAACACCCATCACCGTACTCACGTTCATCTGCGAGAAAACACGCTCGACGGCGACGACGTCCGGCTCGTGCAGGTCGAGCCACTCGTCGATTGCCTGGGCGATGACCAGCAGCCGCTTATCCAGTGTCAGCTCAGCGGACGTCCCCACCACCCCCACGGCGACCATGGTGGCCCTCCGGTTCTGCTCGATGTCCACAACGCCGATGCCGCAACGGGTGAGGCCCGGATCGACTCCCAATACGCGAAGAGTCAATTCCGGGCCTTCCTGAGAGATGTCAAAACCGTGTGCTGCCGCGCCTAGTCGGCGTCGAGGGCAGCCTGCACTTCCTCGCTGAGGTCCGCGTTGCTGTAGACGTTCTGGACATCGTCCAGCTCTTCCAGGGCATCAACGAGCTTCATGAATTTCCGGGCACCATCGACGTCGAGGTCCACCTGCATGGAGGGCACGAATTCAGCCTCATCGGTTTCGTAGTCGATGCCCGCTTCCTTCAGTGCGTCGCGGATGGCCTGGAGATCTGAGGGCTCGGAGTGGATTTCCCAGTTCTCGCCGCTGTCTTTCACTTCCTCGGCACCGGCCTCGAGCACTGCCATCAGGATGTCGTCCTCGCTGAGGCCGTTCTTCGGCAGGACAACGACGCCCTTGCGGGTAAAGAGGTAGCTCACGGAGCCGGGATCGGCGATCGTGCCGCCGTTGCGCGAGATGGCGAGGCGGACCTCGGATGCTGCGCGGTTCTTGTTGTCGGTCAAGCACTCGATCAGCAAGGCCGAACCCTGGGGGCCACGGGCCTCGTACATGATTTCGGTGTAGTCGACTACTTCGCCAGTGAGTCCGGCACCACGCTTGATGGCGCGGTCGATGTTGTCGTTGGGGACAGACGTCTTCTTCGCCTTGGTGACGGCGAGTTCCAGGCCCGGGTTCCCGGCGAGGTCCGGTCCACCCATGCGGGCAGCAACTTCGATGTTCTTGATCAGCTTCGCGAACGACTTTGCACGCCTGCCGTCAATGATGGCTTTCTTGTGCTTGGTGGTCGCCCATTTGGAGTGGCCTGACATGCTTTACGCTTCTCCTCTGATCATTCGAATAAAGAGTTCATGCACGCGCTTCTCCCCCGTCACTTCCGGGTGGAAGGAGGTGGCCAGCAGTTGGCCGGAGCGCACTGCAACAATTCTAGCCACTCCGTGCAAAGTCGCCGTGTGGCTGGCGTGGTCCGGATCGACCTGCGCCAGCACTTCGACGTCGGGTCCGACGCGTTCCACCCATGGGCCGCGGATGAACACGGCGTGGACGGGCTCCACGCCGGACTCCCCTGCACTGAATTCCAGCCCCTTGAAATCAAGGTCTGTTTCGAAGGATTCGCGCTGGCGTCCAAAGGCATTGCGGCGCACCGTGATATCGAGTCCGCCAAAAGTCTGCTGCGGCGCTCCCGCGAGGTCGGTGGCAGGGTCTGCAATCTCATCGGCGAGGAGGATCATGCCGGCACAGGAACCGTAGACAGGCAGTCCGTCTGCAATTCGCTTCTGCAACGGATCGCGGAGTTCAAAGATGCGGGACAGTTTGTCGATGGTGGTCGATTCGCCGCCTGGGATAATCAGGCCATCGATGTCGTCAAGCTCTGCCGGCCGGCGGATACCCACGCCGGTAGCTCCAGCGGCCTCCACGGCGCGGATGTGCTCACGGAAATCGCCCTGGAGAGCCAGTACGCCGATCCGGAGTCCTGAACCCACGCGTGATGAAGCGTCGGAAAGGGGGTTGGTCATTGGACCATCATAGTGCTCCGGGCCTTGCCCTTGGTCGTTGCGAACCGTCCGGCACCGCCGAAGGGCCAGGCTCCATGCCGTGACTGGGATATATTACAGAGCATGCTTTCCTTCAGCGTTCCCCTCGGCAAGCTGGTCCGCAGGCTCTCCCGGCTTCGGGGCGGCGGCTCGGCTTTTCCCGGCTTGGTGGTCGAGAAAATCGACCCGGGCTTCATGCAGCGAACGTTGGCTTCCCTGCCGCACGGCGTGGCAGTGGTGAGTGGCACGAACGGCAAAACCACCACCACGAAAATGGTGGTGGAGTTGCTCCAGAGCCAAGGCCTGAAGGTCTTCACCAACCGGTCCGGAAGCAACTTCACGCGCGGTGTCGCGGCTTCCCTGATCGGTGACGTGGACTGGCGAGGCCGCCTCGACGCGGATATTGCCGTGCTGGAGCTCGACGAAGCCCATGCAGTGCACTTCGTCAACAAGGTCCAGCCGCGCTACAGCCTCCTGCTGAACGTCCTTCGGGACCAGTTGGACCGCTTCGGCGAAATCGACAAAACGGCCCGCCTGCTGGAACACATTGCGTCCAAGACGACGGACACCGTGGTCCTGAACCGCGAAGATCCCCGCGTGGCGCGCATTGCAAAGGTCCTCAACGGCCTGGATGCCGTCAATCATCCCAGCGTGCGGTACTTCGGCCTCGACGAGTCGTTGCGCAGCACTTTCCCCAACGACGACGAGATGCGCACCACCGGCATCGGCCCGTCGCCCTCCGGCACGCCGGTGGCCGCAGCGACAGGCGAGGCCGTAGATCTGCCGGCTGCCGACGTCGTACTCCGCAGGGTCGGTGCGCGGGACGCCGATTTCGAGTTCGACGGCGGGACGGTCACCACGGCAATGAAACTCCGCGGTGTCTACAACATCTTCAATGCCGCCGCTGCGTTGTCGCTTACCCGGGCGATCCTTGGCACTGGACCGGTTGACACGCCCAAACTCGTGAAAGCACTGGGTGAGGTTGCTCCCGCCTTCGGCCGCGGTGAAAGCCTGACTGTGGACGGGCAGCCGCTTGAGTTGGTCCTGGTGAAGAACCCCAGCGGATTCCGCCTCGGCCTGAAGTCGTTCCCCGCCGGCGGCTACGCCACCATGATCGCCATCAACGACAACTACGCCGATGGCAGGGACATGTCTTGGCTGTGGGACGTGGAGTTCGATTCCCTCCGCGAGGACGGAGTGGAGGTGCTCACCGGCGTCCGGGCCTATGACATGGCCCTGCGGCTTCAATACGACGACGTCCGGTTCGGAGTTGTGGAGCCGGACATCACCGCCGCACTTCGGGCGTTCATCGACGGCTCGCGCGGCAAACCCAAGCGGGTCTTCTGCACTTACACTTCCATGCTCGCCATTCGCCGCGAGCTCGCCAAAATCACCATAGTTGAGGTGGTCTCATGACCTCGGAAGCACAGACCCTCCCCGAAACGCAGCCCAGCAAGGGAACCATCCGGGTCCTCCAGCTCTACCCCCGGGAGATGAACATCTACGGCGACTGGGGCAACGCCCTGGTCCTGCAGCAGCGCATCAAGTGGCACGGCTACACGCCCGAACTGCTGGAGTACAACGTCGGCGATGAATTCCCCGAAGATATCGACATTGTTGTGGGCGGCGGCGGGCAGGACAGTGGGCAGCTGGTCATCCAGGACGATCTCCAGGCCCAGGCGGCACACCTCAGGCAGATGGCCGACGACGGTGCCCCCATGCTGGTAATTTGCGGGCTTTACCAGCTTTTTGGCAAATTCTTCAAGACCAGCACCGGACCGGTGATCCCAGGGATCGGCATCCTGGATGTTGAAACCCACGGCACTGACGAACGGCTGATTGGCAACGTCATCATGAAGTCCACCGAGTTCGGGGACATCCTGGGGTACGAGAACCACAGCGGACAGACCACGTTGGGTCCCGGCGTTGAACCTCTTGGGACGGTCACCAAGGGTGCCGGGAACAACAGTAAGGACGGCCACGAAGGTGCCCGCTACAACAATGTGGTGGCCAGCTACTTGCACGGTTCCTTACTGCCCAAGAACCCGGCTATTGCCGACTTCCTGATCCGAACCGCCGCGGAACGCAAGTTCGGTTCCTTCGTACCGGGAGCGCCCGACGACGATTACGCCCGCCTCGCGCGCGAACATGCCGCGCGGCGCCCGCGGTAGGTCTTTTATTTCTCCTTGGTGATCAGCAGTTCGTGCGCACCGGCGGTAGCCGCGCCCATGGACTCAACGACTGCCTTGGTGCGTTGGTGGGTTTCGGCGTCCGCCGCAGGTGAAGCGCACACACCTTGGGGTGCATCACTTGCCACTGAGCACCAGCGGTACGGATCCCGGACGATCACCGATGGCGCCCAGGCGAGATCGGACGCGGTCCAGGCTCCGGCAGCGTTCTGGCTGAACTGGGCCCGCACCAGGAGGCCTTCATTGTTGACGACATACCAAGGGGACAACTCGGTAATGCCGTTGCCCAGTCCGTAGACAATCCAGGTTCCCTTGTAGTTTTCGATGGGGAGCACGGAGTGCGTGTGGTGTCCGTAGATCATGGTGAACTGGCCACTGTCCACCAAGGCGTGCGCCACTTCCTGTTGCTGGGCGTTGGCCTCGCTGGCGTACTCGTCGCCGGCATGCATGACGCCCAGGACGATATCGGCTCCGAGCGCTTTGGCGCGCGTCGCTTTTGCGATCATGGCGGCCGGATCCAGCTCGTCCACCAGCCACGGATACTCGGGGATCTGTCCATTGTGGCCATACGTGCCGACGATCACGGCCACCTTGGCAGCATCGGTCTGAAGCATCAGAATTTCTTTGGATGCCGCTTCTGTGCGGTAGGAACCGGTGTGTTTCAGCCCGGCGGCATCAAGGGCGTCCAAGGTGCGGAGCAGCCCTTCGGTCCCCCGGTCGATGGTGTGGTTGCTCGCCGTCGTGCATGCCTGGTAACCGATGTCTTTGGACGCGGTGGTGATCTGTGGCGGAACGTTGAAGGACGGGTATGCGGAGAATGGACCTTCGGGCGTGCCGACAGGAGTCTCCTGGTGGCAGATAGCGAGATCGCTTTTGCTGATGTATCGTCGCTGTCCTTCCAGGAGGGGAACGAAGGTGTAGCCGGGCAGTCCCGCCGCCGCAGCGTCCGTCTTGGCCTGCTGCCAGAGCTGGGTGTGGACCAGCATGTCACCCGTCACCGTGATTGAGGTACAACGCAGTTCCGGACAGGTGGACCCTTTTCCGGGAGTTGGGTTGGGCGCAGGTGTCGGAGTGGGTGATGGAGGCTCCGTGGCTGGGGCCGTGGCTGCATCGGTGCGGTTCTGCTGGTTATTCTCGGCGATCACCCCGCAGGCGCCCAATGAGAGTGCGAGGGTTGCCGCGAGGGCTACTTTCAGCCCCCATGCGCAGGTGGCGAATCCGGGCGCCTTTGTGATCTTCCCCATAATTTTCATCCTACGGGTGAAGTCGGGCAGTTCAGGGCGTGCCGCTATTGAGGACACGATTCTTACGTGAAAGAGTCACTTCATGACCAATCCTCTCTTGAGTCCAAGTCCCCTGCCTTACGGGCTGCCCCCTTTCGACGGAGTCAAAGCCAGCCACTACGCCGAAGCCGTCGAGGCAGGGCTCGCGGAGCATCTGCGGGAGATCAGGCTCATCGTGGAGAACCCGGAATCCGCGTCGTTCGACAACACTGCCGTGGCCATGGAGCGCTCCGGACGCCTCCTCCACAGGGCAGCGTCTGCGTTCTACACACTCGTTTCGGCGGACGCCACGGATGACATCAAATCGATGGAAATCGAGTTGTCTCCCAAGTTCTCCGCCCACCAGGATGCGGTGTACATGGACCGCGGACTCTACGAACGGTTCGCGGCCATCGACATGGCCGGACTCGATCCCGAATCGTCGCGACTCGTGGAGGAATACCTCAAGGAGTTCCGGCAGTCCGGAATCCAACTCGATGACGACGGCCAAGGCAGGCTGCGCGAAGTCAACGCCGAGCTCTCCCGGTTGGGGACCGAGTTCGGCCAGCGCGTAAAGGACGCCATGAAGGCCTCGGCCTTGCTCCTGGATGACAAAGCGGACCTGGCCGGGCTCTCGTCCGAGGACATCGCCGGAGCCGCTGAGGCTGCCAAAGCCGCCGGCCACGACGGCAAGTACCTCATCACCCTCATTCAGCCCAGCAACCAGCCGGCCCTCGCCTCACTGGAAAAACGGGGCATCCGCCGTCGCCTGTATGAAGCGTCCCTCGCCCGCGACACCGACGGCGGGCCGCTTGATGTGCGCGAACTCGTGACAGCTACTGTGCAACTGCGCGCAGAAAAGGCATCCCTCCTGGGGTTCGCCAACTACGCCGAACTGGTGGTGGATCAACAAACCGCCCCCGACTTTTCCGCAGTCCACGCCATGCTTGGCCGGTTGGCGCCGGCGGCAGTGAGGAATGCACAGGCGGAAGCCGATGCCCTGGCTCAGTCCGCCGGCCACCCCTTGGAAGCCTGGGACTGGGCTTTCTACTCCTCGCGCGTCCGCAAGGAAAAATTCCAGGTGGACGAACAGGCGCTCCGGCCGTACTTCACCTTGGACGCTGTACTGCGGGACGGCGTGTTCCACGCGGCCACGCGACTGTATGGTTTGAGCTTCCACGAGCGGGACGATCTGCAGGGCTACCATCCCGACGTCCGGGTGTGGGAGGTGCGAAACGAAGACGGCACCGGCCTTGGCCTGTTCCTCGGCGACTACTACACCCGGGAGTCCAAGCGCGGCGGGGCGTGGATGAACTCCCTCATGGACCAGTCCAGGCTGCTAGGCAGCCAATCCGTGGTGATCAACAACCTCAACATCACCAAGCCAGCTCCGGGCGAACCGACGCTGCTCACCCTTGACGAGGTACGCACCGTCTTCCACGAATTTGGCCATGCCCTGCACGGCCTGCTCTCGGATGTCACGTACCCACGGTTTTCCGGGACCTCGGTGCCACGCGACTTCGTGGAATATCCCTCGCAGGTCAACGAAATGTGGATCATGTGGCCCGAGGTCCTGGCGAACTATGCCCGCCATCATGCCACCGGTGAAGCCCTCCCCCAGGACCTCGTGGATAAACTCAACGACTCGTTGTTATGGGGCGAAGGATTTGCAACCACGGAATACCTCGGGGCGGCGCTGCTGGACCTCGCATGGCATGTGCTGTCCACCGCGGACGTCCCCGACGACGTGCTCGCTTTCGAGGCCAAGGCCCTGGCCGACGCCGGCGTTGCCCACCCCCTGATTCCGCCACGCTACCGGACCGGGTATTTTCAGCACATCTTTGCCGGCGCCGGATACGCGGCCGGATACTACTCCTACATTTGGAGCGAGGTACTGGATGCCGACACCGTGGAATGGTTCAAGGAAAACGGGGGCCTGAAGCGCGCGAACGGGGACCACTTCAGGGAACAATTGCTGTCCCGGGGAAACAGCCGCGACCCCCTGGAGTCGTTCAGGTCGTTCCGGGGCCGCGATGCAGAGCTGGAACCGCTGCTCAAGCGACGGGGACTGAGCTGACAACGACGCCGGGTGGCCACCTCTGTGAGGCGACCACCCGGCGTCGTACTGCTTTTGCTCTTACCAGCCGCGCTCTGCGAGGCGGTGGGGCTGCGGGATTTCGTCGACGTTGATGCCGACCATCGCTTCGCCCAGGCCACGGGAGACCTTGGCGATGACATCGGGGTCATCGTAGAACGTGGTGGCCTTGACGACGGCGGCGGCGCGCTCTGCGGGGTTGCCGGACTTGAAGATACCGGAGCCAACGAACACACCGTCAGCGCCGAGCTGCATCATCATCGCAGCATCGGCAGGGGTCGCGATGCCACCGGCGGTGAACAGGACAACGGGGAGCTTGCCGGTCGCGGCAATTTCCTTGACCAGTTCGTACGGGGCCTGCAGTTCCTTGGCCGCGACGTACAGCTCGTCCTCGGGGAGGGCGGCCAGCTTGGCGATCTCGGCACGGATCTTGCGCATGTGGCCGGTGGCGTTGGAAACATCGCCGGTGCCGGCTTCGCCCTTGGACCGGATCATCGCCGCGCCTTCGTTGATGCGGCGCAGCGCCTCACCAAGGTTGGTGGCACCACAGACGAACGGGACGGTGAAGTTCCACTTGTCGATGTGGTTGATGTAGTCCGCCGGGGTCAGGACCTCGGACTCATCGATGTAGTCAACACCGAGGGACTGCAGGACCTGGGCTTCGACGAAGTGGCCGATGCGGGCTTTGGCCATCACCGGGATGGACACGGCGGCGATGATCTGATCGATCATGTCCGGATCGGACATGCGGGACACGCCACCCTGGGCGCGGATGTCGGCCGGGACACGCTCGAGGGCCATGACGGCAACGGCGCCGGCGTCCTCGGCGATGCGGGCCTGCTCGACGTTAACGACGTCCATGATGACGCCGCCCTTGAGCATCTCAGCCATGCCCCGCTTGACGCGGCTGCTGCCCGTGACGCTGTTCGCGGACGAACCGGCTTCGTTGCTTACATCTGGTGTAGACACAAAAACCCCTATGGGTAGATAAACGACCTTCTTGCCGGAGCCACGCGCAGCCACACGACCGCTATCAGTGCACACCGGGTTTCAGGTCAAGGTGACCAAGTACTAGTAATAGTAGTCGCACGTTGCCGGGCCGCAGTACATTCATTACCGCCTTTGGGGGCAACAAACAGTGCTGTGGTAGGACGGCTGCACAATTGCGGCAGGGACACTCTGGTCAGATGCCAGTTCCCTCGACCTCGGCCATGGCTTGCCGGTGGACGGTGGCCATTCGTTGGATGATCGTGACCACGCTGGCAATGGCAAGCAGGACCAGCGTTGCGAACAACACGACGGGCGGAAGCCCCAGGCCGGTAAGCCCGGCAATCAGCAGGACGGACGCCAAACGCTCAGCGCGCTCTGCAATTCCGACGCTGGCCTGGTAGCCCAGGGATTCGGCTTTGGCCCTGGCGTAGGAGACCACCATTCCAAGGACAAGGCACACGACGGCGGCTGTTCCGATGGCGGGGTCTTCGCCCCTGGTGAAAAACCAGATGGTGAGGCCCGCGAAAATGGCACCGTCAGCCAGCCGGTCAAGGGTGGAATCGAGGAAGTTGCCCCAACCACCGCTCCGGCCTTGCATCCGCGCCATGATGCCATCCACCACGTCCGAGAATGCGAAGAAAGCGACCACCACCGAGCCCCACCACAAATGGCCAAGCGGGTAAAGGACCAGACCACCCAGGATGACGCCCGCTGTTCCCGCAATGGTGACGGCGTCAGGTGACACACCGATCCTGAGGAGCCAGCGGGCCAGAGGGGTAAAGAGGGAAGTGAAAAAGCCGCGTGCGTGCCTATTCAGCATTCGACTCCCCCGGCCAGGCTTCAGCCACAAGCTTGCGGACCTCATCGAGTGTCTGCGTGATGGCCTTGGTCTGGGCGATGATGGGGAAGAAATTTCCGTCCCCGCCCCAGCGTGGAACGACGTGCTGATGAAGGTGCGCAGCAATACCGGCGCCACCCGTTACTCCCTGGTTCATGCCCAGGTTGAAACCACTGGGGTTGGAGACTTTCCGCAGGACGCGCATTGCGGTCTGGGTGAGCTCGGCGAACTCGGCCGTCTCCTCCGCGGTGATGTCCGTGTAATCGGGCACATGGCGGTAGGGGCAGATCAACAAATGCCCCGGGTTGTAAGGGAACAGGTTCAGGACCACGTAGCAGGTCTTTCCCCGGTAGACGATGAGGGACTCCTCATCAGTACGGGTGGGCCCTACACAGAACGGGCAATCGTCCTTGTTCTTGAACTGATCCTGCCCGCCCTTGATGTAGGCCATCCGGTGCGGAGTCCACAGGCGCTGAAATGCGTCCGGGACGCCCGCGAGTCCGAAGTCATCGGTTACTTCGGCGTCGCCTGGAATGCCGGCTGCCGCGCCTGTGTTCTCCTGCACCGTCTCTGTGTCCCGTTCCGTCAGCTCTCGCGGTTCTTGACGGCGTCCACGATCCGGCGGACCGCCTCTGCCACGGGCACGCCGTTATCCTGGCTGCCGTCCCGGAAGCGGAATGACACGGCGCCTGCTTCGGCGTCCTCGCCTCCGGCAATGAGGACGAACGGGATCTTGTCCTTGCTGGCGGTTCGGATCTTCTTCGGGAAGCGGTCCGAGGAGATATCCACCTCAGCCCGGATTCCGGCGGCCTTGAGCTGGTCCACGACGTCGAACACGTAGTCGTTGAAAGTCTCGGCTACGGGAATGCCCACTACCTGGACGGGGGCAAGCCATGCGGGGAAAGCACCTGCGTAGTGCTCGGTAAGGACACCCATGAAGCGTTCCACGGAACCGAAGAGGGCCCGGTGGATCATGACCGGCCGCTGGCGCGTGCCGTCGGCGGCTTGGTACTCCAGTTCGAAGCGTTCGGGCAGGTTGAAGTCCAGCTGAATGGTGGACATCTGCCAGGTCCGGCCCAGTGCGTCTTTGGCCTGCACGGAGATCTTGGGACCGTAGAAAGCTGCTCCACCCGGATCCGGAACCAGTTCCAGGCCGGAAGCCGCAGCGACCTCGGAAAGGGTGCGTGTGGCCTCTTCCCAAGCGGCGTCGTCACCGACGAACTTTTCCTCGTTCTTGGTGGAGAGCTCCAGGTAGAAGTCGTCCAGGCCATAGTCCTTGAGGAGTCCCAGGACGAAGTTCAGCGTGGTGGTGAGTTCGTCCTTCATCTGCTCGCGCGTGCAGTAGATGTGGGCGTCGTCCTGTGTCATGCCGCGAACTCGTGTCAGGCCATGCACGACACCGGACTTCTCGTAGCGGTACACAGATCCGAACTCGAACAAGCGCAACGGAAGTTCACGGTAGGAACGGCCACGCGAGCGGTAGATCAGGTTGTGCATGGGGCAGTTCATCGGCTTCAGGTAGTAGTCCTGTGCCGGCTTGCGGACCGTGCCGTCTTCGTTGAATTCGGCGTCCACCTGCATCGCCGGGAACATGCCGTCCTTGTACCAGTCAAGGTGGCCGGAAACCTCGTAAAGGTGTCCCTTGGTGATGTGCGGGGTGTAAACGAACTCGTAGCCGGCATCCACGTGGCGCTTGCGTGAGTAGTCCTCCATCTCCTTGCGGATAATGCCGCCCTTGGGGTGGAAAACGGGGAGGCCGGATCCGAGCTCGTCCGGGAAGGAGAACAGGTCCAGTTCCACACCGAGCTTGCGGTGGTCGCGGCGCTCGGCCTCGGCAATTCGTTCCTGGTAGGCCTTGAGCGCCTCCTTGGTGGGCCAGGCCGTGCCGTAGATGCGCTGCAGCTGCTGGTTGTTCTGGTTACCCAGCCAGTAGGCAGCGGAGGAACGGGTCAACGCGAAAGCGTTGGAAATGATTTTGGTGTTGGGCAGGTGCGGTCCACGGCACAGATCGCACCAGACGCTCTCGCCGCTCTTCCTGTCCACATTGTCGTAGATGGTGATGTCGCCGGCGCCGACCTCAACGTTGACGCCCTCCGCGGCGTCGGTTGCATCGTTCTTTTTCCCCAGCAGTTCGAGCTTGTAGGGCTCGTTTGCCATGGCTTCGCGGGCTTCTTCTTCGGTGACCACGCGGCGAACGAACTTCTGGTTCTGGTTGATGATCTTCTGCATCATCTTTTCCAGCTGGCGCAGGTCTTCCGGCGTGAATGGCTCGGCTACGTCAAAGTCGAAGTAGAAGCCATCCGTGATGTACGGGCCAATGCCAAGCTTGGCGTCGGGGCGCAACTGCTGCACAGCCTGTGCCATGACGTGCGCGGTGGAGTGGCGCAGCACGTTGAGGCCATCGGGTGATTCGATGGTGACGCCTTCGATCTCAGCGTCAGCGGGAAGCACCTGGTCGAGGTCTTTCAGCACACCGTTGACACGGGCTACAACGACGTCGCGGCGCTCGAAGAAGAGTTCCGCGCCGGTAGTCCCTTCCGTCACCTTGGTCTCTTCGCCATCGACGATGAGGGTGATCTGTTGGGCATCTGACACGGGTGTCTCCTATTCATAGTTGAGGCTTCATAGCTTGTGGCGTACGGGGACCACAGCCAGCCACCGTCAATCGTATCCGTTTCGGTGAAGGCGGCCAAAGCAGCACGCCGTCGCCGGATTCAGCTGCCTAAGCCCGTGATGGCAAGGTTCCGGGAGATCCCGTGAAGTGGTCCGTGATGCGTATATTCATCAGGCAGGCCAGCTCCGGACGGAAGGAGTTCCGCGTAGGGCAAGGTCTCGGGCTTGCCAAGGTCCCAGGCTTTGCTGGCGCTCAGGCTGATTCCCCTGGGACCGGTCCTCCTGGTAGTCCCCCGGATCAGCAACATCCGGGTGCCGAACAGCAGCGGACCCGAATCTTCCTGTGCTTCGTGAAAGAAGACTGAATCAACGCAACCGGTGCCGTCGTCGATGCTGATGAACACCACACGCCGCCCTCCCCGCATGGGTGGGGTTTGGGTGGCGACCCGCACTCCCGCCACCAGGACCTCAGTGCCATTTCGCAGCCCCAGAAGTTTGTCAGCAGTGGTGACTCCGAGCTTGTCCAACAACGGCCTATGGCTGTCCATCAGGTGCTCACTGACATCCATTGCCATCAGGTCAAGCTCGGCCCTGACATTTTCCACCCTGGTGGGGGCTGGCAGTTCCGGAGCCAGGTTCCTCAGTTCAACATCCCCCAGCGCAAAAGACAGTTGCCCCTCAATGACGTCGGCAGCCTTCCTGGCTGGACTTGTTTGGAGGGCTTGCAGGTGCTGTACGAGGTCTGCGCGGTTTGCTTTTCCGCCGGAATCCTTATGCAGGGCATCAAAGGCCCCTAACTGGGCCAGCCTTTTGATGTTTGGCTTGCTCACCCTTGCCCGGGCCCGGAGGTCCGCGAGGGAATCGTATGGCTGGCCGGCAACAATCCTCTTCAGCTCCGCACCGGACAGCCCATAGATGCCGGTCAGGCTCAAGCGAATGCCGAGCTTGCCCGCGTCAGGGCCCTCCTGGATTTTCTCGACCCGGTATTCAGCATGACTTCGGTTGATGTCCAACGGAAGGATGGGAATGCCAAGCCGGCGGGCTTCTGCCACCAGGAGGCGTTTGGGGTACATTCCGGGGTCGTGTTCCCACAGCCCTGCGAGGAAAGCTTCGGGATGATGGGTCTTGAGCCAGGCAGATTGGTAGGTGGGCACGGCAAACGCCGCACCATGGGCCTTGCAGAAACCGAAACTGCCAAAGGCCTTAAGAGTCCCCCAGACCTTGTCCACGACTTCTGGCGGATAGTTCCTGATCGCTTCCTTGCGAAAGAATTTCTCGACGCCGGGTTCGTGGACATCGTCACCCAGGGCACGACGGAACTCGTCAGCCCTGTCCAGTCCGCAGTTGGTCATGACATCAAATGTTTTGAGGATCTGTTCGTGGAACACCGTCACGCCATGCGTTTCCTGCAGGACCGGCTTGAGGTCCGGATGAGGGTAGACCTCAGGGGCAAAACCGTGCCTGTGCTCCAGGAAGGGCCGGACCATGTCAGATTTCATGGGCCCGGGCCTGAAGAGGGAAATATCTATGATGAGGTCGTTGAATTCCCGGGGTGCCATCTTGCCAATGAGCTCGCGCTGGCCCGGGGACTCGATTTGGAAGCACCCCAGGGTGTGCGTGCTTCTGATCAGCTCATACGTGGCCTGATCGTCGAAGGGGACGGCGTTGAGGTCGATCCTGCCATCCGGCGCAATATAGTCAGGACCCGAACCACCCGGCCCCACGGGATGCCTGCCGGCTTTCACTACCTCGTCCTTGCTTGGATGCAAACGGATGACTTCCCGGACAGCAAAAGCCATGGCACTTTGCATACGCACGCCAAGGACATCCAGTTTCAGCATGCCCATGGGATCCATGTCGTGCTTGTCGAATTGGCTCATGGGCAGGCCCAACCCGCTGGGTTGTACAGGAGTCCGGTCCAGGAGGGTGGCATCACCCAGGATCACTCCGCAGGGGTGCATGGAGATGTGGCGGGGCAAGCGGTCCAGTCTTTCGGTCAGGTCCACCAGCAGATCGAGCTGCTGGTTTTCTTCCAAAGCACCCCGTTCCACCCGCCCGGCAAAATCGCGAAGCTCAGGCTTCTCCACCAGCGCCTCACGGAATTTGCGGGCAGAAAACCTCCACAATTGCTTGGCGATTTCGCCGATTTCGCCTTCGTCCATGCCCAGCGCCATCCCCGCATCCCGGACGGCCCCCCTTGCCCGGTACCCGTTTTGCATGCTCATGAGGGTGACGCGCTCGGCTCCAAACCGGTCAAAAATCTTTCGATAGACGTTGTGCCGTTCCGCACTTTCCACATCGATGTCGATATCCGGCAGGGTTGACCGGCGCCCGGACAGGAAACGTTCGAAGATGAGGTCGTGGCGGATCGGGTCCACCTGGCTGATGTCGATCAAATAGTTGACTAGGCTGGAGGCGCCGGATCCCCTGGCCGCGACCCGGACCCCCATGTCCAGGATCATCCGTGAAACCTCGGCCACGGTGAGGAAGTATGACCCGAACCCCAGGTTGCCAATGATGCCAAGCTCGTGGTCCAACCGCGAGCGCAGCTGTTCTTCTGCCGGTCCGCTGATGCCGGGGAATCGTCGGGAGATTCCAGCGTTGCAACGTTCGGCCAGTTCGACCATTGGATCTTTTTCGATGCCGATGATGGAGGCTTCAGGGACAACCGGTGTTTTCCATCCCATATCAAGGACGGGGTTGATCCGGCATTTGTCGGCGAGGGCTTCAGTGTTGGCAAGGAGTTTGTGAAGGTCGGCTTTGCCCTGACCGGCGGCACCCATGATTTCCTTGCCCAGTTGGAGCATGTGGTGGGCGTTCTTGAGCCATCCCTGGCCCGTGGGTTGGAGCATGGGGGCGGTTGAGAGCTCGGGGAGGGATTTAAGGGTGCGTGCTGAGTCGAGGACGTCGGCGGTGGCGGCGCCGTCCTGTGCGCAGTAGCGGACGGCGTTGGTGAGGATTGCCGGGACGTTGTATTCAAGTGCCAGTTTGAGCATCCGCACTGCATGGGCGGTGCTGAGGGGTTCACCGGGGGCGCTGAGGTGGGTCACTGTTTCGGCGACGATGGTGCCCGGTGGCATGGCGTTGATCCACTCTTTGAAGAGGGTCCGGGGCCTGAGGTATTTGCGTCCTCCCATTGATTGCCCAACATCGGAGTCGGGGCCTATCAGGACGGTGAGTACAGGTTTGAGTGTTTGGGGATCCAGGGTTCGTGAGGCGAGTTCGCTTCTGGTGACTGCCACCGGGATTGTTCCGCCGGCTTTTCCTGAGGTCCGTGCGTGGGCGTCGGAGATGAGGCGGCAGAGCGCCCTGTATCCGGCGCCGTTGTTGTTGCCGTGGGCCAGGACGACGACGCGGCCCGCGATTTGGGTGCGGTGGTCGCCGTCGTCGTCGAAGACTGCAAGGTCAACCCCCACGATGGGGTCGATTCCCGCGTCCATGCAGGCCTTGATGTGTTTAACGGTTCCGTACAGACCGTCCCTGTCAGTACAGGCGAGCGCGGTTGCTGAGTCTGCTGCGGCGGCTTGGGCGAGTTCATCGGGCCAGGAGACCCCGTAGTGGGCGCTGAAGGCTGTTGAGACGTGCAGGTGGGTGAAGCTCAAGGTTCACGCTGCTTCGTCGGGCTCAACGGCGCTTGCCGGTGCTGCATCGTGGATGCGGAGGAGCCGCCACCGCCCGCTGCCAAGGTGGCGGACGATGTCAAGGGTGATCGTGTTTTCGAGTTGGACGCGCCAGATTTCGTGGTCGACCAGCCCTGCTCCGCTGCCGATGGGTGCACGGGTTTCCTCTGCCCACCACTTGCGTCGTTCAAACCATCGGTTCGGTTCTCCCGCGACTTTGTAGCTGGTCCCCTTCCACGTAACTTCCAGTGGTTGGCCTTGGCCTGTGCAGATGACGTCCACTGATTCGCTGAACAGTCCCATATCCACACTCCTTGCGCCCTAATCCTTATTCGAAAGTATGTTCGAATAAGTCCAGTTTACGACGCTGCACCGACAAAACCTACTTCGAAGTTTTTGCCTTTCCCTTGACCCGGGAGACCTGCCTTCCCGCCTGGTTCAGCAGGGCATCCCGCACGGGTTGCATGCGCTGGGCGAGGGCAATCCTGCCCATCAGGGACGATGCCAACCGCATTTGCTGGGTGCGGAACACGCGCTTCCTTTCGTAGCCGGCGAGCGCCTCCTTCAGCGGCAGATCATTGAGCAGCCCACCTAGGGTCACGGCATCTATCAGTGCTTCGCAGGCGCCCCTTCCGAGGTTGGGCGTCATGGCGTGGGCGGCATCTCCGAGCAACACGACGTTTCCCTTCGCATAGCGGCCCAGGGCGGGGGTGGTCCAGATGCGTTGCGCCAGCGAATTTTCCGGCGAGGCCTGGGAAAGCACGTGTTGCACGGCTGGCGAGTATTGGTCATAGCGGACCCTTGCTACCTCCAGCGCTTCTTCGACGTCGACCCGCCCGGGACCCAGGGGCGACCTGAAGGAGGCGTACCAGTTGGTTCCGCCCTTAGCGGGGGCCAAGCCGAAGATCTCTCCCCGGCCCCAGTACTCTCCAACATCTTCCGGCGATGGGACTGTGGGTACCACTCCGCGGACTGCCAGGAAGGGCGTGGCACTGGCGGCGCTGCGCTTTCCCCATGCGCCCTGGCGAACCACGCTGTGGACGCCATCCGCGCCGACCGTCAAACCTGTACGAGTGGGAACGCTTTGCACCCTCTCCGTGACCCTCCGAACAACATTCGGCACTGCGGAGTCCAACAGGCTGAGGAGTTCGGTCCGCGAGACCCCCAACAGCCCCTCGCCCTCCATGGACAACGCCGGCTCTCCACCCGGATACCGGAGGGCGCCCGCGGTAATAATGGCGCCCCGGTCCCTGACGGCCCCGAGGATCCCCAGTTCCGAAAGGGCCCGCTGGGCTTCGGGCCACATCGCCAGGGTTGTTCCCACCGTGGGGAGGTGGGGCCTCTGCTCGTACAGGGTGACGCTGAATCTTCCGGGGTCCAGCCGCGCTGCGAGCGCGAGCCCGGCTATGCCGCCGCCAATAATGTGTACGGTTTCCATGCGGTCACTGTACTACTACATTTGTAGTGGTACCAGGGGTTGAAGCTAGACTTTCGCCATGCCTGACCGACGTACACAGTTAGCCGACGCAGCGCTCGCCGTTGTTTCCGCCCAGGGACTCAAGGGACTCACCCACCGGGCCGTCGACGCCCAGGCCGGCGTCGCCGTCGGAACTACCTCGAACTATTTCCGCAGCCGCGCCGCCCTCGTCACCGCCGCCGTCGACCGCGTCGAAGAACTGGACAACATGCTTCTGCAGCAGGGCCGTTTTGAGGTCCCGACGTCGGTGCCCGCCTTGGCGGGACAACTCGCCACCGCACTCATGGCACTCGCGCACGAAAACGCTGAACTGACCCGGGCCCGGTTCGTCCTCGCCCTCGATCAGCCGGACGTTGTGGCAGCGGGCCACGAAAGGATGCTTTCCGCCTTGGCGCAGGTTCTCGAAACCATGGGCATTGCCGATGCCAGGGCGCGGGCGGAAGCAGTGGCCGATTACAGCGACGGGTTGGCGCTGCACACCCTCACCGCACGCCGGGGACGAAGCCTCGAGCCCTCGGTTGTAGCAAGCAACGTCCAACGCCTTCTGGAGGGATGACCGGCAAAGGGGTGGACGGCAGCGGGTCCGCAGAGCAGGATTATGGCATGAGTACCAATGACGCACTCCTCAAGCAGGTCAACATCTCCGCCTCGGACGAGAACCTGGTGGCACGGTTCGAAATTGACGGCAACATACCGGGCTCCGGCGCCTACGTTGTGGGCCTTGTAGCTGCCAGCGAAGACTACTCCTCCCAGCGAAGGCTTGGCATCGAGTTCATGAACGGCGAAGCGATCTCGTTCTACTCGTTCAACCACTCCCTCAGCGCAGAGGAAAACTACGACATCAAGGGCGTGGAGCACTCCGGAAACGTCATCACGGGCAGTTTCCCCCTCTCCGCCATCCATGGGCTCAGCAAAGGCCATGTCATGACAGCGTTCAGCGAAGCGGACGGCCGCGAGTTCCAGTCCGGCGTTCCCGTGACCGAAGCTCTCTAAGACCTAGAAGAGCCCTTCCACCGGTTCAATGAGTTCCGGTGAGTTGTTGCGGACATTACCGACGGCGGCGCCCACCGGGTCAATTGTCCAATCGGCTGCCGCGTCATGTGCCCTGGACCGGACCAGCTCCACCAATCCCGCCGCATCTTTCTCGCGCGGATCGAGCCACGCTTCCATTGTTTCGGTTCCCATAGGCAACGGAACACGATCGTGAAGGGCAGTGAGTTCATCGAACACCGAGGCGCTGCGGCGGGTCCGGGCTGATTCGGCAGTCGGGGTGTCGGCAGTAAGGATGGACATGGAAAGCAGCCAGCGTCCCGGGTCGTCAGGTGAAGCCGACTGGTCCTTCCACCACTCATACAATCCCGCAAAGACCAGTCCGTGCCCGTCCCCCGGGTGCACGTAATAGGGCTGCTTGCTCTTGCCCTCCCCCTTCTTCCACTCGTAGTAGCCATCGGCTGGGACCGCACAACGGCGGGCCACGGCAGCTTTCTTGAAGGAGGGCTTCTCCAGGAGGGTCTCACTGCGGGCGTTGATCAGCCTGGCGCCACCCTTGGGATCCTTGGCCCATGAGGGGACCAGCCCCCACTTGGCAACGTGCAGCTGCCGCTTCAGGTTGTCCTCCACCAGGCGCTCCAGGACAATGGGAACCGCGTCCGTCGGGGCCACATTCCACGACTTTTCAAGGGCGATCTCGTTTTCAAGTTCGGCGTCAAAATCGGCGAGAAGGTCCCCCACCGCACGGGCCATCACATAGCGTCCACACATGCGAACAGTCTGCCCTTTCCCGAAGGAACGCACCAGCGCGGACACGTGATGTAACGTGCGCTTCCCGGCCGGACGGGAATTATTCGGCGCCGGGTTACCGTTGATACGAACGAACCAACCCGCGAAACGACCATCACTGAGGAGAGCTCTGTGGATTTCACTCCCGACTCCGGCACCATCACCATGTTCTCGACCACCTGGTGCGGTTACTGCAACCGCCTGAAGAAGCAGCTGGACGCCAAGGGCATCGGCTACACCGAGATCAACATCGAAGAAGTCGATGGCACCGCCGAACTCGTCGAACAGCTCAACGGTGGCAACCGCACCGTTCCCACCGTGCTCTTCCCCGACGGAACCGCTGCCACCAACCCCTCGGCCTCCGAGGTTGAAAGCCGACTCGCAGCCTAGGGCGCACGCCCACCCTGAAGGGTCCGCACGGAACAATCCACTAACTGCCTGCCACCTGTGATAGACAGATTGGGAATCCGTAGCGGGCCCTTCTGCAGTTAGCCGGGCCCGCTCTCCGCGAGCCCGAAGGGAACCCTCTCCATGGTCCACGCAGTCAAAGGCGTAGTCGTCCGCTCCAAAGGCGCACCCGCAACCCTCGAAACAGTGCTGGTTCCCGAACCAGGGCCCGGCGAAGCACTCGTTGACATCCTCACCAGCGGCGTCTGCCACACCGACCTCCACTACAAACTGGGCGGCATCAGCGACGACTTCCCGTTCCTGCTGGGCCACGAAGCCACCGGCGTCGTCAGCGCTGTGGGCCCCGACGTCACCGAGGTCGCCCCCGGCGACCGCGTAGTCCTCAACTGGCGTGCAGTCTGCGGAAACTGCCGTGCCTGTAAGCGCGGCCAGGCCCAGTACTGCTTCAACACCCACAACGCCACGCAAAAGATGACCCTCGAAGACGGCACCGAGCTGTCGCCGGCCCTGGGCATCGGAGCGTTCATCGAAAAGACACTCGTTGCTGCCGGCCAGTGCACCAAAGTAGACCCCGACGCCGATCCCGCCGCAGTCGGCCTGCTCGGCTGCGGCGTCATGGCAGGTTTGGGTGCCGCGATCAACACCGGCGGCGTCAAGCGCGGCGATTCCGTAGCCGTCATCGGCTGCGGCGGCGTCGGCGTCGCAGCCATCGCCGGCGCTGCACTCGCAGGGGCCACCACCATCATTGCGGTGGACATTGACGCCAAGAAGCTCGAACGCGCCAAGGAACTGGGCGCCACCCACACCGTCGATTCCTCCGCAGGGGACCCCATTGAGGAAATCCGTGCGCTCACCGGCGGTTTCGGAGCAGACGTGGTGATTGACGCCGTCGGCCGTCCTGAAACCTACAAGCAAGCTTTCTACGCCCGCGACCTCGCCGGAACCGTTGTCCTGGTGGGCGTCCCCACGCCCGAAATGACGCTTGAACTGCCGCTGCTGGATGTCTTTGGCCGTGGCGGGTCGCTGAAGTCCTCCTGGTACGGTGACTGCCTGCCCTCCAGGGACTTCCCCATGCTGGTTGACCTCTACAAGCAGGGCAAGCTGGACCTGGATGCCTTCGTCACGGAGCGCATCACCATCAACCAGGTGGAAGAGGCGTTCGACAAGATGCACCAGGGCGCCGTCCTCCGATCGGTGGTCGAACTGTGAACGCCGAAACCAACCCCACGATTGATCGCGTCGTTACGTCCGGCACCTTCTCCCTCGACGGAGGCACGTGGGATGTGGACAACAACGTGTGGATCATCGGCGACGCCGACGAGTGCATCGTCATCGATCCCGCCCACGATCCCGCCGCGATTGTCGAAGCCGTCAACGGCCGCACAGTGAAAGCCATCCTGCTCACTCACGGCCACGACGACCACATCCGCTATGCCGGCGAATTCCGGGAACTCACCAAAGCGCCGGTCTCCCTGCACAAGGACGACTGGATGCTCTGGCACGATGTCTTCCCCGGGACCGATCCTGACAATGCCATCGCTGACGGAGATACCTTCACCGTCGCCGGGGCAACCCTGGAAGCCATCCACACACCCGGCCACTCGCCGGGTTCTGTCTCATTCCACCTCCCCAGCGAGGGAACGCTCTTCAGCGGCGATACCCTCTTCCAGGGCGGCCCGGGTGCCACCGGACGGTCCTACAGCGACTTCCCCACCATCATTGAATCCATCCGGACCAGGCTGCTGTCCCTGCCCGGGGATACAGTGGTCCGCACTGGACACGGGGACGCAACCACCATCGGCTCTGAGAGCCCGCACCTGGACGAATGGATCGCCCGCGGACACTAGTCCCGCACTCACCGGCCTGAGCCGGCTGGCGTCCCAAAGTCCGGGGCGTCAGCTGGCTCAAGCCGGATAACCACAGACTTGGATGCCGGCGTGTTGCTGTCCTCAGCCGTGGAATCCAAGGGCACCAGAACATTCGCCTCCGGATAGTAGGCTGCTGCGCAGCCACGGGCCGTGGGGTATGAGACCAGGCGCAACTGGCGCAGCACGCGGTCCTTACCGTCCTCGGCTTCGCTGTGGACGTCAACGTAGCCGCCATCCTCGAATCCCAGTCCCGCAAGATCTTCCGGACTGACCAACAGCACCATGCGGCCCTTCTTGATGCCACGGTAGCGGTCATTCATGGAGTAGGTGGTGGTGTTGAACTGGTCATGCGAACGGATGGTTTGTAGGAGCAGGCGGCCAGCCGGTACTCCGATGGTCTCCAACTGGTTCACCGTGAACATGGCCTTCCCCGTGGCTGTCGGGAAAGTCCTGCTGTCCCTGGGTCCGTGGGGCAGCACAAAGCCGTCCTTCCCGCGAATGCGCGTATTGAAACCCTCAAACCCTGGGACCACCCGCGAGATGTGGTCCCGGATGGCGTCGTAGTCGAACCGAAGCCCGGCCCAATCAACCGGCACCTTGTGGCCAAGGACCGCCTGGGCCATGCGTGTAACAATGGCGACCTCGGACAGCACATCCTTGGCAATAGGTTCGAGTGGACCGGCCGAGCGGTGCACCGCGCAGACAGTATCCTCCACTGTCACGAACTGCTCCACACCACGCTGCAGGTCCTTTTCGGTACGTCCAAGCGTGGGCAAAATCAGCGCCTGCTCACCCACCACCACATGTGATCGGTTCAGTTTGGTGGAGATCTGGACGGACAGGCGGGTCCGGCGCACAGCGTCCTCGGCCACCCCGGTATCAGAGATCGCGTGGACCAGGTTCCCGCCGAGCGCCACCAGGACTTTGATCCGGCCGTCCCGCATCCCGCGGATGCTGTCCACGGCATCCAAGCCGGGCTTCCGCGGCGGGTCAAAACCGAACTCGTCCTGGAGCGCGTCCAGGAACCGCGGCGGCATCTTCTCCCAGATCCCCATGGTCCGGTCACCTTGTACGTTGCTATGGCCCCGGATTGGGGAGGGCCCCGCACCGGGTTTGCCGATGTTGCCGCGGAGCAGGAGGAGGTTGATGATCTCCTTGATGGTGGCCACGGCCTTCTTGTGCTGAGTGATGCCCATGGCCCACGTAATGATGACCCTGTCAGCCCGGAAGTACCTTTGTGCAAGTTCATCGATCTCGCTGCTGGCCAGGCCCGTGGCCGCCAGGACGTCCCGCTCAGCCAACGTGGCCAGGTGTGCTGCGAAGCCAACAAATCCCTGGCAATGTTCATCGATGAAAGTACGGTCGAGCACCGTGCCGGGAGCCGCGCTCTCCGCATCCAACACACGCTTGGAAACGGCCTGCAGCAACGCCATATCACCGGCAAGCCTGATCTGCAGGAACTGGTCCGCGAGGTCGGTTCCTTTTCCGAGCAGGCCGCGGGGGCTCTGCGGGTTCCGGAAATTGATCAGCCCGGCTTCCGGGAGCGGATTGATGGCAACGATGTCCGCTCCCGCCCGTTTGGCCTCTTCCAACGCTGTGAGCATCCGCGGATGGCAGGTACCAGGGTTCTGGCCCATGATGATGATCAGGTCGGACTTGGCAAAATCCGCATAGGTGATGGCGGACTTACCCACGCCAATGGTCTCCCCCATCGCAACGCCGGTGGACTCGTGGCACATGTTGGAGCAATCCGGGAGGTTGTTGGTCCCGAAAGCGCGAACGAAAAGCTGGTAGAGGAAGGCGGCTTCGTTGCTTGTCCGGCCGCTGGTGTAAAACGTGGCCTCGTCCGGGGTGTCCAAGGCATGCAGTTCCTGGGCGATGATTCCAAACGCCTGGTCCCAGCCGATGGGGACGTAATGGTCCGAACCCGCTGCCTTGTACACCGGTTCGACCAGCCTGCCCTGTTGGCCGAGCCAGTATTCCGAGCGTTGGCCCAGCGATTGGACGGTATTGTCGGCCCAGAACTGGGAAGGGATCCTTAGAGGTTCGGCTTCCCAGCCGATGGCTTTGGCGCCGTTCTCGCAAAATTCCGCCGCCTTGCGTTCCGGCGGGTCCGGCCATGCGCAGCTCATGCAGTCGAAACCGTCCTTTTGGTTGACTGCTTTCAGCGTCTTCCATGCCCGGGAAGGCCCCATGTATGCCATGGCATGCGGAAGCGTTTCGCTGAGGCTGGGCAGACCGGCCGCGGACCTTTTCGGCGGGCCTACGCTGAGTCCTACGTCCGAATCCTCCAGGGGTTCCTTCTTGCGGCCCATCGTTCCACCACGATTCCCGTGATTAGGTAGCTGATTCCCTCAGCCTAAACCCGGCATTCAAGCGGCTCAACGGGGGCTGCGGCGCCTAGCCCACAAGAGTCCGGAAGTCGCCGTCGAGCACGTCTGCGTAGCCACGGTAGGCCTCAATCACTGCGTCTTCGACAGTCTTTACATCCACGTGCGGCAGAAGGTCGCTTGCAGCACCAGCGGTGGCCGGATCCCAGTCCAGTCCGAGGGCTGCGTAACTGGCCGTCAGGACCTCGCGGATGGGCTGCGAGTTCTCCACGACAATCACGGAACTGAAGAGCCAACCGCCGGAGACCACCCGCTGGGCCGTGCCGATCAGCTTGATCCGGTGCGCGGGGAAGTCCGGGTCCTCACCGTGGACGCTGAACTCTCCGGGGCAATACTCTCCGGGGATCTCGCCGACGGCGGCATGGATGCCTACGCTTCGAAGCGCACCGGCCAGCAACTCGCCGAATTCTGAAAACCGGGCCTTGGCCCGGACGATGGCGTCCGGGTGTGGCTCCACATGATCGATCACCAACGAGCCTTCATGGTACGCGGCTGCCCGGCCACCGGCCTTCCGGACCAGGGGCTCGAACCCCAGCTCGCGGCAGGCCTCTTCGGCTGCGGCGAAGCCCGGCAGGTTCGCGTCGCGCTGGCCAAAGGCCACCGTCGGCTTCGGGCGGTACAGCCGCAGGGACGGCCCCACCTGCCCGCTCCGGACCCGTTTCAGGAGCTCCAGTGCGAAGTCGAGGTCCTCTGCAGCCCCCATGGATTCAGGCTGACGATAAGCCGTAAGCTGCCCGCGCTCCGTCGTGGCCGCGTGCATCAACTCTTCCTCAGGGTCAGGATCTGCTCGGCCCGGCCGAAAGGCCCGCTGACGTCGTGGAGCACAGTGGATGTCAGTCCAATACCGTCTGCGCCGAAGGAGACCTTGTTATCCAGCCCCAACCACTCCCCGGCGGGTGCCCTGTACATGTGGATCTGCAGGTCAACGTTGGGGAAGATGTAGCTGTTTTCTCCGGGCGGAACACGGGCGGCGATGCCGTTGGCCGTATCCACCAGTCCCATTAGCCGTGCCAAGTCCGTGCTGTCATCACGATCGGTCAGTGGGTGCGAGGTCCGGATCCACACCCGGCCGGAACCCGGACGGTGCCCTTCCGCCAAGCGCATTTCCAGGGAACGGATATAGCCCCCGGGCCATACGCTGGCGCCGTCCCACGGTTTGCATTCGTCCGGAGCGGGCATCGGCTCATCTTCAACTGCGGCCACTGCGCTGGTGTCACTGGTAATCATCCGCCACGCAGCGGCACGGATGGCCACGCGACCTCCTGCGGAGAGTTCGGCCTGGATGAGTTCGATAGTCCGGCCCGGCCTCAGCGTTGAGGTGGTGACCTGGAACTCGCCGCCGGGAATCAATCCCAGAATTTCGTAACTTATCCGTGCCAGGCGAACATCATTCCTGGGCTCGTGCCGGACCAAAGCATCAGCGATGATGCCAGAGGCCGGAGCCATGTGCTGTTCGTGCGGATTCCAGGCACCCTGGGCGTGGATCGTCGAGCGGTAGCGCCCCGTTCCCAACGATTCATAGTAGAAATCGCCATCCGCCAAATCCGGTAATGCAGTACTCAATCCAAGCCTTTCGCCGATCCAGCTGTAGAACTCAGACCACTGTATCCGCTGATTTGGCCGCTGCCCGACGCCGGCGGAACACAACAAACCAGACCACCACCGCTGCCAAAGCGGCGGCGCCCAGCGCAGCACCCACAGGTGACGCCGCTGCGACCGCCAACCAGGCTTCCAAGGCGGCGAGGCCAATGGTGGCGTACAGCAGGGCCCAGACCACCGATCCAATGACGGCTGCCGGCAAGTAGCGGCGCAGCGGCATACGGGCCGCGCCGGCTGCCAGGTTGATGGCCGTCTGCAAGCCAACCGTCAGGAAGGAAAGCACGACGGCGTACGGCCCCCACCTCTGGATGAGGGCCTGCGCGCGGGCTGCTTTGGGTCGCTCCAAGGAATTGCCGAAGCGGGTGTGGGCGAACCCGGCAACCGCTCCCCGGCCGATCCAATACGTGACATTGACGCGGATCATGACAATCGCGAAAAGCGCCGCGAGGGCGACACCGAAGGGCAAGCTCATGATCTGGTCCACTCGACTTAGGCTACCCTAAGCACTCTCCCTCTGCGGATTTGCTCCATTGGGTTGGCCTGATGGAACCCTAGGATGGGTCCATGGATCTCCGCGATGCCGCCCAGGAGCTGTACGCCGCTTTGCCTCGGGACTTCACAGCCCAGCGCACGGCGTTGGCCCGAAAAGCCAAAGAGGACGGCGAAAAGGACCTGGCCAAGCAGATCGGCAGCCTACCCAAGCCGGCTGCGGGCGCCTGGGCCATCAACATGCTGGCCGTTCACAAACCCGAGGTGGTTGACGGCGTCGTACGTTTTGGCGTGTCGCTCCGGTCTGCGCAGGAAGCATCAGACGCAGAGGCTTTTCGCGAACTCGGACAGCAACGCCAAGGTGAGCTGTCGTCGGCCGTCCACGCAGCCAAAGACCTGGCGGCCGAGCTGGGAGCGCCGCTGAGTGCGGCAGCAGCTGCCGACGTCGAACAGACCCTGAGGGCGGCGATGGCTGATGCCGGAGCCGCCGCGGCCGTGGCGACTGGCAGGCTGGTGCGGGGGCTGAGCGGGAGCGGCTTCGAGTCAGTGGACCTGACAGACGCGGTGGCTGCGGCCGGGCCCGGCGACACAGTTGTTGCTGAAGCCGAAGCCGTGCCGAAAGACGCGGCCACACCAAAGAAGCGGGATAGGCCGGAACCTGCCAAGGAGACACGGGCGCCCAAAAAGGCATCCCAGGAAGAAGCTACCTCCCTGGCCGATCGGCGGGCAGCCAAGCGGACGGCGGCGCTGGAAGAAGCCCGAGCCGACTTCGAGGCAGCCGATCATGAGGCTCGGAAAGCCGAAGGGGCTGCGGCCGAGGCGTGGGACGTCGTGAAGGACCTGACGGACCGGCGGGCGAATCTCAAGACGGACATCGAGGAAGCCAAACGCCGCCTGGCGGAGCTGGAAGCCGAACTGATCGGCGTCACCCGGGACGCGGACACCGCCGAATCCAACAAGAAGCTCGCGGTCAGGGCCGCCACGCAGCAACGACGCATCGCGGACCAGGCCCAACGACGCGTAGAGCGGTTGAGTTAGTCCTTCTTTTTGACCGGCGACTTTTGTAAGTGGTGGGTTGCGGGCCCCTCAAGGTACTTGCCCTCCGGAGTGAACCGCGAACCGTGCAACGGACAGTCCCATGACTTCTCGGCATCGTTCCAACCCAGCAGTCCGCCCAGGTGTGCGCAGCTGGCGGACACCATGCAGACTTTCCCGTCCACGGTAGACACAGCCGCTGGCTCGCCCTTATAGAGGCCGACGACGCCGCTCCCCTCAGGCGGGCGGGTTTCGTCCGTGATCTCGGGGTTGGCTTTGACCTTGGATTTGTCCTCAACCATCCTGCGGGCGATGTCCGCGTTATGCCGGATGGCTTCGGCCGCCCCCTTGGGCGAGGTGACGCGGTGGTGGATGGTGGTGGCCCAGTCAGAGTGGCCGCCCAAAATGTCCGAAGTGATGGACAGGGCCGCCGCGACCCCGTTGCTCATGCCCCATTTGTTGTATCCGGTCCCGAAGAAGATCCGCCCCTTGCCGCGGGGAAGTTTGCCAAAGAAAGGCATGAGGTTGGTCGCCTGGTAGTCCTGGGCGGACCACGTATGGGTGACCTCGGCCCCCCGATAATGCTGGCTGGCCCATCCGAGGAGATCGTCCAGATGTTGTCGTGGCGACGTCGCCCGGCCACCGGCGTGCCCGTATCCGCCCACCAGTAACAGTTCTGCGTCGGCTGCCGGGTAGGTGCGTTGGGACCTCGTAGGCGAATCAATGGAGAGGTACATACTCTGGGGAATGGCGCCCGGCACCCTCAAAGCGGCGGCGTAGGATCGGTTTGGCTCCAGCTTGGCGAAGTACAAGCCGCGGTTCAGGATAGGTGTGCCTGTCGCGAGGACCACGGTGTCGGCGGTGAAACTGCCTTTCCTGGTGGTGACGCTCAGGGGACGGTCGCCACCAACGTTTTGAACCTGCACCCCTTCCACAACCAGGCCGCCATGTTCCCGGACATCCCGGGCCAAGGCGTCCAGAAGCTCCATCGGGTGGATCTGCGCTTGGCCTTCCAGCTCCAGCGCCTCCACTACCTTGAACGGCAGGCCCGCGTCACGACTGAAATGGACATCCAAGCCTGCGTCCCGCGAGACCGCAGCTTCCTTCCGGAGCCGCTGGCCGCCGTCGTCGGTGGTTGCGAAGGTGATGGCTGTACGGCGCTGGAACGGGACAGCTTGCTGCTCCATGTACTGGGTGAGCCACGCCTGCCCCGTCTTGTTGGCCTCCACATACGCCTGCACCACCTTCAGCGGGTACTGGCTGCGCAGGGCTGACAACGCCCCGCCTTGCAAGAGGCTCAACTTGCCGGTGGTGTTGCCTGTGGTCACCGCACCCAGCGTTCGGGCTTCGAAAACCACCACCCGCTGGCGGGACCGGGACAACAACAGTGCAGCCACCATCCCCGTGATGCCCGCTCCCACCACTATCGAGTCAAAGTGCTTCTCCTGTGGAACGGGGTCGGACTTAAAGACGGATTCCCTGTCCAACCACAGTGATTTCATCGAACAACCTGCCTCTCAATTCACGGAATTGGCACGTGGCATGTGTTGATGGAAACGGTAGGCGGCCCGCTTGTGCTTATCAAGAGGCTATGGTGCGGCTCAGGGCTTATTCCGCGGCGGCAAGGCCAGCTGCATATTGCAGCTCAGGGTCCGGGTCGCCTGCCCACCGCTCCAACACCCGGTCCGCCCTCTCCCTCGCCAGACCCTCAAGCCTGGCCAGCAGTGGCCGCACCACATCTTTGGCCAGGGGATCCACCAGTTCCCGGGTTCCGGCCTGCCGGATGAAGCCTTCAATGCGGGTCAGGTCCGTGTTGACCAGCAAAGCTACCTTGGTTTGGAGCAGGACCACCGCTGCCAGCCGCCGTTCGAACACAGGCTCTTCCCACAGCTCCGAGCTCAGCGCCGTGATGTCGTCGTGGCTCAGGTTTTTGTATTTTTTCAGGGCATCGCGGATTGTTCCGCGCACTGCACCGACGGACGCTCCGTACACCTTGAGGCCTTCGCCGAGGCGCTCGCTGGCCACCGCAGCTTTCTCCCAGGTCGATTCCATCTGCAGCGTGTAGTCCACGAATTCACCGGCTTCACTCACCTGTCTATTTTGTCAGGGCCTCCCCATACCGTGGTTTCACCAGCCACTGACAGGAGCCATATGCCGTCCCAAGAGCTCGCCGCCGAGGCGTCATTCCCGGGTGTTCCCGCCGCATCGTCGATGCCCGATTGGTACCCCATGCTGCTCGACACCGTGGCCAAGGAAGTCCGCGTGGGCCGCACCCGTGCGATGGCGGCGGCCAACAGCGAGCTGTTGAACTCCTACTGGAGCATCGGGCGGCAACTGGCCGACCGCGAATCTGAGCAAGGCTGGGGCGCCAAGGTGGTCACGCGGTTGTCTTCCGATATCCGAACGCGGTTCCCCGAAGCGAAGGGCTTCTCCCCCAGGAACCTGCGGTACATGAAGAGCTTCGCGCAGGCTTGGCCGGACTTCCCAATGTTGCAAGCGCCGCTTGCAACATTGCCGTGGTACCACCAGATCGCACTGCTGGAAAAGCTCGACGACGCCGCCACGCGGCTTTGGTACGCCGCGGCGGCTGCCCAGCACGGATGGTCGCGCAACGTTTTGACACACCAGATCTCCACCCGATTGCACGAGCGCTCCGGGCAGGCCATCACCAACTTCGCTTCCACCATGGTCCGCGCGGATTCCGACCTCGCGCAGCAGGCAACCAAAGACCCCTACGTCTTTGACTTCCTGGCCATGACCGACCGACACACCGAGAGGGATCTGGAGGTCCAGTTGGTGAAGCATGTGGAGAAATTCCTGCTGGAGCTGGGCCAGGGGTTCGCCTTTGTTGGCGAGCAGGTCCGGCTGGAAATCGCCGGCGACGAGTTCTTCGCGGACCTCCTGTTCTACCACCTGAAGCTGCGCTGCTACATGGTGATTGAACTCAAGGCAGTGAAGTTCGAACCAGGATTCCTGGGGCAGTTGGGCATGTACATGGCCGCTGTGGATGACCTGATGGCGCATCCCGACGACAAACCAACCATTGGTTTGCTCCTGTGCAAGGAGAAGAACAGCGTGGTGGCGGAGTATGCGCTCCGTGGCTTCAACGCACCCGTGGGGATCGCGGAATGGAAGACGTCCCTTGCCGACTCCTTGCCGGACGAGTTGGTGTCCAGCCTGCCGAGCATCGAAACGTTGGAGGCAGAGCTCGCGAGCGAAGCCGCCCGGTTGCGGGGCTAGACGTTCTCCTTGAACCACGCCAGGGTATCGTTCCATGCAGCCGTGGCTTGGGCTTCGACGTAGCGTTCGCTGGTGTCGTTATGGAAGGCATGGTCCACGCCGGGGTACACCTTGAGTTGGTGCTTGACGCTGGTCCTGTCCAGCGCTTCCTGGAGTTGCGGCATGGGGCCCGTGATTCGCGCATCCTTCTCGGCATACACACCCATAACTGCCGGCTTGATGGTGGGTACCTTGGCCAAGTCAGGTGCTGGGCCGTAGAACGCGCTGGTTGCTTTGAGCCTTGGAATCTCCGTGCTCGCCTGCCACGTGATGCCACCGCCGAAGCAGAAACCGATCATGGCGATACGGCCTCCTTCGACGAAGTCCTGGCCGTTGAGGTACTCAAAGGCCGCTTTGAAGTCGTCAACATGGCGTTGGGCGCCGGCCCGCGTCAGTGCGCCCGGCACCGCATCCGGGTCCATGTTCGCCGTGCCGCCTTCCCGGCTCAGCAGATCCAGCGCAAGGGCCGCGTAGCCTTCCTTTGCGAAGCGCCTGGCAACGTCCTGGATGTGCGGGGTAAGCCCGCGATTCTCGTGACAGATAAGACGGCCGGGTGTTGCCCTCCGCCCTCGGGCCGTGCCAGGTAGGCACTGATTTCCGTTCCGACCGAGGGGACTTTCACTGTTTCCGTTTGCAGCCCCGCGGCGCCCTCCGGGACTGACAATGGGCTCTTGGCGTTGGGTACGGCTGTGGTGGGTGCACTTGACTCTCCCGTCCCGCGGGCAGAGGACGGCTTTGGCATGGGGTCAGTAGTTTTAGGGATCTCCTCCGGCGTGCAACCAACCAGCGTCATGGCCGCCGCAGTCGCTGTCATGCTCCCCATGATGAACGCCACCCGCCGGGTAAATGCCATATGCGACATGTCCCCGGACCGGTAATCGTCGTAGAACTCCTCGATCAAGTACTTTTCGAACTTCTCAAGCTGCACCATTGGACGTCCTTCTCGAAGTTGGCCAACATCATTCCCTGAAGTTGGGACGCAAACAAGGGCAGGACGGTTTGACGCCGTCAGAAAAGGCTGCTTCACATCACTACTATTCAGAGGCATAGGTGACATGCGGGGAGGGAGCATTCGGGAATGAAGGGAAGCGATAACGCATTGGAAGGTCAGCCGCCATCCGCCAGGACTGTTGAGCAAGTCTATGAGCAGCTACGCGCTCCCCTGCAGGCGCTGGCCCTCACCGTCGTTGCCGAGTGCCGGAACGCCGAGCCCAAAGCATCGGGATGGACCTTTGACCTGGTGACGGTCAGTGGCGAGCGGACCTATGTTCTCCCAGCACGGGTCTGGAACGACGAACTCGCTACGATTCAAAGGGTCCTCGGCACTGCTGGAGAAAGCTTCGATGAGGCCATGAATGATGGTATGCAGCTCGAAGTTTCAGGGCAGCTGCGAATGTGGCCTGAGACCGGTGACATCTACTTGAAAGTTACCGGAATTGAACCGGAGTTCCGCCTGAACGGGGCGCTCCTCCTCAAGGACCGCCATACGTTACAAGCTCTCCCTGAAGATTTTCCGCGCCACTCCAGACTGCTTGTCGATGACGACTCGATATATGAGGATGCCAAAGACGGTCTCAAAGTGGGACGAATACTGAAGGTAACCGTGATCTCGCCGGAGAAATCCCAAGGCGTTGAGGACTTCAAGCATCATCTGAGAGTTTCACAGAGTCGGGATAAGCCTGAGATCACATACCGGCATATGAGCTGGGGAGGTAAATCAGCAGCCGCGACTCTCCGAACCTATTGTGATGAGGCGCGCAGGAACGGTCATGATCTCGTTGTCATTACGCGAGGCGGTGGGCACTGGCGGTCTATGCGGGGGTTCCAGGATGAAGAATTGGCCCGAGCCATCCTCGAGTCGCCCGTGCCTGTTATCACCGGTATAGGGCATCGTCAGGATGTATCCATCGCTGACAGGGCAGCCATGGCGTCATTCACGACGCCAACAGCCGCCGCGGTTGCGATCACAACCCGTTCAGGCAGTTCGCCGGCATCTGCGAAAAAGTATCCGACGTCCTTCAAGGAAAGCCTTGGTGCCGAACGTCAGAAGGTTGCCAAGCTCGATAGAGAGCTGTCATCAGTCAGGAACACCCTGGCGCGTTGCCAAGCTGAGTTGGCATCGGCCAATGCGGCCCTTTCCCGGTATAAGGCGGACCTCGGAGCATCCAACAGCTCGCTCCGGGAAAGCCGCGCATCGCATCTCGCTTCTGACCGTAAACATGGACATGACCTGCTTGAGCTGGCGTCGCGACGAGTCCGTGGGTACTCATGGCTGCTGACTTTGGCGACGCTGGGTATGGCAGCCACGCTCGTGTTCAACTCAACGCTCATTGCCACCTGGATAATTGGTTCAGACGATCACGGACTCGGGCTTTGGCTGGCTATCGGCATAGTGGCCCTTTCGGCTGTTGCCCTCTCGGTGCAGTTCTCTTCGCGAAAGCATCTGAATGCAAAGCACAGAAAACCCCTGAAGCGACCACCGGAATCTGTCCGCGAGTGGGAGATCCGAATCATGAACGTACGGACTGTTCGTGCGCTCCGGAAACTGCTGCACCATCTGCCGATGGGCTAATCCCGCGATAGCGTTTGGCTCTACAACTGCAGCCTCTAAAAATGTCGTGACGTTCGCCGACAGCGCCGCCATCGAACGTCGCTTGCCTGCAATTGATTTCACCTTCGAGGTAGCTCAAGGTGTCAACGTCGCCGAGGACAACTTCATGGCCTTAACGGTGCAGTGATTCAGGTATGAGGACGTTGTTGACGAACTTGTACTCATTCGGCTGGATGGTCAGGACCAGAATTTTCATGATTTCCTTACGTGAGTTCTAAGTTGGTGGCTCGAATAGCGTTGCGCGTTTTGTCGTGACTTTCCGGATCGCTGCGGAACACGACGAGACTGTGCCGGCTACTTGAGGACACGATGCTCCCCCGACGTGGTTCGTCCAGGAGCACAGACGCTTCGACTACGCCCGGTAGTTCGCGCATCGCCGAAATCCATTCCTCGTCCGTAGCATTAAGTCCCGTCAGATTGAGAAATTCGACGCCTGCGGTGGCTGTTGTTTCGGGGACGGTAGCAAGGTTCTCGGACAACAGAGTTTCAAACCAGAGGTGGAAGGATGACCGGCCCGTGGCCAGGCCAACCAGGTCCGAAATCCTGTCACCACCCGGACGCCCATGGGACTCAATGAGCTTGACCCCGCTTGCATCTGCGATGAATTCCGTGTGCGATAAACCGCTTTGATGTCCGGCAGCATCGAGCACTTGCTTGGTCGCTGTTTCCAGGGCAGTCCTGAGCTCCGCCGGGACGTCCGCAGGGAACTGATGTCCTGTCTCAATGAAGTGGGGGGCCCCACTGGTGAACTTTCGGGTGACGCCCAGTACCGAGTGTTCCCCCTTCCAACTGAGGGCTTCAACTGAGAACTCAGGCCCGATGGCCATCGCCTCGACAATCGCGCCTTGTTCAATCCAAGAGTGGTCCTGCTCGGACAAGTCCTGCTCCACTGTCGAGGGGGACAGCGTAAGAATGTTGCGGCTGCCGCTGCCATCGGACGGTTTGAGAATGGCTTGCGTTCCAAGCATTTGGACGAAACGAATTACTTCGTTCGCGTCGCTGACATCTGCGAAGGGCAGATTCATTGGGTTGTCTTTACCCAGCGCCTTGCGCAGCCTGGACTTGTTACGGAAAGCCTCAAGGGTCTGGAAGTCAAGATATCCAGCAATGCCCAAGCCGAGGGCAGCGTTGACCATGCTCGCTACTTCGGTGGACTGGTCTCCGAAAGCCAGGACAATCCGTCGTGAACCGTCGTCAGGTTCATCGAGCAGGGCCCGGGCTACCTCAATGGCGTCCAGGGGGTCGCTGACTTTGAGGGCCCTCATGTCTCCGTAATCATCACCCATGTCTTTGGCGGAAACCACTGGAACGAGCTGGAGACCTTCGATTTCTTGCGCAGCTTCCAGCACCACTCCACGCGGGGAGGGAATGTAAATAGTCGTTGTCATTTTCAGTTCTTTCTTCCGCAGACCCCATATGGAGAGCAATATGCCGATAGTGCCGGCCATCAGACCGACCGTACTGGCAAGGCCGCTGGCGCCTGCCGCACTCAGGATCCAACCGGTCAAGGCACCACCCGCGAAGGAGGCCGCACCGGAGATGGTCCCGATGATGCCGAACAGCTTCCCTAGTTTCTTGTGTCCTAAGGAAAGTCTTGATGCAGTTTCATCGAGTGTTGGGCTGACCAAAGTCTCACCGAGCGTGAAGAACACCACGTAGGCAATGACTGCTGGCGCCGTCCACCCGAGTGTCAGTGCGAGGAAGCCGGCAAACAGGCTCCCGAAGCCCAGCAGGAGAATCCTGGCTGACTTTAGTCGTCCCAGCAGATGCACTAGTAGGAGGTACTGGAACCCAAGGATGAGCGCAGCATTTGCAATGTAGAACCAGGAGGAGGCTTGGTCGGTACCGAATGCTTGCTTCGCTGTCAGTGGCATAAGAACGTTCCACTGGGAGTATGCGAACCAATATGCAGCTACCAGTGTCAGCAGAACGAGGATAGGTTTCCGGTTTTTGTCGGAGAACAACGAGCGATCTGCATCGGACTCTAAGTTCTCGGTCTGGCACTCCATCGTGACGTTGGAGGATTCGAAGCGCAGGAAAACGACGACAACGCCCATGATGAGGTAGCTGATCAGAGACGCGGCGATGATGGTATAGAACCCGGTGACCTGAAAGAGGACCGCACCGATCGCCGGACCCAGCAGCGCTCCTGAGTTTACGGCTGCTGATCGAAGCGAAATCAGTCTTCGCGATCCTGCCACAGCAAGTAGCTCGGTCTTAATTCCCAGGGACACGCTCGTGGAGCCAATCCCGGCGATAATGCTCCCCACAAGGTAGCTGGTGAAGTCCTCACGAAACAGGAACACCGACAAGCCGGCAGCTCTGACCAACAGGCCACAGAGCGCCATGGGCTTCGAGCCGAACTTTGCTACGAGGAATCCCAGGAAGACCGAAGCTATCTGTCCTGAACCAGTCATCGAGCCAACCAGAATCCCAACACTTGCAATACCTAGCCCCCGTTGCACGAGTTCCAGTGTGAGCAACGGCAAAAACATGAAGGTCGTAATGCCCGAAACAACGATCAGGACCAGTAGCGCCCATGACGATGTTGGGATTTTGGCCGGTGAGGCTGGAAGTGTGCTAGTCACCGGACACCGTTACCGTAAGGTGTCGACTGGCGGCGATCGCGTAGTCCTGTGCGAGACTCGGTTCAACCGCGGTCGCAAAGATGTTCCCGATCCGGGACTTGTAGTCCCCCACATGCGTAATCCTGGCCCCAATGGCCTTTGCGGGAAGCCATCCGACGTCACCAGGCATGAGCCCAAGGCTCTCCGTCCCGTCCTCAATGTTGAGCAGGTGGCTCTCACTGAACTCTTCAATTGCTCGGAGGCTCGGGAACAGTTCGATGTTTTGGGATCCGGTTCCCTTCCGTGGCTTAAGGATGTGCGGTGATTCCGGTGCCCTGTCACGAACCTTGCCAAGCGCTGGGTCGCCGCTCGCACCCGGAGCGTTACTCGCGTAGGCGATGCTTTGGTTGGGGCCGTGCAGGGTAACCAGCGCGACTTCGTCTGCGCTGCCCGACCAGGCTGGGCCCTGCCACAATTCCCCTACGGATCCGGAGCACGCCCCGATGGCCAGGACTTCAACCTCCGGGTGAACGGATGTCTTCCGTTCCTGCAGGAAGCCATCGGTCTTGCCTTGAAACAATGTCGTCTCCCAATATCGGTGAACTCTTCGTTGTTCTGCTCCGTGTTTCATGTGCTCCTGCTCCAGGACCGGGGGAGGGTCCTTGAAAGAACCCTCCCCCGAAGTCTTCGTGCAGGCTTCTGCCTTTGGGGCCTAATTGGCGGCCATCGCGGGCTTGCGTAGGAACAGACCCACTACCAGTGCGGTGAGCAGGCAAAGACCCGCGTTGACCCAGATGGCGGTGGTGACACCGCTGAGGACGGCCGGGGCCTGGTTGTTCCCGATGCTAAGGATTTGGGCTGTAAAGATGGCGCTCATGATGGGAATTCCCATGGTGATGCCGATCTGCTGGCTCATGGTTGCCAGTCCCGTAGCCAAGCCCTGTTCTTCATCAGGCAGCCCGGATGTTGCGGTAACCATGAATCCGACGATGACGACAAGGTTGGCTACACCACCGATGAAGGTGGCGACCAACAGCAGACCTATGGAGGCGGGGTCTGCACTGAGCAAGACGAGGGCGCCGGTCGCAATGGCCTGGACTATGAATCCGTAGACGATGGCCTTCTTGTTGCCGATCTTTCCGATCACCTTGGGTCCGAGCACGCCACCGAGTACCGTACCGAGGCCAAGGACTGCGAAGGCCAGACCAGCACCGAGCGGGGTGTACCCGAGAACCTGCTGCAGGTAAAGCGTCAGCAAGAACACCAAGGACGTTTCGGTGACGAAGGCCAGAATGCCGGCAATGTTGCCCCAGGCGACGGTGGAACGCTTCAAAATCTCCAGCGGCACCAGCGGCGAGCTTGCCTGGCGTTCGACAGCCACAAAGGCAACAAAGAGCACAACGGCTGCCGCGAGGGAGCCCAAAGTAAGGGGGTTGGTCCAGGAGTGCTCGGCGGCGTTGGTCAAACCGAAGACAAGGGCCAGAAGGCCCAGGGTTACGGTGATGGCGCCCGGAACGTCCAGCTTCAACTTCGAGGTGGGCTTGCTCTCAGCAAGGACGATGGGAGCGATGACCAGTACTGCGATGGCCACAGGCACGTTGATGAAGAACGCCCACCGCCAGGTCAGCAGGTCTGTCAGCAGTCCGCCGAGGATAGCGCCGGTCGTAAAGCCCGCGGCCATCAGTGACCCATTAAGGCCAAGTGCCTTATCGCGCAACGGGCCTTCCGGGAAGGATGCCAGCAGCAAGGACAAGGCAGCGGGAACGACAATGGCCGTAGCGACGCCTTGACCCACGCGAGCGATAAGCAACAAGGCTGGGGCGGCAGCCAAACCGCCGGCAAGCGACGCCGCGCCGAGCAGGGCCATGCCGATGATAAACATCTTGCGGCGGCCGGCAATATCGGCGACACGTCCGAACAGCAACGTCAGACCCGCAGCGCACAGGGCGAATGACGTCGCAATCCACTGAAGGTTCTCCAAGCTGAAGCCGACGTCGGCACCTATGGCCGGGAGGGCTACGTTGAGAATGGAGAAGTCAACAGCGAGGGTAAAACTCGCTGTTAGCAGGACAATGAGTGCCAGTCGCTGACGGGCCGTCATGCGTCCCGCGGGAGCAGTTGCCGGTTGCGGTTCGGTCGAGGGTGGGACGCTGGGTCCTGTTGTAACATCCGGTTGGGTGGTCATGACGGTGTTCCTTCTGTGGAGGGGGCTGCCCTTTGGCGGCATCTTCACACTCCACAGTCACGGAAAGTCCGGGGATCAGCCACACCCCCGCTTGCCTACCACTGGCAGTGACAGGCGAAACTGTCCCGTACACTGCTTCGCCTGCCGCTGTCTTGTCACATGTACGTATGCGTCTTGACGTTTAGGGTGTCACTGGCAGGGACAGGACAGTGCCGGAGAAGACCGGCAGAATGGGGCGCATGAGTAATCTAAGTGAACTTGGGGAGTTCCTTCGCGTCCGAAGAGCTGCCTTACAGCCCGAGGACGTCGGCCTTCTCAACTACGGCATCCGCCGCGTACCGGGCCTCCGCCGGGAAGAGCTCGCCATGCTCGCCGGGGTCAGCAACACCTATTACACCCGCCTGGAGCAGGGCCTGAGCAACAATGCTTCAGAGGCGGTCATCGATGCCATCGCACGGGCTCTGAACCTGAATACGGACGAGCGCGCGCACCTGTTCAATCTTGCCCGGCCCGGCACGACCAAGCGGCGAACACTGACTAAGCCCGACAAGGTCAGGCCGGGTACCCTGCGATTGATACAGTCAATGTCCAACACACCGGCAGTCGTTTTGGGGCGCCGCAGCGAAGTACTGGCCTGGAACCGGATCGGTCATCGGCTTGTTGCTGGTCATCTGGATTTCGCTTCCCCGGAAACGCCTTCGGTGCGGCCGAACATGACGAAGCTGTTGTTCCTGGACCGTCACACCCGTGAGCTGTACACGCGATGGCATGAGGAGGCCACACGAGCGGTGTCCTCGTTACGTTTGGTCGCCGGTCGCGCCACTGATGACCCGGAACTCGCTTCGCTGGTCGGCGAGCTGACCATGAACAGCGAAGAGTTCGCTAATTTGTGGGCGCGGCACCCGGTGGAGAACTGCATGTCGGGCCTGAAGTACATGCACCACCCGGAGGTGGGCGATCTTGAGCTGAACTTCGAGGTCCTGACTCCGCCCGATGAATCCGGCCACCGGATCCTCATGTACACCGCTGATGCTGGGACCCCGGCGGCCGAAGCACTGCAGCTGCTGACGTCCAATGACACGGGAGTGGTAAGCGAAGCTCAACACTCCCCAGCCAAGTAGCGGCAGCAATGCGCTCTGGTTGTTGAAACCTGAACAGCGCAATGAACGCATCACCCGCCATGTCCTGGCTTGCCGGGCAGATGACCGCGATCAGACCACCATGGCCTCCTGTATGGGCAGTTCTTGCGTGAAGTCGCCAAGGGAGTCTCGGAGGTCCGTCTCACGGCAGGGATGAGCGACATCTCCGTGATTGCTCAGACCGCCCACACCATGCTGACGGAGGCGGTCTCGCTGTTCTCGACCCGTTCGAGCCGCCAGTACTAACAAAGTAAGAAGGCCCGACCCATTCAGGTCGGGCCTTCTTACTTTGTTTTCTAACCCACGGTAACGGTGGCTTGGTCTGGTTCTCGCTGAATCAGTTTGGGCCGCGGCCGGGCCCACCGGTCCATGACGGGCTTTTCCACGAGGGCGTATAAGGCCCACCCACCCAACAACGTGGCCACGAAGAAGCCGGCGACCACCAGCCAGGCAATGGGTGTCGGGTACACCTCGTTGCGTAGCAGGATGCGGCCGTAGAAGATCACGACTCCCTGGCACAGGTAGAAGCCGAAGGAGATGTTTCCCAACCAGACCATGGGTTTGGAACCTAGGAACCCGGTATGGCCAGCTATGTCCCGGGTTGCCACGGTGCAGATGATTGCCGCGACCGGAATGATGGTTGCCACGTTGAAGGAGTACACGAACGGGACCACCATCGCAGCGACGTAACCGGCAACGCAAAGAAGGAGCGTGTGCCACATCTTCAAGGGAACCCAGCGCCCTGACAGAACTATCCGGGCCAGGAGGGAGCCCAGGATGAATTCGAACAGCCTTGCGGGCGGGAAGATGTATCCGAACCAGAACTGGGCCTCGGAGATCGGTGTTAGGGCCGAAACGGGGGTGGCAGGGATCAGGTAGGTGGTGATCAACTGTACGGCGATCATCGCAGCGACCGTGATCCAGGCCCAAGCCCAAAGCCGGTTGCCGGGGATCTTTCTGATCGGGACCATCAGCAGCGGGAACAGCATGTAGAAGAGCAGTTCGCTGTTAAGGGTCCATGAGGGCGGGTTCACCGCGACGTAGACGGAGGCGTCAGGGATGAACGAGTTCACCAGGAAGAGGTTGCTGATCCATCCAAGGGGCGGGTTGATGGCGGCGGCGAACAGGATCATCGACAGCACCCACATCACCAGGTGGTTGGGGAAGATCTTCAGCAATCGGCGCCGCCAGAACTGCCGTTTTGGCTCCCCCGGCTTGGACGCCCACGCCAGCAGGAAGCCGCTGAGGACAAAGAAGAATGAGACCCCAACGTACCCTGCTTTGCTGACGAGCCACTCAAGGGTTGATCCGAACTCGGCGTCGGCGAACGGGTTGATGGGATCGTTGGGTGGTATGGGTGAGTTGGACAGGGTGATGTGGAAGAAGAACACCAGCAACGCGGCGAAAAAGCGCAATCCGGTCAGGGACGGCAGCTTGCTGAGCCGGGGACGGGCGATGGCCGCCTCGGGAACAGGAGCGGTCATGATGCACTTCCTGCCGGGAGTTCGATGCCAAGGCTGTGGGTGAAGTAGTTGGTCGGGTCCCAGCTGGCCTTGGCACGCTGCAGCCTGGGGTAGTTGCCCTTGAAGTACAGGGTCTGCCAGCCAACACCGGAGCTGTTGTGCTCGGTGCTGGCCACATCAACGTCCGGGTAGTTGATGTAACAGCCATCGAGTCGGTCGCCGGGTACGGGGACCCCACCGGTGGTCTTGAACATGCCCTCGTATGTTTCCCGCTCCCAGGCAAGGTAGAAGTCGTCATCGGCGGCTTCCGGCCAGAACGTTTGAAGGCAGAATTTGAAGGCTGATTGGCGCTGGACGTTGGCTGTGGCGTCGGGGGCGACGGCGTTGACTTGCCCGCCGAACGAGAACAGGACCAGCATGGTGTTGGGGTTGGTGAAGTCCGGCCGGCTCATCTGCCGGTAGAGCACAGCGATCTGGTCATCAGTGAATTTCTGGTTCAGGTATGCGGACTTGTGGGCGCCGCGGCTGGTGGGGTTGGTGATCACCGGATTGTCCGTCCCCACCAGCCGGGTGGCTTGCAGCCAGGGGATTTCCCGGGTCTTGAAGAACTCCGGCATGGCCGGGATTTCTCCGTTGGGCTTTTCCACGGGTTCCGCGGTGATGGCGACCCCGTCAAGGATTGCCGCCACGTAGCGTCCCATGACGCCCTTGGCGTCCGGGGCTGCTGCGTCGATCTGGGTGAACATCCCCAAGCTGCCGTGAGCTTTCGAGCTGACGTTGAAGAGGCTGCTCAGGTGCGACTCAGGGGTGCCGGGCTGGCGGTACTTTTCATGCCAGGCTCCGAAGTTGGTGATGAGGCGCCGGAACTTTGTTTCGTCCAGTTGGTCCCACGGGAGGGAGATGGCGCTCACCAGCACAGTGGACGGGGCTTTGACGAGCTGCTCGGAGGGGTTCTTTCCTTTCGTGCCCGGGGACCGGAACCAGTATTTGGTGACGATGCCCCAGTTCCCGCCTCCCCCGCCGGTGTGTGCCCACCACAGGTCACCGAGCTCACCTTTATCGTCACGGGTAGCGACGACGGTGCGGACTTTACGGTTGGCGTCCAGGGTGACGACTTCGACGGCGTAGAGGTGGTCCACGACCAGACCGTGGGAGCGTGAGAGCAGGCCGTAGCCGCCGCCGGCGATGTGGCCGCCGGCACCGACGCTGTAGCAGATACCTCCGGGGACTGTGACGCCCCAGTTCTTGTACAGCGTTTCGTAGACGTTCATCAGCCTCGCCCCTGGCTCGACAACAAACGCGCCCATCTTTTGGTCGTAGTAGACCGCGTTCATCGGGGACACGTCGAGGATGACCTGGATGGAAGGGTTGCAGACAAAATCGGCGAAGCAGTGCCCGCCGCTTCGAACGGACACCTTCTTGCCGGTACGGACTGCTTCGCGGACGGCGTCCTCTGCGTCTTTGGTGCTGGTGATCAGCCGGACGTAGTCGGGATGGGAGACGAACCGTTGATTGTTGCCCGTCATAAGATCCCGATAGCGGGAGTCCCCGGACTTGATGACCGAACCGTCTGGCGTTGTGGCGGTGCCGTTCGCGGCTTGGGCTTGCGGGGCGTTGGCGGTTGCCAGGGCCGTCAGGGAAGCAGCTGCGATGGTGCCGGCGGAACCGGCCATGAAGAACCGGCGTCCGATACCGGGTTTTTCGGTGGTCGTCATCAGATGGATCCTTCACGTTGGACGGTGTTGTTGGGGTGCAGGGTGATTTCTGCTTTGGGGGCAACGAAGTAGTGCTGGACGGAGTAGGAGATGGTGGCGAAATCTTCGACGCCGCGTCCGGTGAAGTCTCCGGACACGATCCGGGCGATGGATTCCCCGGAGACTTTCCATTTCAGGAACAGGCCCTTGGCCAGGTCCACAGCTTTGTAGTAGTACGCTCCTTGCCAGGGCTCGGGACCGCGCAGGCCAATCAGGAATTCGTCGTCCCCGTCGCCGTCGAAATCGCGGCACATGACGGTGTGGCCGGGACCTTCACCGTTCTCGTTCGGGTCCCCGTAAATGTCCAGCAGGTGCCGGGTCCAGCCCGCGGCCTCAGCGTCTCCCCCACTGCGCACGTAAACGGCAACGGTGTTGCCATGGAAAGGTTCGATCGCTGCGACGTAGGCAAGGGGATCGTCGCCGATGCGTCCGCCGTCGACGTCACCGCTGCCTTTGAAGGTGGTCTTCTCGAATTGGCTTTCCTCGCCATCTCCAATGTGCTCCCACGACCAAGTGCGGTTCTCCTGTTCGTAGTAGAGCCACGTGACGCCTTCGTCGGAAGCCATGAGGATCGAGTCCAGCGGCGAACCGGGGATCAGCCCACCCTTCTTGGCCACGCCGTGGATCATCCGGAAGTCCGAGTCGCTGATGATTTCCTTGTCCCACTCGGCGCGAGGGTCATCAGTGGGGGTGAACAGCACTACCGGCAGGACTGCGTGGACGTCCTCCACGGCAACTATGGGGAACCCGATGATCTGGATCTTGTCAGTCCGCGTAAAGTGGCCGACGCGCAGACGGTGCATGCCGATGGCGCGCCCAACGTAATGCCGCGTCCAGTTTTCGGTCGCTTCGGACGGGTTGCCGGGGTTTTCCAGCCAGTCGATTTTTCCGCCTTCGGGGTCGGCGTGGTGGATCGTTCCGCCAGGACCGTAGAGCTGGTAGCACACGACCAGGTCGGTGGTGCCGTCACCGGTGATGTCACCGAAGTCCATGCCGACGGGTTCTTTGATCTTGTCGAGCACCAGCTTCTTTTCCCAGGTGGGATTCTTGTACCAGTAGATTTCACCTACTTTGAGGCCGTAGCCGACGAGGTCGGGTCTGCCGTCGCCGTCAATGTCTGCAGCTTCCAGCCAGTAGCCGTCGCGGAGGAAGTCGGTGACTGTCTCGGTTCCGAAGGCCGGTTCGGTGACGTCCAGGGTTGGCATGGTCTTGCCGACTGTGGGTGAGCTCATGAGAGTACCTTTCGTGTGAGTGCCGGTGTTGGGCGTTCCGGCGTGCCGGAGTGGGAGGTGTTGGTTCGGCGCAGCTTCAGCGAAGCTGCGCCCATGAGTGCTACCGCGATGATGGCCAGCCCTGCCCCGACCCATATGGGTGAGGACAGTCCAAGCCCGGCTGCGATGGTTGTTCCACCGAGGTAGGCGCCGATGGCGTTGCCGAGGTTGAACGCAGAGATGTTGACCCCGGAGGCCAAAGTGGGCGCCCGGTGGGCGAAGGACAGTACGCGCGTTTGCATGCCGGGGACGGCGGCGAATCCGACGGCCCCGAGAAGGAACAAAGTCACCGGTGCTGCCCACGGGTTATGAACGGTGATGGTGAAGACCAGCAGGACGACGGTGAGGGTCGACAAGAGCAGCAGCAATGACTTGTCCAGGTTCCCGTCAGCAGCCTTGCCACCGATGATGTTTCCGGTGAACAGCCCGGCGCCGAATATGACCAGCATCCATGGCACCGCCTCTGCCGGCATACCGGCAAGGTCGGTGAGCATCGGCGCTATGTAGGTGAAGGCACCGAACATGGCCCCGAACCCGAAGACAGTGACCAGGATGGACAGCCAGACTTGTCCAGAGGTGAACGCCCCCAGCTCACGGCGCAATTGCCCAGGCCCCCGTTCGACGGCGTCCTGTGCCGGCACGTACGCGATCAGCCCTGCGAGGGCGATAACCCCTACGATGGTGATCGCCCAGAACGTGGATCTCCACCCGAGCTGTTGGCCCAGGAACGTGCCCATGGGAACGCCGAGGACGTTTGCGATGGTCAGCCCCGCGAACATGATGGAGATGGCCCGGGCCTTGCGGTCTGGAGCGACTAGCTTTGATGCCAGTACGGCCCCGATGCCGAAGAACGCGCCGTGGCACAAGGCAGCCACAACCCGGCCAGCGAACATGGTTCCGTAGTCGCCGGCCACCGCTGAAAGCAGGTTTCCCAGGATGAACAGCACCATCAGGGCGCACAAAACGCTCTTGGGGCGAAGGGCCGCCGTCGCGGCCGTCACCAGCACCCCGCCGACGGCGACGCTGAGCGCGTAACCGGAAACCAAGTGCCCGGCGACAGGGATGCTGACCGCGAAATCTGCGGCTACCTCAGGCAATAGACCAAGGATGACGAACTCTGTGAGGCCTATCCCGAACCCACCTACGGCCAGGGCGAGCAGGCCCAACGGCATCCTGGTCATGCCGCCGTCCGTGTCGGTGTTGGTACGAAGTCCGCGCCCGGAACGAACGGCATGGCTGCCGGGCCCAGCCGGAAGTAGTGGGCGACGGCAGCAACTGTCCGTTCAGTGGCTTTGCCGTCGCCATAGGGGTTGATGGCGGTTGCCATCTCCATATAGGCGTTTGGGTCATCGAGGAGACGTTCAACTTCGTGGACGATCTGGCTCCGGTTTCGGCTGACCAGGCGCGAACTTCCGGTCAAGATCGATTCGCTGCGTTCGGTGATTTCACGCAACACGAGGGTCGGCTTACCCAAGGCAGGGCCTTCTTCTTCGGCCCCTGAGCTGTCCGAAAGTATCAGGTCACTGCGCTGCAGGAGTCTGCAGAAGCTCAGGTACGGGAGGGGATCAACCATATCCACGTTGGGGATGCCGGTCAGGACCGGAACCATGACTTCGCGTACTTTCGGGTTCAGGTGCAGTGGCACAACGATTCGGACGTCTTCCCGGCGCCGGGCGATGTCCGCCAGTGCCGCGGCGATCTCCCGCATGGGGCGGCCGTGGCTCTCACGCCGGTGTGTGGTGGAGAGGATCACCTTTCGGGGATCCTCGTCCAAGTCCGCCAACGCTGCTTCCCCATAACTGCGAAGGTTGTTCATCCCCCACTGCAGGGCATCAACGATGGTGTTTCCAGTGACGACAATTGAGTGTTCCCGGACGCCCTCACGGATCAGGTTGGCGCTGTTTCCAGGCGTTGGTGCCAAGTGCAGGGCAGCGATCTGTGCCACGAGCTTCCGGTTAACTTCCTCAGGGAACGGTGAGTAATTGTTCCCGCTTCGCAGTCCAGCCTCGACGTGGACGATCGGCACGGAGCGGTGCAGTGCAGCCAGGGCACCGGCAAGGGTGGTGGCGGTGTCGCCGTGGACCATGACGGCGTCAAGGCCCTCCATGTGGTCTCCGGAGCAGAGTCCTTCCAGGATGCGGTGGGTCACCTGGGACAGGGTCTGCTGTTCTTTCATGATGCGCAGTTCAACATCAGGAGTGATGCCGAACTCCTCCAGGGTGCTGTCCAGCATTTCGCGGTGCTGGCCGGTGGAAATGAGGACCGGGCGGAAACGGGGGTCCTGAGCCAAGGCGTGGATGATGGGGGCGAACTTCACAGCTTCGGGCCGTGTGCCGAAGATAATTCCAATGGTTTTCATGGCTGCTCTCCTGAAAATGGGCGTAAGGGATCTGCCGGTTGTCGCCGGCGGGTGTGAAACGGAGTGATTAGCTGAGGTGGTACTCCAGAGCGAGCCAGATACAGTCTGTGTCTGCCCGGTACTGATGCCACGGGTAGATGAAAGTACCCTCTCGTTCGAGACAGAACGGCACGGGGTTGGTATTGCCCGGGCTTAGGAGCTGGTCCTCGTAAAGGGACGCGTGGTCCTGTGAAGTGAATTTCTGCATGCGTCCGAGCCCGGAGATCTGGGTGTGGACCTCGATGAAGTCATGCCGGTTGTGAATTCCGCAGTTGGTTCCGGCCGGGCTAAACCACAGGTTGGCCTTCAGGGTGAAAGCCTTCTCTCCTGGCGCGAGCCCGGGCTGGCGCAGAACCAGGGCAGGGTCCAGCAGGACCGTCCCTATCGTGTCCTGAGCCGAGCGCAGCAGGACCGGTTGTCCAGGTTCGGCACCATAGAAGTCAGCCCATCCCAATTCCCGTGCCTGCTGTTCCCCGTTCTGGACCGTCTCCACGGAAAGGACCGCGAGCAACTCCCCTGTGATGAATCCGCCGTGGAGAATCGTGGAGCTGAAGGCCGGCAAGGCGGCTGACTGTCCGTGACCGATGAACGCGTCGCTACCACCCATATTCACCACGACGGCGGGTGATGTCACCTCGTACTGCCGCAGGTCCCGCAGCACGACAGCGTGGGTCAACGCGCTGCTGAAGGACAGTTCTTCCAATAGGACAGTTCCCACAATTACCCCCAAGGTCATCATTCAATCTCTGCGCACCTACGGATCGGCACAAAGAAGTGGAACGGTGCGAAACCTTCGCCAGGCCACAACACTGTTCCACTGGAGCAAGTATTGGCAGTGCCAGGCAAAGTTATCCACCCCCTGTGAGTGATAGGCAGAGCAGGGACAGGCGAGGATCGTTCATCGCGTGAAGGATGAAAGCATGACTTCAGATACTTCTGCACTGCCCGGCGCCCCGCGCTTTAGCGAAATACGGTCCTCACGGCCGTGGTCGGACGTCTTTGTGCAGGGGGCGGACGGCGCAGACATCCGCTTGCGCGTATATGAACCCGCAGTCCGCCCCTCCGTAACATTGGTGTGGGCGCACGGCGGCAGCTGGACCCGGGGATCGATTGAGGGTTGGCACGATGCCTGCGCCGCCCTCGCGTCCCTGGGCACCGCAAGGATTATCAGCGTGGGCTACCGGCTCGCTCCCCGATGGCTGCACCCCACCGCGGTCATGGACATTGCCGCCGCAACCCTCTGGGCCCAGCAGACCTACCGTCACAAGGTCTTGGTTGGCGGCGATAGTGCGGGCGGGACCTTGGCCGCAGGCGTGGCGCTCTGGTTCCGGGACAATGGACTGCCCCTGCACGGGCAGGTCCTCGCCTATCCGCCCCTGGATCCTGAGTGCGCCGCCGCGTCCTACCGGAACAGCAGGTCCTTCCCGCCCAGGTCACTGCTGCTCGACGCGTGGGGCGAGTACGCCGGTTCCCATATCGACTTGCGGGAACGGCTGTACCTTTCGCCACTGCACGCCGCCAAACTTACTGGGCTCTGTCCGGTCTCCCTCATAGTCGGCGCAGCCGACCCGGTGCGCGACGACGTCGAGCAGTTCGTCCAGCGCCTGGAAAAGTGCTCCGTGCCTGTGGATCTGGAGGTAAGCCCGGCGGTTGCCCACGGACACTTCCTGGACACCTCAGCCGGGAACCCGGTCCACCAATGGGTCCAAACCCGCTTGGGTCATCCGAACAACCAACCAGCAACAACCGAAGGAGCATGAGATGAGCACCACCACCAGCCCTGACGCCGCCTACACCAAGGCGCTGCTGCGGCACTTCGCCGACCTCCGCGACGGAACCCACGGAGAGGCCGTGAGCAGGCAGGACAAGGAAGCACTCTTCCGATCCGCAGTCGACCTGCTGGAACCCTACGCTCGCCAGGCCCTCAATGAAGTCAACGAAGTCCTCATGCTGGGGCAGGGAATCGTGGAATCCTCTGGCATTGGCCGGTCACCGGACACGGGCTTGATCTGCTCCTGGACGCTCGGGTGGGCCGAGCAACGCGCTGCAGGCATCCCGCCAATCACCATACATGCCTACTACGGCCGTGGTTTCCACCACCCACATCTTCGTGGCGGAACGGTGAAGGAGTGGCCATTGAACGTTTTTACCCCCGAACAAGCGGCTCAGGAGTTGCCCATCCTTCGAGCCATCGCGTCAGCAGAGATCCACAACCTCGTGTTCTTGGCCGACTTCACCATCGTTCCCTCATCCAAGCCCGGCACCACCACCTCAACGCGATGAGAATCTCAGTCCTGGACCAGTCCCCCATCGCCACCGGCAAAACCAAAGCCGACGCACTGCGCGAAACCATCGCTTTGGCCCGCGCTGCTGAGGACGACGGCTACCATCGTTTTTGGCTCGCCGAACATCATGACTCCCCTGGCTTTGCCGGCACCACTCCGTCGCTGATGGCAATGGCCGTTTTGGAGGCAACCACGGAGATCGCTGTCGGTTCCGGCGGAGTCCTGCTGGGACTGCATGAGCCTTGGCAGGTCGCCGAAGCCTTCGACATTCTGGCAGCCCTTCATCCCGGCCGGGTTAATCTCGGCGTCGGTAGGGCAGGCAGCGGCGGGAGCGACGCCTTCAACGAAAAGATCACGGAATTGCATGCCCGCCTCGGCCTTACACCCGGGAGTAAGGGCCGGGACGATTTGGACATTTGGTTGCTGGGGGCCGGCACTGGCTCGGCGCCTTTGGCCGCCGCCGCCGGCGCCGGCTACGCCCACGCCCATTTCCTCAACACAGGAAGCGGCAGGACCGCATTTGCCCACTACCGGGAGAACTTTCAGCCCGGCCCGGTGCGACGCGAACCTGAAGCCCTTCTCGCGGTTCGCGTCATTGCAGCCAACACTGACGCTGAAGCACAAGAAATCGCCAACCCTGTGCGGCTCTGGAGAGCCCGAAAAGACCTCGGACTGGATGAGCCTTTCCCTGTCAGCACCAGCCCCGCTACCTGGTCCTCCCAAGAGCTCCGCCGCAGCGAGAACAACGAAACCCGGTTGATCGTCGGGACTGCGGAAGACGTAGCCCACCAACTCGCGATCCTGGCAGAAGAACTCGGCGTCGAAGAACTGATGATTAGCACCCCCGTGCCCCGGCTGGAGGACCGTATCAACTCCAACCGGCTCATCGCCCGTGCCTTGGCCAGGCTGTCTCCGCCAAATGCAGCAAACCTGTTGCACAGGAAGGGGCAGTGAGTGCATCCCCTCGTTTCAGCCATTCATGATGTTGCCAGGCACGACCCTGGCAAGGCTGCTATCCGCTGGAGGTGCAACGATTTGCCGTATGCTGCGCTCGACCGGCTGATCCACACCCGAGCCCTGGCTATGCAACTGAAAGGAATCCGGGCAGGCGATCTGGTCGCCTTCGATTCAGTCCCTGGCCCCGAAACCATGGTCACAGCGGCGGCGCTTTGGGCCTTGGGGGCCGCGGCGTTTCCTTTCCAGTCACTACCCGACGGACCTCTGCCTGCGCACGCCATCCTCCAAGGGGTTACCGGCTTCATGCATCCCGAGGGTGACTACATCAAGGCTGCCACTACGTCTGGAGCACCCTCAGGGCGGCCGTCGCCGGTGGCGTCACTATGGTTGCAGCAAAGGACCGGCCGGCCTGCCAGTCCGCTGAAAGAGCAGCAGTTCACTGACATCCTTGAGCGCTCAGAAAAGCGGTTCACCCTCTCCACCCGGACCTCCCTGGCACTCACCAGTCTCGTGCAACCGGAGTCGCTTCTCGATTTGTGGGCGGTCCTGGCGGCCGGAGGGACCGTGGATCTGCTCAACGATTACGACACCCTGCAAGGTCACGGCCTGCTTCAACACCTTGGCGAAAGCGAAGCGGACCTCCTGATCGTCCCAGCGACTTTGCCTCAGCGACTCGGCGCCTCCTCCGGATCCGTGTTCGCGCAGTTCAGGGACATCGTCGTCACCGAACCCCTCGATGTGCGCGATCGCACCGTCCTTGCGGACGCCTTCCCGTGCGCCATCTTCCATCAATGGGACACCACCACCGGCGTGGAATCCATGAATGAGGACTGTCCGGCGTCGTCATGATCACCGGCCGGAACAAGCGGGCCTTGGAAGACCACGTCGACCGCGAACCGTTCCCCGAGCAAACCCTGGCAGCCAAGGGCGAGCACGCGAAGCTCGCCGCAGTCCAGACGTCTTCCTCACTCGCGGACCTGCACTACCAAAGCCGTCCAAGGCAGTTGACGCCGCGCGGTCCTACAGGTCACGGCGCCAACTGCCTTGTCCGATGTGCAACTCATCGGCAACTAAAAACGCTCGGCTAACGGGCTGTTTCTGCTCAGATACTTCGAAATTGCTCAGTCAGATCCGGGGATCACACGTGGGATGGTTGTCGGTTCTGGAACTCTTTCGAGGCATGACCATCGTCAGCTAACCCGTTTTCACCGTATAGCTTCGGGAAAATCGCCAACTAATCGGCCAACCGCCGATTAGCCTCCGATCTCACAAGAGGGTTAGAACTCCCAGTCCTCATCCTCAGTGTTGACAGCCTTGCCAATCACGTATGAGGATCCCGAACCGGAGAAGAAGTCGTGGTTCTCGTCAGCGTTCGGGGACAGGGCCGACAGGATGGCCGGGTTCACGTCGGTGACTGAAGCCGGGAACATGGCCTCGTAGCCGAGGTTCATGAGGGCCTTGTTGGCGTTGTAGTGGAGGAACTTCTTGACGTCTTCGGCCAGGCCGACACCATCGTAGAGGTCGTGCGTGTACTGGACTTCGTTTTCGTACAGCTCGAAGAGCAGCTCGAAAGTGTAGTCCTTGATTTCCTGCTTGCGGGCCTCGGAAACCTTCTCCAAGCCCTTCTGGAACTTGTAGCCAATGTAGTAGCCGTGCACGGCCTCGTCGCGGATGATGAGGCGGATGAGGTCGGCCGTGTTCGTGAGCTTGGCGCGGGAAGACCAATACATGGGCAGGTAGAAGCCCGAGTAGAACAGGAAGCTCTCCAGCAGGGTGGAGGCAACCTTGCGCTTCTGGGGGTCGTCGCCCTGGTAGTAATCCATGACGATCTGCGCCTTCTTCTGCAGGTTCTCGTTTTCGAGCGACCAGCGGAAGGCGTCGTCAATCTCCTTGGTGGAGCACAGGGTGGAGAAGATGGACGAGTAGGACTTGGCGTGCACAGACTCCATGAAGGCAATGTTGGTGTACACGGCTTCTTCATGCGGGGTGATCGCATCTGGAATCAGCGAAACAGCGCCGACCGTCCCCTGGATGGTGTCCAGCAAGGTGAGGCCGGTGAAAACGCGCATGGTGAGCTGCTGCTCATCCGGCGTCAGTGTGTGCCACGACTGAACGTCGTTGGACAGCGGCACCTTCTCCGGAAGCCAGAAGTTGTTGACCAGTCGGTTCCAGACTTCCACGTCTTTGTCGTCCTGGATTTTGTTCCAGTTGATTGCTTCGACGTGTGTCAGCAGCTTGACCTTCTCGGTCATGTCATCCCCTTAAGCGGTGGGTAGTTCTTTAGGTAAGCGTACGACGGCGGGTGGTGGCCCGCCGTCGTACTCTTTAGTTATAAGCGTGGTTGATTACAGCATGCAGCTGACGCAGCCCTCAACCTCGGTCCCTTCCAGCGCGAGCTGGCGGAGACGGATGTAGTAGAGGGTCTTGATGCCCTTGCGCCATGCGTAGATCTGCGCCTTGTTGATGTCACGCGTGGTGGCCGTGTCCTTGAAGAACAGCGTCAGGGACAAGCCCTGGTCCACGTGCTGCGTGGCAGCGGCGTAGGTGTCGATGATCTTCTCGTAGCCGATTTCGTAGGCATCCTGGTAGTACTCCAGGTTGTCGTTGGTCAGGTACGGAGCCGGGTAGTAGACGCGGCCGATCTTGCCTTCCTTGCGGATTTCGATCTTGGCGGCCACCGGGTGGATCGACGAAGTGGAGTTGTTGATGTAGCTGATGGAACCGGTAGGCGGTACGGCCTGGAGGTTCTGGTTGTAGATACCGTGCTCCATAACGGAAGCCTTCAGCTCGCGCCAATCATTCTGGGTGGGGATGTGGTGGCCGGCGAAGAGCTCGCGAACGCGCTCGGTCTCCGGAGTCCACTCCTGCTCGGTGTACTTGTCGAAGAACTCGCCGCTGGCGTACGTGGACTTCTCGAAGCCACCGAACTTCTGGCCGGTCTCGATGGAGAGTCGGTTTGAGGCGCGCAGAGCGTGGAACAGCACCGTGTAGAAGTAGATGTTGGTGAAGTCCAGGCCCTCTTCGGAACCGTAGTGGACGTGCTCACGGGCAAGGTACCCGTGCAGGTTCATCTGGCCGAGGCCAATCGCGTGGCTCTGGGCGTTGCCCTGGGCGATCGACGGCACCGAGTTGATGTAGGACATATCGGATACGGCGCTGAGGGCACGAATGGACGTCTCGATGGAGAGCCCGAAGTCCGGCGAGTCCATGGTCTTGGCGATGTTCATGGAGCCAAGGTTGCAGGAAATGTCCTTGCCCACGGTCTCGTAGCTGAGGTCTTCGGCGTAGATGGACGGCGAGGAAACCTGCAGGATCTCCGAGCAGAGGTTGCTCATGGTGATCTTGCCGTCGATCGGGTTGGCCCGGTTTACGGTGTCCTCGAACATGATGTACGGGTAGCCGGACTCGAACTGGATCTCCGCGAGGGTCTGGAAGAACTCGCGGGCGCTGATCTTGGTCTTCTTGATCCTGGAATCATCGACCATCTCGTAGTACTTCTCGGTCACCGAAATGTCGGAGAACGGAACACCATAGACCTTCTCGACGTCATACGGCGAGAAGAGGTACATGTCCTCGTTCTTCTTGGCGAGCTCGAACGTGATGTCCGGAACCACAACGCCCAAGGAGAGCGTCTTGATACGGATCTTCTCGTCAGCGTTCTCACGCTTGGTGTCCAGGAAGCGGTGGATGTCCGGGTGGTGGGCGTGCAGGTATACGGCACCTGCACCCTGGCGGGCACCAAGCTGGTTGGCGTAGGAGAAGCTGTCTTCGAGGAGCTTCATCACGGGGATGACGCCGGAGGACTGGTTCTCGATCTGCTTGATCGGGGCGCCGTGCTCGCGGATGTTGGTGAGCGAAAGGGCTACACCGCCGCCACGCTTGGAGAGCTGCAGTGCGGAGTTGATGGCCCGGGCGATCGACTCCATGTTGTCTTCGATCCGGAGCAGGAAGCAGGAGACGAGCTCGCCGCGCTGGGCCTTGCCGGCGTTGAGGAACGTGGGGGTGGCCGGCTGGAAACGGCCGTCGATGATTTCGTCGACGAGGCGGTTGGCCAGGTCTTCGTTGCCACGGGCAAGGTGCAGGGCAACCATGCAGACGCGGTCTTCGTAGCGCTCAAGGAAACGCTTGCCGTCGAAGGTCTTCAGCGTGTAGGACGTGTAGAACTTGAAGGCGCCAAGGAAAGTTTCAAAACGGAACTTCTTCTTGTATGCGCGGTTGAAGAGGTCGCGGATGAAGTTCATGGTGTACTGGTCGAGCGTTTCCCGCTCGTAGTACTGGTTCTTCACCAGGTAGTCGAGCTTCTCTTCCAGGTCATGGAAGAACACGGTGTTGTTGTTCACATGCTGCAGGAAGTACTGGTGCGCAGCTTCACGGTCGGCTTCGAACTGGATCTCACCGTTGGGGCCATACAGGTTCAGCATGGCGTTGAGCTCGTGATAGCCCAGGCCCTTGTAGGCCTCAGGCAGCGGCTTCTTGGCCGTGTCCACAGCGCCCCCGGTTACTTCTGTTTCTGCGACAGTTGTGTCCAAAACTTTTCCAGCCCTTCGTTGACCCGTTGGACGTCTTCTGGCGTCCCCATGAGTTCAAATTTGTAAAGATGCGGCACCTTGCACTTGACGGAGATGATGTCTCCCGCCGCGCAATAGTTGTCCGCGAAGTTTGTGTTCCCCGCTCCGATAACACCGCGGATCAGTTCCCTGTTCCCGGGATTGTTCAGAAATCTGATGACCTGCTTCGGCACGGAACCTTCGCCGTTCGTTCCACCATAGGTAGGCAGTACAAGGACGAAGGGTTCAAGGGCGTGAAGCGGAGCGTCCTGGGCATAGAGCGGGATGCGCGCAGCATCCCTGCCCAGTTTCTGGACGAATCGTTTGGTGTTCTCGGATGTCGAGGAAAAATAGATGAGGTGACTCCTCGTGGTCACAGCTTCCGTTGCATCGCGCACGGTGGCCTCTGCCAGCGGTGCCATGGGAGTCACCTCAACTACATAGGAATTCTTGGTGTGTGTGGTGGCGAAAGTCAGGCCACGGAGGAAACGGCCTGGGCCAGTTCCTCGATCTTGTCCGGGCGGAATCCAGACCAGTGGTCCTGCTCGGTCACGACGACGGGAGCCTGCATGTAACCCAGTGCCTTGAGGCGCTCAAGGGCCTCGGCGTCCTGGGAGATGTCGACACTCTGGTAGGCAATGCCCTTCTTGTCGAGTGCCCGGTAGGTTGCGTTGCACTGAACACAGGCCGGCTTCGTGTAAACCGTTACGGTCATGATCCCTGTCCCCTAAGTTGAAGTCTGATTCTCTTCGTATCTGGCGGGCTCAACCGGAACTGATTACTGAATCCGATACCGGCCCGCGGGCTGCCGTGACAGCCAACACGCTCTGATTTTGTCTTGTGCTGGTTTCCCGCTCAATCCGTAAATCGATACTACATGTAGTGCAACCGCCGAACTGGAACCCCAAGATGATGTATTACAAGTATGTCATTCAATCCACCGCTCGTCCACAGGGCAGGGGCTTCAAAATGTCCGTGATTCCGCCAAACTGAGAGATGTCATCCACACCCTGTGGACTACTTAGCCACATTTAATCTCCAGCGTGTCGCGTGGATACGGCGTGTCGTGACACTTTGAAAATGTGGCGTGGCGAACAGCTAAAATCGGCTGATGGTCAATCTCCTCCACCTCCGTACCCTCATGGAGGTGACCCGCCTTGGCTCGTTCGCTGCCGCCGCTGCACAGCTTGGCTACACAGCCTCTGCGGTCTCGCAACAGATGGCCGCGCTGGAACGTGATACCGGCGTCGAACTCTTCCAGCGGTCGGCGCGCAGTGTGGTCCCCACCGAAGCGGCGCTGACCATGACACGGCACGCTTCCAAGGTCCTCACGGATGTTGAGGCCCTGATGGCCGCCGCGTCCAGGACCAACGACTCCCCCGCGCAGGAACTCAGGTTGGGCATCTTTCCCAGCCTCGCCACCTACGTCCTGCCGGACATCCTGCGGAACGACCGCTGGAACGGTCTGGGCATTGAGTTGAAGGTCTCCGTGGCAGAGCCGGCACAAACCATCCAAGGGCTGCGCAGCGGCGGCGAACTGGATGTGGCGCTGGTCTATCAGGTGGGGCAGTCCGGGCTGGCGTGGCCCCACTCGCTTGAACGGCAGTGGATCGGCGACGACGACTTCCGCGTTGTCCTGCCCGCGTCGTGGAAGATCCGCGAAGATGCCGAAATCGAGGCAGCCCACCTTTCCGACATGCCGTGGATTGTGCACCACCCTGGCACCAGCGATGCCTTGGTCATTGAGCGCCTGTTCGCCAGCTGCAACCTGCACCCTCGTGTGGTGGCCTACAGTGACGACTTCCATGCCAGCCTCGAGATGACCGCAGCCGGCCTTGGTGCTTCGCTGGTACCGGAACTGGCCCTGCGGAACCGGCCGCCCGGCGTCGTGGTCCTTGACGTCCCGGACATCAGGCTGGCCCGTAATGTGTTCGCCCTGCTCATCAACGAAAAGCGCACGGCACAGGTCCAGCTGTTCACCCAATTGCTGGCCGACACGCTCAGGGACTCCTCCGGAAAAAGCGGCCTCCACCCCCTGAAAACCGCGCCGGTCAAAGGCTCCCAGCGGCGTAGGTGAAATATTCCCAATTGCTGGAACCCGCCGGTGGTTGGGGTTAGATTGATCACATGGGCAAGCTAGCGAGCAAACATTTTGGGGAAGTCGAGCTCAACCACGGCAGGGAACATTGCTTCGTTGCCAGACATGAACTCGGCGGCAATCCGCTCGAACTTGACCTCAATGTCACTGCGCATGACCACTTCGACGAAGCCGCCATGCGCAAAGTGGACTACCGCCTGCGCTTCCTGCCCGAACTGGTGGACCAGGTCAGGGAGATGATCGCTGACGAACTCGACCAGGACGGCACCAACCCCCAACAATTCCTGCATTTCCACAGCTCACAACTCAAGGAAGAGCAACTGGAATCCGTTTTCGGTGTCCGGGATAAGGACCAGCTCACCAACGACGTCTTCCTGAACGCCCTCAAGCTGGGCCACGTGGCCATCTACCCTGGCCAACCGGAGCGCTACTTTGTCCTGGACTTCACCCTCGGCTCGCACTTCACCGACGAACTCCTGGTGGTCGCCGCCGACGAGGACGGCGTCGTGGACGACGAAATCCTGTGGGAATAGCAACCGATTAAGCGCCGACGGCGGCCGGTCACCATGGTCTGTCAACTCCCGGCCCATTACCCGGGCTCCGCAGGTATTCACCGCGTTGCTGGCCTTCGGCCCGCTCCTGTTGCGCCTGCTGCGCGTTTTCCTTCAGCTCGTCGAGTTTCCCCGCCTGCGGGTTGGCTGCTTTGTCCGGGGCGGCCGGCGCATCGCCGCCCTGCCCGGCTACGTCCGGGATCTTCCCTGCCAACCGTGCCGCAGCGGAGTCAAGTGTTGATCCTTCCCCGTCCGCATTGGACGGGCCCGCTTCCCGGCATTTCGTTGGAGCAGCTTCCGTGGCATCCAACGCTTCCTTGAACAGCTGAGTTGCCGCGGCCCGATCCGCCGCGGCGTCGCCCAGCTTCTCGATACTCAGGACCAGATTGACGCGGACCTTGCATTCATCGTCACCGGCCCCCGCATGTAACGCGGCCTCGAAATCGCTGCGGGCTGCCGCGAACTCTCCGGCCAACACGTGGGCATCACCAGAAGCGAAGGGCGCCTTATGCGGCTCCACAATGTTCGCCACGCCAAGCCACGATGCTGCCCGCGCCAGTTCGTCGTGCTGTCCGTTCCGGAACAACTCCCCCGCAGCACTGCCCAGCAGGCCGACGCTGAGGAGTTTCGCAGCAACCGCTAGGACCAGGAGAGCTGGAAGAGCGGACCAGATCACCAGCCGGAGACGCCGGGGTCGTGCTGTTCGATGGTTCACGGCGTTGGCTCCTTCCGCAGCGACCGACGCAGGTTCACGAGTTCGAAGAAGTGGCGCAGGGGTTCATGCATTGCCAAGAGGAACGCGGCCAGGGCGAACAGCCAGTAGAGCTCCACCCGGCCAGGGCCGTCCCCGGTGGTGGTCAAGTTTCCCCACTGGACGCCACGGAGGACGTCGGAGGTTGGCTCTCCGCCTGTTCGGTGGGCATAAGGGACGTGGAGCTGATCGGCAATGCGCCCGAGCTGTGCTTCGTCGATGCGGGACACAGCATCCTGCCCCGTGTCGGAACCCCGGTCTTTGACGTACGCGGCGCCACCGTCAGCCGATTCCCTCATCCGCCCGCCTTCGCCGGTACCGTAACCGAGGACTGCTCCCCCGGCTATGTTTGAGGCATCCATGGGCGTGGGCGGCTCTGCGCTGGTATTTTCTCCGTCACCGGCGTAGAAAACCAGCGCCGGTCGTCCCGGATGTTGCTTCTGCGCGGCGTCGAGCCTGTCCTTCAGGAGCTGGGCTGCGATGGTGACGCTGCTGCCCGACGCGTAACGTGCCCTCTGTGGTTGAAGGGTGGTCATAGCGGTCTGGAGCGCTGTTGCGTCCTGCGTGAGCGGCATCCGGACAGTGGCTTTGCTGTCAAAGGTGATCAGCGAAAATTTGGCTCCGGCAAGTTCCCGGGCCACTGCCGCCACGTCCTGTTTGACCCCGGCCAAGCGCGTTTCGGTACCGCGATAATCCTCCGCGGCCATGCTGGTGCTGGTATCCACTACGAAGAAGACATCGATCTCCGATGAAGCGCTGACGGACTGCCCGTCGATCAGGCCGGGCCGCATTGCGGCGACGAGAAGAAGCACGACGGCGGCACCCCGCACGGCGGCAGGCCGCACCGGCCCTTGGGGTCGGGTTCCCCGCTGCCGGACCACGGTCCAAACGGTCAAAATGAGGATCCCGAAGCCAGCCAACACAAGGACCGGCCAGGGCAGTATCGGTGCGAAGCTCATGGTTCAAGCCGCCATCCAAGGACCAGCATTCCCGCTCCGGCCATGAGTGCGATCCCCAGAGGCCAGGCAGGGGTGTCCGTGACGACGGCCTGCGGGGCCGCGCGGTAGCTGGTGGCTTCGGTTTCCTGCACTTCGCGGACGATGCCCGGTACCGCTTCGGGGCTGTCCAGTTTGTAGTAGGTCCCTCCCGTACGCTCCGCTGCGGCCCGCAGTTGAGCCCCGGGCTGATCGGTTTGCCCACCGTAGTCCACGTCCCCCGGGTTGAGGGCATGCACTTTGACGTTCTTGCCCGCCGCCAAGGCCGCGGCCTCCTCCAGGGTGAAGATCGGTTCGCCAGAGAGGAAATTGTCCGTTGCCAGCACCACCGTCCGCGAGCGCTTCGTTGTCCCTTGGTCACCACCAGTGTCCGTATCCGGGAAGCTTTGGACGCAGGAGGCCAGTCCGTCACCGATCAGGGACGAACCTTCGCCGTTCCAGGTGCCGTCGAAGAAGGATCCGGCCCCGTCGTCCAGGGCTTCCTTGGCGAGTTTGAGCTGTTCGGCGGCGTACTCGTAGTCGTCTGTGAGTGGAAACAGTTGAACGCTGCTGCTGTCGAAGATGACCATGCCGATCCGTTCGCCGTCGAATTCCTTGGCCAGTTCCTGGAAGACAGCGGCAATCGCCGCGTCCGTGCCGGTCATGGAGCCGGAAACGTCCAGGCACAGCACGATGTCCCGGTTGCGTATTTCCGGCTGTTCGGTAGTCCTTTGGGCGGGCCGTGCGGCGGCAGTGGCTGTAGCGGCCAGGAATACTGCTCCCAAGACGACGGCGAGCGCCAGGCGTAGACGGTGCCGACGCAGGGCCTGCTGGTATTCGGGGAGACCGGTTAGCCGCTCGCTGTACGCCACGGCACGGGTGGGCATGGGTGGTCGGCGACGGTGCAGCCAGGCGGCGAGGACCACCACGGTTGCTGCGATGGGAAGGACCCACCAGTAACTCAGTTCCATTCGAGCACCACCTGGCGGGCGGCGGCTGCGGATTGGCTGACTGTTTGGACGGGCAGCGGCGCAAATTCGTTGGGGTAGATCCGTGCGATCCCGGTTGCCAGGTCCGCCATCCCGTGGCGGCGAAGTTCTTCGAGCGTCATGGAAGTGATGGGTAGCCCCGTGGCACTTCCGGCGAACTCGCGGACCAGGAAGCTCAACCGTTGGTGGGCATCGCGTTCCGGCAGGCGGCCGGCGTCGGCGTCCGATGCTGTGGCGTCAATAGCCGTGAGGCAGGTGCTGCGCAATGCGTCCAGCGTGGGGCGGGCAACGGCTTGCTGGCGGGCAGGAGCTGTGGTGCGCGCAGGCCAGAGCACCCAGGCGTACCAAGCTGCTACCAGGAGCAGCAGCAGAAGCCCCAGCCATAGCCAGAGCTGTTGGTAGTTGAGTGGCGCGTAGAATCCGGAGTCATCCTGCACGGCTGCCGCCTTTGGCGCGGTTTCCGGTCGCTGCGGCGCGCGAGCGGTGTTTTTCGAGGAGGGTGAAGATTGCGGTCAGGACCTGGTCGCTTCCGCCGGCCTGTTCTTCGGCGATACCCAGGCGTCGGAAGGTATCCCGTCGCCGCCGAGTGCGTTCCTTGGCGGCTGTGGCGTACGCGGCGCGCACCTTGCTATCCATTGCCAGGCGTGACGGGATCGTTTCCGCAGTCCGGACATCGGTGCTGTCTTGGACGACGCTGCCCCCTGCAGGTGCCAGCTCGGCGTCCTGGATGGTGAGCCAGAGGACTTCGTGCCGTGCGCGGAGTCGTCGCAGCAACGCTTCCGTAGTGTCATCCGGGAGGAACTCATCCGCGACCACCACAATCAACAGCCGTCCCTTCAGGTATCTAAGGACATAATCGAGTTGCTTGGCTATATTCCCAGTGGGGCTGTCCAGGGTTATCTGTGAATCGACGTCCCGTAGGAGGCGTTCCAGGTGTTCCTCGCCTGCGCGTGGAGGCACATAGAGGGAGGCGGCTTCGTTGCCGTGCAACAGGCCAACATCGTCACCGTGGCGGCTGGCGAGATAGCCCATGACACCCGCGGCGTGAACGGCGATGTCCTTCTTGGCTTCACCGGAGGAAGCCTCAGCGGCCATGTTCCGTCCGGTGTCCACCAGGAGCAGCACCGAATGGCGGCGAACAGCCACGTAGCGCTTGATCAGGGGTGATCCGTGCCGGGCGGTGGCCTTCCAGTCGATGTCCCTGACTTCATCTCCCGGGACATAGGCGCGCAACTCGTCGAAGTCCAGGCTTCGGCCCTTGAAGACCGAGCCGTATTCGCCGTCGAGCAACGTGAGGGTGCGGCGGTGGGCGAAGATGAACATCCTGGACTTCACGCGGCGGAGAAGGCTTGGCAATGGCTGGTCCGTTACGGCGTCTGGACCGAGGCCAGGACGGCATCAATCACTGTTTCCACGGAGATGCCCTCCACTACGGCATCGAATCCGAGAATGATGCGGTGACGCAGGATGCGGTGGGCGAGGTTCTTGACGTCCTCCGGGATGACGTGGTCGCGGCCGTTGAGCAGGGCCAAGGCCCTTGCCGCCTGGCTGAAGGCGATGCTTGCCCGTGGACTGGCACCGAACTCAACCAGGCCGGCCAGCTGGGGTTCGAGGTACTGGCTTGCGTTGCGGGTGACGTAGGCCAGTCCCACGATGTACCTGACAATGGCCGGATCGATGTAGACCCTGCGCACCAGCTCCTGAACCTGGAGCACGGCATCCAACGATGCTGCGGCGGGCGGCTTCAGGTCCGGGTTGAACACGCCCGCGTCGATCCGCCGGATCACTTCTGCTTCCTCGGCCGGGCTCGGATAGTCCAGCACATCCTTGAGCATGAACCTGTCCATCTGCGCTTCGGGAAGGCGGTAGGTTCCTTCCTGCTCAATGGGGTTCTGCGTTGCCAACACCAGGAACGGCTTGGGCAGCGGATATGACTCACCGCCAATGGATGTCTGCCGTTCCTGCATGGCTTCCAACATGGCACTTTGTGTCTTTGCGCTGGATCTGTTGATCTCGTCAAGCAAAACGATGTTGGCGTGGACCGGGCCCAGCTGGGTGACGAAGGTGCCCTTCGCCGCATCGAAGATCTGCGTCCCGGCGATGTCGCTGGGAAGAAGGTCCGGCGTGCATTGGATGCGCCGGAACTCTGCGCTGACCGATTCGGCGATGGCTTGGGCCGCGGTGGTTTTCGCAAGACCCGGAACGCTCTCAAGAAGCACGTGGCCGCCGGTCAGGAGTCCAATGACCAAGGTCTCGCGCAGCCTGGTTTGGCCCACCACTTTATTTTCGAAGCTGCGGACAATGCTGCCCACGAGTTGCTGGGCACGGGCCATGTCCGGGGCATCAATGCCGGCCGTGGCTGTGGTCTGTTGCACTCGTGGTCTCCTCGCTGGCGTTGTTTGGCCACTCTATCCAAGTCGGGGCCCGAAAAAGCCGCAATGGGTAGCCCTCCCCATGCGGACGCCACGGGTCTATCCTTTTGCCATGCATCAGCTACCAGCCGCCTACCAGAACTACCTCGCAAGCCAAACCCAGCATGTTGTGGACGCCGTCCGACCGGTCCTGCTGCAGTCCGCAGCGGACCAACGCCACGGAGTACGGATCACCTACAACACGGGCCCCACGGGCCACCAAGCCCATTTGGACGAGTCCATACCTTACGGCGAAATCGTCGAGGACATCGACTGATCCCCCGCTGCCTCCCCGGCGGCCGCGCTACCCTTTCATGGCGCCGGACAGGGCAAACGAGTTCCCCATGCCCCGGGAGACCAGCGCATAAAGGACCAGCACCGGAACTGAATACAGGATCGAAAAAGCCGCCAACTGCCCGTAGGCGATGGCGCCGTGCTGGCCAAAGAAGCTGAAGATCGACACCGATGCCGGCTGCTTCCCCGTGGACAGCAGAAGGATAAAGGGGACGAAGAAGTTCCCCCACGCCTGGATGAACACGAAGATCATCACCACGCCCAATCCCTGCCTCATCAGGGGCAGCACGATGGTGCGCAACGCCACCAGAGGCGATGCACCGTCGATCCAGGCGGCCTCCTCAAGTTCCAGGGGAACCGAGTCCATGAAGTTCTTGGTCATCCAGATCGCCATGGGCAAGGTGGTGGTGGCCATGAAAAAAATGGTCGCAGCCATGGAGTCAAGCAGGTGCAGCTGGACGAACAGACCATAGACCGGAACCATGATGGCGGTCACGGGCAGCGATGTACCGAACAGGACCGTGTACAGGAACGGCTTGTTAAACCGCGACTGGTACCGCGACAACGGGTATGCGGCCAGGACCGCAGCCACCACGTTCACCAAGGCGGTGCCGGCCGAGAGCAGGAAACTGTTGGCAAGGGGCCGGAACAACAGCTCTGCAGTCAGCACGGCACGGAAATTATCCAACGACGCCGTTTCGGGCACCTTGGCCTGGTAGCTGGCTTGGGGATCGACGGCGGCAAGCACCAACCACAGCAAAGGCACCACGAAACACACCCCGACAAGGACCAGGGCGATGTCCGCACCCAGCTTCGCCCGACGGCGGGAGCCGGTTACCGGCGTCGTGCGCTTTGTCCCCGATGGCGCCCGCAGCCGGCTCATGCGCGCTTATCCCGCAGGAGCTGCACATACACTGCGCCAAAAACCATGCCCAACACGATCAGTACGGAAGCCACCGCCGTTCCGTATCCGATATCACCAAACTTGAAGGCCTCCTGGTAGGCCAGCACCGGCAGCGTGGTGCTGGCGTTGGCTGGTCCCCCGGCGGTCATCACCCAGATCAGCGTGAAGACGGCGAGGGTTTGCAGCGTGATCAACATCAGGTTGGTTGCTATGCTGCTCCGGATCAGCGGGAGGGTGATGAATGCCAGGCGCTGCCAACCCCTGGCTCCGTCCATCAGGGCTGCCTCGGTGACGTCCCGGGGAACGTCTGCCAGCGCGGCCCGGTACACCAGCATGGAGAACGCCGTGCCGCGCCAGGTATTTGCAAGGATGATCGCCACCATGGGGAAGGAATACAGCCAGTCGGGACCCTGGATGCCCATGCCACCCAGGATCTGGTTGAGCGTCCCGTCCCGGTTGAAGTAGGCGTACGCGGCAAAGGCTGCAACGATCTCCGGAAGCACCCAGGCCGCCACCACCACCGTTCCCACCCATGACGATACGACGCGGCGCGAGCGGGTCATCAGCAGAGCTATCAGCAAGCCCAAGGCGCTCTGGCCAATCACGGCCGATGCCATGACGAACACCACTGTCAGCCAAGCGGCCAAGGGAAAGGAGTCATCACCAGCCATTCGGGCGTAGTTGTCCACGCCCACCCACTGGGGGTCCCTGGCTCCTTTCCCGGACAAGGCAGCATCGGTGAATGATGCGTAGAACGACCACACCACCGGAGCCAGCAGGAACACCATCAGCAGCACGATGGAGGGGACCACTGGCAGGAGCCGCAGGAAGCGGCGGATCGTCATTTCTCCAAAACCTTGTCCTCCCCTACCAGCTTGCGGAGCGCGGCATCGTAGTCGGCTGCGGCATCTTCAGGGCTCTTCTTTCCGGTGATCACGGCTTCCGTGGCTTCCTGCACGGCAGTTGAAATCCTCGGGTAGTCAGCCGTCGCGGGCCGGTAGTGTGTCACTTTGACCAGGTTCGAGACATCCTTCACGAACGGGTTGGCGGCCAGGTACCCGGGGTCTGTGGCGACATCAGTCCGAACGGCAATCTGGGAGTTGTTGATGTCGTAGGACAGAGCGTTTTTCTTGTTCAGGACCGTAGTGAGGAAGGTGAAGGACAGTTCGGGGTTCTTGCTTTTCGCTCCCACGGCCAGCGTCCAACCACCGGACATGCTCACCCCGCCGGGTTCCTGCCCCTTTTGAGTGGGGAACATCGCAGCTGCCATGTCCTGTTCGTAGCCGGGCCATTCGTAAGCTCCGCCCTTCTGCCAGAACGACGGCGCGTATGATCCTTCCACTGTGGCGCCCAGTTTGCCTTGCGGGAACCATTCGCCAAAGACTTTCTTCCAGACATTTGCGTCCAGGGCCTCGGCCGGGCTGACAGCGAGCTTCTCGTCATACAACGTTTTCAGGAAGGCCAGGGAGTCAGTGAATCCCTGGGAACCAACCACCCATTTTTTCTCCCGCTCGTCGTACAGGGTGCTGTCCGTTCCATACAGCAGTTCGTAGAACCCCTGCATAACCGTGCCCTCGCCGGTTGCCTTTCCGGCGTACATGTTGAACGGGATGGCCTCCGCGTCCGCGGCCTTGATGGCACGGGCTGTGGCCAGGATGTCCTCCCAGTTTTTCGGTTGCCACGGCAAAGGGATGCCGGCCTTCCGGAATACGGCTTTGTTGTACCAGATGGCACGCGTGTCGGTGCCCAGGGGCACTGCGTAGATGGCGCCGTCGTCGGCTCGTCCCGCTTCTTTTGCCGCCTCGTCGAACGCGGACCACTCGCCCCATTTCGCGAGGTAACTGTCCAGGTTGAGGAGGTAGCCGGCGTCGACGTCCGAACGAACCTTGAAAGTATCTTCGTAGAAGACGTCCGGGGCCGTGTCGGTCGAACGCTGCGCCAGGGCCAGCTTGGTCCCGTAATCGTCGTCATTGGCCTGGATCGGCTGGAGGTCGACGGTCACCCCGGAATTGGCGGCTTCGAATTCCTTCTTGGCATCCTGCATGACCGCGTCCAGCGCCGTGAAGGAATCAGTTTTTTGGTAAACGATCTTCAGGGTCTTGTTCCCGGCTGCATCAGGTGTGGGTGAGCACGACGTCGCCGCTGCAAGGACAGCGGCGACGGAGAGCATGGCGGCAGATCGGTATAGGACTGTTCTTGCCCGGAAGGTCTTTGTTCGGCGGCCCATGAGGCTCCAATCGGTCGAAGGTGGCTGCAAGCCAGCACTTCACCGTGACACCCATGCGACGTGGCCCAGCCTTGCGGATATTCAGTTGTCCTGCCTGGCCTTAGCCCTCCAGCAGGAGCCTTTGCGCGCGCGGGGCGAGCATGTGTTCCAGGACCAGGCACGCAGCACCGATCGCGCCAACGTCCTCGCCAACCCCTGTGCCCACGACCTCGAGCCCATGGATCATGCGGGCTGCGTTGTTCCGTTCCAACAACGCAGGCACCCGTTCCATGAAGTACGGCGACATCCGGCCCCAGAACGGGCCGCCAAAGACCACCCGCTCCACGTCCAACGTGTTGGCTACGACGGATACCGCCCGGGCCACGAGGGTTGCCGACTTGTCCAGGATCGCAATGGCCCTGGCGTCACCGGCATCGGCTTTGTCGCACAACTCGGCGAACCGCTCCTGGACTTCCGGGCCGTCCGTTCCCTGGCGGTTCCCGTCGAGCACGCCAGCTTCTTCAGCTTCGGCAACAAGAACCTGCGGGATGCTGGAGGACTTGACGCATCCGCGCTGCCCACAATCGCACAGGGGACCGTCGGGATCCACCACGATGTGGCCGATTTCGCCTGCGTTGCCGGACGTGCCTCGAACGACTTCGTCATTGAGGACAATGCCGCAGCCGATACCGGTTCCCATGTACATGAAGATAAAGCTGCCTGCGCCACTGGCACCGCCCGCCCACGTCTCCGCAACCGCTGCACTGGTGACATCCTTGTCCACCAAGGTCTCCAGGCCTGTTGCTTCGGTCAACGCTTCGCGGATCCGTACCCGGTTCCAGCGGGTCAGGAGCGGCGGGTCCACCACTGAGCCCTCATCAAGGTCGATCGGACCAGGGACCGCAACGCCAAGGCCGGCAATCTTGGATGCGTCAACTCCTGACTCCTGGATGAGAATGTCGATCTGCCCTGCAATGCTGGTGATCACCTCCGCCGGGTCGCCTCCCGGGGTGGCCATGCGTGAATGCCTGACGACATCGCCCAACAGGTCCAGGACCACAAACGTAATGACGGCCGGGTCCAGGTGCACGCCCACCGCGTACATCCCGGCGGGGTTCAGGCGCAGGATGGTCCGGGGCTTACCCGGTCCCGAGCCTTCCTTGCCGGCTTCCATGATGAGCTGCTGGTCAAGGAGCCGCCGGGAAATGTTGGATATGGTCTGCGGCGAAAGCCCAACAATTTGCGCCAGTTCGACGCGGCTGAGCCCTCCCGAGGATCGCCGGATCGCCTCCAGGATGACGGTGAGGTTGAAGTCCCCCATCCTGGGTAGGTTCGTTCCGCGCCTAGGTGTCGGCTGCCGGATCTCAGTCACTGATGCCCCTCGTCATTGGAAAAACGTCGTCAATTAAGTCTGTCTGAATCGTACGATACCCACGCCACCACCGATACGAGCACACGCAGGCGCGGGGGTCAGGGCTTGGTAACGATGAGCCGGACATGCCCTTAGGCTTTCCGGCTGCGGGTCACGGTGAACTTCGGGTTCCGGCCTTCCTCCACTGTCGGCCCGACATATCGCTCCAGGGCAGGACGGTACTGCAGGTGGCTGTTGTACACGGTCCACAGTTCCCCGCCTGGCGCGAGGACCCGTGCTGCTGCCTCGAACAACTTCAGGCCGGCACCGGCATGCACGCTTGCCCCCAGATGGAAAGGTGGGTTCAGCAGGATAAGGTCGGCGCTCCCGGCCTCAAAGCTGGACATGGCGTCGTCGTGGATGACACTAATGCGCTCCCCCAGCCCGTTCGCAGCCGCGGTCGCCATTGCCGAAGCGACGGCCGCCGCGGACTGGTCCGTTGCGATGACCCGTGCACCGGCTTGATGGCGGGCGTACATCGTGGCGAGGATTCCGGTTCCGCAACCAAGATCCACTGCCTGCCGGGCCGCTGGCATCCGATCGAGGAAACCAAGGAGGTAGCGGGTTCCGATATCCAGTCGGGCTCCGGAGAACACTGCACCGTGGGCGCAGAGAGTGATTCCCAGTTCCGGGTTGGCCTCCACCACGGGAAACGGCGGCTCGCCGGAGACCGTCCGGGGGTTCTTGGCCACGAGGATCCGCGACTTTTGCCTGGCCAACTGGGGTTGGACCGCGGAGAAGTATTTCTCCAGGACGGCGTTCATTCCCACCGACATGTGCTTGACGCGTCCACCGGCGAGCAGGACCGCATCCGGCCCCGCGAACCGGGCGACGGCGTCGGCGATTTCTTCCAACTCGGCCAGTGATTTGGGCAGCTGCAACAAGATCAGGTCCGCACCCTGCAGCAATTCCCGGCCAAGTTCGTGTGGGGTATACCGTCCATCCATCCCGGCCGCGTCGGCATTGCGCTGCAGCGCGGCCCTGCCGGTGAAGAGGTCCTGGTTGACACGGACATGCCCGACGCCGGTACAGGCCAAGGTGCCCAAGGTCAGGGCCCCGTAACGGTCACCGATGACCACCACCTGGCTATCCGGCCTGAGATAGCCTTCGGCCGTCTCCAGAAGCAGCCGATCCGTGGCGTCGTAGGCCCGCAGATTGTCCGCTTCGACGTCCGGAAGCCTGCTCAATGTACCGAATAGTGCTTCGAGTTCCCATGCCGTCACAACGCGTTTCCCGCTTTCCTTGCTTCAATGTCTCGACTTATTCCACGTCCGGGAGCACTCTGGAGGCACAACACAAACACCCGTCGGCCCCGCGGTCAGCGAACTGGCCCCCGGCACTGACGGGCATCGGTCCCGGCGGCCGTAGGAGCCAGGGCGTCGAGACCACCAACAGTTGCTCCCCTCCCCTGCGAGAAGCCATGAGTGTCAATGCTGTCACGAACCTGGAAGTAAAATCCCACAATTCCCCAGATGAAACACGCCACCCTGACAAGACCGCGCTGGATCTCGTCACCGTAGGAGACTACACAATCGGCCGCCTGACGTTTGAGCCTGGATGGACCTGGGCCGACTGCATCAAGCCAGTGGTTGGCACGGATTCCTGCCAGTTGAGCCACGTCGGCTTTTGCGTGTCCGGCAAACTGGACGTGGAAACCAACGACGGCGGACGTATAAGCATTTCGGCCGGCGATTCCTACACCATTCCGCCCGGCCATAATGCGTGGGTGGTCGGTGACCAGCCGTTCCAAGGTGTCGAGTTCGTCAGCGGCGCCGAGTTTGCCAAGGCACTCTCGGATTAGGACCGGCCTTTGGGAAACAAAAGGACCCCGCTCTCATGAGCGGGGTCCTTTTCCGAAGTGGAGCTGAGGGGACTCGAACCCCTGACCCCCTGCATGCCATGCAGGTGCGCTACCAGCTGCGCCACAGCCCCGGAAATGCTGGCTTTTCGAAGAAGTATTTCTCTTCCCGTCGAAGCAACTCGTCAATACTAACCACAATTCAACAAGAAGAGAAATCACTCCAAGGTGAGGTGCATCACCATTCTCCCACCCTGTTTGCCGGGGCTCTGTCAGGTGGACTCGGCAGCCGAGGTGCGTTGGATGAATCCATCGCACCTCCCCCCAAGCCGGCTGCCGGTGAGCCATACGGGAACACCCGAGTGGCTCACCTGAATTCTAGGATCCCCAGGCTCCTAAACCAAACCGTCCAGTCGGTTTTGTCACACACTTGCCGCAAAGAGGGCGGTGATAGCGTTATCGGGATGTAAAGCTGCCCGATGCACTTGGCGGCCGTCCCATACCGAGAGGTTCTGCATCCCCATGCAACAACGTGCCAAGGACACCCGGCTGGCCGTCATCGAAGGTGCCGCCCAGGTCTTCGCGGAAATTGGCTACGGGAATGCCAGCCTGACCGACATCACCAAACGTGCCGGAGTGACCAAAGGTGCTCTCTACTTCCATTTCACCTCCAAGCGCGAACTCGCCTTGGCAGTCATAGAAGAGCAGCACGCCCTGGTGATCGCCGCCGGAGCAGAAATAATCGGGTCCACCAAGCCACCCATGGACAAACTCATCGGCCTTTGCCGCATGTTCGGCCAGCAACTCCTTGACGAGCCCATTGTTCAGGGCGGTATCAGGCTCACGTTCGAAGCAACCGCGTTCCAAGCGGATGTGTCCGGACCCTACGAAGACTGGATCAGCACCGCTGAACAGTTGCTTCAACAGGCCGTAAATGAAGGCCATGTACGTCCGGACGTGGATCCAGCGGCGTTCTCCCGGTACCTGATCGCGTCCTTCACCGGCGTGCAGATGGTCTCGGAAGTCCTGACCGGCAGGAAGGACGTAATGCTCCGAATCGACCAGATGTGGGAATTCATGCTGCCGGCATTGGGTATGGTACCAGCACCTGAGTGCCAGGACCGCGCCGAGCCGCCACGCGCATAAAGCTGCGGTGAAAAGAAAAGAGACCCTGCCTTCTCCATGTCTTCCATGAAGTAGGCAGGGCCTCGATTGGTGGAGCTGAGGGGACTCGAACCCCTGACCCCCTGCATGCCATGCAGGTGCGCTACCAGCTGCGCCACAGCCCCATATCTTCGCTGCCCAACGCCTGGCATTTCAGCCATCCGCGCCGAAGCAACTCAAATATCTTAGAACAGCGGTTCCGAAAATTCCAAATCGGGCATATTCGGTGCCGCGCAGTCCTAGTTCTCCGAATCCTCCGCGGTGACAGCCTTGGCGGAGGCATCGTCACCCAGCTCAAGGTCCACCACAGGGCAGTCCTTCCACAGGCGATCCAAGGCGTAGAAGACCCTGTCCTCTGCGTGCTGAACGTGAATGACGATGTCGGCGTAGTCCAGCAGGACCCAACGGCCCTCGGAGCGTCCTTCGCGGCGCACCGGGCGGAGGTCCTGCTTCAAGAGTTCTTCTTCGATACCGTCAACAATGGCGTTGACCTGGCGTTCCGTCGGAGCCGAGGCGATCAGGAAAACGTCTGTGAGTGCCAGACGCTCGCTGACGTCGAGGGCGACAATATCCTCGGCAAGTTTGTCGGCCGCGGCACGCGCGGCATGACGGGCGAGGGTGATGGATTGTTCATGTGCAGACACGGGGACTCCTTGTTGTGGCCTGTGGCCTGTGAATGGCGTGAGCCGTTGTTTAGCGGAACTAGCCGCTGGTAATCATGATGATGCCGACGATGAGCGCAACGATGCCCAGTGCGAGGACACCGAACTGCAGCAGCCTGTTGCGCTGGGCCCTGGCCAGGCCGGCCGTGTTGGCATCGAGGGGATCAAGCCCGTAGGCAGTGCTGGCAGAAACCGGCGGCCTTTGCGCCTCTTCGCCCCGGTCCGCCAAAGGGACAGGCTTCTTGCGGGCCGACCGCGCTACAGCTTCCGCGCGGGCAAGGACACCGGCACGGCCGCGTGCGCCCGGCTTCTTACCAGCGGACGGTTCAGCCTCAAGCTTGGGACCGGCGGAAGTAATCAAAGGAACGAACGTGGTACTGGGCCGCTTCATGACGGGCCGTTCGACACCTGGTACCTTGACGAATTCCAATGGCGTGACCATGGCAAGGTTATTTGCCGTCGAAGGACCCGACGACGTAGGGCTTGGCTTGCGCGGCTCCACCTTGCCCTGGTCCGACGTCGCCTGTTCGGCCAGCTTCTGCTTCGCGGCGGCACGTTTATTCAACACAGCCGCACGCTCAGCCAAGGCAATCTGCTGCGCCAGGACCTCCGGATCAACCGCCAGGGGGTCCTGTTCGGCTATGTGTTCCAGTTTGGCGGTCTGGTTTTGGACCTGCGCCGCGATCAGCTCGCGAACAGCGAGGGCCTGCTCCACTGACATGTCGGATTCGGCCGGGGCACTCTTGCCCTCTCCCCCGCCGACCTTCGTGGAGGCGGCCGGAGCTTTCTCCGCCTCGGGCTTCTGCTTGGCAGCGTCCGGCTTGGCGGCCTCGGGCTTTGCAGCGTCGGGTTTGCCAGCGTCCGGCGCCGGAACGATGGGGGTCATGGAGGTGGCAACTTCAGCTTGGAGTTGCTGCAGCCTCAGCTGGCGACGCGTCGGCGGGCCACCACCGGACAGTTGTTCTTCCTTGTCAGCCAGGTCCTTGATGGTCCGGAGGGCCGCGCGGTCGCGGGCACGGATCTGGGATGAACGCTCCTGCGCCGCGGGTCCCACGGCGTCCACCGGTGCATTTGCCGCACGCCTGTTGCGCGCGTTTGGGCGGTCGGCTTCTTCGGCGGAAGCCGCCTCTGCCGGGCCGTTTGACGTAGCGTCCGGCGTTGTTTCCGGGTGCTCTTCCCGGGCACGGCGAAGCTCGCGCCTGCTGCGGATGGGTCGCTGTTCCTGGCTGCTCATTTAAAAACTCATTCAGTACGTGCTTGGTCGTCTGATCCGGACAGTGCGGCCGACAGGTCCCCTGCGGAAGGCCGGGGTGCGTACAGCCCATATTTTGCGATGTACTGGACCACTCCGTCCGGCACGAGGTACCACACCGGGTTGCCCGCGCCGACGCGTGTCCTGCAATCCGTGGAGGAGATAGCCATGGCGGGAACTTCGAGCAGGCTGACATCGTCAGTCCGGCCCAAATCGTTCAATTCGTGTCCGGGGCGGGTCACACCGACGAAATGGGCCAAGGACCACAATTCGTCGACATCTTTCCAGGACAGGATCTGCGCCAAAGCGTCGGCACCAGTAATGAAGAACAGGTCCGCGTCGGGACGGAGTTCCCTTAAGTCGCGAAGGGTGTCGATGGTGAACGTCGGACCCGGCCGGTCCACGTCCACGCGGCTCACGGTAAAGCGGGGGTTGGAAGCTGTGGCGATCACCGTCATGAGGTAGCGGTGTTCGGGCTCGCTGACCTGCTTGTGCGACTTTTGCCACGGCTGGCCGGTGGGCACGAAAACCACTTCATCAAGGTCGAACTTGGCTGCTACTTCACTTGCAGCCACAAGGTGGCCGTGATGGATGGGATCGAACGTTCCACCCATCACGCCCAGCCGGAGCCTGCGCTCCGACTCCCCGCGTGGTATTGCGGCGATAATGTTAGTGGCCCTGGCCGTGGGTGTGCTTGTTGGGGTGCTGGCGGTGCGGATCGGAGTGCTCTTCCACTGCCTCGTGACGGTTGCCGAGGTTGGTGTAGGACAGGGTTACGAACATGAGAACCAGCAGCAGGGCAAACATCGAGATGCCGAAGACCCACGGCTCGGCCCACAGCGGGGCGAGTTCCTCGTGGCCGCCTTCTGTCTCGGCGGCAATGGACGTGGCGATCTGCTGAAACAGCATCTTCTCCCCTAGTTGGTTCTCAAAGGATTTCGACGGCGGGACTCCCCGCCGTTCCGGACTTCTGTTCTATGTTACCGCGTTGCTAGCTGCGGATTTGGCCTTCGCCCTGGACGATCCACTTGGTGGTGGTGAGTTCCGTGAGGCCCATGGGTCCGCGCGCGTGCAGCTTCTGGGTGGAGATTCCCACCTCTGCGCCGAGCCCCAGCTCGCCGCCGTCGGTGAAACGCGTGGAGGCATTGACGATCACAGCGGCCGAATCGATGTCCGCGATGAACTTTTCCGCGTTGGCCAGGTTGTTGGTAAGGATCGCTTCGGTGTGGCCGGTGGTCCACTTGCGGATGTGGTTCACGGCGTCGTCCAGACTGTCCACCATGGCCACGGCGAGATCCAGGTCCATGTATTCAGTGGCCCAGTCCTCATTATCGGCGGGAACAGTCTCCACACCAGCGCCCAATGCAGCCGCAATCCTGTCATCCACGTGAAGCGTCACGCCTGCGGCACGGAGTGCCTTCGCCACCGCAGGAAGCACGGTGGAACCAGAGTGCACCAGGAGCGTCTCAACGGTGTTGCAGACACTTGGCCGCTGCGTTTTTGCGTTGAGGAGGATGTCCACTGCCATTTCTTCACCGGCGGACTCGTCGATGAAGATATGGACGTTCCCTTCGCCAGTCTCAATGACGGGCACGGACGAGTTGGCCACCACGGTCTGGATGAGCTCGCGTCCGCCACGGGGAATGAGGACATCCACGCGTCCGCGGGCACGCATCAGGACGTTGGCACCTTCACGGCCGTACTGGTCGACGCTTTGTACCGCATCCGCCGGTAGGCCTACAGAGTCCAGGGCTTCGCGCAGGATCTGCACCAACGCACCGTTGGTGTTCGCGGCAGCGGACCCACCGCGAAGAATCACGGCATTGCCACTCTTGAGGGCGAGGCCCGCGATGTCAACGGTGACGTTGGGGCGGGCTTCGTAAATGGCAGCCACAACACCCATGGGCACGTTGACCTGACGCAACCGCAGCCCGTTGGGAAGGGTTTGCCCACGGACCACGTTGCCCACAGGATCGGGTAGCCCGGCAAGGTTTTCCAAGGCCGCCACCAGGCCGTCAATGCGGGCGGGCGTGAGGGTTAGCCTGTCCAAAAGAGCCGCGGAAGTACCGTTGGCCCGGCCTACGGCCACATCTTTGGCATTGGCTTCCAGCACATGCTTGCGGTTTTCCACCAGGGCTGCGCCGATGGCCCGCAATGCGCGGTCCTTCCAGGCACGGTTCGCCTGGCCCATGCGGCGGGCAGCCTTACGGGACCGGTCAGCGATTGCGTGAACTGCGGCCTGGACATCCTCGGGGGACAATGGGGCGCCGCCTGCCGCAGGGTTCTCCGGCGTCTGGCCGGCAGCACCGGAAACGTCGGAGATCACAGGGGCGTCGGGGGTCAGCGCTTCAGTCATGCTCCAAGTTTAGATGAGCGCGGCGCCCGCAGGAGCACCAGATCGTCAACATGAACAACTTCGCGGTCATAACCACGGCCCATGGCTTGGCCGAGCTCCTGCGTGGTGCGTCCCAGCATCCGTGGCAGTTCCTCCGAGGAGTAGTTCACCAGGCCGCGGGCCACCACGGTTCCGTCATGCCCAACCATCTCGACGGGATCGCCGGCCTCGAAGTCGCCACTGATATCCGATATGCCCGCGGGCAGGAGTGACCTGTGCCGGTCGCGCACGGCTTTCACTGCGCCGTCGTCGAGCATCAAGCGGCCGTGAACGGTCGCAAGGTGAGCCAGCCACAACAGGCGAACGGGCTTGCGGTTCCCGTTCACCGCAAACCACGTCCCCACGTCCTCGCCGGCCAAGGCGGCTGCGGCGTTGGCGGTAGAGGTGACCAGCGCATGAATACCGGAGCCGGCCGCGATGGAGGCAGCCTCCACCTTGGTCATCATTCCGCCGGTACCAACACCGGCTTTGCCGGCCTTGCCGATGGTGACGTCCTCAAGGTCCTGCGGACCGCGGACCAACGGAATCCGCTGCGCACCCTGGGAGGGCGGACCGTCGTAGAGGGCGTCGACGTCGGACAGCAGCACCAGCGCGTCGGCGCGAACCAGGTGGGCCACCAAGGCAGCCAACCGGTCGTTGTCGCCGAAGCGGATTTCATGGGTAGCAACGGTGTCGTTTTCGTTGACGACCGGCACCACGCCGAGGTTCAGCAGCCGATCCAAAGCTCGGAAGGCATTGGTGTGCTGCGTCCGGCGCATGAGGTCATCGGCCGTCAACAGGACCTGGCTGACAGTGATCCCATGCGCGCTGAAAGCCTGCGTGTAGCGGGCCATCAGGAGTCCTTGCCCGACGCTGGCTGCTGCCTGCTGCGTGGCAAGGTCCTTCGGGCGCTTGGCAAGGCCCAACGGAGCCAGGCCAGCGGCGATGGCACCAGAGGAGACCAAGATGATTTCGGTGCCCGCATTGCGCTGGTGGGCAAGGGCGTCGACAAGCCCCGCGAGGGACTTCTCGGAAATACCGCCCTTAATGCTCGTCAGTGACGACGATCCCACTTTGACGACAATCCGCTTGGCGGTAGCCAGGGCCTGGCGTTCGAGTCCTTCGGCCGAAATCGGGGCGTCGACGGTCCTAGTCGTCATCACCGGCGTCCAGGTTGCTTTCCTTCACGGCCTGGGCGCGCCGACCGCTGACGGATTCGGTCCAGATGCCTGCCTTGCGCTCCGCTTCGAGCTCGGCACGCGCGGCAGCCTTGGCTTCGCGGCGCTCGATCTGTTCGTCACGCTTCTGTGAACGCGTGGGCCGGTCCCCGATGTCGGCAACCCGGATGTCGGTGCCGCGCGGAGTTGCCAGGAGTTCGGCGCCGGCCATCATGGTCGGCTCCCAGTCGAAGACAACGCCGTCGTCTTCACCGATGACCACGGTGTCGCCCGGCTTGGCGCCTACCTTGAACAGTTCGGTTTCGACGCCGAGCTTCGCCAGGCGGTCGGCAAGGTAGCCAATGGCTTCCTCGTTGGTGAAGTCTGTCTGCTTGACCCAGCGCACTGGTTTCTCGCCAAGGACGCGGAACAGCGGTTCCAGGTTCTTTTCTTCACGGCGGATCTTGAAGCCGGACTCGTTGACAGCGCGCGGGCGCAGGACTGGCGGAGCCACCTTGGGGGGCGCAGTGGCAACCGCGTCCCGCGCGGCCTTGACGATCTCCGCCATGGCGAAGCCCAGTTGGCGCAAGCCTTCATGGCTCGTTGCCGATACTTCGAAGACGCGGTATCCGCGGGCTTCCAGGTCCGGGCGAACGAACTCGGCCATGTCCTTGCCGTCCGGAAGGTCCACCTTGTTAAGGACAACCAGCTTGGGGCGCTCGTTCAGCGGAACCACCTCGCCGTCCACACCGGCATAGCTCATGTCGACTGCGTACTTATCGAGTTCGGCCTCAATGATCGCCAAGTCCGACAAAGGATCCCGATCAGATTCCAGGGTTCCACAGTCAAGGACATGCACCAGTGCGGCACACCGCTCCACGTGGCGGAGGAAGTTGTGTCCGAGACCCTTGCCGTCGCTCGCTCCCTCGATCAGGCCAGGAACATCGGCAATGGTGAAGCGGACCTCGCCGGCCTGGACCACGCCAAGGTTGGGGATGAGGGTAGTGAAGGGGTAGTCGGCGATCTTGGGCCGGGCAGCGGACATGGCTGCAATGAGGCTCGACTTGCCTGCCGACGGGAAGCCAACCAGGGCAATGTCGGCAATGGACTTCAGTTCCAGGACAATGTCGCTGGATTCGCCTTCGATGCCCAGGAGGGCGAAGCCGGGGGCCCGGCGCTTCTGCGAGGACAGTGACGCGTTGCCGAGGCCACCCTGACCGCCAGCTGCAGCGATGTACTCGGTACCTTCGCCCACGAGGTCAGCCAGGACTTCGCCGTCCTTGGTCTTGACCACGGTGCCATCGGGGACCGGAAGGATCAGGGTTTCGCCGTTCTTGCCGCCGCGCCAGTCACCCATGCCCGGACCACCATTGGTGGCGTGGCGGTGGGGAGCGTGGTGGTAGTCGAGCAGGGTGGTGGTCTGCGCGGACACCCGAAGGATGACGTCGCCGCCATTGCCACCGTTGCCGCCGTCGGGACCGCCTAGCGGCTTGAACTTCTCCCGCTTAACAGAGACACAGCCGTGGCCGCCGGTTCCGCCGGATACGTGCAGGACTACCCGGTCTACAAAGCTCGCCACGTGGATCTCCTCAGTTGCTGTTGTACAGCGTTGTTGCAAAACCAGTGCGCCAAGCGCCCCAGTCGATTGTAATGCGGTTAAAAGAACGGTGGAGCGGGCCGTTTGGCCCGCTCCACCGGTTCAGAACTAGTTGTTACTCTGCAGCTGCAGCAGCAACGATGTTCACTACGCGACGGCCGCGGCGAGTACCAAACTCAACCGCACCGGCCTGCAGAGCGAACAGGGTGTCGTCGCCACCGCGGCCGACGCCTGCACCCGGGTGGAAGTGGGTTCCGCGCTGGCGAACGATGATCTCGCCTGCGGAAACTACCTGACCACCGAAGCGCTTGACGCCCAGGTACTGAGCGTTGGAGTCACGACCGTTGCGAGTGGAACTCGCGCCTTTTTTGTGTGCCATGTGAAATGCCTGCCTCTAAATTTCTGGGGAAACTGAAAAACCTGAACAGCGTGTAACGAAAGTTACGCGATGCTGGTGATCTTGATCTTGGTCAGTTCCTGACGGTGACCCTGACGCTTCCGGTAGCCGGTCTTGTTCTTGAACTTCTGGATGACGATCTTCGGACCACGGAGGTCTTCCAGAATCTCAGCCGTAACCTTGACGTTGGCCAGTTCCGCAGCTGCGGAGGTGACCTTCTCGCCGTCTACCAGGAGCAAGGCGGGCAGCTCAAGCGTGCTACCGGCTCCACCGGGGACGCGGTTAAGCGTTACGTAGTCTCCAACGGAAACTTTTTCTTGGCGGCCGCCTGCGCGGACAATCGCGTACACCACTTGGGTACTCACTTCTCTCGACGTTTATAACTAAATTTGCGTGCGGAACCTGAACCGGAATCAGGCTTGGTTCGCGCTGTGCCTCAACGCCGTGGACTTCTGATCGAAGTCCGCGAGTCATCCCATGAACAATTCCAAGGGGCATAACCCAAGTGTTGGCGTAAGCACCGAAGATCAAGATTACGCTAGTTTGACCTTCAGCTGCAAATGAGGCCGGGTCCGGAGGCTACCACGTGACTCGCGTCACCAGTTGTAACGGACTCTCCCGGCACCGTGCCCATACAGCCTACAGGGTTTGGGCGCGATTAACGTGATTTGCCCTCCGACGCGCGGTAAACCTCCAAAATTCCGCACCAGGATGCCGCGCTGGAAAGATCACGAGAACATCCGCGGCGCGTCGAAGAAGGCAGTTTCATAGCGGCAGGACTGGGCGAAGGCCTCCACCATGGCCGCGCGGTCTGTCGGTGATGCCGCGAGGGCCGCCGCGTCCGTGAGTTTGATCGCAGTCCGGGTTGCCTCAGCAAAGGCTTCGTCAGCGTAGGTCTTCAACCAGTCCGCGTAGGCGTGGTCCGCCGGGGAACCTGCCTCCACGTAGGAGCCGTGGAGCTGCTGGCCCACTTCCGCGTACAACCAGTAGCAAGGCAGGATCGCCGCCAGGACCACCGCGTAACTGCCGGATGCCGAACAGGCCAGCAAGTGATCCACGTAGGACTTGGTCACGGGTCCCGTCGTCACGGAGACGTCACGGGTGCTTAGCCAGTTCCTATGCAATTCCGACTCGACTTCCAGGCATTGCCGGGACCCTTTGGCCCAGAACAACTGCTCGTCCTCGGTAGGAGCAAGGGCGCTGGCACGGGCCAGGACCCGGGAGTAGCCATTGAGATAGATCGCGTCCTGTGCCAGGTAATAGCTGAAAGCCGCTTCCGGCAGGCTGCCAGTTTGAAGGCCATCGATGAAGCCAAGCCCATGGATCGCGTCAAGTTCCGCGCGGGCCTGCTCCCACAAAGTTGCGGCGAAGTCGCCGGGCCTCAGGACCTGCTGGTGGTGGAAGTGATGGACCGGCCCGCTTCCGTGGCCAACGTCCAACGTCCCGGAATGCCTCAAAGCCTCAAGCAACCAGGGCTTCACTTCCCGCAGCGACGCTTCCCAATCCCCCGTCATGACCTGCACCGTTGCCAGGGCCGAGGACAGCGAACACCCTGTGCCGTGGCTGTTCCGGGTATCGATGCGGGGCCCTGCTATCTCCACCACGTCCTGCCGCAACAACCCGCTCGTGTTCACCAGGGCGTCGGGACATCCGGATCCTGCCAGATGGCCGCCCTTCACCAGGACCGTGTTCCCGTACTCAGCGGCCAACCGCTTACCCTGGTCCAGCGCCGAAGCCCAATCCGGCGCCTCAGGCTCGCCCAACAGCACTGCGAGCTCGGGAAGATTGGGCGTCAGGAGATCTGCCAACGGCAGGAGCGAACGTAATGCCTTCTCAGCGGACTCCCGCAGGAGCCTGTCGCCACTGGTTGCCACCATCACCGGGTCCAGGACCACGACGGCGGGACGTACCTTTTCGAGCCAGCTACGGACTTCGTCGATGACGGCAGCGTCACCGAGCATCCCGATTTTGACGGCGTCGATCTCGATGTCGTTGCTGATGGCGTCCAGCTGTTGGCGCAGGAATTCAACGGGGGGCACGTGGACGGCGCTGACCCTCACGGTGTTCTGGGCGGTGAGGGCGGTGATGGCCGCCATGCCGTACCCACCGTGAGCCGCGATGCTCTTCAAGTCCGCCTGGATCCCGGCACCACCGGAGGGGTCCGAGCCGGCAATGCTCAACACCCGCGGGGTTTGCCTGCCGGGAGCCACCAGCGGGTAGACAGGAGAATACGGTGCAGTCATGTGGACATCCCTTCGCCGGTGCTAACCGGACAGGTTCAACGGGTTTGGATCTCAGCCCGGCCCAACGCCCGGCACCCCGTGTCAGCCCCCAGCCTAGCCGGGAAGCAGCCCCGCCCGGGAACCGCACTGCGCTGAGGCCCGGATATGACCCGCTAAAGGCTTGGCATTCCCAGGAGCGGCCTTGGGCGTCCTGGACATGCAAAGACCCCGTAGCAACTGCGGGGGCAGTTGCTACGGGGTCTTGTACGGCTTATGAAGCGGTCAGAGCTCGGAGGCCGGTACGCCGACTCCCAGGATGATGGGCTCTTCTGCGGGCGCCTTTTTGGCTGGTTCAGCAGGGGCTTTCGCCTCGTGGGCCGAGCCCTGGGGCGTCGAAGCAGTCACTTCGTGGTGCTCAACGCTTGTTTCGTTGGCTGCACCCTGGGCCCTGCTGGCGCTGCGGTTACGGCGGCCTCGACGACTCCGGGTCGCCGAAGCGGCTTCCGGATTCTGCTCGACGGCCTGTGCCGACGCTGCCGCCTTCGGGGCAGCAGCAGGTTCGCGAACAGCCGTTGCTGCCGTCTCCTGCTCCGGCGCCGCTCCGAGATGGGAGAACGCCTCGGCCAGCAGATCCAGGCTCATGGCCGGCTTGGCAGCCTGGGGTTCTTCCTGGTGCTCAACGAATGGCAAGGCGACTTCTTCGCCGCCGAAACGCAGGACCGGGGTGGAGCGTGCTTCCCGAACCGCCGCGTCATGGGCCGCTGACTCTTCGTCGTCGCTATGAACGGCGGGTTCGGCGGCGGCCGTCTGATGCGTGGAGCGGGCCAGTTCCTCTGCACGGTGAAGCTCGTCGTCGTGCAGGTGGGCGGCGTGTGCTGCGGCCGCGATCGTTGCCAACGCAGCCCTGGTGGCCTCGGCCTTTGCCTGGCGCGCAGGGTCCTGCGGTTCCGTGTGCGTCGACGTGGCGGCGGGCACGGATGGTGCGGCCTGAACCGGTGCCGGGGCTTCAGGAACAGCCTGTCCCCCACCCTTGCCACGGCGGCGCTTTCGTTCCGTTCGGGCCGCCGGTTGCTGCTGCTGCGTCTCCGTGTGCGGGCGGTGGTGCTCGGCGGCCACCACGTTGGCGCGGCGGTGCTCCACCGGCTCGTCGTGGGTCACGACGCCACGTCCGGCGCAGTGCTCGCACTGCTCGCCAAAGACCTCGAGGAGGCCGGTGCCCATGCGCTTACGCGTCATCTGGACCAAGCCCAGGGACGTGACCTCGGCAACCTGGTGCTTGGTGCGGTCGCGGCCAAGGCATTCAACCATGCGGCGCAGCACAAGATCACGGTTGGATTCCAGGACCATGTCGATGAAGTCGATGACAATGATGCCGCCGATATCGCGCAGGCGCAGCTGGCGAACTACTTCCTCGGCAGCTTCGAGGTTGTTCTTGGTGACGGTCTCTTCAAGGTTGCCGCCGCTGCCGGTGAACTTACCGGTGTTGACGTCCACTACCGTCATGGCTTCGGTGCGGTCAATGACCAATGAACCACCGGAGGGCAGGAAGACCTTGCGTTCCAGGGCCTTGTGGATCTGCTCGTCGATGCGCCAGGCAGCGAAGATGTCCTGGTCCTTGGTCCACTTTTCAAGGCGTCCCACCAGGTCGGGGGCTACGTAGGTTACGTAAGCCTCAATGGTGTCCCATGCGTCGTCGCCGGAGACGATCAACTTGGAGAAGTCTTCGTTGAAGACGTCGCGCACTACCTTGATGGTCAGGTCAGGTTCGCCGTACAGCAGTTCCGGTGCCAGGACCTTGGTTGAGGAGGCCTGCCCCTCAATGCCCTCCCACTGCGCGCGGAGGCGGTTGATGTCGTGCGTCAGCTCTTCTTCCGAGGCGCCCTCGGCCGCGGTGCGGACAATGACACCGGCGTTTTCCGGCAGGCGGTCCTTGAGGATGCGCTTGAGGCGGTTGCGTTCGACGTCCGGCAACTTGCGGGAGATACCGGTCATGGAGCCGCCCGGCACGTACACAAGGTAGCGGCCCGGCAGGGAAATCTGGCTGGTCAGGCGGGCACCCTTGTGACCCACGGGATCCTTGGTGACCTGTACCAGGACGGAGTCGCCGGACTTCAGGGCGTTCTCGATCCGGCGCGGCTGGCCTTCAAGGTTGACAGCATCCCAGTTGACTTCTCCGGCGTACAGCACGGCGTTCCGGCCGCGGCCGATGTCCACGAACGCGGCTTCCATGGAGGGCAGTACGTTCTGGACCTTGCCCAGGTACACATTCCCGATCAGGGAATCCTGTTGTGTCTTGGACACGAAGTGCTCGGCCAGGACGCCATCTTCAAGGACGCCGATCTGGATTCTGTCGTCGCGCTGGCGGACGATCATTTGGCGGTCTACCGACTCGCGACGCGCAAGGAACTCGGCTTCGGTGATGACCTGGCGGCGGCGGCCGGTTTCGCGGGACTCCCTGCGGCGCTGCTTCTTGGCTTCAAGCCGTGTGGAGCCCTTAACGCTGGTAACGCGGTTCGAGGGAGCGGTTTCCGTGATGGGCCGCGGCGCGCGGACGCGGGTCACGGTGTTGGGCGGATCATCATCCGTACCGCCGGTCAGTTCGAGATCCTGGTCACCGCGGCGGCGGCGACGGCGACGACGCGACGTGACGCCTTCTTCGAGGGCTTCCGCCGCGGGGGCTTCTTCATCCTCGGACTCGCTGGGATCCTCGGTTTCGTTCTCTTCGCGTTCGGTTCCACGCCTGCCGCGGCGGCCACGGCTCCGGCGACGACGGCGGCTGCCGGCGTCATCGATCTCGGCGTCCGCGCTGGTCTCAGCTTCTTCTTCGGATTCCTCGGCCTTCTCTTCCACGGCCGCAACGCGCGGGACGGTGGTGAGGTCCGGGGCCTGGAAGATCATGGACGTGATGGAAACAGGCTCAAGGAACAGGGACGTGGACGCCGCCGGGGTTTCCTCCTCAGCGGGGGCCTCCTCCGCAGCAGGAACCGGAGCCTCCTCAGCGGGGGTTGCCGCGTTGACCTCAGCGACAGGTTCCCCGGGCTGGGAGCCGGCATCCGGCGTCGTGGTTTCATCAGCTGCTGGCGCCTCTACCGCTTCAGCTTTCGGCTTTGCCGTACGACGACGGCGGACCGGCTTTTCCGGCGCGGGTTCGGCGGCAGCTTCTGGCTGGCTCTCAACTGCTGCGGCTTCGGGGGCACCAGCGGCTTCCTCGCCCAAGCCTGGCAGCGGCTCGGCGGGTTCAACCTTCTTGCGGGACCGGGTCCTGCGCACCGGCGCGGCGGCCGCTTCCGGGGTTTCGGTCCCCTCAACAGCGGCAGGTACTTCAGTGGCTGGCGCTTCAACCGCAGGGGCTTCCTTGGGGGCAGCCTTGCGGCGGGTCCGGGTGGTCTTCTTCGGGGCTTCCGCTGTTTCCGCGGGAGCTGCCTCGTCATTAAAGGCTACAACCTGGTCATTATCCATATGTGGCAACACTCCTGCCCCAGCAACACCGCCACATCCGGCGCCCTATGGGGCAAATATTGTCAAAACCCGCAGGCGTTGACAGAAGTCGGTAGTTTGCCTTCCGGTTCGCACCATCATTGGGGTGCGGCAGCCCTGGAAAGCCGGCGGCCCTGTCCTGAAACCCGTTGTTCTGCTGCCACAACCAGGTGCCGTCCATTGTGATGGCGGGCCCACCGAGGATCATGGGATCCGGGGCGTGCCCAGCTCATACTGGCGGTCTTGGGAACAAGTCACCGGACCGGATCCCGAATGTGGATCGAAAACCGGCCATGTTCATTCTCTCACACCCCTGCACGTTCACGGGGTAGGCCGCTGTGTCGCCATAATCCCGCACCAAGCTGGAGGCCTTGCCCAGCCTGCGGCGCTACAATCCTCCCAAGAGCCCTTCCCGGCCTTCCGGGTAACATGTCGAAAAGGATCAGATCCGCGATGCCGAGCACCGCCAGGGGAAACCTGGCCAAGAACGCCTCCACCCCGGTGGAAGAAACATCCACTCCACTCGTTGCGCTTCCCAAGACAGTGCGGGACAAGCCCTTTGCCTGGCTCCTGCTGATCACCGGAGTTATTGGCTGGTTGGCTTCCGGGGCGTTGGTCCTGGAGAAGCTCGAAGTTCTCAAGGACCCCAACCATGTCACCGTCTGCGATGTAAATCCCTGGATTTCCTGCGGCAAGGTCATGGAAACTCCCCAGAGCTCGGTGTTTGGCTTCCCCAACATGTTCATCGGGATTGTCGCGTTCGCCATCATTATCACTACAGCCATGGGGCTCCTTGCCGGTGCAAAGTTCTCCCGCTGGTACTGGTTGGGGCTGCAAACCGGAGTCACCCTGGGCTTCGCCTTCGTTGTCTGGCTGTGGTCCCAGGCCCTCTACGTCATCAACGTCCTGTGCCCGTTCTGCATGGTGGTCTGGGCCGTCATGATTCCCTTGTTCGTCTGGGTGACGATCCGGAACATCTCCACCGGGGTCATCAAAGCACCGCCGGCACTGGCCAAACTGCTGGGTGATTCCGGCTGGATCATCGTGGCGCTGCTGTACGTGGCCGTCGCCGCCACCATCTTCTTCGCGTTCCTCCACGTCTTCGCCGGGACGTCCGGCTACTAAGCCCCTCCGCGAGAAGACAGCTAAGGCCAATGTTCATCAGGAACATTGGCCTTAGCTGTCATCTCGGTGCTCTCTGGTTAACCGGCTTAACCGGCGAACCAGATCTTGATCTCGCGCTCTGCGGAGTCAACGGAATCCGAACCGTGGACCAGGTTCTGCTGGACTGCCAGTCCCCAGTCGCGGCCGAAGTCGCCACGGATGGTGCCCGGTGCAGCAGTGGTGGGGTCCGTTGTTCCAGCCAATGACCGGAAGCCTTCGATCACGCGGTGGCCTTCGAAGACGGCCGCGATGACCGGTCCGCTCAGCATGAACTCGACCAGGGGCTCATAGAACGGCTTGCCCACGTGTTCCTCGTAGTGCTGTTCCAGCAGTTCGCGGGTCGCGTTGACCTTCTTCAGCTCGGCCAGGGTGTAACCCTTCGCTTCGATCCGGGCGAGGATGGTTCCGCCCAGGTTGCGGGCGACGCCGTCGGGCTTGACCAGGACGAGGGTCCGTTCAATGCTCACAGTTGCTCCAATGTGGTTGGTTGGTCGGTGGTTTTCCCAGCCAGTTTACGGGGTTTGGGTGCCTGCTTCGTCACCGTGGGCCGCGTCCCATTCCGCCTGCTCACGGTCCCGTTGGGCCACTTCACGGTCAATGCGCATGCCAGCCCTGATCCCGTACCACCAGCAGATGGCAAACAGGATGCCGACAATGAACATGGTGGGTTCAGCGAAGCCCGTCAGGATCAGGACCAGTTGCAATGCCCAGCCGACGGCGATGCCCCAGGGCTTGGACAGCACTGCGCATGCCAGGACCAACACGACGCTCAACGCAATGCCTACGCCCAGGATGATGCCGGGGTCCACTTCACCCCGCTTCAGCCCAAAGACAGCCAGGGTGCCGAAGAACGCCACGAAGGCCTCCAGCAGGAGCACCGTGGACGCGAACATCACTTTGGTGGACCGACGCTTCTTGGGCATTCCGGGCCGCCATTCGCGCTGGGCCTTCGTCATCTTGGCCATGCTCAGGCACCGGCCTTTCCAAGCAGGATGCGGGCCTCTGCAACTACGGTGATCGATCCGGTCACCAGGACGCCACCGGCGAGGTCGTCGTTGGATTCGGCACGCTCCACAGCCCATTCGAGGGCGTCATCGAGCTTCTCCGCGATATGTACGTTGTCCTCACCAAAACCGAGGTCGACGGCGAGTTCGGCAAGTTCCGCTGCGGGAACGGCACGCGCCGAGTTGGATTGCGTGAAGCAGAATTCCTCGGCGAGTCCGCCAAGGGACTCTTTGAGGGTTTTCAGGATCTCCTCAGCGTCCTTCTCACGCAGGACGCCGACCACCACTACCAACTTGCTGAAACTGAAGGCCTCCTGGATCGCCTCGGCAGAGACACGGATTCCGTCCGGATTGTGGGCAGCGTCCACCACCACAGTGGGGGCAGTCCGCACCACTTCAAGGCGGCCAGGCGAAGTCACCGTGCCGAATGCTTCCTTCAGTACCTCGGCGTCCAGTTCCTTCTCTCCCCCGCCGAAGAATGCCTCAAGGGCAGCCACGGCAACAGCGGCGTTCTCGGCCTGGTGGGCGCCGTGCAACGGCAGCAGAAGATCCTCGTAACGACCGGCGAGTCCCTGGATGGTCAAGACCTGGCCGCCGACGGCGACGCTGCGGGATTCAACGCCGAACTCAACGCCTTCGAAGCGGAAGGGCACGTCCACTTCGCGGGCCTTTTCCAGGAGGACCTGGGCAGCGTCAACGGGCTGGGCAGCGCTCACCAGGAAGCCACCCGGCTTGATGATGCCAGCCTTTTCGTAGGCGATGTCCTCCGTGGTGTCGCCCAGCAGGTCCGTGTGGTCGAGCGAAATCGGGGTGATCACCGAGACCTGGCCGTCACCCACGTTGGTGGCATCGGTGATGCCTCCCAAGCCGACTTCAATGACTGCTACGTCCACCGGCTGGTCCGCGAAGACCGCAAAGCCAAGGATGGTCAGGCATTCGAAGTACGTCAGCCGTGGCTGGTTCTCCGCGACGAGCTCGTTGTCAACGATTTCCAGGTACGGGCGGATTTCGTCCCAGATGCGGACGAACGTCGCGTCGGGCACAGGCTCACCGTCGATACTGATGCGCTCAGTGACCTTTGACAGGTGCGGGCTGGTGTAGCGCCCCGTGCTGAGTCCGTGGGCGCGCAGACCGGCTTCGATCATGCGGGCAGTGGAGGTCTTGCCGTTGGTGCCCGTGATGTGGATGATCGGGAAGGCCTTGTTCGGTTCCCCCAGCACATCCATGGCACGGAACAGCGGCGCCAGGCGTGGTTCCATCTTGTTTTCCGGCGCCCGGCCAAGGAGTTCGGCGTAGACGCTTTCAACGGAAAATTCGTCAGTCATGATCAGGCCCCTGCCTTTGCCACGGTGACCTGCGGTTCGTCGACGCTGGCCAGCAGGACTTCGAGTTCCAATGTGAGTGTCTCGGTCTTGACCAGCTCAGCGTTGGCTTGCAGGGCGTCAACGACGTCCTGCGCGGCCTGCACAGAGGTGTGGATGCGGTCGCTGACATTCAATCCAGCGTCCTTGCGTGCCTGCTGGATGGCCCGGACCATGTCTCGGGCCAATCCCTCGGCGGCAAGTTCCGCAGTGACCTCGGTGTTCAGGACCACGAAACCGCCACCGGGTAGAACGGCAGCAGCGGCAGCACCGCCGTCGGCGGATTGGGCCACAACGGTTTCCAGGGTGTACTCGTGGGGCTCAAGCTCAAGGCCTCCAGCCACCACGACTCCATCGTTCACGGACCAGTCGCCCGACTTGGAGCCCTTGATGGCCTGCTGGACGTTCTTGCCCAGGCGGGGGCCGGCGGCACGGGCGTTAACCACGAGCTTCTGTTCGATACCGAACTCTTCCGGCGAAGCAGAGGAAGCATCCATGAGGCGCACCGAGCGCAGGTTCAGTTCATCCGCGACGACGGCGGCAAAGCCTTCCAGCGCATCCGCGCCGGGTGCCACCACAGTCAGTTCCTGCAACGGCAGGCGGACGCGAAGGTTCGCGGCTTTGCGCAGGCTCGAACCCGTGGAACAGATCTGCTGGACACGGTCCATGGCTTCGACCAGTTCCGGGTTGGACGGGAACAACGCAGCGTCTGGCCAGTCAGCCAGGTGCACCGAACGTCCGCCCGTCAGTCCGCGCCAGATCTCCTCGGAGACAAGCGGAAGCAAGGAGGCGGAGACGCGGCAGATCGCTTCGAGGGCCGTGTACAACGCGTCGAAGGCATCAACGTTCTCGTCGAAGAAGCGCTGGCGGCTGCGCCGGACGTACCAGTTGGTGAGCATGTCCAGGTAGCTGCGGAGTTCGTCGCAGGCACCTGATATGTCGTAGCTGTCCAGGCTTGCCGTGACGTTGCGCACCAGGTCCCCCGTGTTGGCCATGAGGTACTGGTCCAGCGTGTCGGAGTAGCCGTCGTAGCGCAGCTTCGCGTCGTAACCCGCACCGCCGTTGGCGGCGTTGGTATACAGCGTGAAGAAGCTGTAAACGTTCCACAGCGGCAGGATGACCTGGCGGACGCCGTCACGGATGCCCTGCTCGGTGACGATCAGGTTGCCTCCGCGGAGGATGGGGCTCGACATCAGGAACCAGCGCATCGCGTCGGAACCGTCGCGGTCCAGGACCTCGGACACGTCCGGATAGTTGCGCAGGCTCTTGGACATCTTTTGCCCATCGGAACCCAACACGATGCCGTGGCTGATGACGTTGCGGAACGCCGGCCGGTCAAACAAAGCCGTTGAAAGGATGTGGAGCATGTAGAACCAGCCACGGGTCTGGCCGATGTACTCCACGATGAAGTCTGCGGGGTTATGGGTGTCGAACCATTCCTCGTTCTGGAACGGGTAGTGGACCTGCCCGTAAGGCATCGAGCCGGAATCGAACCACACGTCCAGGACATCTTCGACGCGGCGCATGGTGGACTTGCCCGTGGGGTCGTCCGGGTTGGGCCGGGTCAGTTCATCGATGAACGGTCGGTGCAGGTCCACCTGTCCTTCGTTGTTGACCGGGAGCCGGCCAAAGTCCGCCTCAAGGTCGGCCAATGAGCCATAGACGTCGGTGCGGGGGTACTCCGGATCATCGGACTGCCACACGGGGATGGGCGAACCCCAGTACCGGTTGCGGCTGATGGACCAGTCACGCGCGTTCTCCAGCCACTTGCCGAACTGGCCGTCCTTGACGTTGCCCGGGATCCAGTTGATCTCCTGGTTCAACTCGGACATGCGGTCCTTGAACTTGGTGACTTCCACGTACCAGGAGGACACGGCGCGGTAGATCAGTGGGTTCCGGCAGCGCCAGCAGTGTGGGTAGCTGTGCTCGTAGCTGGCTTGCCGGACCAAGCGGCCGTCGGCCCGGAGGACCTGGGTGATCGGCTTGTTGGCATCGAAGACCTGGAGGCCGACGATGTCGGCAAGCCTGCCGTGGGCGAACAGCGGCAGGAATTTGGCACCTTCATCGACCGACAGGACCACGGGGATCCCGGCGTCCTCACAGACCTTCTGGTCATCTTCACCGTAGGCCGGTGCCTGGTGGACGATGCCGGTACCGTCCGTGGTGGTGACGTAGTCCGCCACGAGAACCCGCCAGGCATTTTGCGTGCCGTACTTTTCCGTGTCAGCGAAGTCATTCCACAGCGGTTCGTACTCGAGTCCTGCCAGCTCGGAGCCTGTGTAAGTGGACACGACAGCGGCAGTGGCGGCAGCAGCGTCGTCGTATCCCAGATCCTTGGCGTAGGACCCCACGAGATCAGCGGCGAGCAGGAAATTGCCGGATACCGGTGCCTCGGCGGAAGCAGCCTTCACGCCGTTGGGTCCGGCAGGCAAGACAGCGTAGGAGATGTCAGGCCCGACGGCGAGCGCTGCGTTGGTGGGCAGCGTCCAGGGCGTCGTGGTCCAGGCGAGCGCCTGTACACCTTCGAGGTCCTTGGAAAGCGCGGAGCCGTTGGCCTTGATGGGGAACGTGACCGTGACTGTTTGGTCCTGGCGGTTCTTGTAGACGTCGTCGTCCATGCGGAGCTCATGGTTGGACAGCGGCGTCTCGTCTTTCCAGCAGTACGGAAGGACGCGGTAGCCGTTGTAGGTCAGGCCCTTCTCGTGCAGCTGCTTGAAAGCCCAGAGGACCGACTCCATGTACTCGACGTTGAGGGTCTTGTAGTCGTTCTCGAAGTCCACCCAGCGGGCCTGGCGTGTGACGTAGGCCTTCCATTCGTTGGCGTACTTCATGACGGAGGCACGGCAGGCGTCGTTGAACTTGTCGATGCCCATGGCTTCGATTTGGGTCTTGTCCGTCATGCCGAGCTGCTTCATGGCTTCAAGCTCTGCGGGGAGCCCGTGGGTGTCCCAGCCGAAGCGGCGTTCCACGCGCTTGCCGCGCTGGGTCTGGTAGCGGCCTACGAGGTCCTTGGCGTAGCCCGTGAGCAGGTGGCCGTAGTGGGGCAGGCCGTTGGCGAAGGGAGGGCCGTCGTAAAAGACGAACTCGTTGCTGCCATCCTTACCGGCATCGCGCTGGTCGATGCTGGCCTGGAAGGTGCCGTCTTCGTCCCAGTATTTGAGGATGCGCTCTTCGATCTCCGGGAACTTCACGGAAGCGGACACGCCGTGCGTGCCGGAAGAAGACGCTGAGGCCTTGGGGTAGTGGGTCATCTCATATCCTGTGATAGCTGGTTGACTGTCAGGATGCGAGGACGGCTCCTGTGCCGCTTGTCAGCGACACGGGTACCGCGGTACCACCTCACTTACCGGAACACGGGGCTCCGGCCTCTCATTACTGCTGTGACGGGCTTACCCGTCCGGTTCTACTGGGCAGTGGCCGCCGCGTGGGCGGCCTGTGCTGTTCTTCCGGAAGCTCACCGGTGATGGCCGGGTCAAAGCTTGTCCTCCAAGTCTAGCGGCAGCCGGGGTCCTTGCTCTACCTGGCAGTTTCCCCCCTGATAGGCGGCCGTGCGCCGCGCGTGAATAGACTCGGACCCATGACGCATCCCGCTGCTGCCGTTCCGGATACCCGCCCCGCTCGACGACGACGGCCTTCCCTTGCGTGGTCTGTGCTGGCATTGCTCCTGGTGCTTCCCGTAGCGGGACTGTCCATCTTCCGCGCTGTTCCCGTTGAGTGGCCTTTACCGGTAGTCCAGCTGCTGTCCTTCACCCCGTGGATGGTGCCGCCGATGGTGCTGGCAGTGCTCCTCGCCGTGCCGGGGCGCCGCCCCTGGGTGATGGTCACCACCACGGTCCTGCTTGCCGCACAGTTGTTCTGGCTTTTTCCCTTTGATGCGGGCAAGCCGGAGACATTGTCCGCAGGGACTCCTGCGGCCCAGGTCAAGGTCATGAGCCTGAACTCCGAGTACGGCGAGGCAGACGCCGCCACGATCGTGTCGTTGGTCCGCGACAACGGCGTCCAGCTGTTGGCGGTCCAGGAGTTCACGCGAGGACTGGAAGACCGCCTGCGCTCCGAGGGCCTGGAGAAGTTACTGCCCCAGCACCTCAGCAAACCCAATGACGACGCCTCGGGCGGAGCGGTGTATTCCGTGTTTCCTTTGGAGGCCGAAGGACAGCTGCCTGACACTCCGTTCACCATGGACGTCACGCGCGTCCTCGTGGCCGATCCCGCGTCGGGTTCCAAGGCCACTTTGCACGTGACCAATGTGCACACCCTTCCACCCGTGGATGAGCGCATAGCCCAATGGCGGAGCGACCTTGGGAAGATCGCTCGCCAGGCCGCCCGGCCCGGCAACCAACTGCTCATGGGTGATTACAACTCAACCTATGACCACTCGGAGTTCCGGGCCGTGCTGGACTCCGGACCGAACGGACGCAAACTCGTCGATGCAGGGACCGCCGCCGGTGCCCGGTTCTCCCCTACGTGGCCCATGGAAGGTCCGCCGCTGCCGGGGATCGTCATCGACCATATGGTGACAACGTCCCGGATCAGCAGCAGCGACTACTCGGTCAGACAGGTTCCCGGCAGTGACCACGCAGCCATCATGGCCACGCTCAGCGTCCCTGCGGGCTAACTCGTTCCTTACCCGCTAAGCCGTCGCTGGCTTGCAACGGTTTGGCGGGCCGGCGACGGTTTAGGCCTGGTTCCGGATCAGTTTGTGGTTCGCGGCCTGGGCTACCGGGCGGACCACAATCTGGTCGAGGTTGATGTGGTGCGGCAGGGAGACGGCGTACTTCACGACGTCGGCCACGTCGGCGGCGGTCAGGGGTTTCTCGACACCCTCGTAGACCTTGGCGGCCGCGTCCTTGTCGCCCAAGCGGTTGAGGGCGAATTCCTCCGTGTGCACAAGTCCTGGAGCTACCTCTATGACCCGGACGTTGTTGCCAACCTCTTCCAGGCGGAGGGCATTGGTCATGGCGTGCTGGGCAAACTTTGCTGCGTTGTAGCCCGCACCGCCTTCGTAGGCGGACAGTCCGGCTGTCGAGGTCAGGTTGAGGACAGTTCCTTCGCCGTTGTCGCGCAGCATCGGCAGGAACGCCCGCGTGATTTTCATGGTGCCCAGGACGTTTACCTGGTACATCCAGTCCCAGTCCTCCGTGTCGGCGTTCGCGATGATGTCGGCGCCACGGGCACCACCGGCGATGTTAATGAGGGTGTCCGCACCTCCGGCTTCGGTGACGGCCGCGAGCAAGGCCGCAACGTCGTCGTCGACCGTGATGTCAGCCGGGAACGGCACGGCGCCGGTTTCGGCACCCAGGGCGCCAAGGCGGTCAGCCCTGCGTGCCACCGCGAAGACCTTCCAGCCCGTGGAAGCCAACGCCCTCACGGTGGCTTCGCCGATGCCGGTGCTCGCCCCCGTAACGACGGCGGTTTTGTTCTGGACTGCGGGGGTCTGGTGTGCTGCCAAAGTCATGGCACTACCCTATCGGGCGTGCGGAGGCACCGGACGGCGGGTTGTAACGCCGGGCCATGAAACAATTGGTCCATGGCTGAATCAACGCAGGGTACAGACACGCCCGCCACCGCCCCCATTAATGTTCCCGACAAGCCGGCCCTTGAAGGCCTCGAGGCTGCCTTGGCGCAGCGCTGGCTTGAAGAGGGAACCTACAAGTTCAATCCGGACACCACCCGGGATCAGGTCTATTCAATCGACACTCCCCCGCCGACGGCTTCCGGCTCGCTCCACGTGGGCCACATGTTCTCCTTCACCCAGACCGACGTCCAGGCCCGCTACATGCGAATGACGGGCAAGAACGTCTTCTACCCCATGGGCTGGGATGACAACGGGCTGCCAACCGAGCGCCGCGTCCAGAACTACTACGGTGTGCGCTGCGATCCCGCCATCCCGTACAAGGCTGACTACACTCCCCCGGCACAGCCGGCCAAGAACCAGCGCGATTTCGACGTCGTTTCGCGCCAGAACTTCATCGAACTGTGCGAGGAACTCGCCGTTGAGGACGAGAAGGTCTTCGAAAACCTGTTCCAGACCCTCGGCCTGTCCGTGGACTGGGACCTGACCTACCGCACCATTGACGACACCTCCCGCGCGGTGTCCCAGCGCGCCTTCCTGGCCAACCTGGCTGCAGGCGACGCCTATATGGCCGAGGCACCCACCCTGTGGGACGTAACCTTCCGTACCGCTGTGGCGCAGGCCGAGCTCGAGGACCGCGAAGTCGCCGGCGCCTACTACCGCTACCCCTTCTTCACCGAAGACGGCGAAAAGATCTTCATCGAGACCACCCGCCCGGAACTGCTTGCTGCCTGCGCAGCTCTTGTGGCAAACCCCGACGACGAGCGGTACCAGCCGCTGTTCGGCAAGACAGTAAAGTCTCCGCTCTTCGACGTGGAGCTTGAGGTCAAGGCCCACCCGCTCGCCAAGGCGGACAAGGGTTCCGGCATCGCCATGGTCTGCACGTTCGGTGACCTGACCGACGTCACCTGGTGGCGTGAACTCCAGCTCCCCACGCGAGCCATCATGGGCCGCGACGGCAGGATCATCGCCGACACCCCGGAGTGGATCAATACCGAAGCCGGCAAGGAAGCCTACGCAGCCATCGCCGGCAAGACCGCTTTCTCCGCCAAGGAAGCCGTGGTGGAACTGCTCAAGGCCGCCGATCTGCTCGATGGCGAACCCAAGAAGATCACCCACCCTGTGAACTTCTTCGAGAAGGGCGACAAGCCCCTCGAAGTGGTGACGTCCCGTCAGTGGTACATCCGCAACGGTGGCCGCGACGAGGAACGCCGGGAACGGCTGATCGGCCGTGGCCAGGAGATCACCTTCCACCCGGCCTTCATGCGCTCCCGCTACGAAAACTGGATCGCCGGCCTGAACGGCGACTGGCTCGTATCGCGCCAGCGATTCTTCGGTGTGCCCATCCCCGTCTGGTACCCGCTGGACGCCCAGGGCAACCCGGACTACGACAACCCCATCCTGCCGTCTGACGACATGCTGCCGGTGGACCCCGCCGCAGACGCCGCTCCCGGCTTCGAGGAATCGCAGCGCGACCAGGCCAACGGCTTTACGGGTGATGCAGACGTCCTTGACACCTGGGCCACGTCCTCTCTCACCCCGCAGATTGTGGGCGGTTGGAGCCGGGACGAGGACCTGTTCGCCAAGGTCTACCCCTTCGACCTCCGTCCCCAGGGCCACGACATCATCCGCACCTGGCTGTTCTCCTCGGCCGTCCGTGCGGATGCCTTGCAGAAGAGCGCCCCCTGGAAGCATGCGGCCATTTCCGGCTGGATCCTGGACCCGGACCGTAAGAAGATGTCCAAGTCCAAGGGCAACGTTGTGGTGCCCACGGATGTGCTCAACGAGTACGGCTCTGACGCTGTCCGTTATTGGGCTGCGTCGGCCAAGCTGGGCGCCGACACCGCGTACGAGATCGCCCAGATGAAGATCGGCCGTCGCCTGGCCATCAAGCTGCTCAACGCCTCGAAGTTCGTGCTGAACCTCGGCGCCACGGAAAATTCGGTGGTCACCTCCGATCTTTCCGTGCTGACCAACCCGCTGGACCGCGCGCTGCTCGCCCAACTGTCCGACGTCGTTGCCCAGTCAACCAAGGCGTTCGAGAATTACGACTACGCCCGCGCGCTCCAGATCACGGAATCGTTCTTCTGGCAGTTCACGGACGACTACGTGGAGCTCATCAAGGACCGCGCCTATGGTGCGGCCGGGGAAGCCGAGCAGGCCTCCGTGCTGGCAGCGTTGGCAACCACCCTGGACGCACTCCTGCGCTTGTTTGCACCCTTCCTGCCCTTCGCCACCGAAGAGGTTTGGGGATGGTGGCGCACCGGATCGGTGCACCGTGCACAGTGGCCCGCCGCCGTGGAAATCACCGACGGCGACACCACCATGCTCAGCACCGTGGGTGTAGCCCTCAGCGGCATCCGCAAAGCCAAGTCCGAGGCCAAGGTCAAGCAGCGCACCGAAGTGCTCTCTGCCACCATCAGCGCTCCTGAGGTACTGGTAGCCCAGTTGAAGGCCGGCCTCGGCGACCTGAAGGCGGCTGCCAATGCCAAGGAAATCACGCTGCAGTCCGGCGAAGGCGACCTAGCCGTCAGTGATGTTGTCCTGGCACCCGCGGAGGACGTTACAGCGTCCTAGCAGCCAGGATCCGCGTTAGCGGCATCGTGCCCGTTTTGGGCAAAGGGGAAGCCCCATCAGCGTTTTGCCGTTGGTGGGGCTTCGACTTTTCGGCTGCTTGGTGACGGCTTGGCAGTCTGGCGGAATCCTTGGAATTTCAGGTCTTCCTACCTCGTCACTGGTAGCTTGCTTCCAACTTCGCCAAAGGCTGCGTTGGTTGCATATCACTGAATCTTTGGTTTCCGTGTCCCTCTTCTTTCGAAGTGGGTAAGAACAATTGTTGTCCCGCTGCGGGCGATGCACAAGGCCTTCGGAAGAACTACAGGACTGTAGTTCTTCCGAAGGCTTTCTGCTCCCTTTTTCCTGCGGGTTCGCCCTGCCATGTGGCAGAGTATGACCATGCCGGAACTCCCCGAAGTGCACGGGCTGTGCATGTACTTGGACACCCAACTCCATGGCGCCGTGCTCACCGAGGTCCGCATTAACTCGTTCTCGGCGCTCAAGACAGCCGACCCGCCCTATAGCGCCCTCGAAGGCAGGACCGTTCAAGGTGTCCGCCGCATCGGGAAGTTCGTGTGCATCGATGTCGAAGGCCTGTTCTTCGTGTTCCACCTGGCGAAGGCCGGCTGGGTGCGCTACACGGAGCACCCATCATCTGCCGGACTGCGCATGGGGAAAAGCAACATCGCGGCGCGACTGCTGCTTCACCGGCCTTCCGACGACGCGCACATCGGCTTGGATCTGACCGAAGCCGGAACCAAGAAGAGCCTGGCTATCTACGTGGTCAAGGATCCCCATGACGTACCGGGTATCGCTACCCTGGGGCCCGAGCCGCTCAGCCCGGACTTCGACGTCGACACTTTCGCAGCCATCCTCGCGTCCAGTTCTCAACAGATCAAAGGGCTGCTCCGCAGCCAGGGCGTCATTGCTGGAATCGGGAACGCCTACAGCGACGAAATCCTCCACGCCGCCAAGATCTCTCCCTTCGCAAGCGCGAAGTCACTTGACCAGGCGACCGTGGCGCGACTCTATGCCTCCATGCAGGAAGTCCTGGTTGGTGCCGTCAACGCCGCGGCCGGCAAGCCATCCAGTGAACTCAAAGACACCAAGCGGAGCAATTTCCGTGTGCACGCAAGGACAGGACAACCGTGCCCGGTCTGTGGGGATACAGTCAGGGAGGTGTCCTTCGCGGACACCTCCCTGCAGTATTGCGCTACGTGCCAGACCAACGGCAAGATCCTCGCCGACCGGAGGACATCACGGTTCCTGAAGTAGCTGGATTATTTCCGGCTAGCTGAATTCGGGGCTTTCCGAGCGGCTGCGCTTCAGCTCGAAGAAGTGTGGGTAGTCAGCCAAAGTGACCGTGGCGTCCCACAACTTACCGGCCACTTCGCCGCGCGGGATCCGGGTAAGGACCGGGCCGAAGAAAGCTGTTCCGTTGAACGCGACCACCGGGGTACCCACGTCCTGGCCGACCAGGGAAATACCGGCCTCGTGGCTTTCGCGGAGCTTGGCGTCGTACTCGTCCGAGCCCGCGAAGCGTGCCAGATCTGCTGGCAGCCCTACCTCGGCCAAGGCCTTCTGGATGACCGACGCGCGGTCTTTGTTGCCCTCATGGTGGATCTGCTCCCCCATGGCGTCATAGAGGGGCTTGACGTAGCTGTCGCCGTGGAGTTCCTGGGCGGCGATGATGACGCGGACAGGTCCCCAGCTGTCATCCATCATGGTCCGGTACTCATCAGGCAGGTCACGGCCTTCGTTGAGGACCGAGAGGCTCATGACATGCCATTCAGTCTCAATTCCACGAACCTGCTCCACTTCCCCGATCCAGCGTGACGTGATCCACGCGAACGGGCAGACGGGGTCGAACCAGAAATCAGCTTTATTGGCAGTCTGTTCGGGCACAGGGAACTCCTCGGAAAGGTGGGAAGGTGGTTGGCTGGCGACTCCGGCGGAGCCTTGCCTTATTTACGCCAACAGGCGCCTAGGCCGACTTATTCCTGCGCTTGGCCACGACATCGTGGGCAATCATGGTGGGCTGCGCCTTCTTGAGTACGACGTCGGAGGTGATGACCACCGTGGCGATGTCGTCCCTGCTGGGAAGATCGAACATCACTGGCAGCAGTACTTCTTCCATGATCGCCCGGAGGCCGCGGGCACCCGTGCCGCGCTCCAGCGCCTGGTCGGCAATGGCGTCCAGAGCGTCGTTGTCGAATTGCAGGTCCACACCGTCAAGCTGGAACATCTTCTGGTACTGCTTCACCAGGGCGTTCTTTGGGGTGGACAGAATCTGGATCAAGGCGGGCCGGTCAAGGCTGGAAACAGTGGTGATGACCGGGAGCCGACCAATAAATTCAGGAATCAACCCGAACTTGAGCAGATCCTCGGGCATGACTTCGCCATATGTGTCGACGTTGTCCCGGGCCTCGTTCAGCGGAGCTCCGAAGCCGATGCCCTTGCGCCCGGACCGGGAACCAATGATGTCTTCCAATCCGGCAAACGCACCGGCCACGATGAAGAGCACATTGGTGGTGTCGATCTGGATGAATTCCTGGTGGGGGTGCTTCCGGCCGCCCTGCGGTGGAACCGAGGCAACTGTGCCCTCGAGGATCTTCAGCAGCGCCTGCTGGACACCTTCTCCGGAGACATCCCTGGTGATCGAGGGGTTTTCGCTCTTACGGGAAATCTTGTCGATCTCGTCGATGTAGATGATGCCCTGTTCGGCTTTCTTGACGTCATAGTCGGCGGCCTGGATGAGCTTCAGCAGGATGTTCTCAACGTCCTCGCCAACGTAGCCCGCCTCCGTCAAGGCCGTGGCATCGGCAACAGCAAACGGCACGTTGAGCCGCCGGGCCAGCGTCTGGGCCAAGTAGGTCTTTCCGCAGCCGGTGGGCCCAATCAGCAGGATGTTGGACTTGGCAATTTCGACGTCCTCGTGGTGCGGGCCCTCGCCCAGGGTTCCGGTCTTGGGTGCGTGTCCTGCCTGGATGCGCTTGTAGTGGTTGTACACGGCAACGGCCAACGATCGCTTCGCCGGCTCTTGTCCAATGACGTATTCCTGCAGGAAGTCGAAGATCTCGCGGGGCTTCGGGAGTTCGAAGCTCCCGAGGTCGGAAACCTCCGCAAGTTCCTCTTCGATGATTTCATTGCACAGCTCGATGCACTCGTCGCAGATGTACACACCGGGCCCGGCAATCAGCTTCCGCACCTGCTTTTGGCTCTTTCCGCAGAAAGAACACTTCAGCAGATCCGTGCTCTCGCCAATCCGAGCCATGTGGGAATCCCTTCGTTGCATGCGGGTGATGCGGCGCCGCGCCGTACTCAAGTGTGCGGCCATGCCGCGGTTGGCACCACCGTGACAAGATCCACTCTAGGTCACAATGGTCTGCTTGGGTGGAAACAGAACGCCGGTGCGGTCCATATTTCGTGAACCGCACCGGCGTCCAATTCCGGTTACTACCGGGCGATTGCCTGGGGCTTGATCTTCCGGGAGTCAAGGACCTGGTCGATCAGACCATAGTTCATGGCTTCGGCAGCCGTCAGGATCTTGTCACGCTCAATGTCGTTGTTTACCTGCTCGGAGGTCCGACCCGAGTGGTGGGCCAGCGTGTCCTCAAGCCAGGTACGCATGCGCATAACCTCAGCAGCCTGGATTTCAAGGTCCGAGGCCTGACCACCCTGGCCACCGGAAAGAGCCGGCTGGTGGATCAGTACACGCGCATTCGGCAGCGCCAAACGCTTCCCGGGGGTACCGGCGGCGAGCAGGACCGCTGCGGCACTGGCCGCCTGGCCGAGGCAGACCGTCTGGATCTCCGGGCGGATGTACTGCATGGTGTCGTAGATGGCCGTCATGGCGGTAAACGAACCACCCGGCGAGTTGATGTACAAGGTGATGTCGCGGTCCGGGTCCGTTGACTCAAGGACCAGCAACTGGGCCATGATGTCGTCGGCCGAGGCGTCGTCAACCTGCACGCCAAGGAAGATGATGCGGTCCTCGAACAGCTTCGTGTACGGATCCTGGCGCTTGAAGCCGTAGGGCGTACGCTCTTCGAACTGGGGCAGGACGTAGCGGCTGGACGGGAGGTTACCGGCAGACCATCCGAAGTTGTAGTTCATGTTCTTTACTCCTGGGTTTCAGTGGTTCTTTGGTGCCGGTCAGTTATCGGAGCTCGACTGGTTGGCCGTTCCGCCACCGCCGGCGACAGAGCCGGCGTGGGCCGAAATCTTGTCGAAGAATCCGTACTCCAGGGCCTCGGCTGCGGTGAACCACTTGTCGCGGTCGTTGTCCTTGAGGATGGTTTCGACGGTCTGGCCCGTCTGCTCCGCCGTCAGCTCAGCCATGACCTTCTTCATGTGCAGGATCAGTTCGGCCTGGATCTTGATGTCCGAGGCGGTACCACCGATACCGCCCGAGGGCTGGTGCATCAGGATTCGGGCGTTGGGGGTTGCATAGCGCTTGCCCTTGGTTCCGGAAGACAAGAGGAACTGGCCCATGGAGGCGGCCAGGCCGGTGGCGACGGTGACGACGTCGTTCGGGATGAACTGCATGGTGTCGTAGATGGCCATACCGGCTGTCACGGACCCACCCGGCGAGTTGATGTACAGGTAGATGTCCTTCTCAGGGTCCTCCGCCGAGAGGAGGAGGAGCTGGGAGCAGATGGCGTTGGCGTTCTCGTCACGCACTTCAGAACCGAGCCAAATGATGCGCTCTTTCAGCAGGCGGTTGTAGATGTAGTTGTCCTGGGCTGCGGGATCGACAGTTGCCATCCGGGGAGCCTCTGATTGCTGTGACATAAGTACTTACCTCTCGCTGGTGCCAGTGACCTCACTGAACTTCACTACTTGGACACTAACCGTTTTCAGGGGCGATTTGTTCGCCGGAATCGCACTGTTCGCTGACGGCGCACGTCCGCGTTCAGCACCGATGTCCAGCCTTAAAGCAAACCGACCCCGGATCAGGAGATCCGGGGTCGGTTGAAAGCGTGAACTAGAACTTCACTGCTGCGGGGTCGTCGCTTGCGGGAGTTTCCGCTTCGTCGGCTGCTTCAACAGCTTCAGCTTCTTCGGCTGCGGCTTCACCGGCGGGACGGACGAAGTCGGTGAGGTCAACCTTGTTGCCCTCGGAGTCGACAACCTCTGCCTGGCCCAGGACGACTGCCAGCGCCTTGCGGCGGCGGACCTCGGAAACCATCATGGGAACCTGGCCGCTCTGATCAATGATCTGGGCGAACTGGTTCGGGTCCATGCCGTACTGGCTGGCCGTGGTCACGATGTAGTCGATGAGCTCGTTCTGGCTGACATCGACCTCTTCCTTGTCCGCGATGGCGTCAAGAATGATCTCGTTCTGGAAGGCACGCTCGGTGTTGGCCTTGACCTCGGCGCGGTGCTCCTCGGTGTCGTGGTCACCTTCGCCGTGGGCGTTCTCCGGGTTGAAGTGCGCTTCGATCTGCTCTTCGACCACAGAGTCCGGCACGGGCACCTCAACGAGCTCAACGAGCTTGTCCAGGACCTTGTCGCGGGCTTCAACGCCCTGCTCAACAACCTTGGAGTCGGCAGCCTGCTTGGCGAGGTCCTCGCGGAGCTCAGCCAGGGTGTCGAACTCGGAGGCCAGCTGCGCGAAGTCGTCGTTGGCTTCAGGAAGCTCGCGCTCCTTGACGGCCTTGACCGTGACCTTGACCTGCGCTGCTTCGCCGGCGTGGTCGCCGCCAACCAGCGTGGTGTCGAAGATTGCCTCTTCGTCGGCAGAGAGGCCGGTTACGGCTTCGTCCAGGCCTTCGAGCATGGTGCCTGCGCCTACCTGGTAGGACAGGCCGGCAGCAGAATCGATCTCTTCGCCGTCGATCGTGGCGTTGATGTCGATCGTCAGGAAGTCATCGTTCTTGGCGGGACGCTCAACGGACTTCAGCGTGCCGAAACGGCCGCGCAGTTCGTCGAGGGCCTTGTCGACGTCAGCTTCGGAAGATTCCGCAGCAGCAACCTCAACCTTGATGCCGGAGTATTCCGGCAGTTCGATCTCGGGACGGACATCGATCTCGACCTGGAACTTGAGCTCGCCATCGGTTGCGGACGGGTCCGGAACCTCGGTGATTTCAACTTCGGGACGGCTCAGGGGGCGAACGCCGGTTTCCTGGACAGCAGCCTGGTACCAGCCGTTCAGGCCATCATTGATGGCCGTTTCCAGTACGTAGCCACGGCCGACGCGCTGGTCGATGAGCTTGGAAGGAACTTTGCCCTTGCGGAATCCGGGAACCTGGATCTGCGAAGCAACGGTCTTGTACGCGGCATCGATGCTCGGCTTCAGTTCCTCAAAGGGAACCTCAACGTTGAGCTTGACCCGCGTTGCGGTGAGGTTCTCGACAGCGCTCTTCACAGTCTAAGTACTCCTGATTTTGTGGGTATGGGGTTCTGTCGCATCCCTGAAGCGGATACAAACACAGAGTCGGGGTGACAGGATTTGAACCTGCGACTTCCTGCTCCCAAAGCAGGCGCTCTAGCCAAGCTGAGCTACACCCCGAATGCACAGGACAGTCTACGGGCAAGCGAGCCAAGAATGCACATTTGACACCGCCGCCGGAATTAGGTTTAGTTGTACCCGGCTTCAACAGCCACCGGGAAGATGTCCTGAAACAGGATATCCATCCTGGGGACGTAGCTTAATGGTAAAGCCTCAGTCTTCCAAACTGATTACGCGGGTTCGATTCCCGTCGTCCCCTCCAGGTAAGCGCCCCGATCTGCGGATCGGGGCGCTTTTTTTGCGTCCGCTGAGAGTCGCAGAGTGCGGAGCCGCCTACGCGGAGCCGCCTAAACCTGGCAGCCCGGACACCAGTAAAGCTTCCGTGCACCTATTTCCGTGATCCCCACCAGCGTCCCGCATGCCCGGCAGGGCAATCCGTGACGTTTATAGACGAAGTGCGCATCGGCGTCGGGGGCAGTTGCCCCTTCACCGGTCCACAGTGACGGAGGCGTCGTAACAATCCGTCCGTCGCGGACGCCGTCGGCCATTGTCTCCACGGTGTCGTCCCACAGCCGCCCAGCCGTTTCGGCGTCGATGCTGCTCCCCGGCGTCCACGGATCAACCGCCTGCCGGAAGAGCACCTCGGCCCGATAGATGTTGCCCACCCCGGCGAGCACCGACTGGTCCATCAACAACAACGCCACGGCGGTCTTGCGGCGGCGCAGGCGTCGTATGAACTCGTCTCTGTCCCCCGGACGGTTATGCAACGGGTCCGGACCCAGCCTGGCCAGCACGGCATCGGCTTCCGCAGCTGTGATTGCCGCACAGGTGGTGGCCCCGCGCAGGTCTGCCCAGCCGTGGTCCGAAACGAGGCGGACGCGCACGGCCCCCACTGGCGCCGGTGGCCCAGCGTAAGCACCGTCCGATTCAGCTGAACCGGTCTCCCGCTCGCCGATACGACGGGGAGCTCCGATGCTGGACGCCCCAGTAAAGGATTCGTCGCCGCCGAAGCTCCAGGCCCCGTAGAGGCCCAGATGGACGTGGAGGATTAGTCCGTGGTCGAACCTGAGGAAGAACTGCTTTCCGTGGGCCATGGCGTCAACCATGGTGTGCCCGGTCAGCTGCGCAGCGCCGGCAGCGAACCGTCCTTGCGGGCTGGTAACGTCCAAGCGCCGGCCGCCAAAAACATCCTGGAATTGGCGGGCCAGGCGATGGACCGAGTGGCCTTCGGGCACTATTCGACGATTTCGCCGGTGTTTTCGTACGCCGCGATCTTGCCGATCCGGCGGACATGCCGTTCATCGTTGCTGAAAGGCTCAGCGAGGAATGCCTCGATCAGCTCCGTGGCTTCCTCAACGCTGTGCTGGCGACCTCCGACTGCAACGACGTTGGCGTCATTGTGTTCGCGGGCGAGCTTGGCCGTCGACAGGTTCCAGGCCAGCGCGGCGCGGACACCCTTGACCTTATTGGCAGCAATTTGCTCCCCGTTGCCGGAGCCGCCCAGGACGATTCCCAGGGCATGCACCCCTGCTTCCTGGTCGGCGACCACGGCGAGGCCCGCGTTGATGCAGAAGGACGGGTAGTCATCCAGCGCGTCATACTCCGTCGGACCGTGATCCACTACGTCATAGCCCTTGGCAGTGAGGTGGCTGACCAGGTGGGCACTCAGTTCCATGCCGGCGTGGTCCGTTGCGATGTGGACGCGGGGTTTAGTCACAGGAAGTCCGTTTCTTTCTGGCGCGCAGGTACGGCACTGGGCAGTGGCACAGCACTTGCCGGGCGCGGCGATGAGGGATGCGCTACCTAGGGTACCGCTAGCCGGGTTGTTGGGTCTGCCCGTCGCCTTGCGCTCGATGGGCAGCCCTGTTCAGGACTCCGGCAAGTTTGTCCGCGGAGGCGTGCGTTCCAGCGCTGAGCGCCACGCGCCGCCCATTGAGTTTCCTGACCACAACCGCGGGTCCGCTGCTGACAAGCATCGCCGTGGCGTCGTCGTGGTGTCGCCAGCCCCACCCACCGTAATCCGCAGCTTTCACTTCCGCAGGTGCTGCGGCTGCGATGTCGACGGCGGGAACGGCCAGGACGCGCACGATGCCGCCCGCGAAGACCTGCAGCCCTCCCCTGTCGGCACGTACCCGGGCGAACAGGAATCCTGCGCCGACCAGGGCGGCCAAGGCGACCAAGGCACCCAGCCACGGCACCACGACGGCTATCAGCGCCGCGGGGAACAACGCCGAAACGATGATCATGATGAACACCGAACTGCGGGCGTGTACCCACATCCTGAGGGTGTCGTTGGCGAGGTCGGGGTCCTCCAGGAGGCGGAGCTCCGATTGGAGCGCTGCGTCGTCCTCGGGAGTCCAGCGGGGATCGGGCTTGAAGGCGAACATCATCACGACGCCGAGGGCCAGGGCAGCACCGCTTCCCATGGCCAGCACGATCGGGTCAACGTGGGACAACCGGGCATCCGCAACCCCCGATTGCCCTACCAGGCCAGCCGCCAGGACCGTCGTGATGAAAAGGCTGAGCATGAGGCCGAGGCCCATCATGACGCGCCGCATGACCACCGGCCGGGCCAACGGGACGGCCTGCAGGAACGCTGCCCATCCAAGGAGGGTGATGAGGGCTGCGCCGCCGGCTACATAGGCGCCGAAAGGCGCAAAGGAGGTTCCGCCGTCGGCGTTCCACATAACGGCGACGGGTTGGGGAAGGTCGTTTCGCACCATTTGCGCGCACACAACGAACCCCACCGCGAGCATCAAAGGAAAAGCCACCGCGAACCGTAGTGCGCGGAAGTCGAGCGTGTCCCGGAACCGTCCCATGATCCAACGCTACTCCGTCAGGACGACACTATGGTGAGAGCTCCTTGCCTTACGGGCAGGGAGTGAAAGAATGGCTTCACACCAGCGACCGGGCCTACCGGTCGGCCATCCCACTTTCCCGGAGGCACCACTTTGCCAGGCCTGAACCTCACCCGCGATGAAGCGGCCACCCGCGCCGAACTGCTCAACGTCGAGTCCTACGACGTCACCTTGGATCTGACCAAAGGCCCGGATGTCTTCGGTTCCACCACGGTTGTCAGGTTCTCGGCACGCCCGGGATCCTCGACATTCATCGACGCCATCACACAGGCCGTCCACAGCGTGACCCTCAACGGCACGGAGCTGGACCCCGCGGAGGTGGCCGACGGAGTCCGTATCCAACTCCCCGAACTCGCGGCGGAGAACGAGCTCACCGTGGTAGCGGACGCCCCTTACATGAACACCGGCGAAGGCCTCCACCGCTTCGTCGACCCCGTTGACGGCGAGGCCTACCTCTACACCCAGTTCGAAGTCCCGGACTCCCGCCGCATGTTCGCCGTCTTCGAGCAGCCGGACCTGAAGGCCACTTTTACCTTCACCGTGACGGCGCCATCGCACTGGGATGTCATCTCAAACTCCCCCACACCCGTTCCTACCGAAACCACAGCTGCCGAGGACGGTAGCGCACGGTCTGTCTGGGAGTTCGCTCCGACGCCGCGGCTGTCCTCCTACGTGACAGCCCTGGTTGCGGGGCCGTACCAGTCCGTCCGCTCCGAGGTCACCAGCTCCGACGGCCGGGTTATTCCCCTTGGAGTGTTCGCGCGGAAGTCCCTCATGCAGTACCTCGATGCGGACAACATCTTCGAACTGACGCGCCAGGGCTTCGAGTTCTTCGAAGCACAGTTCGGATGCCCCTACCCGTTCGAGAAGTACGACCAGTTGTTCGTGCCCGAATTCAACGCCGGAGCCATGGAAAACGCAGGCGCCGTGACCATCCTGGAAGGCTACGTCTTCCGCGGCAAAGTCACGGGTGCCCAGATTGAACGGCGTGCCATCACGGTGCTGCACGAACTGGCCCACATGTGGTTCGGGGACCTGGTGACCATGCGCTGGTGGAACGACCTCTGGCTCAACGAGTCCTTCGCCGAATACATGTCCCACCTGGCAGCCGTGGAAAACACCGAATTCGACAGGGCCTGGACCACGTTCGCCTCCGTGGAGAAGTCCTGGGCGTACAAGCAAGACCAGCTGCCAACGACGCACCCGATCTTCGCCGAGATCAACAACCTTGAGGACGTCGAGGTCAACTTCGACGGCATCACGTACGCCAAGGGCGCCTCCGTGCTCCGGCAGTTGGTGGCCTGGGTGGGTCCGGAGCAGTTCATGGCCGGCGTCCGCGCCTACTTTGCCAAGCACGCCTGGAAGAACACCGAGCTCGCAGACCTCATGGTGGAACTCGAAGCCGCCTCAGGACGCGACCTTGACCAGTGGGGCAAGCTCTGGCTCGAAACAGCCGGAGTGAACACGCTCTCCCCTGAGCTCACAGTCGATGCTGCCGGCATCATCACCGGCTTCGCTGTCCGGCAGACCGCGATCGAGGAACAGCCCACGCTCCGCCCGCACCGCCTGGCAGTCGGTTTCTACACCCTCTCCGCCGAGGGGAAGCTGGAACGTACCCACCGGGAAGAACTCGACGTCGACGGCACCCGCACTGAAGTTCCGGCCCTGGTGGGCACCAAGCGCCCTGACTTGATCCTGCTCAATGACGACGACCTCGCCTACGCAAAGGTCCGCCTGGACCCGAACAGCCTGGCGACGGCCAAAGCACACCTGAAGGATTTCGCTGCCAGCCTCCCCCGGACTTTGGTGTGGGGCTCGGCGTGGGACGCAGCGCGCGACGGCGAAACCCCGGCGCGCGGCTATGCGGACCTGATCCTGGCCAACATTGCCGACGAGACTGATTCCTCCGTGATATTGGTCCAGCTGCGCCAACTCGCGACCACCCTGACGTATTACGTGGCCGCCGACCACAAGTTGGCGGCCACCACTGCGGCAGCCGGCAAGCTGTGGGATCTGGCCTCCTCCGTTGAGGCGGGCTCGGACGCACAGTTGCAGTTCGCGAAGGCCTTCGCCCAGCTCGCGCGAAGCGACCGGCAGCTGGACCGCCTCCAGGCCCTCCTTGACGGGACGGAAACACTCGAGGGCCTGACTGTCGACCAGGACATGCGGTGGGAACTCCTGACCGCTTTGGTGGCCGGCGGCCGCCAGGGCCAGGAGCGTATCGACTCCGAACTCGCCGGTGACAACACCTCAAACGGCCAAAACGCTGCGGCGCAGGCCAAGGCGGCCATCCCCACCCCCGAGGCCAAGCAAGCGGCCTGGGACTCAATAGTGGTCAAGGGCGAGCTTTCCAACGCCCTCCAGGCGTCCGCCGTGGCCGGCTTCATGCGGGTGCCCGACACTGCCTTGCTGGAGCCGTTCGCAGAGAAGTACTTCGAGGCCGTGCCCGGAATCGTCAAGGAACGCACCCACGCCCTGGCGCAGCAGATCGTGGTGGGCCTTTACCCTGCACAGCTCACCACGCAAGCCACCGTGGACCGCACGGACGAATTCCTGGCCGGACTTCCGGAAGAGAGCGCCGCGTTGCGCCGCATGATGCTGGAAAACCGCGACGGCGTTGTCAGGGCACTGCGCGCAAGGGCAGCGGACGTCTAGGCAACACCGCACATCAGGCTTATGCGGACGGTCGCGCTTGCGTAGCTAGACTGTCCGCATGAGCCTGAACGAGCACCACTACGAGCTGACCGTCCGTTGGACAGGCAACCTGGGCGAGGGCACCTCCAGTTACCGGGGCTACTCCCGCGAGCATGATGTCGAGATCGCCGGGCTGCCCACACTGAAGGGTTCAGCCGACCCCACGTTCCACGGTGACAGGACCAGGTACAACCCCGAACAGCTCTTGCTTGCCGCGCTCTCGCAGTGCCACATGTTGTCCTTCCTGCATGTGGCCGTCAAACATGGCGTGGTGGTCACAGCCTACGAGGACAACGCGGAGGGCCTCATGAAGATGAACCGGGACGGCAGCGGACAGTTCGAAGCTGTGACCCTGAAGCCGCACGTCACCATCGCCGACCCCGGCCACTCCGCCTTGGTGCCCCAGCTGCACCACGAAGCCAATCAGGTTTGCTTCATCGCGCGAAGCGTCAACTTCCCGGTACACCACGAACCCATCACGACGGCGGCCGCCGCCTAACGCTCCTGGTCCCGCCAAAGTGCCACGAGCCTGCGCTCAGCCTCCCGGCTGAGCCCGGCTTTGCGTTCCCGGTCCAAGCCCCGCCTCCGTTCGTCCTCAAGGGCGGCAGCGAGCGTCTCCTGCCAGGGCCGAAGATGCATTCCGTGGTCCCGCGCTGACAGGTTGGTGCGCGCCTGGAATCCGTCATGGTCCGGCGGGAGCCAGAGGGGCAAAGAATCAGGACCCGCCCAGCACTCCACCCCTTGTTCCGCCAGCCAGGCTCCGGTGGCGCGCGCAACGTCCAAGTCCAGGTTTCCGGCGGCACGCGTGCACTCTGCGAAGTAGTCCTCGAACCGGACTACATCCCCCACGGCGTTGAAAGTGCCGGTGAGCCGCGTCTCCGCGCCCCGGAGGATCCATGCCGCCAGATCCCGGACGTCGATGATCTGGGTTGCGTCGTCCGGGATGTCCGGAACCAGTACCGTGTCCCCGCCGGCAGCACAACGGCCAGGCCAGTAGCCGTAGCGGTCCGTTTCGTCGCCCGGGCCGCCGATCAGCCCGGCACGGACAATGTGGGCTTTGTCCCCCGCCGCGGACACAGTGAGCTGCTCGATGGCCACTTTGGATTCGCCATAGGTCTCCGGCGTCCCCGCCTGCCCCTCAGGCAAGGGCTCCAAAAGCGCAGCGGTTTCATCGGCGCCCGGAACTGAATGGTCCGCATATACGGAGCAACTCGAGACGAAGGTCCAATGCGCGGCGCCTGGGGCCAGCTGTTCCAATGCCTCTCGTGCCCTCATGGGATCCCGTGCCACCTCCACCACCGCGTCCCAGTTGCGGCCAAGGCCTTCGTAGGCCGCGGCACCCACGGTGCGGTCGCCCCTGACCCAGGTAACGCCGTCGGGCGGTTCCGTCGAAGTACCCCGGGCAAAGCAGGTGACCTGGTGCCCTGAGGCCACGGCCTGCCGGGCGATTTCCGCGGACAGGAAGGCGGTACCGCCAAGGACCAGGATGCGCATACCGTCACGCTACGGCGCTAGGGTTATCAGTGGACAGAGTGTTCCGCGCCCGGCGAACACGGGCCGACGACAAGGAGCTATTCCACCTTGACCTCCATCCCCCTAGCGGAAACCATCACGTTGGAACCAGAGAAAATAGACCTCGTATCAATCCTCGTCACCATCGGTGTAGGGCTGGCAGTCTGGATCGTTGCGCGGTTCATCATCGGGCGCATAACGCGCCGGGTGTCTGCCGGTAGCTCCTTCTTCAAGAAGGCGCACTTCAAATGGGTGCAACCCGCCATACGCGCACTGGACCACGAACGGCGTTCCCAACGCGCCGAAACCATCGGCACCCTGCTGACAAGCCTGGTGAGCGTCATTGTTGTGGTGATTGTCATCATCTACGTCCTGAAATACATGAACGTCGACGTGGCGCCTCTCCTGACCAGCGTTGGCATCCTGGGCGTCGCCATCGGTTTCGGCGCCCAGCAACTGATCCGGGATTTCCTCGCGGGCATCTTCATCACCATCGAGGACCAATACGGTATTGGCGACGTGATCGTTACCAGCGAAGTGGTTGGTACCGTTGAATCCGTGGGACTGCGAATTACCCGGGTTCGCGCCGAAGACGGAGCCATCTGGTACCTGCGCAACGGTGAAATCCTGCGGGTGGGCAACCGCTCGCAGGGTGACTACGTACCGCTGGAAGCACCCACCACCAGCGATAACCCCGGCGCTGCCGCTGCGCCCGTGACTGCTGGCGCACCACGCGCCACCAAGGCCGAGGAAAAGTCCAATGAATAGCATTTCCGGTGGGCAGCCACCAGCGCCGGAGGCGGGCCCCCGCCGCCAACTGATGCAGAACGATCCCTTCAGCCAGCCCGCCTACACGGACAGCTTCTACGCTACCGTCGGTGGACATGAAACGTTCGTCAAGCTCATTGACGTCTTTTACGACGGCGTGGCCACGGATCCGTTGCTGCGTCCCATGTACCCCGAAGAGGACCTTGGGCCTGCGAAGCGGCGCTTCCTCATGTTCCTGGAACAGTACTGGGGCGGGCCCACCACCTACGGCGAGGAACGTGGACACCCCCGGCTTCGGATGCGGCACATGCCGTTCCGGGTCACCCCCGAGGCGAAGGACCGGTGGTTGTTCCACATGCGGACCGCCGTGGACGCGTTGGATCTCTCCCCGCTGCATGAGGGCACGTTGTGGGACTACATGGAACGCGCCGCGCTGACCATGGTCAACAGCCCATCAGCCGGACCCGACGCCTGAACCTCAGAAGCCGAGCCCGAGCCCCGCGCCCGTACGGACCAGTACATGGCCGCGGGGCCCGCTCAACCGGAACCAGCGGCCGTTTCGGTACACCTGCTGCTCACCGTCGGCCAGGAAACCCAATGCGAAAGCGGCGAAAGCCGCGCCCGACGGTAGGTCCTCCACGCCAGGCATTCCACGTCCCCAAACGGCAGCCCTGGCGGTATTGACGACGGCGGCACCCGCTGCGGTCGGAATGACGCCGGCCACCTCCGCAATGCCTGCTTCGGCCGCGGACCTGAGGTCGGCGTCGGACACTGAACCCTGTGGTTCCCAACCGGCGCGCGGTGCCCCGACGCCCGCCCAGGACTCTTTAACCGTCGACGGCGGGATGGGCAGGTCAGCGTCTCCGGCAAGGGAGCGGGCCAACCGGTCCATGACGGACGCAAGCGTCACCGTGACGTCAGCCTGGGCCGGCTCAGCGAGGGCCATGGTCCGCAAGCCGAGAATTGTGGGCGTGGACTCGCCAAGGATGCGGGGCCGCAGGACGCATACATAGGCAGCGAGGACGTTGCCTGCCGCCTGGAGGCGGATGGCGCCGTCGTCGATGCTTTTTGCCCGGGTGACGAAGGTCCGCAAATCGGCGAGGTCGCGGGGATCGGCGAAGCGGAAGGACTGGGTCAAGACGTCTGTCACATGATCGACTCTACCGGCATGTCCGCGGTTGAGAGGGGTCGGGGCGGCGTCTAAAGTCGAACCATGACTGAGACGAACGCTGGCCTTGACGTGCAGGCACCCACAGAAGACCCCATGGAAGTGCTGATCGGCCTGCTGGACCTTGGTGATTTCGACGGTGCCCGGACCAACGAGGACATCTTCCTCGGGCCGTCCCAAAAGCAGCCCCGCCACCGTGTTTTTGGCGGCCAGGTCCTTGCCCAGTCAATGATGGCCGGAATGCGGACCGTGGAACCAGACCGGGTGGCGCACTCCATGCACGGCTATTTCCTCCGCCCCGGCGACGCGAACAAGCCCATCACGTTCGGCGTCGAGCGGCTGCGCGACGGCCGTTCCTTCTCCGCCCGGCGTGTGCATGCCTACCAGGACGGCGTTCCGATCCTGTCGATGATCGCCTCGTTCCAGGTGGAGGACAACGGCCTGGACCATCAGGCAACCATGCCCGAAGGCATCCCGGATCCGGAAACCCTGCCAAGCACGGCCGAACTGTTGTCGCACTTCGACCACCCGCTGGCCCGGCACATGTCCTCCGAGCGGCCCTTCGACGTCCGCCACATCGACCCCGCACTTTACGTTTCCCCGCCAAGCGAGCATGTGGCCACCAATGCTGTGTGGATGAAGACTATGGGTCCGCTCCCTGACGACCCCAATCTGCATATCGCGGCCCTGGCCTATGCCAGCGACTACACACTGCTGGAGCCCATTCTCCGCAAACACGGTCTCTCCTGGATGACGCCGGGCATGAGCGTAGCCAGCTTGGACCACGCCATGTGGTGGCATCGACCCGTCAAGGTGGACGAGTGGATGCTGTACGTGCAGGAGTCCCCCAGCGCCCAGGGTGCCCGGGGACTGTCCACCGGCCGCATCTTCAACCGCGCCGGCCAACATATTGCCACCGTGGCGCAGGAGGGCATGGTCAGGATCCCCTAGCCAGCGCATGAACGCGGAACGGCCGGTCCCTGTGGGACCGGCCGTTCTTTGCTTCATGGCTGCCAGGCGCGGGTATTAGTCGCGGGTCAGGCGGCGGTGGGTGACGCGGTGCGGCTTCGCGGCATCCGGGCCGAGGCGCTCCACCTTGTTCTCCTCGTAGGAGTCGAAGTTGCCTTCAAACCAGTACCACTTGGACGGGTTCTCGTCATCACCTTCGTAGGCGAGGATGTGCGTGGCCACCCGGTCGAGGAACCAACGGTCGTGCGAGACCACCACGGCGCAGCCCGGGAATTCGAGAAGCGCGTTTTCCAGGCTGCTCAGGGTTTCGACGTCGAGGTCGTTAGTGGGCTCATCCAGGAGCAGCAAGTTGCCGCCCTGCTTGAGCGTCAGAGCCAGGTTCAGGCGGTTGCGCTCACCACCGGAGAGGACACCGGCCTTCTTCTGCTGGTCCGGCCCCTTGAAACCAAAAGCGGAAACGTAGGCCCGGGACGGCATTTCGACCTGTCCCACCTGGATGAAGTCGTGACCTTCAGAAACAACCTCCCAGAGGGACTTGTTCGGATCAATGCCACCACGGGACTGGTCCACGTAGGAGATCTTCACGGACTCGCCGATCTTGAGCTCACCGTCATCCAAGGGCTCCATGCCGACGATCGTTTTGAACAGCGTGGACTTGCCTACGCCGTTCGGTCCGATGACGCCAACAATGCCGTTGCGGGGCAGCGAGAAAGACAGATCTTCGATCAGGACGCGATCGTCGAAGCCCTTCTTCAGATTCTTGGCCTCGATGACCAATGAACCAAGGCGCGGACCCGGCGGAATCTGGATCTCTTCGAAGTCCAGCTTGCGGGTGCGCTCGGCCTCCGCGGCCATTTCCTCGTAACGGGCCAGACGGGCCTTGGACTTGGTCTGGCGGCCCTTGGCGTTGGAGCGGACCCACTCAAGTTCCTCGGTCAGGCGCTTGGAAAGCTTGGCGTCCTTCTTGCCCTGGACTTCGAGGCGAGCCTTCTTCTTCTCCAGGTAGGTGGAGTAATTGCCCTCGTAGGGGTACAGGTGGCCGCGGTCAACTTCAGCGATCCACTCAGCCACGTGGTCAAGGAAGTAGCGGTCGTGGGTGACGGCAAGTACGGCGCCGGGGTACTGGGACAGGTGCTGTTCAAGCCACAGCACGCTTTCCGCGTCCAAGTGGTTAGTGGGCTCGTCCAGGAGCAGGAGGTCTGGCTTCTGCAGGAGGAGCTTGCACAGTGCAACACGGCGGCGTTCACCACCGGAGAGGACCGTGACGTCAGAATCAGCCGGCGGGCAGCGCAAGGCGTCCATGGCCTGCTCGAGCTGGGAGTCGATGTCCCAGGCGTCGGCGGCGTCAATGGCTTCCTGGAGCTTGCCCATCTCGTCCAGGAGCGTGTCGTAGTCGGCATCCGGGTTTGCCATTTCCTCGGAAATTTCGTTGAACCGCTGGATCTTGCCGTAGATCTCGCCAACGCCTTCCTGGACGTTGCCCAGGACAGTCTTCTCCTCGTTCAGCGGCGGCTCCTGCAAGAGGATTCCCACGGTGTAGCCGGGGCTCAGGCGGGCTTCGCCGTTCGACGGCGTGTCCAGTCCAGCCATGATCTTGAGGATGGTGGACTTGCCAGCACCGTTCGGGCCCACGACGCCGATCTTCGCGCCGGGGTAGAACGACATGCTGACATCGTCCAGAATAAGTTTGTCGCCAACGGCCTTGCGAGCCTTGGTCATCGTGTAAATGAATTCCGCCATACCCTTAAATCTAGTGGCTAGGCGTACATAACTCACATTCGGGCGCCTCGCGCAGCTAGCGGGTGTCCCCCACGAAGCATTTTCCGGTGGCGAGGACCGGCAGCACCGTCACCATGACACCGCCGTCACGGATCTGGCCCATGACACAGTTTTCCCCGGTCAGGGCGGCCGCCTCCATGGCATCGACATCCAAGCCAGTGGGCGTGCGGCTGACAGATACTTCCACATTCGCCTTAGGGATGCCTGCGGAAACCAAGGCCGCCCTTATGGCTTCCCTGTCCGGCTTGGCATTGGCTGTGACCAGCTTCTTCAAGGTGCTCTCCACCGCGAGCCTGGTGGCTTCCACCGCTGGGTCCACGCTGGCTGTCGCCACGGGAGCCAAAGAGGACGGGACGCTTGAAGGGCTGCTGGCGGGCAAAGCGGGGCCCGTGCAGGCAGTCATCGCCAACGCCGTCGCGGCGAGCACTGACAAGCCAGCCACGCGAATTCTTCTGGCCGCGGCCATGGCCGCCACGCCACGCTCCGGTAATGTTCCACTGCTGATCACGTAGCTATTGTGCCATTCACAGGGGGACCCGACGGGCGTAGCTTTTCCTACAAGGAGCTTTGGCTCGCGGTAACCGGAGATGAAGGCTAACCATGACAGGAAAGTCCTCGGATGCAGTGGCCACAACCAGCATCTCGGCGAATCGACAGAAGGTGTGGGAGGCGCTGACCGACCCTGCCCTCATCAAGCAGTACTTCCTCGGCACACACGTCGCTACCACGTGGCGAGTCGGCGATCCCATTACCTACTCCGGCGAATACAACGGGAAGTCATATGAGGACAAGGGAACGATCCTCACCTTCGAGCCTCCAGCCCTGCTGAAGACCACCCATTACAGCCCGGCCTCAGGCCTGCCCGACACTGCGGAGAACTATCACACGGTCGAATACAGCCTCGCAGAGGAGCCCGGTGGGACCCGCGTGACCATCAGGCAAGGCAATAACTCGACTGACCAAGAGACGACGCAATCCACCGAAACGTGGCAGCTGGTGCTTCGCAACCTCAAGGAATTCCTCGAGTCCTAGACCTTTGCTGACATCCCCCTTGGACCGTGTCCAGGGGGATGTCATTGGTGCCCCAGGAGGGAATCGAACCCCCGACCGGCGGATTAGAAGGCCGCTGCTCTATCCCCTGAGCTACTGGGGCGCACCTGGCGCCGTTACCGACACAGGCCGCTGGCGCCACAAAGAGTTTACAGTGCGTTCGGCCGGCAACCTGACAACCCTGCGCGGCACTCCTTCCCTCCACAGGCATGGCAGCAGCAAGTTATGCACATAGCCTTGGTGTGCCCTCCTCGTTTGGTCCGCCGTGGACAAGGCTGAAAGAGCCGGACAGGCACTTCCCTACACCAAGAAGGACCACCATGAACGACATCATCACCGTCCGCGGCTTTGTAGCCTCGGAGGTCAAAAGTTCCACCACAGCGCGGGGAACCTCCACCGCTTCATTCCGCTTGGGATCCACGGAGCGGCGCTACGATCGGGCCACCAACACGTGGGTTGATGGCAACACCAACTGGTACACGGTTCAATCGTTCCGCTACCTTGCCGGTCATGTGGGGTGCAGCGTCAAGAAGGGGCAACGGGTCCTCGTCGTTGGACGCCTCCGTTTGCGGCAGTGGGAACACGAAGGGCGCGTCTACCACGTGGCGGAAATCGACGCCGAATCAGTGGGACACGATCTCATGTGGGGCTCCGCCAACTTCACCCGGATGAACGGCAGCACAGCCCCTGCCGAAACGCTTCCTTCTGTTGAGGCATCCGGCATGCAGGAACGAAACAGCGATTGGGACGCCGATCATGATCAAGTACCGCCAGAAGACGATACCGAGGAAGTCCCAGAGGGGGCCTCCGACGACAGCGAAACGCTATTAGTCAACATTGAAACCGGTGAATTGGCGGGTGCCGGAGTGTGATCCTGTTGCACTTATTCGCGTACTTGCGGGACCAGCCCTGCAAGTAACGCCTATTCTGGGTCCATGCCACAGCACGATGCAGCCCCGGGAGGCGCGACCGCTCCCGCCTCCTGGGCAGCCGTCGAGCAATTGTTCGGAACCAAGGGGGAACCCTCCCGGTGCTGGTGCCGGTGGTTCGCCCTCACCGGCGCGGACTGGAAGACCAGCACACCGGATAACCGCAAAGAACAGCTGAAAGCTGCGTTCAGTACTGGTCCCGCGCCAGGCGTGCTCGCGTTTGATGGCAATCGCCCGATTGGCTGGTGCGCTGTGGAACCGCGAGCCAACTACCCACGGCTCAAGAAATCCCACGTACTTAGAGGATCCAAAGTGGGATTCGGTGACGAAGCCAATCTATGGGCCGTCAGTTGCTTTGTCGTGGCACCAGGCCATCGGCGTTCCGGAGTTTCGAGCGCGCTCCTGGCAGCGGCGAAAGAGCATGCCTTTGGCAACGGCGCCGACGTCATCGAGGCGTATCCAGTGGACACCGCGGTCAGGACCAAAGCCACCGCAGCGGAGCTTTTTCACGGAACCGTCTCACTTTTCGGGGCGGCCGGATTCAGCATCGTGTCGAGGCCCTCACCAGGACGCGCAGTCATGCGATGCCTTGCAGGAACGATGACAGGTGGTGGAGTTAAGCAATGACCACACGTGACCTGGTCCAGTCGATCCGTTCAAGCATTCGTTCCGCTGGGGACCCCGAGCGGGCGCGGGGAGCCCAGGCTTATATGAAATCCGACATGCCTTCCTGGGGTGTGCGTGTGCCTGAAGTACGGAAAATCGTCAAGGCAGCTGTGCGGGAGTTCCCTCCGTCGTCACCGGACGAACTGCGCGTTGCGGTGCATGATCTGTGGCGTCACGCGGAAGCACGGGAGGAGCGCTATGCCGCCATCGACCTGACAGGGCTGAAGATGGCCAAGGGCGATCTCGACATGCTGCCGGTCTACGAGGAAATCATCCGTACGGGTGCCTGGTGGGACCTGGTGGACGGGGTGGCTCACCGAATCTGTGCCCTCCTGATGGCCCACCCTGCCACCATGAAGCCGCTATTGCTCCGCTGGTCCGGGGATCAGGACATGTGGATCAGAAGGGCCGCGATTACCTCACAGCTTGCCGCGAAGGCAGCGACCGATACAGGCCTGCTGGCCGCTGTTATCGGGGCAAATGTGGCCGACGAGGAGTTCTTTATCCGCAAAGCGATTGGCTGGGCCCTGCGCGAGTACAGCAAGACGGATCCGGAATGGGTGCGCGCTTTCACAGAAGAGTACGCGTCGGACCTGAGCCCGCTGTCCGCCCGGGAGGCCCTGCGGCTCCTGCCGTCTCGGTGACCCCGTCCCAGAAGCTCAGATGATGGGACGCAGGCCTGCTTGGTCCTTGTTGCGGAACAGGCCCTTGGTTTTGGGGTCCATGAATATCAGGTAGACCGCAAAGAAGATTGCGATGACGGCCGCAGCTATGCGGGCCAGCAGCAGGGCCAGGCCCAGGTCTTCGCTTTGGAGGTACGGGAATACGTCCAATTGGTCCGAGATGGCGTAAACCATGAAGAACGAGACCACGAAGTACAACGCCTTGACCTGCCAGTCGTTCCGGATGCCGGTCACGGCAAACAACGGAATCAGCCACACGACGTACCAAGACTGAATCATCGGTGCCAGCAGGACAATGGCAGCGAATGCCAGCGTCAGGCGCCGCATCAGGCGGTCGTAGTCGCCGCGGAAGATCAACCAGGCCACAGCTGCAACCATCAGGACCTTACCTGCGTCATAGACCCCCTTCGCGAACACCGCGCCATCCAGTCCCAGAACGTTCGAGATCGAGGCGACAGCCAGGCCGATCAGGCCTACGGGCGCGTACCAGATCGCAACACTTCCAGGTGCCGACAACCCGTTGATCCAGCCAAATCCGAACCCGTTAATCAGGCTCAACGCATAGAGGAGCCCCAAGCTCAAAGCGGCCGTGAAGAACCAGAAAACAAACCTGCGGGGCCATGAAGCACCCTTGCCGGCCCACAGAAGCCCGATGAATGGAAGGAAGACCACGGTGATGGGTTTGACGGAGATGGAAAGGGTAACCAACACGATGCCGAGGATGACACGGCGGGTTGCGCAGTAGTAGAGGCCCGCGAGGGCAAGGCCGATCATCAGCGCGTCATTGTGAACGCTGGCAATGAAGTTGGTCAGGAACAGAGGGTTGGCTGCCGTGAGCCAGAGTGCCCTGTGCGGGTTTACACCGTGGAGTTCGGCCAGCTTCGGGACGTAGATGATGCACAAAACCACGCCCATGGCAGCGACAAGCCGGAAAAGCATGACGCTTGCTTCCGGGTGGACGTTGGTCGCCCACACTACAAACTGTTCAATCCACAGGAACAGTTGCCCATAGGGTACCGGTGCCTCGGTCCACTGTTTGTCCGCACCCAGTTGGAAATAGTTGGGCAGGGCCGAGATTCCGTTTTCGTAAGGGTTGATGCCTTCAACCATCAACCGGCCCTGGCCGATATATGCGTAGACGTCCCTGCTGAAGAGGGGAACCGTGAACATCATGGGCAAGCCCCACGCCAGCACGGCCTGCAACGTAGCCTTCCGGGCCTCCGGCCCCCAAACCCTGACCCTCTGCCCGAGGCGGAGCCAGGCCCGGACCAAGAGCATTCCGCCAATGGCCAGCAGGACGATGGACAACGCGACTCCCACACCTTCGGTGCGCATCCAGATAAAGAGGGGCAGCCGCCTCAGCTCGGAGGCCGGCGCAAGCCAACCCACCCCCAGGGATCCGAACACCATGAACATCGAGCCGATGAACCCAGCGATCAATGGCGAACGGGCGTTGTCCACTTCGCTGGCCACAGCAGCCTTTGACGTGCTTGCTTTCCCTGCCATCTGGGCGGCCGGTACGGGCACCGTCATGTGGTCGTCGTCCAATCGTTCGCCCGCAGTGTTCGGGTCACATTCTGAGTCATCGGGGGCATTCCACGACAGGAGGAAACGACACTGTCGCGCCCAAAAATCGTACCATCGGAGCACTTGGATGCGACTGAGGGATAGGCTTGGCGCGTGCCTATTACTAATGAACGCATCGTCTGGATCGACTGCGAAATGACCGGCTTGGACTTGAAGAACGACGCCTTGATCGAGGTTGCTGCGTTGGTGACCGATTCGGAGCTGAATATCCTCGGGGACGGCGTGGACGTGGTTATCAAGCCCGACGATGCCGCACTCGAACAAATGAACGACTTCGTACGGGACATGCACACCCGCTCCAAACTCCTGGACGAGCTCCCGCACGGGAAAACCATGGCAGAAGCCGAAGCCCAGGTCCTGGAATACATAGAGAAGTGGGTTCCGGATCCCCGGAAGGCGCCGCTGGGTGGTAACTCCGTGGGAACCGATCGGATGTTCCTTGCCCGTGACATGCCGAACATCGTGGAGCACCTGCACTACCGGGTGATCGATGTCAGCACCATCAAGGAACTGTCCAGGCGCTGGTTCCCCCGCGCATATTTCCAATCGCCGGCAAAGCACGGCGGCCACCGCGCCTTGGGTGACATTAAGGACTCCATCGACGAACTGCGGTACTACCGCGAGGCCGTTTTCGTCGCCGCGCCCGGACCCGACACTGCTACCGCGCAGCGAATTTCCAAAGATGTGATGGCATCCGCCGAAACGTTGGGAACCAGCGAAACGGTGTGATCTGCAACATTTTTGGAGGTTTTTTCGCCAAAAACGGCAAAAGTGGACTTTGCACCCCAAAACAGCAGGTAAGCTATTTGTCGTTGCCTTCGAGGAAAGCCGGTCAGACGGACTAGCCGCAAAAGGCACATGGTGGGCTTAGCTCAGTTGGCAGAGCGCCTGGTTGTGGTCCAGGAGGTCGCGGGTTCAACCCCCGTAGCTCACCCCACCGAGATTGGCTGCAGAGCCGGTTTCCACAAAGGCCGTACCGGTTATCCGGTGCGGCCTTTGCTTTTAACCCGATCCAGGGCCGAAGCCGCTTCGGGATCACAGCGTCAATAAAGGAAGAACTGACATGACCGTCCTGCCAGTCACCATCTGGGGCGAACCTGTCCTGCATCGCCGGGCTAACGAAGTCGAGGTATTCGACGACGAACTCCGCGCCTTGATAGCGGACATGTTCGAAACCAATGAAGCCGCTAACGGAGTTGGACTGGCGGCACCCCAGATCGGCGTGGGTAAGCGCATCTTTGTCTACAAGTACGCCAATGACGACGACGTCCCGGAACAGGGCGTAGTGGTCAATCCGGTACTGACCCTCTCCAAAATCTCTGGCGCGGCACCGGACCCTGACGAACACGTCGAAGGCTGCCTGTCTTTCCCTGGCGAGTATTACCCCTTGCAGCGTGCCGAGTGGACCCGCGTCCAGGGCTTCGACGGCGACGGTAAGCCGGTGGACTTCGAGGCAACCGGCTGGTTCGCCCGGATCCTGCAGCACGAGTTCGACCATCTTGACGGGAAACTCTACGTGAACCGCCTGACGGACCGGTACGCCAGGAAGGCCATGAAGCAGGCCAAGAAGAACGGTTGGGGCGTGCCTGGACTGACTTGGATGCCCGGCGTCGACCCCGATCCCTTCGGACACTGACCCATGGCCACCAGCGCCCAAACAGAACTCTTCGAGCTCCTGGACATCTCAGGCGACGACGCCGCGGAATGTTCCACCCTCTTGGCGACACCGCCCAGCGCGGCCGTGCTGCAGGCCATGGCTGCCATGCAGGAGCGCCTCGGGACGTTCCCTCTGGACAGCATCCAGGCAAGTGACGCCAGCGAGACAGACTGGATCGAAGCCTTGCTCCGTTTCGCCCCGGCGGTTCACTCCTACCACGAGGACCTGGGAATCAGTCCTATGGTGTCGGCGGCGTCATTGGGCGACGTTGGGCTGCAACTGCGCATCAACCGGCGGGTTCACGGCGTCTTTGGGCTGGACACCTGGAGTTGGCTGACGCATCACATGGCCGGAAACCTGTTTCGCTTGGGCCGCCTGCAGTTCCACTTGGTCAGGAACTCTGAAAGCACAGACCAACACCACGGTTCCGCGTGGGAGCTTGGCGTTCACATTCCTGAGGACGGAGGCTTGTCTCCTGCCTTGGTTGACGCGAGCTTTGCCGAGGCTCGGGGCTTTTTCTCCCGGCATTTTCCGGACAAACGGGTGGCCACTGCCACGTGCGACTCATGGATGCTCGATCCCTACCTCGTTGAGCGGCTTCCGGACAGCAACATAGCTTCTTTCGCACGGCGTTTCACACTGGACCGATGCACGGATGCACCCACCGATGCCGTGTACTTTACGTTCCGCCAGCGCGGCCTGCAGGGCCTGGATAAGCTGCCACGCGAAACGTCACTCCAGCGCGTCGTGCTGGAAAGGATCGACGACGGCGGCACCTGGCAACTGGGGCATGGTCACCTGGCGTTATAGACGGTTTGCTGCTCTGGGCATCCGGACAGTACGCGCTTCATGGCGTCTTTCTCGGCCGCGGTAACCCAGAGCTTGTAGGCAGTCTTCACCGAGATTTGCCGCGCTACATAGTGGCAGCGGAAATTCTTGTTTGCCGGCAGCCAGGTCGCGGCGTCCCCGGCCCCTTTCTTGACGTTGGCCGGACCATCAGCCGCGATGAGGTTCAGGGGGTCGTTGGCCAGCGTTTGCCGCTGCCGTGCCGTCAGCTGCTGGGCACCTTTCTGCCATGCATCGGCGAGAGCCACTACATGGTCGATTTGGACGGCGGCGCTGGTGTCCTGCCCCCTGCGGAAGGTCACGTGGGCACCCGTGTATGGCTCGTCGAAGACTCCCCCAGAGACTTTGCAGGATGAACCAGCCGTGAATTCGACCGCGGAAAGATCCCTGTGCAGGATGTCGTTCCTGGTGTCGCATCCGTTGTGGTCCATATCGGCCCAGGCCTGGCCGAAAGCTGCCCTGTCATAGTCCGACTTCGGTGCCCTGCCTTTCACGGCAAGCCGCTCCAGAGCTGCAGTTGCACTTTCGGCAACAACCGGGGCTGCACCACTGACAGGCTTCATGAACGTCTGGTCGAAGACGGGCGCCTCGCTGGGGCCGGCCGTCCAGGGATCAGCGACGCCAAACTGGCCCGTGGTGAAAAACCAGCACAGGCCTGCAACAACAGTTGCTGCCGCGAGGCCAAGAATGGCCCAGGCTTGAAGGGACCTACGCCGGGCGCGTTTGTAGGCAGACCAGGTGATACTCAAGGGACTCCGTCCAGTGGGGGCAGGCAGTGTCCTACGAGCGTAGGACAAGGCTCCGACACCCAGAGCAGTATCCACAGTGTGGAGGAGCAGTCACACTGTGGTGGCGGTAAACGGCGGGGGCTTTACTGCTCCCGCATCACGCGCTGAAGGTCTTCGGTTGCTACTTGCAGCAGCCCGCGCAGCTGCTCAACGCGCTGATCCGTGACATCGCCGGTGGCATTGGCCGCCACGGCCTGGTCAAGGAGTTTTTGGGCCTGTTTGTGGTTGGCCCGCGCTACGTCAAGAGCGTGTTCGAGTGTGGTTTCGTGCTCAATGGTTGATTCATTTTCCATGAGCCCATTTTGGTCAGGTTTCCCGGCTGTTTCCAGTGACACAGCCGGGAAACCCCTGAATAGTTCCGGGAGCTTTAGGCGCCAGCCGTTTCGAGCACCGCGATGGGGGCAATGACGTCCTTGGCGGGGAACGACGGCGGATTGACTCCGGCCATTTCCTCCATGACGCGGACCACCTGGCAGGAGTAGCCGAACTCGTTGTCGTACCAGACGTAAAGCACCAGGTTCTTGTCGTTGGAGATGGTCGCGAGGCCATCAACAATGCCTGCACGGCGGGAACCGACGAAGTCCGTGGAAACAACATCGGGAGAGTCTATGTAGTCAATCTGCTTGCGCAGGTCCGAGTGAAGGGACATCTCGCGAAGGAAAGCGTTGACTTCGTCCCGCGTGGTGCCGTTCTCAAGGTTCAGGTTGAGGATGGCCATGGAAACGTCAGGGGTGGGGACACGGATGGCGTTACCCGTGAGCTTGCCCTGCAGTTCGGGCAACGCCTTGGCCACAGCCTTGGCCGCACCGGTTTCGGTGATGACCATGTTCAGCGCAGCAGAACGTCCGCGGCGATCGCCCTTATGGAAGTTGTCGATCAGGTTCTGGTCGTTCGTGAACGAGTGGACCGTTTCGACGTGGCCGTGGATGATGCCGAACTTGTCGTTGATGGCCTTCAGTACTGGAGTGATGGCGTTGGTGGTGCAGGACGCGGCGGTGACGATCTTGTCGTCGTCGTTAATGTCCCGGTGGTTGATGCCATGGACGATGTTCTTCAGCTCGCCCTTGCCCGGCGCAGTGAGCAGCACGCGGGCGACGCCCTTGCTCTGCAGGTGCTGGGAGAGGCCATCGGCGTCGCGCCAACGGCCGGTGTTGTCCACAACCAAGGCATCCTTGATGCCGTAAGCGGTGTAGTCCACCGTGCCCGGGTTGTCCGAGTAGATTACCTGGACCTGGACGCCGTTGGCGGTGATGGTGTTGGCTTCTTCATCCACGCGGATGGTGCCTTCAAAGGAACCGTGCACGGAGTCGCGGCGCAGCAGGCTGGCGCGCTTGACGAGGTCGTTCTCTGCACCCTTGCGGACAACGATGGCGCGGAGTCGAAGGCCGTGTCCGCCGCCGGCCTTTTCGATCAGGATACGGGCCAGCAGGCGGCCGATGCGGCCGAAGCCATAAAGGACGACGTCGGTGCTGGTGCGGTCGTCTGCTCCGCGCTTTCCAACGATCTCAGCGAGCTCGGCGCGAAGGTATTCATCCAGCGAGGCGCCATTGCCTTCAGCCCGGAACTTCTCGGTCAAACGTGCGATATCGATTGCTGCCGCACCGAGTTCGAGCTCCGACAGGGCGTTCAACAGGGGTGCGGTTTCTTCGAGCAGAAGCTCGTGGTTGCTCATCCGGCGCGCGAAGCGGTGGGCCTTCAGGATGTTCATGGTGGACTTGTTGATCAAGCTCCGGCCGTGGATGCTGGTGACCACGTTGTTTTCCCGGTACAACCGGCCGATCACCGGAATCATGGCCTCGGCGAGAGCCTCCCGGCCCATCCACTTATCAAGACAAGAATCTGACGTCTGGCTCACAGAACTACCTTCCTTGGGTCAACCACATACGTCCTCGTATGCAGATGGCAGCGGCCGCCCGGAGTAGTCCTGCGGCACATGCGCCAGCGGGCTTCGGTCCACCCACAGCGCCTTGAACGAGAGCAAAGAAAATCCGCCGGCTGCGAACGCAGTCCCGGCGGCAGAACATCTACGTTCAGTAACCATTCTAGGGCGGAAGGAAGGGGCGCAGGCCTTTCGAAGGCGTGAAATCACTCACACGCACTGTTTGCGCTGGTCATAAATGGATGGGTCGACCGATACGCCGGGTTCTGTCATCCCTCCCGTTACCGGAATGGGAGTAGCGGCCATCCATCTACGAACGCCGTTGCCGACGCCCTCCAGCAGCCTACCCGGACACTCGGGCGGGCAGCCCTCAAACGTGTCCTGTCTGGCCTTGCTCCGGGTGGGGTTTACCTAGCCTCCCCGGTCACCCAGGGAGCTGGTGGTCTCTTACACCACCGTTTCACCCTTACCTGCTGCCCCACGATGCAAGCATCACCGGGCGCAGGCGGTCTGTTCTCTGTGGCACTGGCCTGCGGGTTACCCCGAGTGGGCGTTACCCACCACCCTGCCCTGCGGAGCCCGGACGTTCCTCGAGCCACTTGCGTGACGCGCGACCGCCTGGTCGACCCATCCGCCATACAGTCTACCGGCGTCGGGACCCTCGAAAGTCCGGCGGTAATATCGACTGGTGCTGATTCTGCTTCCGCCTTCCGAAGGCAAAACCCCCGCCCCCAAAGGTCCCTCCATCGACTGGGAGTCACTGAGTTTTCCCGAGCTGAACCAGTACCGTGCCGCCGTTCTTGAGGCCTTGGGGACTGTGAGCGCGCATGAGGACGCCCTGGCGCTGCTGGGCGTCGGCGCTTCCTTGCGGGACGACGTCGAACGCAATACCCGGCTGCATGCCGAACCGGCTGCCCCGGCGCATCAGGTCTATTCCGGCGTCCTTTACGACGCCCTGGGCTATAAGAGCATGACCGCGACCCAACGACGCAAAGCCACCGAATCCATCCTGGTGGTCTCCGCGTTGTGGGGCGCCATCGGCTTCGGCGACCATGTTCCGGCCTACCGCCTGTCCATGGGAACCGCACTGCCCGACGTCGGACGCCTCGCCTCCTACTGGAAGCCGCAGCTTAACGCCGCCCTCACCAAACGGGCCGAAGGTGAACTGGTGGTGGATTGCCGCTCCAGCACCTACGCAGCTGCCTGGGCTCCCCCGGCGGTCCAGACAGTGAACGTCAACGTTTTCAGTGAGGCAAACGGCAAACGTACGGTGGTCAGCCACTTCGCCAAACACACCCGGGGTGAACTGGCCCGGCACCTTCTGACACGGCGCGGCAAGGCACCCGCCACTCCGGATCAACTGGCCAAGGCAGCCCGGGAAGTGTGGACCGCGGAACTGGTAGAGGGCACGGCCCGCAAGCCGCACGCGCTGAATATCATCCTGGCCGGCTAGGTTCGGTCCGGCTTAATTCCACTCCGCCGAACGGACAAGGATCACACCTGAGTCCGGGCAGAAAACGATGTCATCCTCCGCAGCAGCTTTGACTTCGGCGAGGTCGCCCGGGCTCAGCATCATCCCGGAACCTTCGGACTTGCCGTGGAACAAACGGGCGGCGCCCACTCCCCTCTTGGCAATCGTCTTCTCGTAGATTGCCAAGAGTCCTGCGTCCAGGGAATCCGCGAAAGCGGCCCGCTGCCCACGAACGACGGTTTCTTCGGCAGCAATTTCAGCTATGGATTCATCGAGCTCAGCGCGGATACTGCCAAAGGAACCCTGGATGTCATCGACGATCGACTGCTGGGCGGCCTGGCGTTCGCGAAGGGTGTCCAGTCGCTCAAGGATCTCCAGCTCCACGTCCTCAAGGTCCGAGCGGCGCTTGTTCAGCGAGGCAATGTCACTCTGAAGCGCCACCAGGTCCTTCGACAACCCCGTACCGCTGTTGAGCCTCGCCTCGTCGCGTTCGATGCGCGTAGCCACCTGCTCCACATCAGCCTCGGCACGACGCAATTCCGTCTCGGCATCGTGGACGGCAACCTTTGCCGCACCCAGTTCACCGTTGGCCACGTTCAGGGCATCGGTGAGGTCAGTGATGCGAGGATCCGTTTCCAGTACCCGCCGACGGCCGGCCAACGACTTGAGCTTGGCATCCAGCCCCTGCAGTTCAAGCAATTTGTATTGTTCTGCCGGTGCTGCTTTCGCCACGCTTACCTCCGCTTGTTACCGCCGGTCCCGGAAATCAGGAGCGGCCGGACAACCCCTATCTGTCGGGGCTGCCCATATCTTTCTAGACTCTAGTCCCCGCCGGGAGTCAGTATGAAGTCCCAAGGATCGCTGTTGGTGCTGCTCACCCGGATCTCGACGTCGAAACCCTGGTCTGCGAGTACGTTCCCCAAGGCCTCGGCGGCAGCAGGGAGCCACAGCCATTCGCTGGCGAAATGTGAAACGTCGATCAGGTACGGACGGCCATTCGTGGCACCTTCACGGGCCTCGGAGGCCGGATGGTGACGCATGTCCGCAGTAACGTAGACATCTGCGTTGCTGGCGCGGACCGCGGCCAGCAGACTATCTCCTGCACCACCGCAAACGGCCACCCTGCGGACCAGGCCGTCCTTGTCGCCGGCAACCCGGACGCCACCAGCCACTGCGGGGAGCATCTCAAAGACACGGGCTGCAAAATCACCGAGTGTCTCAAGATCTGGAAGGTCACCCACCCTGCCGATCCCCTCTTCCGGCAATCCGTTGCTGGCCGGTGTCAGGGGCGTGACGTTCTCCAATCCGAAGGCGTCAGCCAGGACGTCGGAAACACCTCCGACGGCCGAGTCACCATTGGTATGCACTGTCAGCAATCCCGTCCCGGCCTCTATGAGGCGATGAATGGCCAGGCCCTTGGCTGACGTAGCAGCAACGGAATTCACACCCTTAAGAAGCAAGGGGTGGTGCGTTATCAGCAGCTCGGCACCCCACTCGATGGCTTCATCGATGACTTCCAGGGTGGGGTCCACGGCAAAGAGAACCTTGCTCACCGGAACATTGGGGCGGCCGGCAACCAGGCCTACCTCGTCCCAATCCTCGGCCAGCGACTCCGGCCAGAGTTCCTCCACAGCCAGTAACACCTGACCGAGCGTGGGATCCCCCGTGGCCTCAACTGTTCCGTCATCTTCGCCGGAATCCGCATCAGAAATGTCGGTGTTTACTGCTTCCATACTCTTATTCTTACCTACTGGGCCGAATCGGGCAGTCCCGGCACCCGCCGTCGCCGTTATTGTCCCGTAAGGTGTTGCGGGAATCATCAAGCCCTCCGATCCATTGAAGAGAACATGAAAACTTTCGTACTTGGCGGCGGCTGCTTCTGGTGCCTGGATGCCGTTTACCAAAAAACCCGCGGCGTCAGCTCGGTTGTGTCCGGCTATACCGGCGGCCATGTCCGCAATCCCGACTACTACGAAGTCTGTTCCGGAACCACCGGCCATGCTGAGGTCGTGGCCGTAACCTTCGACGAAACAGTTGTTCCGGAGGAAGTCATCCTGGACATGTTCTTCGCCCTCCACGACCCCACCACCTTGAACCGCCAGGGTTACGACGTCGGTACCCAGTACCGTTCGTCGATGTTTTACAACACCACCGAAGAAAAGGTGCTGTTCGAAGAAGCGATCGAGCGCGCCCAGGCCCTGTGGTCCGACCCGATTGTGACCGAGGTCAGCCGGCTTCCCGACTTTTACGAAGCTGAAGAAGTGCACCAGAATTACTACGCCAAGTTCCCCTACCAGGGCTACTGCCAGGTGATTATTAACCCCAAGCTGGCGAAGGCGCGGAAATATTACTCTGCATGGCTTACTGCTTAGCAGGGTTTCGATCCGGCTCGTTAGGCTGACCTCAGCATTCCCTCCTCAGAGATAGGCATAATCTTCATGGCAAGGATCTACGACGACGTCACGCAGCTGGTCGGTCGCACCCCGCTGGTCCGTTTGAACCGGCTCACCGAAGGCCTCGACGCCACCGTTGCAGTCAAGCTCGAGTTTTACAACCCTGCCAACAGTGTCAAGGACCGCATCGGCGTTGCCATCATTGACGCCGCCGAGAAGTCCGGCGCCTTGAAGCCCGGCGGAACCATCGTGGAGGGCACGTCCGGCAACACCGGCATCGCTTTGGCCCTGGTTGGCGCGGCACGCGGCTACAAGGTCATCCTGACCATGCCGGAGACCATGTCCACTGAGCGTCGCGTCATGTTGCGCGCCTACGGTGCCGAGATCGTCCTGACCCCGGGTTCTGAAGGCATGCGCGGGGCAGTGGAAAAGGCCCAGGAAATCGTGGCCAACACTGAAAACTCCATCTGGGCACAGCAGTTCGCCAACGAGGCCAACCCTGCGATCCACCGCACCACAACGGCCGAGGAAGTCTGGGAAGACACCGACGGCGAAGTGGACATCTTTGTTGCGGGCGTAGGCACCGGCGGCACCATCACCGGCGTCGGCCAGGTGCTCAAGGAGCGCAAGCCCGGTGTGCAGATCGTAGCTGTTGAGCCCAAGGACTCCGCGATCCTCAACGGCGGAGCACCTGGCCCCCACAAGATCCAGGGCATCGGCGCCAACTTCGTGCCCGAAATCCTCGACACCAACGTCTACGACGAGGTCCTTGACGCCACGTTGGAAGATTCTGTCCGCGTAGCCCGTGAACTCGGTGCCCGCGAAGGCATCCTGGGCGGCATCTCCTCGGGCGCCATCGTGTGGGGTGCCCTCGAGTTGGCCAAGCGTCCCGAGAACGCCGGCAAGCTCATCGTCGCCGTCGTCTGTGACTTTGGAGAGCGTTACATCTCCACCGTCCTGTTCGACGACATCCGCGGCTAGTACTTGGCCCGCACACCGTCATTTCCTGTAGAAAGGTCTTTGTGAGCTTCTTCGCAAGGCTTAAGGAAGACCTCGACGCCGCCCGGTCACACGACCCGGCGGCTCGAGGCTCTTTTGAGAACTTTTTCGCCTACTCCGGCCTCCATGCCATCTGGGCGCACCGGGTAACGCACCGGCTGTGGCAAAACCCGGCACTCCGCTTCCCTGCCCGCCTGATTTCACAGCTGGCCAGGTTCCTGACGGGTATCGAAATCCATCCCGGCGCTACCATCGGCCGGAGGTTCTTTATTGATCACGGCATGGGAGTGGTCATCGGGGAGACGGCCGAAATCGGTGAGGACGTGATGATCTATCACGGCGTGACCCTCGGCGGCCGCTCCCTGGCCAAGGTCAAACGGCACCCCACCATCGGCGACCGCGTGACCATCGGCGCCGGCGCCAAGGTCCTCGGCCCCATCACCATCGGAGCGGACAGCGCAGTGGGCGCCAACGCCGTAGTGGTGAAGGATGCTCCCCCGGAATCCATCATCACGGGGATCCCGGCCACATGGCGGCATCGAGATGCGCGTTCGGAAACCAAGCCTGCCGTGGATCCGGCCGAGTACTACATCGAGTACCGGATCTAGCCTCCTGCCAGTCTCCTGTAGAAATTCAGGAACACGGCGTCGAAGATCCTGTCCGGAAGAATTCTGCGCATCGCCAGGACGCTCCAGGCTCCCCTACCTACCGGGTAACGGGTCCTGGGGCGTTTTGCGTTGGCGGCGCGGACAATCGTGTTGGCGACCACCCGGGCAGGAGTTGAGAGGACGTGGCCGGACCCGGAGGTGGAAGCCAACGCCGCAGCAACGACATGGGCTTGGTCTTTATACGGTCCCTCCCCCGAGTTGGCCAACAGTCCAGTCCCTGCAATGGTTCCCCACCCGGAATCCGTTCCCGAGGGTTCGATGATGACCACGTCCACGCCGTGGGGTCTTAGTTCCAGGCGCAGCGAGTCGCTCATACCCTCCACTGCGAATTTGGTGCCGTGATACCAGGCGCCCAGGGGCTCGTAGATTTTTCCGCCGATGGACGTGACATTGATGATCCGGCCGGAACCGGCCCTGCGCATGCCGGGAATGACCAGCTGCGTCATTCGTGCCAGCCCCATGACGTTGACCTCGAACTGGCGCCTGCCTTCATCGAGGGGAACTTCCTCCAGTGACCCGTAGGACCCGTAACCGGCGTTGTTCACCAGCACATCTACCCTTCCATGGGCCTTTACCACCGATGCCACTGCGGTTGCCATGGACTGCTCCGATGTCACGTCCAAGGACAGGACAGAGATTCCACGCAGCTTGAGGGGCTCCATCCTTTCAACACGGCGAGCACCCGCGTAGACGATAAAGCCGGAGTCCTTCAGGGCGATGGCGGTCTCGAAACCGATTCCCGTGGAGGCCCCTGTAACGAGTGCGATCCGCGCTGTCATGGCTTTGGTCCTTTGCTGGCGGCCAGCGCACCGGCACCCGGCACGGCAAAGGCCGGCTCCTCCCAGCCTAGTGGGAGGGAACCGGCCTTCAGCGCGATGCTGCTAGTGGGTGTCGACAGCCGAGATCTCGGACTTGTCTTCGCCCCACAGGGTGTGGAAGGTACCTTCGGTGTCGACGCGACCGTAGGTGTGTGCACCGAAGAGGTCGCGCTGGCCCTGGATCAGGGCAGCGGCGACGCGCTTGCGGCGCAGTCCGTCGTAGTAAGCCAGCGAGGAGGAGAACACCGGCACGGGAATGCCCAGCTGCACGGCGGTGGCTACGACGCGGCGCCAGGCCGGCAGAGCCTCCGCGATGGCCTTGGTGAAGGCCGGTGCGAAGAGCAGGTTGGCGGGCTTCTCGTCGGCAGCGTATGCCTTGGTGATGTCCTTGAGCAGTTCTGCACGGATGATGCAGCCCGCGCGCCACAGCGAAGCGATCTCGTCCAGTTTGAGATCCCAGCCGTATTCCTTGGCAGCGGAGGTCAGCATGTCCAGGCCCTGGGCGTAGGAGACCAGCTTGGAGGCGTAAAGCGCCTGGCGAACGTCCTCGACGAATGTTTCGGGGATTTCCACCGAGGCTTCTTCGCCGGCCAGCAGTTCCTGGCCGAGCCTGCGCTGCTCGGCCTGCGAGGACAACGCACGGGCGAACACGGACTCTGCAATGCCGGACACCGGCGAGCCGAGCTCGAGGGCGGAGATAACGGTCCAGCGTCCGGTGCCCTTCTGGCCTGCGGCGTCCACGACGACGTCAACGAACGGCTTGCCGGTCTTTGCATCAACGTGGCCCAGGACCTCAGCGGAGATCTCGATCAGGAAGGAGGACAGATCGCCTTTGTTCCACTCGGTGAAGATCTTTGCCTGCTCCGCAGGCTCAATGCCGGCACCCGAGCGGAGGAGGTCGAATGCTTCACCGATGACCTGCATGTCGGCGTATTCGATGCCGTTGTGGACCATCTTGACGAAGTGGCCCGCACCGTCTGTGCCGATCCAAGCGCAGCAGGGTTCGCCGTCGACCTTGGCGGAAATCTTTTCCAGCAGCGGGCCGAGGGCGTCGTAGGACTCCTTGGATCCACCGGGCATGATGGACGGGCCGTTCAACGCGCCCTCTTCGCCGCCGGAAACACCGACGCCAACGAAGTGAAGGTCCTTCTTCGCCAGGGCAGCTTCGCGGCGACGGGTGTCCTCGTAGTGCGAGTTGCCGGCGTCGATGATGATGTCGCCGGCCTCAAGCAGCGGTTCGAGCTGCTCGATGACGTTATCAACGGGTGCGCCTGCCTTGACCATGATGAGGACGCGCCGGGGCTTTTCGAGGGAGTCGACGAGTTCCTGCAGCGTCTCGGTGCGAATGAAGTCGCCTTCCGAGCCGTGCTTCTCCAGCAGGGCGTCGGTCTTTTCCACGGAGCGGTTGTGGAGCGCCACGGTGAAGCCGTTGCGTGCGAGGTTGCGGGCCAGGTTGGCGCCCATCACCGCAAGGCCGGTGACACCGATGTGTGCTGACATCAAAACTCCAATTCGTTCGTGTACAAACAGTCCTGCGGACACGCAGGAAGCAAAATCAAAACCAGGGGCTGTAATAAACCATACGTATTTAAGTGAGGGGCAGGAAAGCGGCGCCCACCAAGTGGAACGGTGCCGCGTCATAATCAGTCTATGATGCGGCCTGCCCGCATTGGCTCCCGGGGGGGGTGCACGGACCAAAGCTGCGCACCCAGGCTCCCTGCGCCACTATGCTTACCTCTATGTCAACCAGCCTCCACCACCGCGCCGTTGAGCATCTGGGGACCCGCATAGTCGGGGGCGCCCTTCCCACTGGCCATGTCATGTTGGCGGAGCATTTGGAAGACGAGCTCAAGGTTTCCCGTTCGGTGGTCCGCGAAGCCGTTCGGGTGCTTCAGTCGTTGGGACTGGTGGAGACCATCAAGCGCGTGGGAATCCGAGTCCTCCCGGCCCACCGTTGGAATCCCTTCGATCCCTTGGTTATTCGCTGGCGACTGGCCGGCGAAGGACGTGGAGCCCAGTTGCGTTCCTTGGCGGAGCTGCGTTCCGCCGTCGAGCCGGTGGCAGCTGAACTTGCCGCCGGCAACGCCCCGGAAGCGCTCCGCAAGGAATTGGTGGGCATCTCCCATGCCATGAAGGAAGCCGGCGACGCCGGCGACATGGCTACGTTCCTGGACCTCGACATCCGGTTCCATGCCCTGGTGCTCTCCGGCTCGGGCAACGAGATGTTCGCGAACCTGATCGGCCAGGTCACCGAAACGCTGACCGGCAGGACGGTGCACGGCCTGATGCCGGAGCACCCCCAAAAGCAGGCCCTGCAGTGGCACATGGATGTTGCGCATGCCATCGAGGCAGGCGACGGTCCTGTGGCGCGGGACGCAGCCGCCCGGATCATGCGGCAAACCATCGCGGAGTTGGCCCCCAGTTGGGACGACCAACCCCGCGTGTTTGTTCCTGTCGCCAAAAACTAGCTGGCGCAAGCTACCCGCGGAAGTTCAGCAGGACCTTGCCGGACACAGCCGGGTTTTTCGCCACGTCAAAGGCCTCCAAACCGTGGGCAAGGTCGAATTCGTGCGTGACCACAGGATCCACGAAGAGTGAACCGTCGGCGAGCGCTGCGATGACTTCCTCGATTTCGTCATTGAAGCGGAATGAACCCAGCAATTCGAGTTCCCGGGTGATGGCCAGGGAGATGAACACCGGCTGCGGCCCCGACGGGAGCAGCCCCACCATGACCACTTTGCCGCCGCGGGTTGCTCCCTTGATGGCAGAGGCCAGTCCGTAATGGCTGCCCGAAGATTCAATCACGACGTCGGCCTCCACAGCCGCTATGGCGTCCGCTTCGTCACCTTTGAGTACTGCGTCCGCACCAACTTTTTGCGCGATCTCCAGTGGCTTGTCGTGCATGTCTACGGCGACGATCCGGGCCGCGCCGGCCCGCTTCAGGACCGCGACCGCGAGCGCGCCGATGGGGCCACTTCCGATGACGAGCGCAGTCTTTCCTCGGACGTCCCCCGCACGTGCCACAGCGTGCCACGCGACACTGGCCGGTTCCACCAGGGCAGCCGTCCGGAGGTCCAGGTTCTCCGGCAGGGGGCGCAGCATCCTTGATGGCAGGTTTGCGTAACGGCTGAAGGCACCGTCGGTGTGCGGGTAGCGGGCGGCGCTGCCCAGGTACGTGCATCCCGGGGAAAGGTTGGGCCGGTCTTCGGGGTATCTGGCATCGCCGGGGGCGGGCGTTGCCGGGTGAACGGCCACGGGCGTTCCCACCCCGGGTCCGGTTCCATCCGCTGCCTGCTGGACCACGATGCCAACGATTTCGTGGCCCAGGACCATGGGCTCCTTGAGGATGGACTCCCCCGCTGCGCCGTGCAGCCAGTAGTGCAGGTCGGAGCCGCAGATGCCGCCGTAGGCGATTTCGACAATCGACTGGTCCTGCTCGGGTTCGGTCAGCGGAAGGTCTTCAATGCGGAGGTCGTCCTTGCCGTGGGCGACCACGGCCGGAGCGGACTGGGGAAGTGTGATGCCCATTAGACCACCACCGTCATTCCACCGTCGACGAAGATGGTCTGGCCGTTGACGAAGTTGGACGCCTGGGATGCCAGCCAGACTGTCGGCCCGGCAAGATCCGCGACGGTCCCCCACCTGTTGGCAGGAGTTCGGCCAAGGATCCAGGTGTTGAAGTCAGTGTCGTCCACCAGGTTCTGCGTCATCTCGGTGTGGATGTAACCGGGTGCGATCCCGTTGATCTGCAGGCCCGACGCTGCCCACTCGGCGGTCATGGCGCGGGTGAGGTTGCGCAGCCCGCCCTTGGCGGCGACGTAGGGGGCGATGGTTGGTCGGGCGAGGTCTGTCTGGACCGAACAGATGTTGATGATTTTGCCGTGCCCCCTGGGGATCATGTGCCTGGCGGCTTCACGGCCCACCAGGAACGCGCTGGTCAGGTCCGTGGTGATCACCCGGTCCCAGTCCTTGACGTCGAGGTCCAGCATGGGGACCCGGTGCTGGATCCCGGCGTTGTTCACCAGAATGTCGAGCGGCCCGACGTTCTTCTCTATCCACGCCACACCTTCCGCAGCGGCCACCGGGTCGGTGACGTCGAAGGCCCGACTGTGGATTCTGCCCGCCGGGTAGTCAGCGGCCATTGCCTCCTGCGCGGCGTCAAGTCGTTCAGCGCTGATGCCGTTGAGCACCACCGTGGCGCCTGCGTCGGCAAGGCCCCTGGCCAGGGCGTTGCCGATCCCCCGGCTTGAACCAGTGACCAAGGCAACCCGGCCGGTCAGATCGAAAAGTCCACTCATGGTTTGTTTTTCATTCCTTCTTAGGTTGCGCCGGCTCAGTTGCTGCTCGACGTCGCGGTTGGGGTCTGGCTCAGGTTGGCGATGGTTTGCCGGACGACGGCAAGGTCCTGGTCTCCGAGTCCTTGGCGCCCCAGTTCGGCGTACAGCCCGATCGCGGCTGTGGCCAGGGGGACGGCGGAGCCGGCAGCTTCAGCACTGTCAAGGACGAATCCGAGGTCCTTGTGCATGAACTTGGCCGGTCCCGTCGGCGCGTAGTCCTTGGCAGCGAGTCGCGGACCAACGTTGTCCAGCACCCGGCTTCCGGCGAGCCCGCCGGAGAGGACCTCAAAGAGCGCGTCCACGTCCATGCCGGAGCGTTCGGCAAGTTCGGCCGCCTCGGCGAGTGCCGCCGTCGTGGTTCCGACGATGAGTTGGTTGCAGGCTTTGGCAAGTGATCCTGACCCAAGTGGCCCCATGCGTCGCACGGTGGTTCCCATGGCCTCGAAAAGCGGCTTGAGTGCCTCGAAGTGGGGTTCGTCGGCACCAACCATGATGGCCAGGGTTCCTTCCCGCGCACCTGCGGTTCCGCCACTGACCGGGGCGTCCATCACTATTGCGTTGCCGCTGCTCGCTTGGTGGACGGTTTCGCCGAACTGCCGGACCGCAGTTGGGGAGACGCTGCTCATGATGACGACGGCGGTGCCCGGCTTCGGCGGCGCGCCTCGCCAGGATTCGAGCAAGCCCTCAGCGGCTTCCTCGATATACGGCAGGTCGGGGAGCATGAAGATGATTGCCTCCTGATCGCGGAGGTCGGCCACCGTGGCCGCGCGCTGGACCGTTGGGAGGTCCTTGAAGGCCTTCTCGGAGCGGTTCCACCCGGAGACAACCCACCCGGCCTTGGCGATGTTGGCGGTCATGGGCGCACCCATGAGCCCCAGGCCAACAAAGCCCACATGTTTCCCGGTCATGCGGTGTAACACCTCACTTCTTTGTGGTCATCTCAGCAAACTCTGTTCAATATCCTAGCCTCCATTCAGTATGATGAACACTATGACGACTGATGAACTTACCATCGCCATCGCTGTGCCGCTCGAAGCAGAGCACGTAGAGCTGATCCGCGCTGTTGATCCCTCCGTAACGGTTCTCTACGATCCTGAGCTCCTGCCGCCTGAGCGCTTCCCCGCCGACCATGCCGGCGACCCCAACTTCAAGCGGACGCCCGAGCAGGAAGAACGCTATTGGGCCATGCTGAACAGGGCACAAGTCCTCTACGGCTTCCCCAACGAAAGCCCCGCCGGACTGGCCAAGGTGGCCGAAAGCAATCCGCACCTGCAATGGATCCATGCCATGGCTGCCGGAGCGGGCGGCGCCGTCAAGGCCTCGGGCCTGGACACCGAAGCACTGCGCAAGTTCAAGGTAACCACTTCGGCCGGGGTCCATGCCCTGCCGCTGGCAGAATTCTCGGCCTTCGGCATCCTCAACGGCTTCAAGCGGAGCGCCGAAATGGCCCGTGACCAGGCCTCCAGGATCTGGCCCGAGCTGCGGACACCCACCAAACTCGTCAACGGTTCCACGCTGGTCATCACTGGCTTGGGTGAGATCGGCATGGAAACGGCGCGTATAGCCCGTGCCCTGGGCATGAAAGTCAGCGGGACCAAGCGCAACGTCGAAGCCATTGAGGGCATCGAGGAGGTCACCACCAACGACGGCCTGGCCACCCTGGTTGCCGGTGCTGATGCAGTGGTGAACACCCTGCCCGGCACCCCTTATACGGAGAAGCTGTTCAACCGCGAAATTTTCTCCGCGATGAAGCCCGGGGCTGTGTTCGTTAATGTGGGCCGTGGAACCGTCGTGGACGAGGAAGCGTTGCACGAGGCACTCCAAAACGGCCAGGTGTCCTACGCGTGCCTTGACGTCTTCGCCGTCGAGCCGCTCCCGCAGGACAGTCCATTGTGGAACCACCCCCAGGTACTCGTGTCACCGCACACCTCGGCCCTGAGCGAAGCCGAGAACCGCCTCATCACCGAACGTTTCTGCAGCAACCTGCGTACTTTCCTGGACGGCGGCGAACTCCCCCACCTGGTTGATCCCGTCCACTTCTACTGATTCTTCCATTCCACCCAAGCAGTGCGCGCAGAGGGGCGCGGCCCGGAACTTCAGCGGGCCGCGCCCCTCGTCGTGCACGGCAGTAGTAACTTCCTATGGATTGCGCGATGGCACACCAGCGCACCACAGTGCGCCTGTTCCCGGATTACGGCGATACGGCGCTGTGGCTTGATTCGCCTATCGACTACGACATCACCGGCCTCACGCGCAGCCTTGTTCGCGAACTGCAAGCCTGGGGCGGTCCTACGACGCGTCGCTGACCCCGAGCGTTACCTGGAAGTCCAAGGATCTTGCCGCCCGCTTCACGACCGAAGGCAACCGCCTCGCCCAGTCCTTGGCGGATGAGCTCGGTGACGGCTACGGAGTCGAGCTAAAGTCCTACGAAGACGGCGTGCCTGCGCGCTGCTTCCGTAGACGTGGCACCCCCACGTCCGGGCTGCACGCAAAGCACGAAGCAATCTCATCACCGCTAGTATCCCCGGCAGACAGAGGAGACGCAGAGGTACGGGATGGTATGCGTCCGCACCCCTCTCTGGAAGCATCGTCAAACCGAACCGACCATAACCGGAAGAGTCGGAAATCCTTTGGTTCCACATGGCAGCGGCGCGGCCCCTCCTCTTGGAAGGACCGCGCCGCCGTGCGTTGTGTGTACCTACTCCGGAAGCTACCGTGCGTCTTCGGTGCTGACGAGGTCGCGACCGGCCGTCTCCGGGGTGAAGAAGGTTGTTACAAAGGAAATCAACGCCAGGACCAGGGAGTAGATGGCCAGCACCAGCCACGAGTGGTTCGTGGCGGCCAGCATCAGCGCACCGAGCAGGGGTGCCAGCCCGCCTGCCAGGACGGCTGAGATCTCACGGCTCATCGCCACGCCCGTAAAGCGGTACTGCGAGCCAAAGAGTTCCGGGAGGAGTGGGCACTGCGGGCCGAGCATCGACTGAACGCCAATGGCGATACCCACAGCCATGACCACCCATACCAGCGTGACGTTGCCCAACGTCACCAGGTAGAAGGCCGGCACGGCAATAATGGCTTGGAACAGCGCACCGTAGCGGTAGATCGGCACCCGGCCATACTTGTCCGAAAGCGCTCCGAAGGTCACAACGAGGACTGCCGCGAAACCAGCCGCAATCAGCAGGCCGACCGGACCAATGGAATTGTTTCCAGCAAAGACGCCCGCGGGCATGCTCATGAACGAAACCAGAAGTGCCGAGTAGATGGACGAGTTTCCGTTTTCGCCCATCCGCAGGCCAATGCCAATCAGCACGTTCTTCCTGGAGTGCTTCCATAGGGCACTGATCGGGTTCTTGACCACGTTCTTGTGCTTTTCCAACTCCTGGAACGCTGGCGTCTCCTTGAGCTTGAGCCGGATGAAAATCGCGATGACGATCAGGATGAAGCTGGCCAGGAAGGGCACGCGCCACAGCCAGCCTTGCAGGACGGACTTATCCGCCATGGCGATAAGGGCGAACGTTCCCGCGCCCAGGAGGGTGCCGAGCTGGATTCCGACGAATGGCAAGGAAGCGAAGAAACCACGACGGCGGCGCGGTGCCACTTCCGATATCAGCGTGGTTGCGCCGGCCTGCTCGGCACCGGCGCCGAGCCCCTGGACGATGCGGAGGGTGACGAGCAGAACCGCACCCAGCATCCCTGCCTGCTCGAAGGTGGGGAGGAGTCCGATGGCGAAGCTCGCCGTTCCCATCAACGCAATGGTTAGGATCAGGACCATCTTCCGGCCGAACCGGTCACCAATGTAACCGAAGATCAGGCCGCCAAACGGCCGTGCCGCAAAGCCAACGCCATACGTAGCGAACGATGCGATCAGTGCCCCATCCGGACCGAGAGGCGCGAAAAACAGGGGCCCGAAGATCAGCGCAGAAGCCAGGCCATAAATGTAGAAATCGTAGTACTCCAGAGCGGAACCTACAGAGCTGGCCAACGTCGCCCGCCGAAGCTGCTCCGGTTCGACGACGGCTTCGTCGGCTTCCGCCGCGAACTTTGTCTTAGTACGAGTTGTCACAAGCACTCCCTCAAAATCACCCCAGGCCCCCGTTGGCCCAGCGAGATAGTGATGGCATCACCGCCAAGATCACTATGTTGAACAGCGTACAGCGTGATGAACATGTTGCCAAGACTAAAATCAGATTTATAACCGCTATCCCATAGGGTTGCCCAAGGACCGGGCCAATTCCTTGAGTTCCTTCACCATCAGGGCGCCCTGTTCCTCCGAATACGTCGCCTTCAGGGCGGTTACAGAGAGGCCCAGGCTGGGGCCGTGGGCCCCATGGGTGGGTACGGGCACCGCCAGGCAGACGACCCCCACCGTGGACTCCTCGTCCTCGAAGGCGAATCCTTGGGTGCGGATGGTCGAAATCTGCGCCTTCAGCTCCTCGGCCGTGCGCAGCGAGTTCGCAGTCATGACAGGCAGCGACATGCCATCGGGGAACATCGCGTCAATATCGTGGTCATGCAACTGGGCCAACAAGGCTTTGCCAACGCTGCACAGGGATACCGGCATCTTGTCGCCGATGTTCGAGGTCAGCCGCACGGCTGGATGGCCTTCATATCGCGCAAGGTAAATAACGTGGTCGCCATCGAGCATGGCGATCCTGACGGTCTCACCGGAAAGAGTGGGAGCCTGCTCGCAATACTTGTAGAACTCCTGCACCTCGTCCAGACGGCTCAAATACGCCGCACCCAGCTCCACCAGCTTCCGGCCCAGCGCGAAGTCAGCCCCCTGGCGGGTAATGAGGCGCGATTCCTCCAGCGCGAGGAGCAGATTGGAGGTGGAGGACTTGGGGATGCCAAGTTCCCTCGAGAGGTCACTCAGGGTCAGGCGCCCTGATGGCGAGCCGGCAAGTGCCTCAAGCACAGCGGCAGCACGGGTGACGGCAGGAGCCGGCGACGACGCGCCCAGCCCCTCCGAGCGGGTAGAGCGGGAATCTGCCACGATTCTCCTTCGTCATGAAAGTTCTAGCTGTTCATTCAGCTGAACACTACTCATCATAGTGCTTCACCGTTTGGAGCGTCGCGGCCCGCCCTGACGACACCTTAAGCCCGCGCCAGTAGCCTCGCTTTCCAAACCCAAAAGTTCGCTGTATATTCATTCTCGAGCTCTCCACCGCGGCATCCCCCAATAGTCGTGGTGGAGAGCTCATCCATTTAACCCACGGGTTCAGGCAGCCAACGCTTCCTCGCCGCGGAGGTACCAACCCCCAGCATCGCCATCCCGCACAAGTTCCCACGTCAGCGCACCGGAGTGGGGTCCCGTTCCCGGATCCACCTGGACTTGCCAGATTTCGACATCCACCCGGCCGTGCCCACGGGGCATGCGCCTGGACTGTTCCCACCACGAGACCCTCTCGAACCAGCGGACGGGCTCTGCCACCACGTCCCACTCGCGGCCACCCCGCAGGACCACCACGGGAGCGCCTTGGACGGTGGTCCGGATGTCAACAGATTCCATGTCCAAAACCATAGGGAACGCCACTGACAATTTAGGCACCTGCATGCCAGGCCTTGCGGGCCCGGCTGGGACAACAAAAAACCCCGCCGCGTCGTACCTGCTGATACGACGTGGCGGGGTTGCTTGGTGGGTCCTACCGGGATCGAACCGATGACATCCACGGTGTAAACGTGGCGCTCTACCAGCTGAGCTAAAGACCCAAAACGCGGTTTCAACGCTTCCTGTGGACCTTTTCAGTTCCTCAGCGCTTCAACCAACGAACAATGACTCTACATGATTATGTGCCGGAAACACCAATCGGCCTTGGAGTTCCCGAAATGTCGGGCAGCGTCCGTGCCAAGTAGTCCAAAGCGCCGCTCACTCCGAGGTCGAGTTTTACCGTAGCAAGGGTATCGCCGCGGGTGGGACCCCTATTGATGATGACCACGGGCGTGCCGGCTTTTGCGGCGTGACGGACGAAGCGAAGGCCGCTCTGCACCGTCAGCGACGACCCCGCCACCAGGAGGGCATCGGCGTCGTCCACCATCCCATAAGCGCGTGCCACGCGGTCCTTGGGTACGTTCTCGCCGAAATAGACGACGTTCGGCTTCAGCGTCCCGCCGCAGATGGGACAAACCGCCACCACAAACGAGGTGATAAGTTCAGGATCTTCCACCGTGGCATCGGCGTCCGGAGCCATTTCCACCACCCCGGAATCCAGTGCGGCTTCCAGGAAGCCCGGGTTGATCTCCTCGAGAATGGCCGCGATCAGCTGCCTGCTGAAAATGTGCCCGTTGTCGAGGCAGATGACCTGATCGAACCGCCCGTGCAAATCCACCACGTTGACGCTTCCGGCGTCCTCGTGGAGCCGGTCCACGTTCTGGGTGATGAGGCCCGTAAGAAGTCCCCGCTTCTCCATCAGCGCGATGGCGGCGTGTCCGGCGTTCGGGTCGGCATGCCGGAGATGGGACCAACCTATGTGGTTGCGGGCCCAGTAGCGGCGACGGTTGGAGGCACTGCCGATGAACTCCTGGTAGGTCATGGGGTTCCGCGGCGCGGAACCGGGTCCCCGATAATCAGGGATACCTGAATCCGTGCTCAGGCCGGCGCCCGTAAGGACAGCCAACGGCTTGCCGTCCAGGAAGTGCCGTGCCTCCGACACCGCCTCCAACTCACCTGGTTGGAGCTGGACGGCTGGCTCAGGGTCCATGCTGGCAAAGCCAGTCATGCCCACCCCTGGCCGGACGCGGCTCATGACGAATGCCCAACCAAGTCCGCCATGGCGCGGCGGTATTCGGCGAAGTCACGGGCTTGGCCCCTTGGATTGACAACCGCGTATCGGATGGTGCCGCCGGCGTCGATAATGAATGTTCCCCTCAGCGCCATCCCACTGTCGGCGTCGAACACGCCGTATGCCTGGGCAACGGCACCGTGAGGCCAGAAATCGGCGAGGAGGTCGAACCCGAAGCCCTCGCTTTGGGCATACGCCCGCTGGGAAAACTTACTGTCCACGGAAATGGCCAAGACGGTGGCGTTCGCATCGTCGAAGGCAGCGATGTTGTCGCGGATCTCACACAACTCCCCCGTGCAAATGCCCGAGAAAGCGAAAGGGAAAAACACTACAACAACGTTCCGGCCACGGTAATCGGACAATCGAACCGGTTCCCCGTATTGATTGACCAATGCAAACTCCGGCGCAGAATCACCAACGGCTGGCGCCGTCATCTGGGCCGGCGCCAGTTGGGCTTCGGTCACTTGTTCTTCTTCGGCACCAGGCGCGTGGCACTCCAGTCCTTGGACACACCGGCGGAGGTGGTCAGGTGCAACCCGGATGTCGGAGCTGCGTCCTGGATGTCGGCCGGGGAAACGTAGCCGTCACGACCTGACTTGGGCGTCAGGACCCAAACAACTCCACCTTCCTTCAAGGTGGTGAGCGAATCCATGAGGGCATCAACAAGATCACCGTCGCCATCGCGCCACCAGAAGACAACGGCATCCACTACGTCATGATCGTCTTCATCCAACAGTTCGGATCCCGTGACATCTTCGATGTCGTCACGCAAGTCGAAGTCGACGTCGTCGTCGTAGCCGCGCTCCTGAATCAGATCCCCATCTTTGAAACCCATTCGTTCCGCCACATTTACCGATGTGGCGGCGTCGGCCTCGCTCACGTTTCCTCCTTTTGAAGTGACTTCCATTACTAACAGCCAACACCCTTTGGGCGTGTGCTTCAAGCCATTGTCCCTGCCCGGGGCCACATTCCGCACTACCGGGGGCGTTTCGAGGCCACGACAACGGCGTGGTTTCCGTCACGGAGGCCCTGCGGGTGTGACATACAACGCCCCCCGGGGCCTGCGGCTACGCATCCCGGCGCAGTGAAAGCTAGAGTGGCCATGAGCGCTATGGCTGCAGGGCGATCGCCCCAAAGAATTCTACTGGGCAGCCAAGCGCTCACAAGACCTGCCCGGCGCATCGGACCGGGCTGTTGAAACCGAAATGTCGCACACGACGCGTTCACGACGGGCAGTTACCCTGCCAGACCTGAGGCGCCGATGAATGCGCCTAAAGGAAGGTTGGACGTGTCTGTAGGAGAAGAGACCTCACACATCCTCAGCGGGTTGACTGCCCAGCTGCCTGATCGTGATCCGGAAGAGACTGCGGAGTGGATTGAGTCCCTT